>JAZRDM010000069.1:0-116455 GCA_045660265.1 Candidatus Scatosoma sp. | reverse complement strand
ATATATGGCCCGTTGGTCAAGCGGTTAAGACACCACCCTTTCACGGTGGTAACATGGGTTCGAGTCCCGTACGGGTCACCAGCAACAACCTAAATCGAATACCTCTATTAGAGGAACCGGTTTGGGTTGTTTCGTTTTTTAGACAAAAATGCAGAGATGCAAATCAAAGGGGATAAAATAATGTCGGATAAAAAATTTACGGTCGCCATCATTGGCGTAGGCGGACGAGGCGGTTACGCTTACGGATCGTTGCTCGCGCAATTACCTGAAAGATTTGAAATAGTTGCACTTTGCGACTGCAAGCAAGAACGGCTTACCTATTTTTCGGAAAAATTTCAAGTACATAGCGATCAGCTGTTTCTTGACGAAGACGATTTCTTCTCCAAAAAGCGCGCAGACGTTTTAGTAATTGCCACGCAGGATAAAGACCATATCCGTCACGCAACCAAAGCGTTTAACCTTGGCTACGATATATTATTAGAAAAACCCATCACGGACAATAAGAAGGAAATGGAAGAACTGCTTGCCTTGCAAAAACAAACGGGCTGTAAGGCTTTTGTTTGCCACGTACTTCGCTATGCACCTGCTTTCGTAAAGGCTGCACAGCTTATAAAAGAAGGTACGATCGGCCGTCTTATTTCCATTAACGCAATCGAGCAAGTGGGATACTTTCACCAAGCGCAAGCGTATGTGCGCGGCTACTGGCGTAAAGCAGAAAATTCTACGCCCATGATTTTAGCAAAATGCAGCCACGATTTAGATTTAATTCAGTTTTACGCAAACTCTAAGTGTGAAAGCGTTTCCTCTATCGGAGATTTAACCCATTTCACGAGAGAAAATATGCCGAGCGGCGCAGCAGAAAGATGCTTGGATTGCAAGTATCAAAACACCTGCCCGTATAGTGCAAAAACGCAATATTTAGATAACTGGTTAAGAGATAGAACGGACGCTTATCCATATAACGTCCCCTGCCAGCCTCCCATCACGGAAGAAAAGATGCGCGCGGCTTTGGAAAACACTATTTACGGACAATGCGTTTACGCCTGCGACAACAACGTTGTCGACCATCAATTGACGCAAATGTGTTTTGAAAACGGCGTAAAAGCAACTTTGACAATGACGGCGTTTACAAGACATTGCGGAAGAAGAATGGAGTTTTTCGGCTCAAAAGGGCAAATCGTCTTGGACGAAGTAAGAGATTTTATCCGTATTGGCGTATTCGGCGAAGAGGAAAAAGAGCTTAAAATAAGCGAGCTTTTACAACAGGATGGTCTTTTGCACGGTGGCGGCGATTATGGTTTAATAAATTCCTTATATGATATTTTAACGGGGAAAAACACAGAAGAAACCTCGTTAGAACGTTCGGCTGAAAGCCACTTTATAGGAATCGCCGCAGAACTTTCAAGAAAGGCAAAAGGAAAATTGATAAACGTACACTAACCAAGTGTATATAGAAGCACTCAACGATAAAACAAAAGGAAAACTCGGAAACTGACGGCTGTTTGATTATAGAAGAAATTTAAAACTATGAAAAAAAGCACGGGAACTTGCCCGTGCTTTTATTTTGTTAAATAGGCTTTTCTTTTACCATGAGAATTTTATTATCCCCGCGTTTAATAATCCGTTCTACCCAGCAAATAATCAAGAGTAACCGAAAATAATTCTGCAATTTTCACCAGCGTATCAAAATCGCATTCCCGTTGCCCATTCTCCCAGTAGGAAATAAGACGTACGGAAACGTTTAATTTTTCTGAAAGCTGTGCGCGCGAAAGATTATTTTCTATTCTTAATGACATTAGTTGTTCTGCAAATTTATTTTTCATATAATTATTTTAGAACAAAATGTTCCAAAATACTTGACTTGGAACATTTTGTTCCGTATAATAGAGTTACAATATTTATTTTGGAGGTTCTTATGAACGACAATAATACGAAAGATATACTTCTTAAACAACTTAAACAAACAAAATTAAAAATCCTGATCGTTTTCATCATGATTGCACTAGCCTCACTCTTCATAGGTATAGCGTTCGGTGATGATGAGAACATTGGCGGAACTCTTGGCGTGCTTTTTATTGCCGATTTAGTTATCGGACCCATTGTTTATTTCTCATACAGCAAAAATCGCAAAAAACAAATTATGCGTTCTTTCTGCCCTTACTGCTCTGCTAAATTCGATTATGACGAAGATATTTCTTGGAAAGAAGTTAGCAAAACATCCTCCTCTTCCAAAATAACCAGCAACGTACTTTTTGAATGCGACTGCCCTGAATGCGAAAAAACCACCAAATTCTATCAAAATATTAACACGGCGACTTTCGATTCTAAAACAGGCAACTGGTCGTACTACGACATTGATTTTTTAACCAATAACATTTTTATAAAATAATTGATATTATCCCGTCAAGTAAAAGTCTTGACGGGATTTATTTAATCGCCGAAACAAAAACAAAAAAGCACGGGAACTTGCCCGTGCTTTTATTTTTATGTTATTTATTATTCGTTTGTATCAGCCGTAAATGCCGCACTGAAGACAACGCTCGCCGTTTGTCCTCCCATCGTTTTTACCGAACAGTCAACACGCACGGTTTGTCCTTCTTTCACGTCAATAACTACGGTATTATTCTCTTCCGTGTTCTTGTTTTCACCCGAAACCGTATTCGATACCGTGATATACGAATCTTGGCTCTTCAACGTGATGGTAAGCGAACCGTTTTCCGTTGCCGTGAACGAGTAGTAAACACTCGTGTTGCTTTCTAATGCTTTCGTCGTAATATCTTGGTCTAACGTAAGCTGATAAGGATTGCTTTGTGAACCGGGAGCAGACGAAATATTGATTGTATACATTTGTTCGCTATCCGACGTGTTACTAAATAAAATAGTATCCGCGGAGTTCGTACTCGTACCTAACAGCTGAATCGCAATATTTCCTTGAGAATCGGGCGTGTAATCAGTCGAACTATACGTAACTTTTATATTTTCACCGTTTACCACTACGTAATAGTTCAAGGAACGATAAACAATATAATAATAGGACGTATTTGCAGGAATAGTAATCGTATTTTCGCCAAAATCTAACGTAAACGGTCTGTCTAACGAACCGTTCGGCGTTCTGTTATTTAAATATAAATCAAGCGCCGTCGTGTTGTCAGCAATGGTAACACTCGTCGTTTCAGGCAAATAGTAAATACCTTCGCCTAAACTTGAATAATCGTAGCTAACGCTATAAGCAAGAGTTTTTAACGTAACGGAAACTTTCCCATCCGCACCGCTGACTGCGCTAATTGCTTGTTCCGTACCCGTTTTAAAGAATACAGTAATACCAGAAAGCGTGTTTTCTTGCAAATCTTTTACAGTAAACGTAACGTTTACTTCTTTAATAACAACTTCATACTCTTCGTCGCAAACGTCGCAATACCCGTCGCTATCTTCGTCAACGTGCTCCGTGCAAGGCGTTTCCGTTTCTTCTTCGTCGCATGCGGAAGCAACGGTTGCCGTTGCAAAAACCATGGTAAGAGAGAATAAAAGCATCAATAATTTTTTCATATTTCTTCATCCTTTTTGCTTTTTATTTATTTTATCATATCGCCTGTCATTTTGCAAGTATTTTAAGCAAATCTTTTTTAAAATAAGAGAAAAACACCGCGGAGCGTAAACTCCGCGGTGAATTTAGTTTAGTTAACGTTTTATCAACGTTTATAGCTTATGCTTGAACTGCAAAATTCGTAAACGTAGCACTACCCCACGTAATCGAAGCAGGAGTACCGTCTGCATTCCACGTAATCGTACAGCTAGAAATAGCACACGTTACCGTAGAACCATCATACGAATAGGTACCAGTAGCTTCAGTAGCACCAAATGCTGTATCGAGAACGCCCGAAAGAGTAGAACGAATAACAGAGATTGTACCAGCTGCTGCATTGATGGTTACTTGCAATTTTCTACCGCTCGCATGCGTTTCAGAAAGGTATACAACTGATTCGCCTGCAACAGGGGTATCCGTACCTTCACCTTCACCTTCGCCTTCGTTATCGTCAGGTTCTTCAACAACTAAAGCAGAAATGGTATAGGTATAAGGAGCCGTGCCGCCATTCGACCAAGGGTTAAACTTAATCGTTTGACCAGCAGTAACGGATACGTTATAATTTCCTTCCTCATCTTTCGATGCACCAAGTTCACTAATCAAACAACCTGCAGGGCAAGTAAATTTAAGTGTGCAATCTTCAGTAGCCGTATAGGTATAGTATACATCGTGCGTGGATTCAAAGGTAACTTGATAAGGAAGCGTTACTAAAACCCAACGGTCACCCATCGTACCGCTACCTTGCAATACAGGGTTTTCGCCGCCTTGGTTATCGTCGCCACCAACGTCAGGAGTTTCGCCACCATCATCAGGGGTTTCACCGCCATCATCAGCATTTGCAACAAATTCAAATGCGTAAACAAACGTACCTGCAGATCTCGTCGACCAAAGGTTCATTTTTACCGCTTGACCAGCCGTTACGGGAACCGTATAGCAAAGGTTTGCTGCATCCTTAACCCAACCTTCAGGAAGATCAGATACATAGGCACCATTTACATACGAAATTTTAAGAGTACCAGCTTCAGTTGCCGTGTACACTACATAGTAGTCATGTGCGCCTTCTTCCGTAATGGTATAAGGAAGTTCAGCAATCACATAAGGGTCTGCGCTCGTACCGCTACCAGCAAGTTCCGTACCTTCGTCTTCGCTTTCAGCTTTTGCAATCGTTACAACAACGTCGCTTTCAGTGTAGTCTTCCGTGTATACCGTGAATTCTGCCTTAGCGCCAGCTTCAAGAGAAACCGTGATAGATTGACCAGCCATATAGTACATACCTTGGTAGTTGATAACTGCATTCGTACCACCAGTGATAGCGTAATCGCCAGCTTCAACTGCCGTAAATTCAGCATTTACGCCGCTGTTGCCATTCGACGCAACCGTGTTATCGCCCAAAGCGAATTCCGTTGCGGGAACAACTACAGCCGTGATGGTAAGGTTTGCCGTTGCAGCTACATAACCATCTGCATAAATCATGAAGTATACGCCCCAGTAAGGCATCATAGAATTGAACGTGCCGCCGTTTTCAATTTCAACACCGTCAACGTAAACAACAAGGTTTTCGTTATCCCACGTTACAACGTAATCGCCGGAAAGGCCATAAACGTCAGCCGTAAGATAGGTATTATCAGCAATTTCAAGTGCGTTAGCAGTGCCATCAGCTACAAGTTCAACCATGCTTGCCGAAGGAGCTGCTTTCAAAGCTACCGTAACAGAAACTTCACCTTCCGACCAGTCAGCCGTTTCAGCGCATACTACAACGCTATCGCCAGCATAAACTTCAATCGTGATAACGCCGTCATCAGGTTCGAGATATTCGGGTGCTTTAACCCACATATTCGTGTTTTCACCAGCCGTCAACGTCAAAACGCCATCTTCCGTAGCCGTGTAGAGATAGTTTACAGTTGCCCAATCAGCATAGGTAGCCGTATTTGCACCTACTTGAAGAGCGAAAGGAAGGTTAGAAGAACCGTCAAGCGTAACTTCACCTGCAACAAATGCCGCCGTGAATACAATGTCAGCTGCTACATCTTCCCCACCTACGCTAATGCGATATTCGCAACCAGCAATTACGTCAAGAGAAACAACACCGTCGATACTTTGAACTTCATCAGCACCCTTCATTGCAAGGCCAATGATTGCATTAGCATTCGTCGAAGTAATCGTCAACGTACCGTTTTCACTTGCATAATAAACGTAGTTGGTAAAGTTATAATCGCCTTTGTAGTTAACCGTGTATTCAGTATCTAATACAAGGTAAATGGGATTTTCATAATGACCTGCAGGTGCTTGATATTCAATGTACATATCATACATACCTGCTTCACTTACCCAATTCGTGCTCATTTTCACGTAGTAGGTATTCCAAGCTTCAAGAGAATATACACCATAGGAAACAGGGGTAATATCATTACCTTCTGCATCCATCAAGGTTGCCAAAAGCGAACCGCTGGTGAACATATAATCACCGTTCTCCCAAGGCATAAACGCATAAATTACGTAACCAGCTTCAAGCATTTCATCCGTAATTTCAACTTCGTTGTCTTCGCCAGCATACAACCAACCAGCAGGTTCATCGGGATCTACTTCAACGTCGCCACCGCCGATATCATCGCCGCCTTCAGGAGCGGTGTATTCTACCGTAAGATCATATTCGCCTGCTGCACTGAGGTAAGCCGTAATGATGGCAACTTTATAGCTACCAGCTTCGAGGTAAGCCGAACCATTACCAATCATGTTGTCGTCCGCGTCATAAATACGAGCCAACAAATTGTTGCTTGCAAACGTATAAGTACCAGCTTCAACAACTTCCAACGTTGCGTTAATAGCGCCTTCTTCCAAGTCAGCATCCGTAACCGTGATGGTGTTTACACCCATTTCAAGTTCGATAGCTTCGGGAGTAACAACTTCACCGCCGCCAACGTCGTCGCCGCCTTCATCACCACCACCTGCATTATTTTCAGTGGAAAGCACGTACGTAGCCGCACTATGTACAAAGGATTCAGGCTTACCATCTGCGCCGAACTTAATGTAACCGAAATATTGTGCCATCATACCATCGCTGGTATAAGGAGCATTACCATTCAACGAGTAAGAAATGGTGTTGCCTTCAATGGTATACGTGTAGTTATACGTTACACCATCGCAAGTCCAAGTCATCGTACCGTCTTCGTTGATAACAAGCACGTTGCTACCCGAATAGTAAGTACCAACGATATCGCCAAATGCATTCGTCGTATCGTCGCCGCCTACGTCATCACCGCCGCCAACTTCGCCTTCAACTTCGCCAGCTACGAAATCAACCGTAATAGCCCACGTAGCTTTCGAAATTGCTGCTACGTAGAATTCTAACGTTTGACCAGCTTCCAAAGGAACTTCAACAGTTGCACCGTTCGTATTGTCATAGAAGTCTACTTGAGGATTGTTAGAACCTTTCTTTTGGAAACCAAGACCTGCAGGAAGGTTGAACGTGTACGTACCTTCTTCAGCAGCCGTGTAAGAATACAAGTCTACGTCCCAAGCATATGTATCCGTCGTTGCAACGTTAACAAGCGTTGCACTGTCTTCGCCAAGTTCGGGTTCAGGTTCGCCCGTAATAACCAACGTAATTTCCTTGGTCAAGTTACCGAAGCCGATGGTTACCGTGTAAGAACCGGGATCGCGAAGCTTCAACTTCAAACAGCCAATGTATGCGCTGTAGCCGTTAACCGTTGCGTCAACGCTACCGGGAGTCATATACCATGCCTTAGCATCAGAGGTAGGATCGTTGTTTACGAAAGTAAACGTAAAGTCTTCCGTGTTGATAAACTTAGAGCTTGCCGTAACAGGTAAAATATCACCGATACGGAAGTATGCATACGTACCTTCTTGAATGGTAAGCGTATCTTCTACAATTTCTTCTTCATGGACAACCCATTGATATGCTTCAGGGAATTCATGATCCGTTACGTAATAGAAGTTAAAGCTCGTAGGAATCAACGAATATCTAGGATAAGGCGTCGTGAATGTTCTGTCGCCTGCCGATTGCGCTACGTTATAGATATAGTACGAAGGGTTAGCCGTGTTTTTCAACGTAATTTCGCCCGTAACCGTACCTACTTCATTTACAACTTCGTATTCGTAATCAAGGTCGCTATCGTTTTCGTAATCACGATATACTTCAACCGAGAAGTCTGCCTTGTCAATGATCATTTCATCATTGATGGTGAACGCTACGTCTACGTTGTAAAGTTCAACTTCAAGATTAAAGAATTTGCCGCCTACCATAACGGAGTTTTCGGAATAGTACGTATAAGAGAACGTATATTTGCCCGTTTCTGCGTCGTAATTTTCCGTTGCATTGCTTACGTTTACGCCAGCTTTCATTTGATTATAAAGCGCAGTAAGCATGTTTGCAAGCGTGCTGGTATCATCCGATGCGCTAGCAATAACGCTACCGGGGAGATAGTTATAACCGTTTAAGAATTGTTCTTCGCCTGCGATAGGAGCAAGTTCATATTGACCATAGGTCAATTCTGCACCGAAGATCGATTCGTCTTCAAGGCGTTCAAACCATTGTTCTTTTTGATCGCTGAATTCACCATTCATATCGAAATGCGTGAATTGGAGGTAAGATTCGCCGTTACCAAGCGCAAAGTGTACTCGGTCCGTTGCACCGTTCATAAGCGTTTCTTTGCCTACGCCATCCCACACTTCCGTTTTAGCAACTACGTCACCGTAAGCAACTTTATAGTTGTTTGCAACCGCTGCATCAAGAACTGCTTGAAGGTTGGTTACGTCAACGTCAACTACGTGCTTACCGCAGTCAGTACAATCGCCTGCATTGTTGAGATTGTGCGCTGCTTTTCCAGAAACTTGATCTTTGTGTTCGCAAAGAGCTGCATACCAGTGATATTCTTCGTCAGAAGACAATTCGCTAGCGAAATAGTGTTGGTGAATGTCTTCGATTACGTACTTACATACGTCACATTCACCGTCTTCGTTTTCGTCAACGTGAGCTTCAACTGCATCACCTGCTACGATATGACCGCAGTCAGCTGCATGCCAGTGGTTAGTGCAGTCAACAGTCCAGTCTTCCGAATACGTGTGGGTGTGATCCGTATAGGTACAAATATCACAAGCACCGTCGTTGTTCGCGTCAACGTGAGCCTTCTTAACAGCTTCTACGTCTTCGCATTCGCAAGTAGCTTCGTTCCAGTGACCGCTAGCATCTTTCGTCCATGCGTCGCTGTACGTATGTACGTGCGTGTCTTCAATTTGCCCACATGCCGTTGCCATAGCGCCTACGCCGACGACAGAAGCAAGACACATGATAAGAGATTTGACTCTTTTATTCATATCAAAAGCCTCCTAAATTTTTTTCTCTTACTCTCTTTTTTTTTGATGTTCGACTATTTTTTACAAACTTTACAAAAGCTGAAATGCAGGCTCTATGCTCTTGTATCGCCTGTTTTTTAAAAAATTATCGATTATATCAATAATTATACACCATAAAATTAGAAAAATCAATTGTTTTACACTACTTTTTTTCACAATACAGTAAAATTATGATATTTTTTTGAAAATCCCGTGAAAATTATCAAATTTTCTCGTAATACGAGCAACCAAATAACCAACCCGATTCGCCAACGGCTTGATATCCTCGTTTTTCCAAACTCCCCTGTCCGTCCCAGAAGAAGTTTTCTTTGCTCGCATAGCCTTGTAAAAATTCTTTTAACTCAGGCGTTACAGCAACCTTCCCTGCGTCGTTTACGTATGCTCGATAACCCTCGTGCCCTACAAGCTCTGCTGGTATTTTTCTGCAATCCGCATCACATTTCGTACAGCCTTGCACGCACGCCCAATCGGTTACCTTTACGTTTGCGTCATGACACGCACAAGTGGTGTTACAATAGTACGCCCCGCCGTTGATATTGCCAAACGTCGATAAGAAAGTGTACCCTTCGATAAAGTGCTTATAATTTCTATTGCCGATACGAAGCGCAGAGTTAATATTTTCGTTGTTGGCGTTGTATTCGATTCTTGTAAACGACTTATCCAAGAAACGATTAGCCGACGTGATGTTTGCATATAAAATCGGGCCGTAACCGTCCGTATCAGGATATGCGGTTTTGTCGTATACGTGATAAAGTCCGTCGCCACCCTTGCTTGTTTCCCAAACTTTAAAACGGCTTTCGTCAAATACCTTAATATTTCCATTATATAAATATTCGGGATAAACCACTTTATATTGACTGCTGTCATAATTGTGGTCTTCTACGTTATAGTTGCTGAAATCGAATACGGGAATAACCATTTCATTACCCGAAATATTATCCACGCCACCTAACTCGAATTCCCCGTCGCGTTTTACCGCAAAGGTGATGGTAACGGGATATTTATTATTTTTAGAATCCGCTTTGATTGCAAACGTATACACCGCTTGCCCGCCCGAGCTGATATTTTCTTTTGCGATTTGAACAACGTGTACAAAGTTTATGGTATAGCTACCCATTGTACCGCCGTCGTCCGTCGTATAAATATACTGCTTCCACGCAATAGAACCGATATATACGTCGATATACGGATTGATGTTATCTGCCGTCGTATCCGCCCAGCTTTCGATACTGTACGTACCGCTTCCGTCAGGCGCGTATTGGAAGAAAATTGCGTCGTCAGGGCTGTTAATCACCGCGCTGTATACACCCGTTTTGCTAAATTGATAGCAATCGTACATACCCGTACCGCCTCCAGAAAGACGATTTAACGTATACAAATCTAAGATAATATTACGGTTATCGTTTGTAGCAATATGCGTATTAGGGTCGTACGTGTATTCGTTAGGTACCGCCGATAAGGTAACGCGGTAGTCGCCGTCCAAGCCGTCGATTCTTGCCACGCCGTTTTTATCAATGGGCGCGGTATGCACGCTGAAACCGTCGCTCCAGCGCGCGTACATTTCCATTCTAGGCGAGTACGGTTGCCCATTTGCATGCAAGGTTACGGTAAAGTCGTTGGTGGGGTCGTCGTCCATTTCCGGCTGATTATATCCGCCGCCACTGTTTCCCCCGCCGATTACGCCTCCGCCAATAGCAAAATTGTATTCCCCGTTACAAGCAACCATGGAGAACAGCATTATAGCAGCAGAAATAAATGCGATTATCTTTTTAAAAGCTTTCATGCGTCTTCTCCTTTACTTTTTTTGCGCTTTTGCAACGCCCTTTTTCTTGCCTAAAGCAAGCTTTCTTATCAAAATATCTACAACAAATACAACAATCGCTGCAATCAACAAAGGAATTTCGTAGCTTTCTTGATAAGTCGATACTTCTTTCTTATCATTTTCAAGGTCGGGAATACTTCCTTCGTTTATCGTACCCTTACCGCGCATAAACTCATAAATCTTCGACGTATCACAGCCGACAAATTCATTATATTCCGCAAGGTATGCAATGTTGAAACTTTCGCTTACTTTAAACGTTTTATCGTCATATTTATAAGTAATATCGATAGTATATACACCTTCGCCTATCGTTTCTAACGTGTAGAAATATTTTTGCGAATCGAAAGAAAGAGCTCTCGTTATCTTTCTGCCGTCCGGCAACGTAATTTTCAACGTCGTCTCTGCGTCGGGATTTAAGATACTAGGTACAATTTCGATATATGCGTCTTGATCCGTACGCTCGATATTAACGGTAAACGGTGCGTCATGTCTTTCTTTAGGGGTATTGCTTAAGAACATATTGTTAACAAAGAGCTTTTTCACCTCTGTCGTCCAGTTCCCCGTCCAATTACTCGAAAGATTACTAGTAAAACTGGATACGCGTCCATTACCGTGCGAACGATATGCATATAACGGCATACTTTCAGTATAACCATTCGATCTTTGATGGGTAACCGTTAAAGGTACGATTGCGTCGTACTTTTCAATGGAAATAATATACCCCGAAACCATGGGAATTTGAATTCCATCCGCGCCAAACCCTTTAACAATACCTTCGTTATATCGAACAATATTTACTTTAGCATTCTCCGTAACGATAACTTTACCGATATGGTCTGCAACCGAGCCGAATATGATACCTTCTACGTCTTCAGGCTTGGTAATTTTATAATATCTACCGCCCGTGGCTTCCGAGTAAGGCTTAACAATTTGTTTCAAAATAGCGTCGCCGCCCGATTCGCCTGCGCCCACCGTCCAGATTGCCGAAATGGTCGCGCCGTATTGATACAATTCCGTTGCGATTTGTACGGCATCTTTAGTGCTTTCAAAACTAAAACCGTCCGAAATGAGCATAATTTGGTTTTCTTCCAACTTCAGCTCTTTTACCTTCTTTAAGGCTTCTTCCAAGCCCCAACCGATATCCGTACCGTGTTCCGTCGAAAGACCGTTGATGTATTCAATCAATTCTTCACGGCAAACAGATGCCTTTCTGGGCGTTTTTACGTTTACTTCTCCAGAGAACGTAACCAAACAAACATAGTCGTCGTCCCCAAGGATAGAGAGCAAACGAATTGCCGATTGCTTCGCCGTCGTGAATTTACTCGAATAGAACATACTATGCGAAACGTCTAAAACAATCGTATACAAACGGCCTTCACGGTTGCTGTTACCATAGGTAACGGGCAACAATTCTTTAAATTTCGCAAAAGTCATATCCTCTGCATCCGTCTGCAAACGCAAATCGCCAAAGGTAATTAAGCTCTTGCCGTATTGCGAAATTGCCATATCAAGCGAGTCGATAAAGGCATTGACGTGTCTGATATCTCTAATATCTACGTTGGATACAACAATTTCGTCATATTCGATAATTTCTTCCAACATAAAGGGTACAACCGTACCTTGTCCGTTTGCGCCACTATCTTTAACGATATAGCTGTCGATTTCCGCCTCGCTTCCATACATCAGCTCTATAAGGCTTTCGTCTTTTTGGTCGCCTGTAATCAACAAGATTTTCGTTCTGCCAACGATTTCTTGCGTAAAGGTCCAGCTGTTATTATGCTCGGAAATATCCTTATCCGCCACCACTTTCACCATGTACTCAAACGTACCAGACGTCGTGGAAAGCAAATCCATCTTCACCGTGTTTATTCCTTCGTTAAGCGTTAAAACGGTATAATCGATTTTATCAAATTCCGCTTCCGCTTGGTCGTCCGTCGCTTTTTCACGCATATAGAGCTCGACCATAACGTTGTTTTCGCTAGACGATTGCACAAGAATGTCTACGTGCGTTGCGTGGCCGAGATAAGTCGAACCCGTATACTCTACGCCGTTGATTTGCACCTCGTCTTCCCCTTCTTGTATATTGTTATCCAAGAAGATAGTATCAATTTTAATACCGTTTTCGGTAAGACGGTTCACCGTCGACGCAATAGCGCCTACGCTGGTCGTTACCGTATCGTTACCATCCGTAATCAATACGATACGCTTAATTTCGTCGTCTTTAAACAACGTTTCCGTGTAATTGAGCGCGCCGACGATATCCGTTGCCGTCTCGTCCACCTTCGCTTCCGCTACACTTTTCACCGTTCTGCCCGCGGGCGTCAGCAAAATAACGTCTCTACCGAAGCATACAACACCCATGCTGGAGTTTACGGGAAGATTTTCTTTAATTTCTTGAACGTAACCGTCAATTTCGTCAAAATTTCTCTCTGACGAATAAGAAACGTCCGCCACTACGTATACAGTAGTTTTGGTAAGAACGCTCGTTGCCTTTAACCCTGCAATTGCCAGAGTTACCAATACGACAATTACAAAATGCAAACCGATAGAAATTTTCCACGATAAGCTTTTGTTATCTTTGTTCCCGATAACGAAAAACGGAACAAGAATAAGGATAAACGCAGGAATCGCAACAAGTAGTAACCACGGATTATCGAAGCTGATATCTTTCATAGCAATATACCCCCCAATCCGCAATAAATAACACCGCTAAACAAATGAATAACAACGTGGTTGCGTTAAATTCACCGTCTATCTTTTCATTCCCTTTTTCACCCGCTACCAAGAACTCTTCTTCTTTTACAAGCGGTTTACTTTCGTTGGGATTTGCGCCTACGTAAACGTTATAACTGCTTTCTGTGCCGGCAATCGTCATTTTAATAACGTACGTACCTACTTCTTCTAATAAAATCGTTGCCGTTGCGCCTTCCGAATCTACAAACAATTCTCTGCCGGACGGCGTCATTGCTTTCACGTGTTCAACGTTTGCTAAAATATTGATAATCGCCTCTTCGCCAACAACGTAGCTCGTTCCGTCGATAACGTTGGGGAAAGAGTATTCTAACAAGTTGCGCGCCAACATAACAAAGTCGGTAGACAATGCAAAGTCAGATTCGTGTAAGTCAAAACCAAATACAACTTGACGGTTGCCAAGCGCGTTTGCCCCCGCAAAGATAAGCGGGTTCGAATCGTAGCTAAACAATGTGTAGAAGTTAAGATACATACCGCTGTATTTTACGTATTTGGAAATATTGATACCGCTTCCGTCAACACTGTTAAGCAACTTACGGATAACCGTAGACGTCGATTTAGATTTTTCAATAATAGACGCTACGCCAAGGTCTACCTTACCGCGAACGCCAAAGCCCGAGTTTTCAATACTTTCATCTGCGTTGATTAACCATACCGCGCCGTCAGGCAACACCTTAGGCTCGTACGAGTCGAAGATATACAAGCCGTATTTGTCTGTTACCGTTTCGTATTCATGAGGAGTTACCGTCTTCACCTCAGAGTCTAACAATGCGTCGATAACCGCTTCTAAGAAGAAACCCGTTTCACTGACAATCAACGTGCTATACGTCTTATCGCTCTTCAAATTATACGTAATTACCTTATCATCCAAAGGATAAGCGTCTGTTTTGGTCGTTTTTAATTCAAACGAGCTAAATTTAGACGTCGTGTGCGTAAAGGCAATCGGCGTCAATTCGCCGGCATTTACATTCACCGATTTTTTAGAAATTTCTTTACCGTCTACGAGTAACTGAACTTCTATACTACCCGCGCTTGCGTACGAAATAACGTTTCCCGATACGGAAAGCTTCCCGCCCGAGTGGGAATACGTTGCGTCAAACACAGCATAGTTTTCTTGTCCTTCGCCGCCAACTTCAATAATTTCAACGTTTTCAGAATTTTCATACGTCTTATCCGTTACAAGATAGATAAGCGACGACGTATCACGGTCAAACGCTTGCTGCGCCACGCCGAGTACGTCGGAATGCTTCGCCGTCGTATACCCAACCTTAACGTCTTCAAGCAATTCAAGCGCCATCTTCTTTTTCTTAACGCCTTCGAATTCTGTAATCGATTCGTTGGAAACGCAAATAAGCGTATACGAACTCCCGTCTTTCGATTGTTTGATAACGTTAGTGATTTCGTCTTTTGCCAACTCAAAGCGAGTTTGCTCGCCGTTCATCATATTCATACTACCGGAAACGTCTAATACAAAATAATAATTGTTTGCCGCGCCGGGTAATACAAATACGGGTTGTGCAATCGCAAACGAAATACACGCTACCGTTAACAATTGTAAAATCAAACCGATAAGCCCCGTCAAACCGCTTAAAGGATTTCTGCGTTTTAAGAACTTATCACTCAGTTTCCAAATATACGTAGACGTAACCGTTTGTTCGTTGTACTTATTACGTAATATATAGATAATGATAATAACGGGGATACCGATAAGGCCCAGCAACCCCAAAGGATACATAAGATTCATTTCAGTACCCCCATATCTATTAAATTACCAAAGAATACGTCGCCAAGCTTTGCGTCGGCAGGCACAAACATATAATGTCCGCCTCGTGCTTCGCAATAATTCTTAATACGCTCGATAACGTATTTCAAAGCCGCTTTATACGCGTCAATACGGTCTTTATCTATCTTTTTACGGAAGAACTCGCGCACGTCTTCAGCGTCGAATAAGTGCATCTTACCGCGCATTTGCGGGTTGAGCTCTTCACGCGAAAGAATTTGCAGACAAAGAATATCTCTCTTGCGTTCTGCAAATCGGTCGATTGCGCGTTCGTAGTCTTCGTCTGTCAAGAAATCGGAAATGAGTATAGAATACCCGTCCCCCATCCCAATCTTAGAGGAAGACAAAATTGCTTGGCTGATAGAAACGTCGCCTGTGAACTCGATTTCATTCAGCTTATTGATATAGTTAAAGTAGGAATCTTTCCCTACAATGCCGGAGATAACTTCTTCTATCTGATTTCCGCGAATCACATAAATCGAAACTTTATCCATCTCGTTTACAGAAAGATATGCAAACGCCGCCGCCATTTTTATGGCTTGTTGCGCTTTTTCCGGCGTACCATGTTCCATGGAACGACTGGCGTCTATGTATATCCTTGTATGCATCTGTCTTTCGTCCAGATACAATTTCTGATAGAGTTTGTCGAATCGCGCGTATACGTTCCAGTCGATTTTTGTAATATCGTCTCCGGGCACGTAATCGCGGTAATCGGCAAATTCGCAAGAAGAACCAAAGTTTTTCGATTGATGGTTTCCGCCGAACATACCGGCTACATTATTTTTGAGTAACGACTGCAAAGCTTCAAGCTCTGCTAAGAACGCCTCTTCAATTACCATCTTTCCCATTTAGCGAACCTTCTTGGTCTCCTTAATAATCATTGCAATAACGTCATCTACACCGAGTTTATCGTTGATAGCCGCATAGTTAATTTTAATTCTGTGTCTTAAAATAGGACATGCAAGCGCGTTGATATCTTCATACGATACGTTGTAACGTCCGCTCATCAAAGCGCGTACTTTTGCCGCCGTAATAAGACCTTGCGCAGCACGGGGAGAAGCACCGTATTTTACATACTTCTTCGTCGAAGCGCAGCTATCCGACAATTCGGGATGCGTGTTCGATACAAGGTTTACTGCATACGACAATACTTCGTCTACTACGGGTACTTTGGAAGCAAGCGCTCTCATTTCCAAAATTTCTTCGCCGTTAATTACCGCTTCTGCCGTTTCTGCCATAGTGATTTGCGTCATCTTAACGATATCTGCAAGCTCTTGCGTCGAAGGGAAGCCTACGATTAACTTAAACATGAAACGGTCCATTTGCGCTTCAGGCAAAGGATACGTACCGTCTTGTTCGATAGGGTTTTCGGTTGCAAGCACGAAGAAAGGCTCGTCAATTTTATACGTTTGGTTTGCTACGGTTACTTTGTGTTCTTGCATTACTTCGAGCATTGCCGATTGCGTTTTAGGCGTTGCACGGTTGATTTCGTCGGCAAGAACGAGGTTTGCGAAAATAGGACCGGGACGGAATTTGGTAATCAATTTACCGTTATCGTCCTTTTCAACAATATTCGCACCCGTTACGTCCGAAGGCATCAAGTCGGGCGTAAACTGAATTCTCGAGAAGGGTAACGAAAGTACTTTACCAAGCGAACGTACAAGTCTCGTCTTACCTACGCCGGGTACACCTTCAAGCAATACGTTACCGCCTGCTACAATTGCGATAATTACGTTATCGATAATACCGCTTTGACCTACGACGTCCTTTGCGAGTTCCGCTCTTACTTTCACGATTTTTTCGCTGAACATCTTTACTTGTTCCATTTCAATTGCATTTTGTTCTACGTTGCTCATATTATTTATTCTCCTTCTTCTTCGAAACCGCCATATAAAATAGCGAAATATTTTTCCATTGCTTGTTTTTCATCTTCCGTATACGCGCCGCCGTCCACTTTACCAAACATCAACGCGTAATATTTATCCAAAATCGTACCGTATTCTACGTACGTATTCGTAATAGGGTCAAGTACCAAATCATCACTTCCGTACACCGTCCCGCCGCCGATACCGCCGCCGACACCGCCGCTTCCCTCGTCATCACCGAAGTCGTCCCCTTCCGTTGCCACGTAGAAGTTGGGACGTTCAAACTTAGGTAAAGCACAGAAGAACAATTCTCTTAATTTGGTCATTGCATATTCGCCCGTACCCGTATTCGCCAAGTGTTGCTCAAGCGCGCGGTAGATTTCCCCGTTTAATGCGGCAAACGTCGTATCCAGCTCTTTTTGCGTCTTGTCATACCCAATGGTTGTCGCTTTTTCTCCAAGCACCGAACATCCGTACATATGCGAATTATCCTCATACGTTTCATTCGCCGTTGCCAAACGATTTATCTGTACGTATAAATCGTCCGTTTCTGCAAGTTTCGAACTCATTAACGCAACCGAGATATTCGTTTCCATTTGTAAAAGCAACTCGCCCGTTTCCGCTGCCATTTTTTCTTTGTCAGGATTAGTCGTTACCGTATCCGCATGCACCAAACTTGTACGGAAATCAGCCATTTCGTTACTAAACGTCTTGGACGAATCTATCGTCACCCATTCGTAATAATTCAACGCTTCCGCCAAACGCTTACAGCTTTCCGATTCCGTTCTCCAAAGCGCATCCATCAATTCGACAGCTGCCGACGAATCATCCGTTTGCTGATAGATATAATCTACCGCCGTTTCCAACGCCGCGTCTTTTTCAGAAGCAAGCGTTGCTTCTTGTAACGACGCCAACAATTCTTGCAAAGACGTTGCTACGTTTTCTTTATACGGAGATTGCATTTGCGAGTTTTCAACGTAAGCAATCAACTCCAACATAGCCGCATATTGAATATCTGTCAACGCGAAAGCTTCTTCGGGTAATTCCGGTTCTTCTACAGGAACGGGATGCACTAACAACCCGCCTGCAAGCGACGTCGCTCCTACGAACAAGCAAAGTATGTAAATCCACAGTCTTTTAAACTTAAATCGTTTTGTTGGAATTTCACCAAGTGATGCGTTTGCGTCTTCACGCTGTAAATCGAATATTGTACCTTCGTGTTTCGTGTACGCTAACATTGTTTGCACTTTTTCGTTTAAAGAAAAATCTGCATCCAATCGTTGCGCCAAAGCCTTATCCGATCTGTGCAACAACAAATACCCGATACCGCCAACAGCCAACATACCGCCAACACCTATCAGTATCACATGCGTTAATTCGAGTTGAACCGCTTCAAAATTACCCAGCAACAAGAATACGCCAACTAAAATCATTCCCGCTGAAATGCCAAGCAAAATCGACTTTATCAACCGCACGGTAAAGGCTTTCCGCTTAAATTTTAAAAAGTTTTCGCCCATAATGTGTCCTTTATATATATTGTAGTAAAAATAGCTATATCTTAAAGAAAAAAAGAATACTGCATTATACTACATTATGATATTTTACCATCTTCAATCGAATAAGTCAATTTAATTAAGCAGAAAAATCGAAAAAAATATTTAATTGTACAATTTGTACAAATAAAAAAACCGGGAATTTACTTTCGGTAAACCCTCGGTTTTGTCATTCCTTTTACATTGTTTTTTGATAAGTATCAATATTTTGATCGACATTATAGGTAGGATCGCCCGGATTGATACCGCACATCACTTGCATGACGTGATACACTTCGGCGTGTAATTTGTCCACCGCTTCTGTTTGAGGTAAGGACGTGTCAGGTAAAATAGGATCGCCGATATGCAAATCAACAAACGGATTTTTGCTAAATAACTTAAATATCCCCTTTCTCGGACGGAAAGAGAAGGTAATAGGCAGTACGGGTTTATTGTAACGCACTGCATACTTAAATACCGCTTTTTTCAACGGGCGAACGTCTGGATAATAAAACCACATAGAGCCTTCGGGAAAGAAATGCAGCCAATGCCCATTTTCCAAAACTTCGCAAATTGCTCTTTGAAATTTGCCCATAGCACGCATATTGCCCGCAGGGATAGGAATCCCCCCTACCCAACGAATCAATGGACCGTTAGGGCCTTCAAAGTTTGTCGCCCAACCGGGATGGTATTGCAAGCGCGGACGAATAGCTTTTAAAAGACAAAGATAATCCCACATAAAAACATGGTTTGCTACGGTAATCGCCCCGTCTTTGAGAATGTCTTTATATTTTTTCAGCTTTTCGCGCCCGTAAATTTTTAAACCATGCCGAATAGTTGCAGCGTGGAAACCGACCAAATACAACGAAACGACTAAAGCTGCTCGCTTTACTTTATGCCAAAAACCTTTTTCGAGATATTGATAATTTTCGTCAAAGTGCGTATCACGCAAATGCTTGACGGTAATCATATGCTCGTCGCTGCGCTGAGGGTACTTATAATCAAGGTTATGTCTATAATAAGAAAATTTTTGCTTTTGTTCCATACATATATGTTAACATATAAAAACAAAAAAATCAAGTAGTTTAAGGGAATTCATTTTTCGTTTATACATTTTAAAAAAAATGACAAAATAATTTCAAAATTTTACAAAAGCCGACGATTTTTAATTGACAAGAATAAAAAAAAATGCTATACTGTCCAAGTAAATTGAATATGGCCCGTTGGTCAAGCGGTTAAGACACCACCCTTTCACGGTGGTAACATGGGTTCGAGTCCCGTACGGGTCACCAAAAAAGAGAACAGGATTTTTCCTGTTCTCTTTTTTGGTATCAACCGAATATCGTGCGGGGCTCGAGGGCAGGAGCCGTTTTGCAGGAGCAAAACGCTTTGCCGCCAAAACCCCTATCAACGAATAAGTCAACGGCAAAGGACGCCATTGATAATGGCGGAGCGGGGCGCGCCGCTAAAGGCGAGAGTCCCGTACGGGTCACCAGCAAAAGCCTAAAGCGAACACAAAAAGGTGTAAGTTTTAGGTTTTTTCTTTATTCAAAGGAGTTATTATGAATTGCTTTTACAAAGAAGAAGAATTAAAAAAAATTTTAAGCGAGAAACTTGAAAAAGATGGTTATAAAGTAGAGGTTGCTTGGGGACATAAGCACGGGGTAGATATAAGAGCTGAAAAAAGTGGGGCGCCGGTTTGTATGATTGAAGTAAAGGGCTGTGGTTCTCGACAAGCAATGCGTGTTAATTATTTCCTTGCTATTATAGGAGAAATTTTACAAAGGATGGATAATCCAGATTTTGAATACTTTATTGCTTTACCCGACATAGAGCAGTTTAGGAAATTGTGGAAAAAGTTGCCACCATTAGCCAAGGAACGAACAAAAATAAAGCTAATTTTAGTTGGTGAAAACGAAGAAATAGAGGTTGTTTTATAAAAACACGGCGGTTTATGCCGTCGAAAGCCTCTTGACAATGAGAGCGAGTGTGTTAGGCTCCCTAGCAAAAAAGCACAGGCAATAAACCTGTGCTTTTTGTTTTATTATTTACCAATTTTGCTGACACTGCCTTCCGCATTTTTCTTTATCCCCTCTTTCTCGCGATAGAAGAACAAACACGGGAACATCAACAATGCAAAAAAGATCATAAATACGCCAAACGCAAGTAAACTATCCGCGCTGCCTGACGAAATCAACTGATACAGCCCCGTACCGCAGAGCACGAAAAATACCGAACCGATAATTGCCACCGTAGGCATTACGTAACGCGTAAAGGGATTGCAGTCTGTAAAATTCTTCATAATGTACACGTACATTGTGATATAAACACAGTAAATAAGCGCGCAAATAATTTCGTCCATACTGCCTAAATATTTAAAAATTCCAACCCCGTGCAAAGCTAAATACCACACACCGAGCATAAGCACCATACACGCAAAACCATACAAGCAGGAAAGCAGCGAAACGCTTTGATTTTTTCCAAGCTTAGAGAATTTTTCAGGGCAAATCCCTTGTCCGCGGCAAGACATAGTATACATACCGCGGCAACAACTGATTGCAACGCCGTTTACAGTCCCCAAGCAAGAAATCATAATAAACAGCGCAAACAGGATGCCGCCGACTTTCCCCATCAAAAGCTCGAAAACGGCAATCGGCGCATTTGCGTCCTGCGCAATCGTGCCTGCATTTCCCAAACAAGCGGAAAGCGCAACGTAATAGATGATATAAAACGCTAAAATCGCAATCGTACCAAACGTCAACGCGCGGGGCAAATCTTTTTTAGAATCCTTCAGCTCCGCATTGATTGCCGTAGCGCACACCCAGCCTTCGTAGGCGAACGCCGTCTTTTTAATGGCTTCCCCGAAATTGACGGCATAATTCTCCGCAGGCGTGTTAATGGCGTTTAAAATACCCATATCAGCGCCGACAAAGACAGACGCAAACAATCCCGTGATGGCAATAATCCCTATCGGAATCAATTTAATCACTGTAGCGGATATTTGAAACTTAGCCGACAGCATAGGCGAAACGTAATTTAACGCTACAAACAACACTAGCACAACAAAGGCAAAAATAAAGTTTTGCCAATCCGTCAGTCCCACGTTTACGCCAATCATCTTAAAGAAATACTGTCCTGCAAACAACGCTACGATAGAAGCGATAATGGGATAATAAAACGTTGTCATTAGCCAAGCCAGCCCATACGCTACCTTTTTATTCGTCGCTACTTCCACGTAATCAACAACGCCGTTGTAGTTAGAAACTCTCGTTGCAAAAACAGCAAAACAAAAGCCCGAACACACCATAATCAACCCGCCGATAAACCAAGCGAGTATAGCAATTTTCAAATCCCCGCCGGAAAGAGAGAGTACTCCCCCCGCCTTTAAAAAGACACCCGAGCCGATTACAATCCCGACCACCATAGCAATACCCGTCCAAATGCCGTATTGTTTTTTTACTTTTTGCATACCTATCTCCTTTTTTGCATTAGAAAGCGCATATTCTCACATTTTCTCTAATGTTGCATTATTGTAATATAACTTACTCCGTTTGTCAATAGCTTGCACAAAAAATCCCTTTCAAAAACACTTAATTTTACGCAAAATTCCCGTTAATACTTGAAATTTTAATAAAAATACGATATAATACCTTAAGAACACTTAAAGGAGTACCCGTATGACCTACGAAACCGCCCTGCAAATTATCGAAGCGGAGTTTGAAACAAGACGGGAAAGCCCTCATAATAAAATTATAAAAACGGGCTTAACATACAATGGTTGCAACGGATTTTGCGTAAGTATTTACAATTCGCCTAACGGCGTTATCATCACGGATTTAGGAGAAACTAAAGAAATTTTCGACGAAGTTACGCAAGAAGAATGGACTTCCCTTTGTCAAGAACACGGCTTTTCGTTCGTCCATTGGAGCATTACCCGCCCCTTCACGCAAATCGAAGACGTGTACGAGTTTATCAAATTTCTAGACTTTCTTTCCGATAAATTTTGGGACGACGAAGACTAAAGCTCTATCAAACACACTCTTGCAAAAATACAATTTTTAAGGGAAACGGCAATGAACAAATTAAAATCCTTAGGGTTATTATTTTTATCCATGCTTAAAATCGGTTTATTCACCTTCGGCGGTGGATACGCCATGATAAGCCTTTTGGAAAATGAATTTGTAACCAAGAAAAAATGGATAAATTCGGACGAGTTTTTAGATTTGGTAGCGATAGCTGAATCCACGCCCGGCCCGATTGCTATCAACTGCGCAACCTATATCGGCTATAAAACGGAAAAATGCTCGGCGCGCTGTTTGCAACGCTTGGCGTTGTTCTGCACTCTTTTATCATCATTCTTTTAATCGCCACACTGTTGACAAAATTGTTAAAATACGCGGGCGTAAAAGCAACACTCGGCGGGATTCGCCCTGCTATCGTCGGTATAATTTTAGCCACGGCGTTAACCATGTTTTTAAACGTAGCCTTCAAGGTAAAAACCATTGAAAGCTCTTTCACGTTCGACTGGAAACCGCTTTGCATCTTTGCAGTTATTTCCGCTCTCTCTTTTGCTTATTTTAAATGGAAAAAGAAAGCCTTTTCCCCCATTTTGCTTATTCTCATATCAGGGGGTTTGGGTATTCTCCTTTTCGGTATATAACCAGCTTTTAAATCTTATGAAAAAACGAAAACCGCTTAAAATTTGTTTTATCTTTTTAGCCGTCATTTTACTTTTGCTAACCGCATTTTCCGGCATTAAATATTTCTCAGGCTACGAAATTTACTATAACGTGCAGTACGCAAACAAGGCGGAAAACGTTATGGATATTTTTATTCCCAGCCGAGCCCGCCAACGCGAAAACAACGGTTGCGTGCTGTTTATCCACGGCGGATCGTGGTCAGGTGGAGATAAAAAAGAAGAAGAGGCAAGATGCCGATTTTTAGCCAGCCACGGCTATATCGCCGCCACAATCAATTACACCTTGTGGAGCGAAGAAACCGCCGATACCTATCACGTTTTTAGCGTTCTTGACGAGATAAGCACAGCGCTGACAACCTTACGCGAATTTACCGCCAGCCGCGGCATCCGTATCGATAAAGCGGCAACGGCAGGCTATTCCGCAGGCGCACACCTTGCAATGCTGTACGCTTTTTCAAGGTCGGACATCTCCCCCCTGCCTATCGCGTTTACGGCAAGTATGGCAGGCCCCGCAGACCTTTCTGCAAACGTTTGGGGTGCAGATATGTCCAAACGGGTAATCAAACGCTTAACGGGCAAGGACGTCGACGAACAGACCCTTCTTTCAGGGGACGCAGACGAACTGATTGCATCCCTTTCTCCTGTTTCGTATATTTGCGAAAACAGCCCGCCCGCTCTGCTTATGCAAGGGGGTAAAGATACGGTTGTCCCCCCTGCCAACGCACAATCGGCAACAGAAAAACTCGCACAATACGCAATCCCCTACGATTACGTTTATTTAAAGGATTCCGACCATTCGCTGATACAAAATCCTATCCTGCACCTTGAATATTTCAAGCGATTGCTGAATTATTGCCAAACTTATTTTTATTAAATTGATAAGGAGAACAATTATGCCGAAAGTAGCGGTATTAAGTTGTGCAAACTATGCGTGGATAGAATCATCACGGACAATGGGCGAAAACCTGGCAAACGTTATCCAGTACGGCGGAGAGAGCCACGTACACGTCCCTATCGATAAAAAAGGCTTTATCGCTTCTTTAAGCGACGCACTCTACTGTATTATACACACGCACGGCTCGTCAGAAGGATTTTTCGACCACCGCGCCGACCAAAACCGTCCTTCTATCATCTCTTTGCGAACGTTAAAAACGCTCCCTTCTTTCCCTAAAATACGGCTTGTGATTATCACGGCTTGTTCTGCGGCAAGCAACGAAAAAGAGAATATCGCCGCCGCCTTAAGCGAGAAAATTTCCCCCAACGGACTGGTGATTGCCAACCGCTATGACGTGTTTGGCGCCGATTATGATTTCGGCGAAAAAGACGGCAAAAACGGTTGGGTAGGCTACCAAAACGGCAAGCTCGTCCTTTCCGAACACGATTTTCCACCCCGCATTACCATGGCGGACGGCTATCGAATTTTTCTCGAGCGTATCAACCCACGCGGTTAATGATAAAAATATAGCACAAAAAAACGACGCATTGCGCGTCGTTTTTATTTTTATGTAACGTTATAACCCCGATTTTTTAAAATAATCGCTGCAGGTTGTTTTCTGGTCTATTTTATCGTATTTCACCTCATCCATTGTAAAGCTTGGACGATTATTTTTTAAACAAAGATAATGGTCTGCATAACCATGTTCTACGTAAAAAGCGCAAGTTTTGCATACTTTAGGCACAGACGAAGAAGAGCTTTTCCCCGAAAACAAATCGAATAATGACATTTTTTACCCCCGTAAACGTGATGATACCGTCATTATATATCACAAAGCTTTTATTGTCAATGCTTTTGCAAAAAATCCCTTATAAAATCCCCGTCAGGAAAATTTCAATACCGATAACGATTAAAATAACCCCGCCGAGCACGCTTGCCTTATCCGCAAATTTCATACCAAACTTTTTGCCTAATATCAAGCCTGCGTAACAAATAGCAAAGGTTACCGCCGCAATCACCAACGCCGCCACCAATGCTTCCCACCATAAATACGAAGCGATAGTAAACCCAACAGACAACGCGTCAATGGAAGTTGCTACCCCTTGTACAATTAAGCCCCAAAAGGTAATTTTCGACACCTCGCATACCCCGCCGCTGCACTTTAACCCTTCAATCAGCATTTTTCCGCCGATAAATCCAAGCAAGCCGAGTGAAATCCAAGGAATAAACTGTTCAAACACTTCAAACCATTGCAAAAGCGTATGCACGCACAGCCACCCCACCATAGGCATAATACCTTGAAAGAGTGCAAATACCCCAGCAACCAAACACATTTTCCGTGTTTTCATCTTAGGTTCGTGCAAGCCGTTTGCCAGCGAAACGGAGAAAGCGTCCATCGCCAACCCCACGCCTAGCAAGGCAGAGTTTAAAAAGAAAATTAAATCCATGTCCTATCCTTACAATTACAATTGTACGTCGCCGTCTCTGCAACTAACTTTAGTTGCGGGAATATCATCATTCCAGTTCCAGCCTTTATAGATATTTTCCCATTCGTACATAGAGCCTTCAAACGTAATGTTAGACAATTTTACACACCCTTCAAACGTATCACTTGAAATGCTTGTTACCGTAGCGGGAATTTCAATTGTTTTTAATTTCGTGCATTTTGCAAAAACGCCGTAGCCAAGAGAAGCTACTCCATACGGAATTTGCACTTTGCTTAATTTGCTGCAACCGTGAAACGCCTCGCTGCCAATCTCGGTTACACTATTCGGAATTTTAATACTGCTTAAACTGCTGCAACCGTTAAACGTATCATTAGGAATAGACGTCAATCCGCTAGACAGCGTAATATTCGACAGTTTTTCGCAACCGTAAAATACGCTATCTCCCAAGCGTGTTACACTGTTTTTCATACTTACGCTCTTTAAGTTAGAACAACCGAAAAATGCTTGGTCGCCAATACTCGTAATCGTAGACGGCATAGTAATCGACTTTAAATTTTCTTCCTTTTTAAATGCTTCCGAGGCGATTACAGCCACCGTTTTTCCGTTATACGTTTTGGGAATAGTGATGTATCTGGCAAATAAGTCGTCCGAGTCTTGATAATAAAAATCATAGCCTGTTACATAATATACTTCCGTAAGACGCGAAGAAGCAGTGGAGTCATAGATATAGTCTCTTTCAAAAGCCAACATCTCCTCACTGCTGCAACCCGCTAAACCCATTACGCACAATATACAATTAACAATCGCAATTAAAACACTTAAAATCTTCTTTTTCATGATCTCTTCTCCATTTTATAACGACGCAACTACTTTATGAATAGGCAACCCGCGCTCTACCCATTTGCTTTCGTATTCGGTAATGATATTATCTTCGGGATTTCCATTTTCGTGTAAGTTGAAATTAACTTCCGTCAAATCAAACCCGCACGCTTGATATTCGGCAATGGAGAACATAAAAAAGTCTCTATCATCCGTTTTTTGAATAATTTTTCCGCCCTTTTTCAAAAGCTTTTTATAAACGTTTAAAAACCCTCTGTGCGTTAAACGCTGATTCGCATACCCAAGCTTAGGCAACGGCGTCGAAAAATTTAAATAAATGGTATCCAACGAGCCTTCGGGGATATAACAAGGTAAACATTCCGCACGGATATTTAAAAAACGCACGTTTTCTACCCCTTCTTTTACCACCGCTTCCATCGGCGTTAAAATAACGTTGCTCATTTTTTCAAGAGCCAAATAGTTTACGTTGGGATTTTGCTTTGCAAGCGCAATAACAAAACCGCCTTTCCCGCACCCGATTTCCAAAGCAACGGGGTTATCGTTTCCAAACGCATCCGAAAAATTTACCAACGCGCGATAATTTTCCGCCGCCTCTTTCATATTCAAAATCCCATTCGCGCCTTTTGCAAGCAATAATCTATTGCACGCTTGCATTCTCGCGTCGAAATTTCTCTTTTTTCTCATTCTCATGGACATAATTCTACCGCCTTATTTCGTACCCGTACTGCCAAAACCGCCCGCACCGCGTACCGTTTCGCTTAAAGTTTGTGTTTCTTCAAAATCCACTTTTAAAAAGGGAGTTACTACCAACTGTGCAATGCGTTCGCCTACCGCTACCGTTTGCGCCGTATTAGAGTGATTATGCAACGCTACCATCACTTCTCCGCGATAGTCCGCGTCTATCACCCCAACCTTATTTGCCGGAGCAAGTCCGCGCTTGCTGGCAAGCCCGCTTCTCGCATAAATCAACCCCGCATATCCTTCGGGAATTTCTATCGCCAAACCCGTGCGAACCAACTTAGTTTCCTGCGGTAAAATGCACAGCTCTTCCTCTAACAAAGCATATAAATCCGCGCCCGCAGCATAATCTGACGCATAGGCGGGTAAAACTGCTTTTTCATTCAATTTTTTTACGGCAATTTTTATCATATTTTCTCCATTTATTATTTCCAACGCAATGCGTCCTTTCCTATAAAAAAGTCAAGCAATTTTTGCCCGACTTTTTATTGTTATTTTATCCTTCTATACTGTGCGCAATATAATTCAAGTGGTCGCCGATACGTTCCAAATTTGAAACGAGATTGATGAAAATCGTATTATTTTCAGGACGGCACTTGCCTTGGCTAAGTCTGCAAATATGCTCTGCAACCAAATCTCTTCTCATTTCGTCGATTTCTTCTTCCAAATCGTCCGAAGCTTGCATCAGCGTATTTTCCTTTTCCAACACAATGCGTTTTACTAAGCCATACTGCTCGTCAAGCATACCGTGCATAACAACCAACTTTTCATTAATCCCTTCCGAGAACACGAGGTTGTCTTTCACTTCGCGCTTAGTATATTTCGTTAAGTTTTCCGCAAGTTCTGCAATACGGGCAATATCCCCGATATTCGTATGTAATGCACTAACCTTCTTTTCAATGGAAAGCGCCGCACCAACCGCCGAAACTTGCACTAAATAATTACTGATTTCTCCGCCTATTTTGGCAATTTTTTCATTATGCTCGTTTACTTTATCCACCGCTTCCAAATCCCGTTGAATAAATCCGTCAAAAGCCATTTTTAAACTTTCCATTGCCAAATCTGCCATATGGAAAGTATCCTTTGTCAACTGTCCTACCGCAACGGAAGGCGTACTCAAGAAACGCTTATCCATAAACGACAAAAGCGAAACGCCTTTGCCTTTTTCCGTTTGCTCTTTCTTTTCGGGAACAAGCCATTCCGACGCCTGCACAAGCTGTTTTGTAAAAGGCATAAAGATCAACGTACAAATCAAGTTAAACGCCGTATGGAACATAGCGATTTGTTGCGTAGGTTCAGCAAACCAAGAATAGAAGGTTACTTGATAGAAATCTTGCCAAATCAGCAACATAACCATCACCAAAAACGAACCAATGGTATTAAAGAGCAAGTGAATAATACTCGCCCGTCTTGCGTTTACGCTCGTCCCGGCAGAAGAGAGCAACGCCGTCGTCGTCGAACCGATATTCGAACCGAGAATAATATACAACACTGCGTTGGTTATGCCAATCAAATTCCCCGCCGCGTCGTAAACCCCACCGAAGACAAGTCCCGCACTCGCCATACCGATAATAATTGTCGTTACCGCCGAAGAGGATTGCATTAGCGTAGTAAACACAATACCGAACAATAATAAAACGAGCGGATTTGTCATATTTGCCAAAAAACCAGTAATTGCAGGATCAGCCGACAAAGGCGCCATTGCCGTTTTCATAACGTGTAAGCCAAGGAAAACCATTCCCAAGCCCGCAATCGCCAAGCCGCCCCATTGCACTTTTTCATTTTTAGAGAACATATCCATAAAGACGCCGATCCCTAAAAGCAAAATAAAGAAACTATTGATCGGCAACCCATCAAGTGCCGCAATTTGCGCGGTAATCGTCGTACCGATATTCGCACCCATGATAATCGACGCCGCTTGATACAACGTCATAATGCCCGCGTTTACGAAACCGACAACCATAACCGTCGTAACACCCGAGCTTTGAATAACCGCCGTAACTGCCGCGCCCATACCGATATTGACAAGACGCTTATCCGACGTTTTATTAAAGAGAGATTTTAATCCGTCCCCGAACAATCTTTCCATATTGTCGCTCATCAGCTTAAAGCCGATTAAAAATGCGCCAATACCCGCTAATACGAGAGCTACTATCTCAAAAATATCCATAATTTTCTCCTGCTTTTCTCTTTTGTGTTAGTATGTATCGCAAAAACGACATATTACACGAGTATATTATATACTATTTTTTTCTAATTGTCATCTATTTAACAACATTTTTTTACGTTGCGCGCAAAAAAAATAAAAATCCCGTTTACAAACGAAAAATTTTATGGTATACTAAACGCAAGAAATTATTAGGGAGCGCATTATGTTATATTCCATCGAAAATAAATGCTTAAAAATAACCGTTGACACCTTGGGCGCGCAGTTACAATCACTCGAATCCAAAACCACGGAACGCGAATATCTTTGGCAAGGCGATCCTGCCTATTGGACGGGCAGAGCGTACAATCTCTTCCCCACTATCGGCAGAATGTACAAAAACACGTATAATTACGGTGGAAAACCCTACAAACTCCGCAACCACGGCATTGCCCGCTATAACGTATTTAAATGCGTAGACCGCACAGCGACCAAACTCGTCTTTTTATTGACGGAAAACGAAGAAACGTTACAAGAATACCCCTTCCGCTTCCGTTTTTATATCACCTACATATTAGAAGACAACCAACTCCACGTCCGCTACGAAGTGCAAAACACAGACGACAAAACGCTGATTTGCGGACTCGGCGGCCATCCTGGCATTAACGTACCTTTCGACGAGGGAAATTTTGAAGATTATTACCTTGAATTCGACGAACCCACCGCCGTTGAACAACGTACGCTTTCCGAAAATAAATTTATGTCAGGCGCGGCAGAGCCATATCCTTTGCAGGACGGATTAAAAATCCCCTTACAACATTCCTTGTTTGACAATGACGCGCTGGTTTTAACAAGAACCTGCCGTTGCGTGCACTTAAAAAACACCTTATCTAAAACGTCCGTTACCGTGCGCTACAGCGATTTTAAATACTTAGGGCTTTGGCATATGCCTCAAACGGACGCACCCTATCTTTGTATCGAGCCGTGGACCGCGCTCTGCGCTACCGAAGGCATCATAGACGATTTGGAAACCAAAGCGGATATGGCGCACGTCAAATCGGGCGACAGTTACGCCGCTTCTTACTCCATTCAAATTAACGAATAGTTTTCCTATGATAAACGATAAAGACACGCAACCGCGTGTCTTTTTTCTTTGTCAATACATATTATCCCCTACAATCACAGGTGTTACTTTATCCTTATGCACCACCAAATAGCAATAGCTTCCGCCTTCGCTGGCAGGATAGCGCAAGCTTCCAGGATTGATCAGCGTTACCCCGTCCATCTCGCAAATATCCGCGCGGTGCGTATGCCCGTAGAGCGCAACATCACAACCCTTTTTCTTGGCTTCATTCGCTAAAACCCCCAACAGCGTTTTTACACCGTAAGCATGTCCATGACAGCATAAAATACGCACTTGCTCTATCTCCAAAACAAACTCGTCGGGATACGCGCTGATAAAATCGCAATTCCCTCGGCATTGATACACCTTATTAGGATACACCGAAAAAATTTCTTTCAAATCCCCAGCACCGTCCCCTAGATGTATGATATAATCGTTTTCTGCAAAGAGCGGTTTCAGCTTTTCTATGCCCTTTTGACTCCCGTGCGTATCCGACATTACGATACATTTTTTCATAATTCAATCGATACCTGCCCCTATGCTTTTAACTTTTTCAAGAGCGCTTGCAACGCTCTGAAGCGGTGTGATACGCCGTTCTTTTCTTCCGCCGTCGCCTCACCAAACGATTTTTTCAAATCGTCGCTTAAAAACAGACAATCGTAGCCAAACCCGCCTATTCCTTTTTCTTCTAAAAGAATTTCGCCGTACGTTCTGCCTTCTACAACAATTTCTTTGCCGTCGGGATACACAAACGCAACGGCGCTTTTAAAGTACGCGCGGCGATTGCTTTCACCTTGTAAATTTTTTAAAAGGAGTTTTCTATTTTCCACGTCGTTGCCGTGTCCGCCGCTGTATCTTGCGCTATATACTCCAGGCGCGCCGCCAAGTGCTTCTACACACAAACCGCTATCGTCCGCAAGCGCAGGATAGCCCAAAGCTGCCGACGCCGCACGCGCTTTTAACAAAGCATTTTCTTCAAACGTCTCTCCTGTTTCTTCTACGTCCACGTCAAAACCTGCTTGTTTTTGTGATACCACTTCAAACTGCGGAAAAATTTCCGCAATCTCTCTCAATTTATGCGCGTTGCCAGACGCAACAATCAACTTTTTCTTTTCCATAATATCTATCTCCTTTCTTTTGTTAAATTTTTCGTACCCGCAACGAATTGCAAACCGCAAGCAACATCACTCCCACGTCCGCGAATACAGCAAACGCTAACGGCAATACCCCCGCCACGCCAAACGCCATAAATGCCACCTTCATCATAATGGAAAACGCTATGTTTTGCCGAACGATACGCCGCGTCTTTTTCGCTGCTTTTAAACAAGTAACCACACCTTTTAAATCGTCGGAAATAAGCACGATATCGGACGCTTCTACCGCCGCCGCACTGCCCAGCTTCCCAAGCGAAATTGCGCAATCAGCAGCCGCCATCACGGGCGCGTCGTTAATTCCGTCGCCCACGTACGTAACCGCGCCGAAATTCTTTAAATATTCCGCCTCTTCCAGCTTTTCGTCAGGCAATAATTTTGCCTTCACTTCGTACACGCCTACCTCGTCCGCTACTTTTTTTGCCTTTCTTGGATGATCTCCCGTCAGCATTACCAGCTTTGAAATCCCCAGCGTTTTTAAAGCGGAAATTACTTCCTTGCTTTCCTTTCTCACGACGTCGCCAATTTCGATTCTGCCAACGTACACACCGCCTTTCGCTACATATATCAACGTTTCGTCGCTTTCCGCGTCCTCTACTTCTATACAATATTCCCGCAATAACCGAGCGTTTCCGACAAGCACTTTTTCGCCCTTTACTTCCGCATAAATCCCCTTGCCTGAAAGCTCTTTTACCTTATCTGCTTTCATGGAAGGAACAAAACACTCAAACGCCTTTGCGATAGGATGAGACGAACCTTTTTCCACCGCCGCTGCCAACAACAGCAACTGTGATTTACTCATTTCTCCGCAAGGATATACTTCTTTAATCGCAAAATTCCCTTGCGTCAGCGTACCCGTTTTATCAAAGGCAATCGTCTGCGTTTTTGCTAAGACGTCTAAATGCGTTGCACCCTTTACCAGTACGCCACGTTTCGCACATGCGCCAATCCCCGAAAAATAAGTTAAAGGCACGGAAATTATCAATGCGCACGGACAAGAGATTACCAAAAAGGTTAACGCTGTTTGTATCCAACGTTGAAAAATCCCTTCCGTCCAAACGCCTAATACCAATCTAGATACAACAGGCACAAGCACTGCCAACAACGCCGCCGCAATACAAACCGCCGGCGTATAATATTTGGCAAATTGCGAGATGAATTTTTCCGGCTTTGCCTTCTTAGCGGACGCTTCTTCTACCAACGATAAAATTTTACTTACCGCACTATCCTGATAAGGACGGGAGACTTTCATCTCGTACACGCCCCCTACGTTTATACAGCCAGATAAAATTTCTTCACCTTTTTTCTTTTGAAGAATCTCCGATTCCCCCGTCAACGCTTTTCCGTCTAATTGCGCATTTTCCGAAAGCAAAACGCCGTCGGCGGCAACCCTTTCCCCTGCCTTTACAAGTAAAATATCCCCTACACGCAGTTCTTCCGGCTGGACAATTTTTTGCATACCGTCAATCAATATGGTCGCGCTCTCGCTTTTTAATTTCATCAATTCCGTCAAAGATTTTCTCGACGAACCCACGGCAATCGATTGCAACAATTCTCCAAGCTGATACAGCCACATCACCGCCACGCCTTCGTGAATTTCCCCAAGCGCCACCGCGCCGATAGAAGCAATCGTCATCAAAAAATTCTCATCAAATACTTTGCCTTTCGCAATATTTTTAACGGTATTTTTTAATACGGGGAAGCCCACAACAACGTAAGAAAGGGCGTATAGCGCATACGCAACGTATCCCCACTCGTTTCCAAACGAAATGGTTACACTCCAAATAATAAGCCCGACGATAAATGCAATAAGCGAAGATACTAGCGCCACAATATCTTTGGTATGTGAACCAGACTCTTTTATTTCTTCGTCGTTTACCACTTGCACTTCCTCAAAAGAATTGATATGCTTGAATACTTTTTTCAGCGTTTGCTCGCTGTTATATTGCACAGAAACAGACTGCCCGACAAAATCTACGCTCACTTCGAAAACGCCTTCTATGTCGCCTAGCTCTTTTTCTAACGTTGCGGCACAATGCACACAATCTAAATTTTTAATACGGATACGTTTTTTCATATTATCTCCTTATAGGCACGCAGAATGCTCCGCAGCAATTTGGATAATTTGTATAATATGCGCATCTGCCAACGAATAGCAAATATTTTGCCCCTCTCTTCTGCTTTTTACCACACCGTTATCTTTTAACACACGCAATTGATGGCTTACAGCACTCTGCGCGCCGTTTACGCTTTCCGCAATATGCAATACGCACATTTCCCCTTGTAAAAGCGCCATCACAATTTTTAATCTAGACGGTTCGGAAAGCACGCGAAATAGGTTACACACCCTTTCTACCTCTTCGCCAAGCAACATATTCTCTTGCGCCCTTTTCGCCGTTTGCGCGTGTTCAACTGGGCAAATGCACCCTTCCTTCTTCATGTTTAGAACTCTCCTGTTTTAATATATGAATATATATTCATATTATAATATACAAAGAAGAATTTGTCAACTATTTTTTTATATTTTCTTGCTAAGCGCTTGATTATCCAAAAAAAATATGTTACAATACTTTTGTTATCTATATTATATAAGGAAGAAATGCACTATGCAACTTCAAAAAAACAATCAAGAATTACAAAAGGAAGAAACCATTTCAACTCTTCCTGAAAAAATCACCAAAGAACATTTCATAAAAAACGAAAATTCAAAGCAAAGCAAAATTTTATACATTATAAAAACAGCTCTGTGTTTAATCTTTTCTTCGTTTATGATTTCTTTCGCGGCGCATTGTTTAATCGAGCCCAACGAATTCACCATCGGCGGCGCGGCTGGTATTGCCATTATGGTTTCGTATGCAACCCACGGCGTAATTCCACAAAGTTTGGTGTCCTTTTGCATCAACTGCCCGTTGGTAATATTATCTTTCTTTTTTGTAAAACGCAAATTTGCCATTCTTTCCGCCGCAAATATTCTTTTACAAGTACTTTGGCTGATTGCACTTGAAAACTTAAACGCACCGTTAATCGTCTTTTCTGAAAGCTCCCGTATTTTCGCGGCGCTTGCGGGCGGCGTATGTATCGGTGTTGCTATCGCCCTTGCTTTTAAAGTAGGCGGTTCTTCGGGCGGCACAGACATTATCGCAGTTATTTTGCAAAAGAAGGTACAATCTAGCTCGATTGCATGGATGATTTTCTTTGTCAACGCCGTTGTTATCGGCGCGTCCTTCTTTGTGTATAACGAGACGGAAGTAGACCTTGCCATTCGTCTTTTGCCCATCTTCATGGCGGTTTTTGAATCGTATATCGAAAGCAAAATTAACGACTCTATCACCAACGGCTTTCAATCGGCAATCGAATTTAGAATTATTACCAAAAAGCCCGAAGAGCTTTCTCTTGCCATTATGCACGAACTTAGCCGCGGCGTAACCGGAATTTCGGCAACGGGTATGTACAGCAAGGAAGAACGCTCTATGTTGGTATGCGTTATCGGCAAACGTCAAGTCGGTGCGCTTCGCCGCATTATGAAGGAAATCGACCCCGATTCGTTTGCGGTTATGTCCAACGTTTCGCAAGTGCTTGGTTTGGGATTTTTCTCAAGCGAAAATTAACGTTTTTATGCGTTTTAAAAAACGGGCAAAAATGCCCGTTTTTCTTTTTGCCATAAGGGAAAAAGGCATTTGTTTGTTAAAATGAAAATACAAATTTTATAAAAATGAAAAAAATATTAAAAAAACCGCAAAAAATCCTTTATTTTCAAGGCTTTACGCGATTTTTTTTCAATTCACCCCTTGACAAACACTTTAGAATGCTGTATAATATTTTTACTGAAAGGCAACTGTTGCCTTTGAGAATTGAAAAAATTTTAAAGGGGATTCACTCTATGAACAAAAGCGAATTGATTAAAGCAGTTGCTGAAAAAGCAGGTTTCACGAACAAGGACGTTGCAGAAGTTTACGAAGCAATGCTCGAAACGATTACTGATGCATTGAAAGCTGGCGACAAAATCCAACTTGTTGGTTTTGGTACTATCGAAGTTAAGGACGTTCCCGCTAAAACGGGTATCAACCCTCAAACTGGCGCTAAAGTTGAAATTGCAGCTTGCAAGAAACCTTCCATGAAGTTCGGTAAAGCTTACAAGGAACTTTTCAACTAATCAATTAAAAAAGAATTCGGGGACATTTGTCCCCTTTTCTTTTTTTGTAAACATTCGTAAAAACACATAAAAAACGCCCGATTGCTATCGGGCGTTTTTCTCATTTTTTTATAAAGGTCATAGGCAGGGGCGCGTTGAGTAGTTTTAAATTAAATTTTTCTACCATAGCCAAAGCGCGTTTTTCCGCCTCGTTTTCTAAAATCTCTGCAGGCGCATGCGCGTCCATTCCAAGAATAATATCGTTTCCAACTTCTCCTGCGATTTTAAAAAACGTTTCCGTAGGATAGTGTCTATTTCCGCGAAGGCCAAGCAAATTGATTTCTAAAGGAATCCCCATACGCTTTGCGCCTTTGCACAATCTACGGTATTCTTGTTGAATTTGAGCTTCACTGAAATTTACACAGCCGGTTACGTCAGGGTGCGCAAGATACAAAAAATCACCCGTGGCAAGCCCTGCAAGGACTTGCGAAACATACAACGTCAAGAAGATATCCCCCGGCGTATTGATGTAATAATGGCTTTCTCTTTCATTCCCTACGAAATGCTGGCCCATAATAAAATAATCGGGGTTAAACTGCATTAAAAAGGCTTTTTCTTCTTTATGGAAGTCGGGATAATATTCCAACTCGAACCCGCAATAAATTTTAATATCCTTTTCGTATTCTTTCGCCAGCGAACGCACCGATTCTACGTAATCTTGCGTTTGTTCAAGACGCATACGGAAGTTAGATTGATAATCGGTATCCGGGAAAAGATACGGCGCGTGATCGGAAAAACCATGCGTTTTTAAACCTTTTTTGATTGCAGCTTCCACGTATTCTCTATCCGTACCCGAAGCGTGATTACAGCGGATTGTATGGGTGTGATAATTATGCAGCATTCTCTTTTCTCCTTTAAAATGAAAAGCCCAAACATTGTTTGGGCTTTTTAAGTTCGGCTGTTTCTAAAAGAACAAAGCCCTTTATTATTCTTCGTCGGGAAGCTCTACGTTGTGATAAACGTTTTGTACGTCGTCGTGATCTTCCAACGCGTCTACCATCTTTAAGAAGGTGTCAATTTTGTCAGCGGGAAGTTGAATTTTATTTTGAGGAATCATAGCAACTTCTGCTTGTATAAATTTGATTTTATCCTCTTCTTCGTCGTTTCTGCGTCCTTTAGGCGCTGCTGCAACAAGTTCTTTATTCTTTTCTTCTAAATACTTTCTCACGTCGGAGAAGCTTTCGGGCGAAGTGAAAATTTCATAAACGTCGTCGTCTGCTACCACGTCGTCTGCGCCTGCTTCAAGCGCAATTTCAGTAATGGTATCTTCGTCAAGCTCTACCGTTCTTTCGATTACGATATAACCCTTATTTTCGAAGTTGTACGATACGCAGCCCGTGTTACCCATTTGGCCGCCATGCTTACCTAAAATCGCCCTTACGTCGCCTGCGGTACGGTTAAGGTTATCGGTAAGCGTTGTGATGATTACCGCCGAACCTGCTACACCGTAGCCTTCGTAGGTTAATTCTTTATAATCAGCACCACTCAATTCGCCAGAAGCTTTTTTGATGCTGCGTTGAATGTTATCATTGGGCATGTTTGCAGCTTTTGCTTTTGCGATAATATCTGCAAGCTTGCTGTTAGTTTCAGGATTAGGGTTGGTTTTTGCCGCTACTGCAATTTCTCTACCAAGCTTGGTGAAAATTCTGCCTTTCGCAGCGTCTGCCTTACCTTTTTTTGCTTGTATGTTATGCCATTTGCTATGTCCGGACATAATGATTCTCCTTAATTTTCGTTTATAAACTCGTCCTTATTCAGAACGTACATACAAATCCCCGCGGAAACCGCTGCATTTAAGCTTTCTTGCGTTTTTGCCATAGGGATTTTGACTGTATATGCTGCATTTTCCTTTGTTTGCAAGGAAATGCCGTTGCCTTCGTTACCGATCGCCAATGCAAATTTTTGAGGGGGTGTGAAATTGAAAACGTTTTTCCCGTCCATATCTGCTACGATAAGTGGCGTTTGGCTGGTTTTAAAAATATTTAAAATTTCTTCCCTGTCCGCGATATACACAGTCGTAAAGAAAATTCCGCTCATACTCGCCCGAACGCTTTTAGGCGCGTACGGATCGGTACACTCTTTCGTCAAATAAATTTCGTTATACCCCGCCGCATTTGCGCTTCGAATAATAGCGCCCATATTGCCAGGGTCGGCAACGCCGTCTAAAAATAGACATTTTCCCTTCGGGGCTTGAAGCGCCCTATCAGGAATACGCGCAAGGCAAATAATTCCCTGCGGTGTCTTTTCGTCGGAAAGATGTTTGATAACGTCGTCGGAAACAAGCTGAACTTTGTCTTGAAATATGCTTACGTCTCCCGAAAAATACTCGGAAACGATTACCTTTTCTATTTCAAAGCCGCTGTTTACGCACTCCAACGCCATTTTTCTGCCTTCGACGAGAAAAAGACGGTGCTCTTTTCTGCCCTTCTTTTCTTTCAATGCGGACGTTTGTTTGACAAGCGGATTGTTTTTTGACGTAATAATCATTTTTCTTAAAATAAGGAAAAAGCCTTTTAAACATTGCTAAAAGGCTTTTTTATTTGATATTAGAGAGCCGCTTTAGCTTTTTCTACGAGCTGTGCGAATGCATTAGCGTCGTTTACGGCAAGGTCAGCGAGAACCTTTCTGTTGAGGTTGATACCTGCAACTTTCAAACCGTGCATAAGCTTGCTGTAAGACATACCGTTGATTCTTGCAGCTGCGTTGATTCTTGCAATCCAAAGACGACGGAAATCTCTCTTTCTTCTTCTTCTGCCGATAAATGCATAGTTGAGGGATTTCATAACCGCTTCTCTTGCGATTCTATAAGACTTGCTCTTATTGCCAAAGTAACCCTTTGCGAGTTTTAAAATTTTTCTACGCTTTTTAACTGCGTTAACTGCTCTTTTAATACGCATAACTTATTTTCTCCTTTCTTCTTATTTCTTGTAAGGCATCATACTTTTTACGGTATTTTCCTGAGTAGAAGAAACAAGGGTGCTTTGACGCAAATGTCTTCTTCTCTTGCTGGTCTTGGTTTCTGCTTTGTGGTTCTTACCGCTGTGGGGTCTGTTTACTTTACCCGTACCGGTGAGCCAGAAACGCTTTTTCGTACTGCTGTGTGATTTCTGTTTAGGCATATATTTTATCCTCCGAATTTTTTTCTGATTTTATCGCTTGCGAATACTATCGCTTTGCTTTCGTTTTTATTTTGCAGGGGAAAGAATCATCAAAATGTTTCTTCCTTCCGTTACGGGCGCTTTGTCCATAACCGCTTTCCCGCCAAGGATGTCAAAGAAACGATTCATCACGTCTACACCCATAGAAGCGTGTGCCATTTGACGTCCGCGCATACGGATAGAAACCTTTACTTTGTTGCCTTCGCCCAAAATTTCTAACGTCTTTTTCGCTTTGACGTTTAAATCGCCCACGTCAATCGTCATAGACAGATAGATTTCTTTCAATTCGATAACTTTTTGATTTTTACGATTTTCTTTCTCACGCTTGGTTTGTTCGAATTTAAACTTACCATAATTGAGAATTTTGCATACGGGAGGAACTGCATTGGGGGAAATTTTCACCAAATCCAAATTCTCTTCGTCTGCAATACGCAATGCTTCCGCGCTGCTCATAATACCAAGCTGTTCGCCGGTGGCGGAAATAACTCTAACCTCTTTGTCACGAATTTCTTCGTTGATTTGATACTGCTCTTTAATAGTAGTGTACCTCGCCAAAAAAATAATGGGTTGCTATACATAAGCAACCCATTTCAGCCTTTTTTACGCGTCTTTAAACGCCGACGAAAATATCGAGCCGTAACAATGCGTACCGTACGGCGAGAAGGTTTGCTTCTGCTTTAGCTATATTATAATAGCATACTTAAATAATAATGTCAAACGTTTTTTTGCGATTTTCTTGATTTTTTTTGGTAATTTTTTCTTTGTTGATTTTTATATAAAATTCGTTATGAAAAGACACTCACCTAATTATTTTCGTTGATTGTATCAGCAAAGTAGCGCGCTAATTCAGCCAAAGCCCTCTCCAACTCTTCTTTCATAGGTTGAGGTGTTTTTACCCCTATTCTTGTTTCCAAAGACATTACGCCCTTGTAACCGATTTCTTTTAACCCGCGAATAAAGCCGTCCCAATCGATTAAGGCTTGGAAAGGAATGGTATGTCTGTCTTGCCCAAACGCACTATCATGTACGTGTAGTGTCGATAAATGTGAGCCAAGCAATTTGATTGCACTGTAAATATCCGTCCCCACTGCCTCAAAATGCCCAGTATCCAAACAAGCCTTAACGTATTCGTCGTCGACTTCATCCAATACTTTTTTTACGTTTTCGATATAGGATAAATGTGAACCGTGCGGGAAGGGCATATTTTCTAGGCATATGGTAACGCCATGTTCTCTTGCATACGGAGCGAGTTGCTTTAATAAGCGGACGTTGAGCTGAATTTCATCATCTAATTTTTTACCCAAAAACAGCCCCGGCATACACGGGTGCACGACTACGCGCAGGCAATCTAAATAGGACGCGCATAAGATATTCTTTTTGAAATATTCGATAGATTGTTGTCTTCCTTCTTCCGTCGTATCGTCGACGTGCGGCCATATCCCATGAAGCTGATGAAATTCTAGTCCGTTTTTCTTCGCGCAATCGCGCAAGGTGCATAAGTACGTTTTTAACTCTTCTTCCGGCATTTTATAAAGGGGCGAATGCGCAAAATTCCCCAGCTCTTGATAGTCGATACAATCGTAGCCGTGCGATTTCATCAAGGACATGCCTGCCTCAAAATCGTCAATTTCGAAATACGCGCTGGATATAATTCCTGTTTTTATCATATCATTTCCCCTTTGCTTTCTGCTTTGTCTGCAAGGTATCTTGCCAGCTTTGAAAGCGTTAATTGAAACTTTTCACGAATGGGAGAAGGCATGCCAGAACAAATTTGCGTTTCTAAAGAGATGACGCCATCAAAACCGATTGCGTGTAAACCACGAGCAAAACCGTCCCAGTCCACTTCGCCTTGAAATGGCAACAAATGTCTGTCTTGTCCGTATCTATCGTCATGGACGTGCAAAGCGGCTAAATGATTGCCCAACAATTGAATTGCACTGCAAATATCCTTACCCACCGCATTGAAATGTCCCGTATCTAAACAAGATTTTATATACTCATCATCCACGCCGTCTAAAACCTTTTTTACGCTTTCAATATAGGATAAAATGGTGCCGTTCGGCGCGGCTACGTTTTCCATACAAATGGTAACGCCGTGTGCTCTTGCAAAGGGCGCAAGCTGTTTTAATAAGCGAATATTTAAGGGGATTTCCTCTTCTCTGGGAGAATTGGTTTCCAAACCGGGCATCCAAGGGTGTATTACCATCTTTGGACAACCCAAACGCTCTGCGCCTAAAATGCCTTTTTTAAAATGCTCTAACTGTCTTTGTCTACCCTCTTCGGTTGCGAAGTCTTCACAAGGAAGAGCACCGTGCATTTGGTGAATTATCAAGCCGTTTTTTTGTGCACACGCCTTAATTTTGTCAAGGTAGACAAACAGTTCTTCCTCCTCCATTTTATAAAGAGGCGAATTGGGCACGCTACCAAAGCCTTGATAATCGAAACCGTCGTAGCCGTGCGCTTTCATCAAGGACATGCCTGCCTCAAAATTATCAAAACCGAAATATGCCGTAGATACAATTCCTGTTTTTATCATATCATTCTCCTATAATGAAAAGGGGGCATGATGCCCCCTTTATTTACTTAAAACGCCGTTTTTTCATTGATATCGGAAAGCACAGTTGCAATAAATTCGTCAACGTTTACCGCACCCATATCGCCCTTGTCGCGTCTTCTAACCGCTACAAGACCTGCCTCCGCTTCCTTTTCGCCTACAACGAGCATATAAGGAACTTTTTCCATTTGCGCTCCACGGATTTTATACCCGATTTTTTCGCCTCTATCGTCTACTTTCCCGCGAATACCCGCCGCTTGCATTTTTGCGCAAAGGGATTTTGCATAATCGATTTGTCTATCCGTAATAGGAAGAATTTTAACTTGCAAAGGCGAAAGCCATACGGGGAATTTGCCCGCGAAATGTTCGATTAAGATACCGATAAAACGTTCGATAGAACCAAACGCTACGCGGTGTACCATGATGGGACGATGCTTGCCGCCGTCTTCGCCGATATATTCCATTTCAAAACGTTGAGGAAGCTGGAAGTCGAGCTGAATGGTACCGCATTGCCATGTTCTGCCGATAGAGTCTTCCAAATGGAAGTCGATTTTCGGGCCGTAGAATGCGCCGTCGCCTTCATTAACAACGTAGCTTAAACCTAAGTCGTCTAATGCCGAGCGAAGAGCATCCGTTGCGGTATTCCAATCTTCGTCGCTGCCCATGCTGTTTTCAGGACGAGTGGAGAGTTCAACGTGGTATTTAAAACCAAAGAGCGTATATACTTCGTTGATTAAGCGAACAACACCTTTGATTTCGTCTTTGATTTGATCGGGCGTCATGAAGATATGCGCGTCGTCTTGCGTGAAGCAACGAACGCGGAATAAGCCGTGTAATTGACCGGATTTTTCATGACGGTGCACAAGCCCAAGTTCGCCCATACGAATAGGAAGGTCTTTATAGCTGTGCGGTTCGTTTTTATAAACCAAGATACTGCCAGGACAGTTCATAGGCTTAATTGCGAAATCTTCTTCGTCCACTTTCGTCGTATACATATTATCTCTGTAATGGAACCAGTGGCCAGACGTTTCCCAAAGCGAACGGTTAAGCATAATGGGCGTACCTACTTCTACATACCCTTCGCGAGCGTGGATACCGCGCCAGTATTCGACAAGCGCATTTTTAAGCACCGTACCGTTAGGTAAGAAGAAGGGTAAACCTTTGCCTTCGTTCATGATTGCGAATAATTTAAGTTCTTTACCAAGCTTTGTATGGTCGCGCTTTTTCGCTTCTTCAAGCATGGTGAAGTATGCTTCCATTTCGTCCTTTTTCGCAAATGCCGTACCGTAAATTCTCGTCAGCATTTTGTTCTTTTCGTCGCCGCGCCAGTATGCACCTGCAATACTGGTGAGCTTGAAGGCTTTGATTTTGCCCGTCGAAGGAAGGTGAGGACCACGGCAAAGATCGGTGAAGTTGCCTTGCTTATAAAAAGAGATGGTTTCTCCTGCAGGAAGGTCTTCGATAAGCTCGACTTTATACGTTTCGGAATAGCTCTTCATCAATTCGATTGCTTCTTCTTTAGGAAGAGTAAAACGCTCGATAGGTAAGTTACTCTTGATGATTTTTTGCATTTCCGCTTCTACTTTTGCCAAATCGTCTTGCGTAATTGCCGTAACGAAATCGACGTCGTAATAGAACCCATTTTCAATAACGGGACCGATAGAAAGTTTGCAGGTAGGATATACCGTTTTAAGTGCTTGCGCTAATACGTGCGCACAGGTATGACGGTATACTTGTAAGCCTTCTTTGTCTTTTAAGGTTACAATTTCAAGGTTATCCCCTTCGTTTAAAACGTGGGATAAATCAACAAGTTCGCCATTCACTTTTGCGCAAACTGCGTTTCTTGGCAAACCTTCAGAAATTGCTAAAGCTGCTTGAAGCGCCGTCGAGCCGTTTTCAAGCCCTAACGCGTCGCCGCTTTTTAAAATAATATTCATAAATTTCCTCCATTGTTGTTCGTAATTATATTGTAGATTTATTATTTTTTTCAAGTTTATTTTTGTAAAAAAAAGAAAAATCCTTAAATCTGTACAAATACAGATTTAAGGACGCCATTTATCAAGCGCGGTTCCACCTTAATTGCCAAGTTTACACTCAGCCACTCTTTTACATATTCCATTTTATCAAACGCTAAGTGGTTTCGACATTCGCATCCCTCTATTCCCCTTTCAGCCACGGGTGGAACTCTCTGCAAGATTTTTGCGAAGCTACTTGTCTTTGCTTTTTTATTGTAACTGTTTCCACCGATTTTGTCAACCGTTTTTTACAAAGTTTTTAACAAAATATGCGTTTTTTACCGTAATATTTTTGCAAAAATTCTTCCGTTTTGTCATCTGCTTTTCCAAACGTGTACACTTTCGCCGCGCCCGAAAGCAATATCTCGCCGATTAAACTGCTTTTACCTGTCAATTTACTCTCGCTTAGCGGTTTATACTCGGCATTGTAGGCTTTATTGTCTTTAATAAACACCTTACCCGTACCATCCTCAATAACGAATCGCAAAAAACCGATCAACGATTGCAAACCAAAATCAGATTGAACGTACCCCGCCACCTCTTGCCAACGAGTTTTTAATTCTTTTACCCGAAAGCGAAAAACACCGTCGATAGAACAAATTTCGCTATCTTGAATACGCTCTTGTACAAAGGCGAGTTCTTCCTTGATATCCGCCGACACAAGCGCCGTGCAGAGCAGCCTCTTCTCCTCTGCGTTAAGTAAGGGCAATTGTAACGTTTTATCAAAGTAGGCATATTTATAACCAACGGAAATCACTTGCGCAACCAAGCCTTTTAAAAACGTTTGCACGTATGGACAAAACTGCTCGTTTGCGCAAAAGGTTACTTGGGAAAATTCCCCCTCTTGAAAGAGCTCGCATTCCGCAGGGAGAAAAGAGAAACGCTCTTTTATTTTATCATACACGTAGGTCATATAGCGGCTATCAGCGCCGTTTTGCATCACTGTTATCCTTTCCACAAGGTTATTATATGCCGCAACGCAGAAATTATTTATTGTTTTCAGCTTGACATTCTGCTTGACTTATTTTTTAAGATGCTATATAATATATAGAAATCAAATTTTTGAAGAATTTATTTGCGGATATCCGCAACGGAGGTTTTTAGATATTATGGATATGAAATCCGTAGAAAGCAAATGGCAAGCCAAATGGGAAAAGAGCAAGCTGAACGTCTTTAATAAAAAGAGCAATAAGCAAAAACATTACGTTTTAGAAATGTTCTCCTACCCTTCCGGCGCTAATTTACACGTTGGGCATTGGTACAATTACGGCCCTACCGATTCTTACGCGCGTTTCAAGAAAATGCAAGGCTATGAGGTTTTTCAACCTATGGGCTTTGACGCGTTCGGGTTGCCTGCTGAAAATTACGCAATTAAAACGGGGATTCACCCGAAAGATTCGACGGAAAAGAATATCGCAACCATGCAACAACAATTAAAAAATATGGGCGCTATGTTCGATTGGACGGCTGAATTGCATACCTGCAAGGAAGATTATTACAAATGGACACAATGGCTGTTTTTGCAACTTTACAAAAAAGGCCTTGCGTACAGAAAAGAATCGCTTGTTAACTTCTGTCCTTCCTGCGAAACAGTACTTGCAAACGAACAAGTTATCGGCGGCGAATGCGAAAGATGCCACAGCGTTGTACTTCGTAAAAATATGACGCAATGGTTCTTTAAAATTACCGAATACGCAGAAGAATTGTTAAACGATATCGACGACTTGGATTGGCCTGAAAAAACCAAGCTGATGCAAAAAAACTGGATTGGACGTTCGACGGGCTGCGAAGTTCGTTTCGAGTGCGAAACGGGAGACGAAATTATCGTATTTACCACCCGTCCCGACACGGTATTCGGTGTAAATTACGTAGTGCTTGCGCCTGAACATCCACTCGTAGAAAAATTAAAGGAAGCGCACCCTGAAAGAGCAGAAGCAATTGACGCTTACGTTCGCTACGCAGCGGAAGCAAACGATATTGAAAGACTTTCAACCACCCGTGAAAAGACGGGCGTGTATACAGGCGCGTATGCAATCCATCCCTTAACCAAAGAAAAATTACCCGTATATCTTGCTGATTACGTATTATATTCGTATGGTACGGGCGCTGTTATGGCCGTTGCTGCACACGACGAACGTGATTATGCGTTTGCAACCAAATACGGCTTGCCTATCACGCAAGTAATTCAAAAGAAAGGCGGCGAAACGTTACTCCCCTTCTGCGAAGACGGTATTTTGGTAAACAGCGGAGAATTTGATGGATTGTTTGGCGAAGATGCACGCGACGCCATTGCCGTACATTTGACCAAGATTGGTAAAGGTGGAAAAAAGGTAAATTACCGTTTGCGCGACTGGACGGTATCCCGTCAAAGATATTGGGGCGCACCCATCCCTATGATTCATTGCGAACACTGCGGTGCAGTACCCGTTCCTGAAAAGGATTTACCTGTAAAGCTTCCTTATGACGTAGAATTCCGTCCTACCGGAAAATCTCCGTTGTCCACGCACGAAGGCTTTATGAACTGCACTTGTCCTAAGTGCCACAAGCCTGCAAGAAGAGACCCCGATACGTTGGACACCTTCGTTTGCTCGAGCTGGTACTTCTTGCGTTATCCCGAAGCAAACAACGATAAGCAAGCGTTTACGCCCGCTGTCGCGAACAAGATGTTGCCCGTTGACGTGTACGTAGGCGGTCCTGAACATGCTTGTATGCACTTGTTGTACGCACGTTTCATCACCAAGGCGTTACGCGATATGGGCTATATCGATTTCAACGAGCCGTTTAAACGTTTGGTTCACCAAGGTATCATCCTCGGGCCTGACGGAAATAGAATGTCTAAATCGCACGGAAACGTTATCTCCCCTGACGTATATGTAAACGAATATGGTTCGGACGTATTCCGTCTGTACTTGATGTTTGGCTTCTCTTATACCGAAGGCGGTCCTTGGAACGACGACGGTATTCGCTCGATTGCAAAATTCTTGGATAAAGTAGAACGTACCATATGCAAGGGCTTGGAGTTGGAAGGCAACGGCTATACGGAAATGACGAGAGACGAAAAGGAACTTGACTACGCGAAAAACTTTGCTATTAAGGGTATTACGAAAGACGTAGAAATGTTCTCCTTTAACACCTCGATTGCTCGTATTATGGAATACGTAAACGCTTTGCAAAAGTACGACAATGATAAAGAAGTGAAGAACGTTGCGTTCTATAAAGAATGTTTGCTTGACTTAATTAAAATGATTGCGCCGTTTGCGCCCCACTTTGCTGAAGAGCTTTGGGAAGTTTCTGGACATAAGAATTCTGTCTTTGAAGAAAGCTATCCCCTCGTAAACGAAAGCGCGTTGGTTAAAGATGAGATTGAATACGCTGTACAAGTAAACAGTAAAATTAAGGCAAAAATGATGATTTCGCAATCGTTGTCCAACGAAGAAATTCAAGCAGTTGCAGCGCAACACCCCGACGTTGCACCCTTGTTCGAAGGGAAATCTGTAAAGAAATGTATCGTTGTTAAAGGCAAATTAGTGAACTTTATCGTCGGCTAAAATTAAACAAAAAAACCGCAACCAAAACGGCTGCGGTTTTTGTTTATTAAATAGTTTTAACTTTCATCTTTTGCCTGAGCTTGTTGTTGCTCCGTTTCCAACTTGTTTAATTTCTTAAAGAAATGTACAGTAAAGGGAATGGCAAATAAGAAAGCGCAGAAATCGGAAATGGCTTGACAGCTTTGCACACCGAACAATTGGAAAATCTGCGGTAAAATAATCACGGCAGGGATATAGAAAATTCCTTGTCTGGAAACAGACAAAACAGTCGCCGCGCCTTTATCGCCAAGCGCTTGCGTTGTAACGCTAATCATAAAATTAACAGGGAGTAACGGCATGCAAATACATTGTAACCGTAAGGATAGCGACCCGATTTCCACCGCGTTGGGATTTTCTAAAAATACTTGCATTATCGCATCAGCAAAAATAGCGCTTACCACCGCAAACCCCGTCATAAGTGTAATGGAAAACATCAAAGTAAATTGATAGGCTTTGCGCACTCTTTGATAATATTTTGCGCTGTAATTATAGCCAAGCACGGGTTGATACCCCTGCCCTATCCCAAGCGAGATGGAGAAGGCTATCATAAACACCTTTTGCACTACGCCAAGCGCCGCAAGCGCACCGTCGTAAGGCTTTACCGCCCAGTTTAAAAGGACGGTGCAAAGGCTTGCTAAAATTTGACGGCAAAAAGACGGGAAACCCGTTGCGATAATATCCCAATACACTTTAGCTTGTTTGGAAACGTCTTTAAAGTGTAAACGAGTAATCGTTTTACCCGACAAAAACATATATAAGCTTAAACCGCAACTAAGGGTTTGACTGATTGCCGTGGCAATTGCCGCGCCGCGCATTCCCATGCCAAAGGTATAAATGAATATAGGGTCAAGGATAATATTTAATACTGCACCCGTAATTAAACCGATCATAGAAAGCATTGCTTTCCCTTGCGCACGCAGTAAATTATTTAACACGAACGTCATACACGTGAACGGTGCTGCAAGCAAAATATAGAAGGTGTACTGACGGGCATACTCAAACGTAGTAACTGCAACGCCAACCTCTTCCGTTGCGCCAAGCAGCCATAACAGCGGGTCTAAAAAGCTCAAGCCTAGCGTGAGAATAATCAGGCCTATCGCCCCTACCGCGAAAACTGCACTGGAAGACACTTCGTTTGCTTCTTTTTGCTTTCTTTCGCCCAGCAATTGCGAAACGATACTGCCTGAACCCATACCAAACATAAAGGCTATCGCCTGAATAATGGACATCAACGACAACACAACGTTGACTGCACCCGTCGCTTCTTGCCCTAATCCCGATACGAAATAGGTATCCGCTAAGTTGTACAGCGAAGTAACCATCATATTCAGCGTGGTGGGTATCCCCATAGATATAACCAGCTTGGGAATGGGAGTTTGCGTCATTTTGATAAATTGCTCCCGTTCTCGCCGAGCTGCTTTTTCTTCTATATTTTCATTTGTTAATATCTTTTCTTCCATATCTATTATTATACTCCTCCGTGTAGAAAAAATCAACCTTAAAACACTCAAAAAAGAAGTTTTTCAATAAATTTGTTGCATTTTTATACTTGGTGTGTTATAATAAAGGCATGGAAAAGAAAAGTTCGTTGGAAAATAAAATATTCCCTATTTCTTTTGGGAAAAGCATTGTCATTTTAAGTATCGCATCCTTGGTTTTATGTGCCATTGGGATTGCGTTGTCTATTTATAATATTATTGTATTTGGCATTGTCAACGTCGGCGACGCCTTAAAATATCCGTTTTTAATTATCGTTTGTATCGTCGCGATTGTGTTTGTCGTTGGAATTTTAAGCAAATCGCAATACGTCATCACCAAAGACAAGCTGATTGCGCAATACGGATTTTTGAAAAACGAATATTCCGTCTTAGAAATTACCGCCTTGGTATTGGATAGAGATGAACGCAAGCTTACCGCATACATGGGTGAGGCGTATATGTTGATTACCATCCACGAGGTTGAAAACGAACAGTTTGCACGCGCATTATTAGAAGTGAACGGAGATATTGATTTCAGCTATACCATCACGGAAAACAAACCCCCTGAAAATGAAAACAAGTAACGCAATAAAACAACCGCCGCAAAGATATTGCTTTGCGGCGGTTTTATTTTGTTTTTTATTTTTGCATAGTTTGAACAATATATTCGGCATAGGCTTTGGCTACGTTAATGCCCGTTACCTGTTCAAAGCCTTCGAAAAATGCGTTGGAGTTGACTTCGCAGACAATCGGTCCGTCTCCCCCTTGCAATAAATCGATACCGCAATAATCTAGTTGAAGCGCAGCAGCTACACGCTCGGCAAGGCTAGCGTAGTCTTCTGTCAGCTCGATTGCAGTGCCGACGCCGCCCAACTCGATATTCGATCGGAATTCGCCGTTTTGCGCGGTGCGCTGCATGCCCCCTATTACTTTTCCACCGACGACAATGACGCGAACGTCCTGCCCGCAAGAGCTATCGATATATTGTTGATAAAAATGGGGCTGGTAAAGCAGTTTTTGGGAAATTTCCTGCAATTGCTGGCTACCATGTACGAGATAAACGCCTTTTCCAAGCGATCCGTAGCTGGTTTTTACTACCATTGGATAACCAAGCGTTTCTTCTACCGTTTGCAAAAACTGCGCGCTTGGCGTAGCGTTTGGCGTATAGCATAAGGGCGCGGGAATGCTTTTTGCAAGCGGAATATTTTGCTTAGCTAAAGCAAGATACGTAAGCATTTTATCGTCGCAAACTTCTATCTGCACAGCACTGTTAAATAACCGCATTCCTTGCTTTTCCAACGCTTTTCCTATGTATTTATCCTTGTCTAAATATACCGCGAAATCGTAGTTTTGCGCGTTTGCAACCGATAATTCGCCATTTTCTGCAACGCAAAAAGAAAGCTCGCCGTTTTTCACAACGTCCGTCTGCACACCCAGATTGCGTAACTCCTCCGCGATTCGTGCGCTTTGATTATAGAATTTTTCGCCGTTGGGATAGGCGTTCATAATAACGAGTGCTTTCATATTTTTTTCTTCTTTTAGGGAACTTTAAAAAGGCAAGAACATACAACTTGCTAAAAAAGGCGAGATAACCTCGCCTTTTTTAATTACTCTTCTACGCGAATGACGGATTTTACTTCCGCTACTTCGCTTGCATTGAATTTTGCGATAGCATTTTTAATGCCGTTTTCGCTTGTCTTATGCGTGATGACAATCAAAGGTACTTTGTTACTGCTGTTTTCCGAAGCGCCTTTTTGCACAATCTTGACAATAGAGATACCGTATTTTGCGAAAACGCCTGCCACCTTAGCAAGCACGCCTGCTTTATCTTCCACCTCTAAGCGCAAATAGTATGCACTAGAAAAATCGGTTACAAACTTCACGCCCGTTTCTGCCGTTGCCGTATTTTTATACGTGGAGTACTTGATTTCCGAGTGCGTTGCCGCATAAATTACGTCGCTGACAACTGCGCTTGCCGTAGGAAATGCACCTGCGCCTTTTCCGTACAGCATAATATCGTCAAGTGCGTCGCCGCGAAGATATACTGCGTTATACGCGTCGTTTACGCTTGCAAGCGGATGCGCGGATGGAATAAATGCTGGATGCACACGTACTTCCACACCCTTGTCCGTATTTTTGCCGATAGCAAGCAATTTTAACGTATATCCAAATTCTTTACCGATTGCAATATCCGTCGCTTGTACATTGGTAATCCCTTCACGATAAATTTTCGTGTAGGGCACTTTGGTATGGAATGCCATAGACGAAAGAATGGAAAGCTTGTACGTAGAGTCGAACGCTTCTACGTCGTTAGTGGGGTCAAATTCCGCATAACCCAAACGTTGCGCTTCTTTTAATGCAGACGCATAGTCTGCGCCTTCTTGCGCCATTTTAGTTAAAATGTAGTTGGTTGTCCCATTGACAATCCCCATCATCTCGGTGATATGGTTCGCTTGAACGCCGTCCCAAAGGGTACGAATGATGGGCACGCCGCCTACGCAGCTTGCTTCATAATACAGCCCGCAAGAATTGCGTCTTGCAACTCTTTCCAACTCGTGCGAAAATTTACTAATCATTTCTTTATTGGCGGTAACAACCGTTTTACCTTCTTTAAGCGCCATCATAACGAAATCTTTTGCTACGCCCACGCCGCCAATCGTTTCCACCACGATATCTACTGCAGGATTTGCAACCACTTCCGCGATACTGCCTGCGATACATTCTTCAGGAACACCAAGCTCTTTTAAACGCGCGGTATTTTTATCGAGAACGCACTCTACGACAATTTCTACGTTTTGCGTTTTTAAATAAAAGTCCTTGTGGTCAACGAGCGTTTTGTATGTACCGCCGCCGACAACCCCTAAGCCTAAAATTGCTACGCCTACTCTTTTTTTCATATTCTGCCTCCTTGGCAAACTTTCCTTTTTTGATGTTTCAACCCGACCATGCCCCGTCTGTTTTTAATTTTCAGCGGTATTTAAGTCGTATAAATATTTTAATCCGTCCAACGTTAAAAGCTTATCCACAACGTCGATACAATTGATTTCCTTGGAAATAACTGTGCTAAAACCACCCGTTGCAATCGTTTTTACTTTATCGCATTTGAGTTCTTTTTTGATACGGGTAACGATATATTCGACAAGCCCTGCAAACCCGAATACAATCCCTGCTTGCATATTGGTAACCGTATTTTTTGCGATAATGCTTTTGGGAGCTTCAATTTCTACCCTAGGCAGTTTTGCCGTTCCATTGACAAGCGAATCGAGCGAGCCTTTAATACCAGGAGAAATAACCCCGCCGATAAATTCGTTATTCGCACTGATGATATTAAACGTCGTTGCCGTACCAAAATCAATGACAATCATGGGCGTGCCTTCGCCGTATTTAACAATCGCCGAAACGCAGTTGACAATTCTATCCGCCCCTACTTCGCGCGCGTCGTCGCAACGAATGTTTAACCCGGATTTCAAACCAGGCGCGATATGCAAAGGTTCGATTCCTAAATATAAATCGCACATTCTATCTATTGTATAATCCAGTGAAGGAACAACGGAAGAAATGATACCGCCGTCAATGTTTTCCGTACTGATTTCTTTTATTTTTAACATATTGACAAGTTGCGACCCGTATTCATCCGAAGTCTTTTTAAAATCTGTTTCCACACGGAAAGAAAATTTTAATACGTCCTTGTCGTAAATTGCATATTTAATATTCGTGTTTCCTACGTCAATACAAATAATCATATTTCTTCCTTCCTAAAACGTTTATCCACAATGCCGATTACCCTATGAAGCGTGGGCGCGACAATTAAGTTGATAGCAAGCTCGATAAAGAAATTAAACGTAACCAAGCCCACCAAAATAAAGACAAACATATTCATTCCCATAAAATCGGGAAGGCTGTTTTGGAATACGGTGATACTGTCGTTCATAAACAAACAACCGACGATAAACAATCCCGTATTGATAACGGGCACAATCCCCGACGCAACAAACAAAGCAACGTGCGTATTTTTCTTTGCAATAATTTCAAACAGTATGCCTGATACAAAACCTGCAACTGTCGTTTTTATAATGCAGGTAAGCGCTGCAAGTACGGGCGTATGCATCCATATAATCGCATAGAAAGGAACAAGCCCCATAATTACCTGCACAAGCACTACTACACCGCACGCAAACCCTAGCAACGCACCCGCAAGCGCGCCGTATAATACCGCGCCAAGTACGATGGGAATAAGCGTGAAATTAAGCTGTACCGCACCGATTGCAATCGTTCCGCCAAATGCCTGCAAAACAATGACGAGTGCCATTAAAACGGCTATGCCCGTTACTCGTTTTGCCGAAAAAAAAGATTTAGTTGTCATAAAAACCTCCATCGAGTTTCGTCTATCGAATACCCGCAGAAAAAAAGTATGTAGTTGTAAATGTTTCTCCTATAGGTCAAATCGCTTACGCGTATCCGCCACAAACAATTACATACCTTTATTATACCGCATTTCACACTCTTTTGCAACAAAATGACTAACCGTTTTAAGAAAAAATACGAACGTTTTTGTGAAAGCAACGAATATGATATATTAGAAAGAAAAAACCGCAGGTTATTTTACTTACATACCCCTGCGGTAAAACACAGGAGGTACTCTATGAATTGCTTCTCTCAAGGGAATACAACCCTTTGGATTTTAATCGCGCTGCTTGTGCTTGGCTCGAAAGATGGGATTTTCTGTTCGAACGTATTAACTGGTTGCGGCTTGCCCATTATTATCGCATTGCTGTATTGCTTGTATAAAAACGGAACACTTGCCGCCATCCTTACTCCCGCTGACAACGGCTGCAACTGCGGTTGTCATTGCCATTGTGGTTGCTAATGCTTCTTATCTTTTTTCTCCTTAATTTGCGAAAAGGGAGAGCCCTGAAGGCTCTCCCTTGTTTATTGTTTATAAATGTTTTAAAAAGTAAGACTGCAAAGCGATAATTGTCTTCGAGTCGTGAAATTCGCCGTTACGCAGCATCTCTTTCGCTTTGCCTAAAGGAATGTATTCAACGGTTAAAAACTCATCTTCGTCTAAATGCGCGTTACCCATTTGACAATCGGACGCTTCGTATAAATAAATTTTTTCATTGGTGTAACCAGGCGTTGGATAGATGACGTATAACAACTTCAGCGAGCCTGCCGTTACCCCAGCTTCTTCCTCTAATTCACGCTTTGCCGCAAGCATAGGGTCTTCCCCTTTTTCTAATTTTCCCGCAGGAATTTCATAGACGCATTCGCCGTAAGCGTACCGATATTGCTTTACCATCAAAACGCCTTTTTCATTGACGCATAAAACACATGCGCCGCCAGAATGCTCGATAATTTCTCGTTTGCAGGGCGCGCCGTTGGGTAAAAGCGCGTCGTCATTGCGCACAGAGATAATTTTCCCTTGGTAGACGTAATTTTTTGCGACTGTTTTTTCTGTTAATTGCATATCCTTACCGCCTTTTTTACTTTGTTTTTTCTATTATAACATATTTTTGCAAAATAATAAATATTTTTTCGCGAAATATCTTGATTTTCTTTGACTTTTCGGGTATAATGTAAACAGCGAATTCATAGGAGGGTTTTTATTATGAAATCGATTAAAATTTCGTTGGAAATGGCACAAAGAGTGAAAGAGTTTGTAAACATTACGCAAAACTACCCTTGTGAAATTTTATTGAAGAGCGGTAAGTACGTAGTTGATGCAAAGTCCATTTTGGGTATCTTCTCTCTTGACCTTTCCCAACCTATTATCGTAGAAATTTACGCAGATGACTGCGAAAATCTTTTGTCCGATTTGAAAAAATTCGAAGCGTAATTTCGCGATAGCGACAACGGCGTAAAGCCGTTGCTATTCTGTTTAAAACAAGGCTAATGCCTTTTTAGGAGATTTACAAATGCAAATCCAAGGAGAAACTTCTGTCAATAAATTGATCGTGCTGTTCGTCTTTGATAAGATGGAGAGCGCACTTTCCGCGCGTACGATTGTGGAAATGTGTACGTCGGGGAATAATTGGCTGAATTATATGGATTGCATGGAACTGATCCCTAAACTGATTGACGACGGGTTTATTTGCAGGGCATCCTCTTCGGAAGAAGAACCTCTTTACACCATCACCTCAGACGGCAGAGAAAGCTTGAATAATTTCTATATCAATATTCCTAAAAGTATTCGGGACGAAATTTCGGCGTTTATTAAAAACAACAGCGGAAAATTACGCACCAAACAAGAATGCAAAGCCGATTATTTCCAAAATAAAGACGGTACCTACACCGTTTATTTGAAAATTATCGCGCCCATTCAGCCTATGTTAGAGCTTAAGTTTGTGATTCCCGATAAAAAGACTGCACAGAATATCTATAAGAGTTGGGCGAGCAAAGCGTCTGATTTGTATTCTGCCATCTATGAAACGTTAGTAGATTGAGATAGATTCATATTACATATTAGCGAGGTATAAACATCATGTTCAGTTATGCAACCAAAGGTAGTTGTTCCAGACAAATTCTTTTTGAGGTGGATGCGGAAAACAAATTGCGCAGTCTTCGTTTTATCGGTGGCTGCAGCGGTAATTTGCAAGGGATTGCAAAACTTGTCGAAGGCAAAGATATCGACGAAGTGCAAGCATTGCTTTTAGGGATTAAGTGCCGTAATAATACGTCTTGCCCTGATCAGCTTGCTAAAGCAATCGCTGAATACAAAGCGGCAAGTTCAAAAACGGAAGAATAATAAAAGCGTGGCAGACGCCACGCTTTTTTCTTGCTATTTTGAAAAAATAAAAGGCTTGGATTTACTCCAAGCCTTTTTTATCAATTATTCTTCGTCGCTAGGTTCTTCAGTTGCTTCTTCTACGGGAGCTGCTTCAACTGCTTCTTCTGCTTTTTGAGCTTCTGCTGCCTTTTGTGCAAGCTTTGCCATCTTAGCGTCTTTCTTTGCTTGTGCCTTCATTTCCTTCGTTACGATACGAGCTGCATCAATTTGCGCGCGCATTTCTTGAGGTGTAGGAGGTACGAATGCCGAACCTTCTGCGTTTTCAGGGATAACTTCGTAACCAGCGTCTCTGTTGAGCATGGTTGCTTCCGTTTCGCCGTCAAACATATGAAGGTGGTTAGCGTCGAATGCAAGTTCGATAATACTCTTCAATTCTACAACTGCACGGCTGGAGATCTTAGCGATCATTTGCGTGGAGTTATCGATAACCGAAGATTCTTTACCAGCATAATCGAGTTCGCAATAAATTTGCGTTTCTGCACCGAGCTTTTCAATAACGTCGATACGAGCCTTGATAACCGTGTCGGGCGAGTTATTGATGAATACTTGGTCTTGGTGGATATCTTCGGGACGTACACCGAGCGTTATACTCTTGCCAGTGTCGATATATTCGCTCTTATTCTTAATTCTTTCTACAAGGGAGTTGGGAAGAAGAATAGAGTTACCGCCAACGAATTCCACATAAATTTTACCGTTCTTCGTAACGAGCTTGGAATCTTTGAAGAAGTTCATTTGAGGAGTACCGATAAAGCCTGCAACGAAAAGGTTTACGGGATAATCGTACAAGTTTTGAGGGGTGTCCACTTGTTGCATGAAACCGTCTTTCATAACAACGATTCTCGTACCCATGGTCATAGCTTCTACTTGGTCGTGGGTAACGTAGATGAACGTCGTTGCAAGTCTGGTATGCAACTTGGAGATTTCCGTTCTCATGGAAGCACGGAGCTTTGCGTCCAAGTTGGACAAAGGTTCGTCCAAAAGGAATACCTTAGGTTCACGAACAATCGTACGGCCAAGAGCTACACGTTGACGTTGGCCACCGGACAATGCCTTCGGCTTTCTCGAAAGATAATCGGTAATACCAAGGATTTCAGCTGCTGCTTTTACCTTTTGGTCGATAATTTCCTTGGGTACTTTACGAAGTTTTAAACCAAATGCCATATTATCATATACGGACATATGGGGATACAATGCATAGTTTTGGAATACCATCGCGATATCTCTGTCTTTGGGAACTACGTCGTTTACGAGTTTACCGTCAATGTAAAGTTCACCAGAAGAGATTTCTTCCAAACCTGCAATCATACGAAGCGTCGTAGACTTACCGCAACCGGAAGGGCCTACGAGTACGATAAATTCTTTATCTCTGATATCTAAACAGAAATTGAATACTGCTTGTACACCCGAGGGGTATACTTTATTGATGCCTTTAAGCAAAAGTCCTGACATATCTTTTTCCTCCATGGACCACATAATTTTTCATTGTAAATATTGTACCACATTTTTCATTTTTTTACAATGGGCATTTTAACCAAACTTCCTTGCTTCTATTGTATATTTTGCACAACAAAACCGCCTTTTTGCCCCTTTTTTACTTACATAACACTAATACGGGCATTATGCGCAGACGACTTAATTATAGTTTTACGGCAACGTTTTACCCGTTGAAAGATACAGCTCGTACCACTCTTGGCGGGTAAGTTCGATATCTGCGCAAGTACAAATTTGACCCATACGTTCCGCATCCGTCGTACCCGTAATCACCTGCATTTTCGCAGGGTGGCGGAGAATCCACGCAAGCGCAACCGCTGAAGGCGTACAATTGTATTTTTCGGCAAGCTGACTAAGCTTTTCATTTAACACAGGATATGCTTCTGCATTTAAAATGCTATCTTCAAAAAATCCCTTTACCAAAGGAGACCACGCTTGCAAAGTGATATTATGCAAACGGCTATAATTAAGCAAGTCGCCGCCGCGCTGTACGCTCTCTGTTTTATGCATATTCACGTTAAGTCCTTCGTCTACCAAGATGGTATTCCCAAGCGAGAATTGCACTTGATTTGCCACCACGTTGACACCTGCACACGTGAGCAATTCAATTTGCAAAGGCGAAAAGTTACTGACCCCAAACGCGCGGACTTTACCTTCCTCTTGCAATTTATCAAACGCAGAACAAACCTCTTCCGTTTCCATCAATGCGTCCGGACGATGCAGTAACAATACGTCGAGATATTCCATATTTAAACGACGCAAACTGCTTTCTACGCTTTCGATAATATGTTCTTTAGAAAAATCGTAACAGCCTTTGCGGATACCGCATTTGGATTGTATTACCAGGTCATCACGCGACAAGCCAAGGTCTTTAATTGCCACGCCGAATACCGTTTCGCAATCCCCTTTTCCGTAAATATCCGCATGGTCAAACGTATTAACCCCTTTACTGAGCGCGGAGGCAATTACTCGTTCGATTTCCACCAAGGGCTTGTCTGCAATACGCATACAACCCATAATGACGCGCGAAGCTTCTATTTTGCCTAATTTACAATATTTCATAACAAGACTCCTTGTCTTTATTTTCTTATTTTATCCAGCTTTTTCCACGAGCCTAACAGCCCGCTTTGAGCATATACTCTTTGCATAGCAAAGGACGGTATGGAGCGTTCTAGCGTTTCCACTTCCTCCACAACGCGTTGCATACAGCGAGAAAATTCGGCTGTGGGCAACAGGTATTTGAGTGTAATTAAAAAGGACATAAAATCCCGTCTGCCGTAACGATAAGAGCCGTCTGACGACCTTGGAATCTGCAACTTATAAAACACGCTTAATTTATCCGTTAAACGCGTAGCCGAAAGGGATGCGCAATACATCCGCTCGCCATGCGCGGCAATATTGCGGAAGCACACTGCTATCTCTAACATATTGCAAAGCGTGTTTCCTGATAAACCGTACTCTCTTGCAATTTCCGCCCTATCCTCACGCTTCATTACCTTTAAAAATTTAGAGACGTTTCCAAAGCTTAAAGCGCGAATCAACGCCCAAAAGGGTACGTGTTTATACGTCGAATGTGTATAAGCAATATAGTCGCGGTAGCTGTTTGTATCTTTGCGTACAGCCTCTTCTAACGTGCGTTTACAAGTGGAAATAACCCAATTTACGTTGGGCGCATCTGCAGGCGCCGCGGAGAAGTTTTCCGCAGATAAATACGTTTTTTCATCCACGCCATAGCGACGGCTGAACAAATCGGAAACGAGCGCTTTTATCGTACACTCCACGCTTTGTGCGTATTCGTAGGCGATAGCGCGCAAATGCTTATCAAAATCGTAAAGCGCTTCGATATGCTCGAAAGTAACTCCGTTAAAATAACGTTTTTTATCATCTTTAAACAAACGGTTGTAGCCGACGGCGAAATTAAAATACCCCTCCCATTTCAGCCGCAGCCGCGCGCGTTTCTCATCAGGAATTTGCAAGCCGTCCCGTTTGAGTTTTGCGATTTGTTCGTCAATCGGGATATAATGCTTTTTATTAGATTTTATTTTTACTGACGGATTATTTTCTTTTTTCATGCTAGCCCCGCTTATAAAAATGGGGAGCCCATAAATGAACTCCCCCGCCGTTCCCGAAAAACGTCTCTCGGAAATCCTTCTTTCGCATTGTAACATACAATTTCTTGTCTGTCAATAGTTTACGCGAAAAAGGGCGGGATTATGACTATGCAGAGGTGATTTCAAACAAAGCGTAGTATTCGTTACCGCGCGTCAGCTCCACCCTGCCTTGCATATAATCGATTAACTCCTTTTCAAAGCTGTCGATTTGAGCCTTTTTTACCGCCGCCAAAAAGGTTACCTTTTCGCCGTATTCGCTAGAAAGCAAGGAGCATGGATGGCTTGCAAGATATTTTTGCACGCTGTCGATACCCGTATAATCGACAGTGATTTTTATCTGCGAGCACATTTCCAGCGAACGAATATCCGCACCGGCTAAATTTTCCGCCGCCGAAGAAGAATACGCACGCACAAGTCCGCCCGCGCCCAACTTGATGCCGCCGAAATACCGCACCACCGCCACCGCTGTTTCGAAAAGTTTTTTATTTTTTAAAACGTCTAAAATGGGTACGCCTGCCGTGCCTTGCGGTTCGCCGTCATCTGAAAAGCGTTGCAAATTTCCAAGCTTATCCGCAATAAACGCATAACAAACGTGCGTGGCAAGCGAGTGCATTGAACGGATTTTCGCCACAAATGCCCTTGCCTCTTCCTCGCTTTCCACATGCGTTGAATAGGTGAGAAATTTGGATTTTTCTATAATTTTTTCGCTTTCGTGTGCACCGAAAACTGTTAAAATACTCTTTTCCATATCCATACGAGAAAACGGGCGTTTTGCGCCCGTTTACAATTATTTTACTACTACCTTTAAGTGTACTTTTTTACCCTTATGCAATACGAATTCGCTTGCAGGAATGGGCATATTGCAATCGGTTACCTTGCTGTCGTCCACGGATACGCCGCCTTGTTCGATAAGACGTCTTGCTTCACCCTTAGATTTTGCAATTCCCGTTGCAACCATAGCGTCTACCACCGTCGCTATGTTTTCAACTTCTTTAGTTAAAAGCTCTGCGTTGCCGCCGCCGAAAGCCGCGCGTGCTTGGCTTTGTGCCAAGTTGGCTTTTTCTTCGCCGTGTACTTCTTTCGTCAATTCATAGGCAAGCACTTCTTTCGCCTTGTTGATACGTTCGTCTCTATACGCACAAAGTTCTTTAATTTCGGCAACAGGCAAGAACGTGAGCAAGTTTAAGCACTTTTCCACGTCGTCGTCTGCTGTGTTGCGCCAGTATTGATAAAATTCGTAAGGCGTCGTTTTGTTTTCGTCAAGCCATACCGCGCCCTTTGCTGTTTTGCCCATCTTTTTGCCGTCGCTCGTTGTAAGAAGAGTGAACGTCATTGCGTAAGCGGGTTTTTGTTCTTTTACGCGGATTAAGTTTGCGCCGGCAAGAATGTTACTCCATTGGTCGTCGCCGCCAAGCTCTAACGAGCAGTTGTATTTTTGATGCAATACCAAGAAATCGTATGCTTGCATCAACATGTAGTTAAATTCTAAGAAAGACAAGCCGCGTTCTAAACGTTGTTTAAAGCATTCAGCCGACAACATTCTGTTTACCGAGAAATGCGCACCGATATCGCGAAGGAATTCTACGTAGTTTAAATTTAACAACCAGTCGCCGTTGTCTACGATAATTGCGGCGTTTTCGCCTTCGAAATCGACAAAGCGGGACATTTGCTTTTTGAAGCATTCGACATTATGACGAATAGTTTCTTTCGTCATCATACTACGCATATCCGTTCTACCCGAAGGGTCGCCTACCATTGCCGTGCCGCCACCGATTAAAATAATGGGCTTATGGCCCGCTTTTTGCATGTGCGACATTGCGATAAGTTGCATAAAGTGCCCTACATGCAAGGAATCTGCCGTGGGGTCGAAGCCGATATAAAAAGGTACGCTTTCCTTGCCGAGCTTTTCGTAAAGTTCGTCCTCAAAAACCGTTTGTTTGACGAATCCGCGCTCTCTAAGCGTATCCATTACGTTTACTGCCATTGTTGTGTTTCTCCTTTATTCTGTAACATTATTCATCAAATATTTTACCCTTTTTTACGTTATTTGTCAAGCGTTTTATTTGCGCGCGCGAGCGAAATAGAACTTTTTTGTAAAACTTGACAAATGATAATACCCGTGTTATACTATATTCAAGGAGTTTTATAGGCATTATGAAGTTTTACATTCTTTCGGATATATTATTTGAATTGTTGTTGAAACGCAAGGTAACCGCAGGATATTTAGCGGAAAAGCACGAAATTTCTATCCGCACGGTGTATCGCTACGTGGACACCTTATCCACTAGCGTGCCCGTCTACGTTAAACGGGGCAGAAACGGCGGAATTTATATTTCCGACAGTTATAAGCTCCCTATGGGGTTTATGACAGAAAGCGAATACAGCACCGTTATAGAGGCGTTAGAAATCGCCTATGCGCAAAAGCCGGAAGAACGTTTTTTACTTGCAAAAGAAAAAATTTCCTCACAAAAAAAGCTAGAAAAAAAGGAAGAAAGCTTACTAAAAAAATAATTTTTATCCTATTTATAAACACACACCGCCGTATATGCGCTAATCGTTCGGCGGTTTTTTTACGCTTTGTTGCATATTCGATTGCATTCGCGGCTATAATAGAATGAGCGGAAAACACATTCGCTAAAAAGATTTACTTGGGGGAAGTATGAAAAAAATCGTCTTTACCGGAGGCGGAAGCGCCGGGCACGTTTTGCCAAACGTTGCCATTATACAAGAGTTGCTGAAAAAAGGAAGGTACGACCTCGCGTATTTTGGCTCGGGCGGGATAGAAAAGGAATTGATTGCGCCTTTAAAAATACCCTACTATCAAATAGATTGCCCTAAATTGTACCGCGGAACAGATTTTTCTAAGGCGGTACGCAATTTAAAAATCCCCTTTGATTTCTCCAAAGCGGAAAAGCAAGCGACGAAAGGGCTAAAAATCGTCAAACCCGACCTTGTGTTTTCTAAGGGCGGTTACGTTGCCCTACCCGTTGTCAGCGCAGCAAAGAAAATGCGTATTCCTTGCCTTACCCACGAAAGCGATCTTTCGATTGGGCTGGCGAATAAGCTGATGGCAAGAAAATGCGAAAACGTGCTTACCTCCTTCCCCGAAACCGCCGAAAAAATAAAGAATGGAAAATATACAGGGGCGCCCGTTCGTAAAAATTTATTCAACGTTTCTAAAATAGAAGCACGCGAAAAATTGAACATACACACGCATAAGAAAATTTTGCTTGTTTTTGGCGGCGGAAGCGGCAGCGAAGCGATTAACCTTTGCATCCGTACCAACGCGCCAAAGCTGTGCGAAAAGTATTTTATTTTGCATATCTGCGGAAAAAATAACGGCTTTGGAAACCATATGGACGGGTATAAACAGATGGAATTCATCTCGGACATGGGTAGCGCGTATGCCCTTGCCGACCTTGTTATTGCTAGGTCTGGCGCGGGAACAGCTTTTGAGGTATTAGCATTAAAAAAACGGGCTTTGTTTATCCCTTTAGAAGCGGCAACGCGGGGAGATCAATTACAAAACGCACGCTATTTTCAAAGCAAGGGGCTGTGCCGTATTTTGCGACAGAAAAATTTAGGCGATTTACCTAAGGCGATTGAAGAAACCCTTCACGACGAGACGTTAAAAGAAAAATTAGAAAAACTACAAACGGAAAACGGGGTCGACAACGTAGTGTATGAAATCGAACGGATATGCGGCGCATGACGTACGACGAACGATTTTATAAAAACGGAACCAAAAAAAGACGAAAGCGAAAATGGCTGTTCGTCTTTTTGATTATTCTGTTCGTTTTGATTACGCTGTTTCTTTATTTCCAGCGCAACGTAACACGGGTGTTGGTGTCGGTAAGCGAGGCAACCATGCGCGCCTCCACTACCATTGCCGTCAACGACGCCGTGTATTATACGCTTAGCGACGAGATGCGCTATGAAGACCTTGTCAACGTTGAAAAGGACAGCGCGGGAAATATTGTCGCAGTGTCGGCAAACGCCTTAAAAATAAACAAAATCGCGCGGGATACGGCGTCTATTTCTCAATCAAATTTAAAGAATTTAAGCCTAAACGGTATCCCCGTACCATTAGGCGCGTTGACGGGTATCGAAGCGTTTGCAGGGCTAGGACCGAGTATTAAATTTCGCATCATTCCTGTTAGCAGTGTTTCGTGCGATTTTTCCTCGGCATTTGAAAGCGTAGGCATTAACCAGACCAAACATTCCATCTACTTAAACGTAATTGCCGATATCAGTATCGTTATGCCCTCCCGCACGGAAAATTTTGCCGTTGTAACGGAAATTCTTGTAGGCGAGTTTGTCATTGTCGGTAATATCCCCGACACCTATTTGCAAACGGATATTTTTGGAGATAAACTCAATTTAACCCCTTAAACACACAAGGCAGATGTGCGTTGAATTAGTTTTTCTTTGTTTTTGACTTAAATATCATTGCCATTAGATAAGAAAAAATAATCGCGGCGGAAATGCCTGCGCTAGCGGCTGAAAACGCGCCCGTCAACGCTCCAAACAAGCCCTTCTCCGCGCCTTTAATTGCACCGTTGGCAAGTAAATATCCAAAACCGCAAATCGGAACGGTTGCCCCCGCACCTGCAAAGTCCACTAAATATTGATACAAGCCCAAGCCTTGCGCCGCAACACCTATCAATAAAAACAGAACTAGAATTTTCCCCGCTGTAATGTCTGTAAAATTTATGATAATTTGCGCAATTACGCAAATGAGCCCGCCCACCGCAAAAGCCTTAACAAAGCCGTAGACTATTTCTAAATATTCTTGAAACATACCGTCTCCCCTATACGTTTTACGGCGCTTACCGTAATACTTCGATAATATTGTGTGGAATTTTTTTTAAATCATTCTATCCTCTTAAAAAAATAAAAAGGGAAACGTAAGGCGTTCCCCCTTTTTTATTATATTTCTTCCATCACCGCTTGAGCAAGCGTTTGCATACCGCTTACGTTGGGATGAAACCCGTCTATCGTATCATACGCTTTACCGCAATTGTATAAATCGATTACACGACAATCGTATTGCGCCGCACACGACTGAATCGCTTGACAATATTTGGCGATATGCCGTCCTGCGTAAGTTGGCATAAACGCAAAATTTTCATTTTTTAAACAGCAGCTAATAGGCAACGTCATACACCATATTTCCGCTTTTGGATAATTGACTTTTAATTTTTTAAGCATACTTTCATATGCCGTTAAAAAGAATGCGTCCGCATTTTTTTCTTGCGGATTTTCGCTATTGATTGCCACCCCGGCGCCCCAATCGTTTACACCCATAAAAACGATAATAACGTCGGGCAAAACGTCCTCTTTCCCTAACGCAGACGTACGTTCGTTACTGCAGGCAAACGAAGGAACTTCGCAAAAAGGACTGTGTGTTACACGGCTTCCCGACCACGAATGATTCACTAGCAATTTACCGCCCAACTTCTCGATAACCTGCCCCCACCACGTATCTAAAAGGGTTACTACCCCAGAAGCGCGTTTGTAAAAAGAATCGTAATAAACCGCCGACTTTGGCTCGCTATACCCCTCAAACGTACTAATAGAATCGCCGAGGATAGAAAAATATTTATTTGTATACGACGTGTTTTTGTGCATATCTTTTTCTCCTCAAAATGTTTAACTGTTTTTACCGTTAACCATTATAAACAATCATTTGTTAAAATATCTATCGCTTTTTCGACGTGACAAAGTTCTAACCCCCGGCCGATATGCGCCGACGTTTTTACCAATCGTGAAGTTAATTCTTCCCACCCAAACGCATAATCATCTATAATCACAAAGCTATCCACCTGCTCGGGCGCAAATTCTAGCCAACTTAACACCTCCGCTTTTCTTCCCGCACGAAAAGACAAGCGTGGCGTTTTCCCAAAAATCTCAAGGCCGTATTTAGCAAACAGCGCATTCATCCATATACCGATAGCATCACAATCGTTAGGATTTTCTTCCCAATAACAACGCCACGTGGTTGATAATACAATTTTTGCACCCGTAGCGTCTACGATTTGTTTTAATAGGGGAAGCCTTGACTCGTCAATATTCGTATCCGCCGTTTGATCGCGTTCACTATCATATTGATCGCTATTTAAAACGCCGTCAAAATCTAAAAATATAACTTTCATAGTTCTCCTATTCTTTATCTGCGCGTTGCATGGCTTACGTAAAATTCTTCCCCCGTATCCACACACAGACAACCCAAAACACCGTTGAACATAGTCCCCATATCCAAATGTATTTTATAATAATCGTTTATTTTTTTAGGATTGGGGATTTTAGGATAACGCAAAATTTGTACCTTATCCGAAACGTACATAGTGGGCGTATGCCCAAATAGCACGCATTTACTTCCTTTGGGCAAAACGTGCGGTTCTTTAAAGTTTCTATCATAAAGGAGCTGTTGTTCCTCAACTTCTTGCAATTTAGGCAGATTGCCGTCGACGTCTAACGGTACCCCCGCATGTACGCAAATGAACTCCTCTTCTTCTATGTACAAAGGCAATTTTTCAAACTCGTCCACCGTTTCCCAATCTAAGAGATAGCCGTCGTTAGCAAAATATTCTTGCAGCTTTTGCAATACCCCGTCAAAGTTATGGGAAACAGCTTTCATCATTGACCAATAATACTGCAAGAACGCGTATTCGTGATTACCTAAAATACATTGAATATTCGGCTGACGAAAAATAAACTGCGCCAAACGAATGGAATTAGGGCCTTTATCGATAATATCGCCGCAAATAATCATTTTGTCTTGATTGCTAAAATTGATTTTCTTTAACAATGCAAGAAACAACTCATATTCTCCGTGAATATCCGACGCAACGTACAGCATTCTTTCCCGATTTAACTCCTTCCATTAAATTTGTGCAAGCTTATCATTACTCTTTTATTATATCAACTTTTTTTGAAAAATGCAAGGGGTAATTTGTTTTTTAGCACAGCATTACAATGAAAAAAATCCCTGCCATATGCAAGGGATTTTTATTATACGTTTTCTATTGCAACAGCGTGCGCGATACACGGGATACTTTCGCCTTGCGCACTGCTGATTGTCGAAAGCAACGCGCCTGTTGCAACCAACAACAGCCTATTGATTTGTTTCTTTTTCAGTTTTTCAAAAAGGTAGGAATTAAAGACCAGCGCACTGCAACCCGCGCCGCTGCCGCCTTGGAATTCGTCTTCGATAACGTTATAGACGATCTCCCCGCAATCGACGTGGTTGGGCTGAATATCTACCCCCTTCTCCCACATCAAATCTTTTAAAACACGGCTGCCCAAAGCGCCTAAATCGCCCGTAACAATTAAATCGTAGTCCTCCGCTTTGCGTTTTGTATCACGCAAATGCGTTAAAATTGTATCGCACGCGGCCGGTGCCATCGCGCAACCCATATTGTTTACGTCTGTAATTCCAAAATCAACCACCTTGCCAAACGTAGCGCTGGTGATAGCAATCGGGCTACCCATGTCCGCAACGAACGCACCGCCCGCGCCCGTAACCGTCCATTGTGATTGAGGCGGGCGGGTGTTGCCCAATTCCAACGGATAACGGTATTGCCGCTCCGCCGAAGAGAAATGGCTACCAGTTGCCGCTACGACTTTTCGGGCATACTTTCCATCCACCATTACCGCAGAAAGCGCCAACGCTTCCGAAAGCGTAGAGCACGCCCCGTAAACCCCCACAAAAGAAAAATCGAAATCACGCGCAGCAAAGGACGCGGAAATAATTTGATTGAGCAAATCCCCCGAAATGAGCATATCGACATTTTCTTCTTGCTCACCAGCATTTTTAATCGTTTGTGCAATGGCGTAAGAGAGCATTTTGCACTCCGCTTTTTCGTAGGTACTTTCGCCGAACATATCATCCGAAAGCGTTTTATCAACATAGTTTCCCACGACACCTGCGCTTTCTTTAGGACCGGCAATTGTCCCCGTTGCGACAATGCGGGGGTTGTTATGAAAAAAGAGCGTATGATTTTGCATAATTACCTCTTATAAAAATAAATAGATTACTCCTACCAACGTCGCCGCCAGCACGCCAAATACGATAATTGGGCCCGCGACGATAAACATTTTAGCAGCCATACCGTAAACGTAGCCTTCCGTTTTAAACTCTATCGCCGGCGAAGAAACACTGTTTGCAAAACCTGTAATAGGAACGATAGAGCCCGCACCTGCATTTCTGCCAATTCGGTCGTAAACGCCCAGACCCGTCAAAAGCGTCCCTAAAAAAATGAGTAAAATGCTTACGCCGCCTGAAAGTTCATCCCCTTGCAAATGAAAGCCGTATTCTAGGATATATCTAAAAAATTGACCGATACAACAAATCAGTCCGCCAACCCCAAAAGCGCGCAAACAGTTTTTAAAGTGTTTGGTGGGCGGATCGAAGGAATGGACGTAATCGATATAATTTTTATTGTAATTTTCACGATTTTTACCCGTCATTGCGTACCTGCCCCCTTCTTTTTATATTTCTATCACGGTTTGGCATTACAGGGAAGCAAGTTTCCCGCTCTTCTTTCGTTTGAATAGAATCTACTTCAAAAATTTTTCCCACGACAATATCTTGGGTGTTTTTTGTAAAAATTATACTAAAAAACCCCGACTGTCGTCGGGGCTTTTCGTCTTTTATACGTAAAATTCGGATTTAGTATCTCTGGAAAAGAGCTTTGATAAAATCCGCTCGCACGTTTGTTTAGGCGTTTCATTTTCGTTTGCGCCATAACAAATTTCGTACACCGCTTCCGTTAACGGCAAATCTACACCGTACTTTTCGCCAAGCTTTTTCATTGCCGCCGCCGTCGGTACGCCTTCGGCTAATTTTTGGAACTTTTCTCCTTTTATCAACAATTCGCCATAACCGCGGTTGTGGGAATATTCGCTAAAAAGCGTTGCTTCATAGTCTCCTAAATGAGCCAAACCATAGGCAGAAAGCTCGTTACCGCCCATTGCGCGAATCAAGCGCGCAACTTCTCTAGCGCCACGCGACATCAGCGAACCTTTTAAGGACGAGAAGCCGCAGCCGTCTAATACGCCGGCTAAAATTCCCATCACGTTTTTCGCCGCCGCGCCGATTTCCGTGCCGATTAAATCGGAACCGTAATAGAAACGGATTAAATTGCTTTTAAACGCGTCGGCAAGACGGGTTTTTAATTCGACGTTTTCCGAATCGATTACCATACAATTCGGGATACCTTGCGTAAAGGCCTGGATATGCCCAGGACCTACCCATACGGCTACGTGATTTTTATCTACACCGCTTTGCGTAAGCACTTCGGAAAGGCGACAGCCCGTCGAAACTTCAATCCCTTTCATGCAAAGTACAAAATCTTTTCCCGTAACGTCGTATGCTAAAATGCGTTGCATAAAACCGCGCAAGCCTTGCGACGAAATGGAAATAATGATAATGTCTGCACGCGTAACCGCTTCTTGCAAATCACAAGTGAGTAATATACGAGAATCTAATTTTACGTATTCGTTTTTGCCCGTTTCTTTCAATACTTTATACGAATAATCGTCTTCCGGACCCCACGAACATACGTCAAAGCCTTGATTGCAAAGATACCATGCGATAAATGACCCCCAACGGCCACAACCGAGAACGGATATTTTCATAACTACCTCTTTATATTTTATTTCTTTCTAAAAACGCCCTTGATAACGTTACGTCGTCTGCGTATTCGATTTCCGACCCTACGGGAATGCCGTGAGCCAAACGGGTTACGGTAATCCCTAACGGCTTTACTAGTTTGGAAATATACATTGCCGTTGCGTCCCCTGAAATATCAGGGTTGGTGGCTACGATTACTTCCTTTACTTCTTCGCCTTGCAAACGAGCCAACAGCTCGCGAATGCGAATATCGTTAGGGCCCATACCTGCAAGCGGATCGATAACGCCGTGTAAAACGTGATAAACACCCTTAAATTCGTGCAGTTTTTCAATGGCAATAATGTCTTTTGGTTCTTTTACGACGCATATAACGTCCTTTTCACGCGTTTTACAGATACCGCAAGTATCTGTTTCGGAAAAGTTTCCGCAAATACTGCAATAACGCACCTTGCGTTTCGCATCCAAGATGGCTTGCGCAAACTCTTTGGCTTCTTGCTCGTCCATATTGATAATTTTATACGCGTAACGCTGCGCCGATTTTTTACCCACGCCGGGAAGCTTAGAAAATTCGTTGATAAGTTTCCCGATAGGCTCGATAAAAATATCCATTCGTTAAAGCATGCCTCCAAGCGCGCCCATATCGCCGTATCTACCCATTTTTTCTTCGTAAACTTGGTCAGCTTTTTTATAGCCGTCGTTAATTGCCGCCATAATTAAGTCTTCTAACATTTCGATATCGTCGGGGTCAACAATACTTTCGTCAAGTTCGATCCCGTCGATAATTTTCTTCGCGTTCATATATACAACAACCGCTTCGTTTGCCGCAGTACCAACAATTTCCCATTCGTCAAGAAGCTTTGCCGTTTCTTCCATTTCTTCTTGCATCTTTTGCGCTTGACGCATTAAGTTTTGCATATTGTTGTTGCCGCCTTTAAATCCTGCCATATTTCTTTTCCTCCGAATAATTGTTTATGATTTTTATTTTTTCTTTTGCTATGATAACACAGCGTTTTTATTTTACGTCGATTTTTACGCCTTGAAAGTTTGCTTTTAACTCTTCTAATCCCGCGTTAAAATCGTCATTTTTTTTGCCTTTTAAACGAATTTCAAACCCATCTTCGCTAATTCCCATATCCGCTAATACACCTTTGACTATCGCGTAGTTTTCCGCTTTCATTAAGCCTTTATACGCCAGCTCTAAATCGGTTGTAAGGATAAATTTATCCCCTTCATACGAGCTTTCTAAATCGCTGCAAATGGTGAAAAGCACACCGTTTTTCGACTGTTTTCTAAGCGCCCTTAAAAATCCGCCGTACGTGCCTTTTGCATCTCCTTTCACCGCTTGCTTTACCGTTGCACCCGCTGTTGCCGAAACTGCAGGCGCAACCGCGGATGCAGACACGGGTGCGGGCGCAGGGATTTCTACCGCTTTTTGCTTAGGCTTTTCTTCTTCATACGAGTAAATGGGATATTCTTCTTCAGGTGGCGGTTCAATTTCGTAAGAGGGATATTCGTATTCTTCTTCCGGCGCTTCCTCAGCTTCCGCTTCTTGCTTTTCTACTGGCGCAGGAGAAACGCTTTGCATAACGGGGATGCCATTTTGCAATTTTTTCTCTAAGCTTTCTATACGCGAAATCAATGCGTCGATATTATAATCCGCCTCGGGCATACTTGCTTTTAATACTGCCGTTTCAAACAAGATACGCGGGGTAGACGAATATTTAACCGTCTGTTCGACCTCAGCAAAAATTTCGGTTGCACGTAACAATCTATGCCCATCCGTTTCTTTTGCAATTGCGTATATTTTCGCAAACGTTTCCGCTGGTAATGCTAAAATTTTCTTTGCGTCTTTACACATCTTCGCTACCGCACAAGAATTGAAGAAGTTAAGCACGTCTTTTAACAGCATCCCTACGCTTTTGCCTGCCGAAAGAAAGCTTTCGGACGAAGAAAACGCCTTTCCGCAATCGCCCGCAAGCACTGCTTGGCAAAGCTCTGCCGTGCGTTCGAAATCGGCGCTCCCCAACACCGTCGTTACGTCGTTGTACGTCAATTTTCCACCGCTGTACGAAACGCAAGTATCCGCAAGCGAAAGCATATCTCTAACACTGCCGGCACCCGCGCGCGCAATCGCGGAAATTGCTTCCGATTCGTATTTTTTGCCGATACTATCGAAAACGTAGCGAAGTCGTTCTTCCAAGTCTTCTTGCGGAATCAACTTAAAGTCGAAGCGCATACAACGCGAAAGAATGGTTGCGGGAATTTTTTGCGCTTCCGTCGTTGCCAGCACGAATACTGCGTGCGCAGGCGGTTCTTCCAGCGTTTTTAAAAGCGCATTAAACGCCCCCGGCGAAAGCATATGCACTTCGTCGATAATGTATACTTTATACTTGCCTGCTACGGGCGGATATTGCACCTTTTCGCGTAAATCGCGCATTTCGTCTACACCGTTATTAGACGCTGCGTCAATTTCAGAAATATCCAAATTGGTAGGATCTTTCAATGCTTTACACGTTGCGCATTTTCCGCAAGGCGAACCATCAATAGCCGTTTCGCAATTGATTGCTTGCGCAAAAATTTTCGCAATACTCGTTTTCCCCGTACCGCGAGGGCCGCAGAATAAGTACGCATGTCCCACTCTGCCCGTTTGTATTTGATTTTTCAGGACGGTTACAATATGTTCTTGGCGCACGACGTCGTTTAAGCTCGTCGGGCGAAACATACGGTATAATGCTAAATATGCCATATCGTCCTCCTTATTTTTTTAACAATTTTTGCAATTTTTTCTTACTGCGCTGAATGGCGTTATCCACGCTCTTTTCGCTTTTGCCTGTTGCCTGACAAATTTCCAAACAACTCATACCGTCGATATACATCACGATAACGCGAAACTCAAAATCGGACAACTCCTTACTCATTTCCTGCATAAATTCTTTGCGGGATTCGCTTTGAATTAACTCGTCTTCCGGATTTTTCGTAACGTCCTCGTACTCACCCGAAAAAAGCGAAACGTAGTTGTTTAACGGTACGTTTTTTTTGCGAGCCGAAGATTTCACCGCGTCGATTAACCGACGAGAAATGCAAAGATGCGCAAAGTTTTTAAAGCTTAACGACGTTTCGCCCAGCTTGTAGTCGCCGATTGCTTTGTACAGACCTATCATGCCCTCTTGGATTAAATCTTCCGTTTCGCCGCCTACAAGGAAAAATCTACGCGCTCTGCCGCGGACAACGTCGCTGTAACGGAGCAGTATCTTCTCTGTTGCCTGATTATCTCCGCTTTGTGCTTTTTGCACCAACTGCTCGTCCGAAAGTTTGTTTTTTTCTTCGTCTTTGATTTTCATTATTATCTATTTAATCTGTTTCTAACAACTTCGTATGCGGCAATACCCAAAGCGACGGATGCGTTGAGTGAATTGACATTGCCTTGCAAAGGAATGGAAAGCACTTTATCGCTCTTTTCTTTGGTTAAGCGTTTTACGCCGCTATCTTCGCCACCGACGATAAGCGCTACGTTGCCTTCGAATCTTTCGTTATAAATTTCTTCACCGCCAGCTTCTAACGCATATACCCAATAACCGTTTTTTTGCAACGTTTCTACCGCTTGGTTTAAGTTGGCTACTTTTGCTACCTTAATATGCTCTGCCGCGCCTGCAGAAATACGGATAACGCTTTCCGTTACCGACGCGCTACCCGATTTGGGAATAACTACACCGTCTGCCCCCGCGCATTCGGCAACCCTTAAAATGCTGCCCAAATTATGCACGTCTTCTATACCGTCGCAAAGCACGATAAATCCGCCTTGTTCGCTCTTTTTTTCAGCGATAATTTCGTCTAAATCGTAGTATTCGTAATCGGTTGTAAAGGCGATAACGCCTTGGTGACGGCGGGTTTCACTTTCTTTGTCAAGCACTTGCTTGTCCACAAACTGCACGCGGATATTTTTCTTTCTTGCCTGCGCAAAAATGATGGAAAGCGAGCCTTGTCCGCCCTTTTCCATTAAAATTTTATCGATATTTTTACCCGTTTTTAACAGCTCGGTAACTGCGTTTCTACCTTCTGTTTTCATAATACTTCCTTTGTTTTTCCTCAATGAGATGGTTTAAACGGCATCTGCAAGACGCTGTTTTGAAAAATGCTGTCGTCGGCGTGGGAAAGCAACTCGTCTATCCGCGCCTTTCCACCCGTTACGTATAAGTACCCGATTACCGCTTCAAAGCCCGTCGAACGATTGTAATCCGCTGCGGACGCGTTTTTGCTTTTCGTCGCTTTTTTGGCATTTCTGCCGCGGCGGTAAACGTCTAACTCCTCTTCCGTGAAAAGCGGTAAAAGCTTTTCTAAAAATTCGCTTTGGCCTTTAGCGGAAACAACCTTGGACGCCGAACGCTGAAAATCGCCCGCTTTGCCGCCTGTGGTAAAAACTAACCGCTCGCGAACGTACAGCGAATACACCGCGTCCCCGACAAACGCCAATACAACGGGATTTAATTGTTTTGCCTCCGTTTTTGTTAAAACGCTATCTAATCCAAACACGACATTCTTTCCCTATTTTAGCCTTTGTGTTATTATAACACAGTTTTATGAAAATGACAAGCGATTGAAGGTATTTTTTATGCAAAACCTGATGTTCCTTGTGTTTGAAGGTAACTTAAAACCCCCGCTGTGATTCCACTGCAAAGTTTACGAGTAAAATCATTAGATTTTAACAGCGCCTCATCCTTGGCATTAGAAAGAAAACCGCATTCGATTATCACGGTGGGATAATCGGTGCATTGCAAAATATAGTATTCACCCGATTTCGCCTTGCGCGCCTTTACGCTTTCCTTGGAATATAATTCGTTTAATTGAATTTGCAAGCAAGAGGCAAGCAGCAAGCTTTGCTCGCTTTGTTTATCGTAAAACACTTGACCGCCACGCGCGGCGTTAGACGGATAAAAATTTTGATGAATGGATAACACTAGGTCAGGCGACGCTTTTTCGATAATCTCCTTGCGCTTTTGCATATCCCGTTTTTTAAAGCCTTTTGTAGCAAGCCCGTACAACCCCGCCGTCGTTTTTCGCGTAAGCGCAACTTCAAAACCAAGTTCTTCTAAAACCTCTTTTAACTTAAAAGAAATTTTTAAATTCAAATCGCTTTCTTTCGCACCGTTTTTACCCACAACACCGCCGTCTATACCACCGTGCCCCGCATCAATGACAATACTGAGCTTTACGCCCGTCGCCGCAACAGGCACAGGCGTATTTAAAGCTTGCACGCATAAGGCTAAAGCAGAAATAAAGGCTAATAAAAGAGCGAAACAGACGGTAAATAAGTTTTTATATTTGCTTTTCATAGGAATATTATACGGAAAACTCTCTAAAAATATGATAAAACGGCCTGCGCGCAACAAGCCGTTTTTCCTTATTTTTGCGAAATGAAATTTTTATATTCTTGCACCTTTTTCTTCTGTGGAGTTTTTTGTTGTACATCTTGACTTTTTGAGATAACTCCTTCCGTGTTTACCTGCTCTATCATAATGTTTTCCGCTTCAAGCATCAGCTCGTCGTAAATACTTTGCAAGCGTGCGGTTTGTATTCGTTGCATACCTGCCCCTGCCATTTTCTTTAAAACGGCGGTGGTTTGTACGTTCGTTACTTCGATATCTAAGCCCAAATACAAATCGTTGCGGAGCCTCTCGCACCCCTCGAAATAAGGAACGCTAATCAATTTTGCACCTGCTTCAAAAGAGATTTTACAAAGCTTTATCAGCGTTTCATTATCCCACGTTTCTTTTAAACAAACTTTAACCCAACCGCCTTTTGCCGCTTTGCAAACCTTTTTTATCTCTTTTTTAATTTCGGCAAAACGATTATTTTTAACGTCATTTTCGCTAAGAAGTAAAGTTATTTCTTGCGCACCATTTCTTCGGGAAAGTTTTGTTTCATATACCTTGGCTTTCGTGAAGGTTTCCCCCGTTCCGCCGATAAAACAATCGATTTTTAATTTACTCCCCTCTATCGCAGCGCGGGCAAGCGCAAGCTGTGAAGGGAATATTTTAACAGCAGCGCAACCATGTTTTATCGCCGTCAAAGCAAGCTTTTTAACGTCTTCCCCTCGAGCGTCTAAAACAGTTTTTTGCATATAATTCATCACTTCTAAAATATGTTTTTCGCGTTTGTAGGCTTGATAAGCTTCCGCTTCCGCATCAGAAAGCGTAATGGGTTGTTCTATTTTCTTTTCTTCCATACCTTGAATATACGACAAAAGGGATAAGTTTATTCAATTTATCGACTTTTTATGACAGTATTTACGTGATATACTGACTTTATGAATAGCTTATTTTTAATTTCTACCCTTACGTTAGGCGGGATTTGGTGCGCTGTATTACTGCTTATTTGTTTTCTTTGCGTGCACTTGATAAAGTTGGCGAAAATCGGGTTTGATACCGTTCAAAATCCACCCGAAGAGAATGAAACGGACGAAGTCAGCGAAAAAATATCCGACGGGGAAAAACCGTCGGATTCAAAGCCTGTTTATTGTTTTATCGAACGAAAACAGAAAGGAAAAACCACCGTTTACACCAAACCAAAACGGTTACGTTTTAAATAGTTTTTACTTCTCAGCGCACACCTGCCCACAACCTTTAGTTATTATTGCTGCTTTGTGCGGGTTTAAGCTCGCCTGATTCTTCGTCGAATCTTTCCAAATTTCCACCGTCTGCCCAGAGGCGTTCTAAGTGATAGAAAAGACGGGTTTCGTCATTAAAAATATGCACGATAACGTCGCCGTAATCTACAACGCCCCATCTGCCGTCGCGCACGCCTTCCGTGCGGGTAGGGTCTATGCCGTATTCTTTGGAAATAAGTTCTTCCACGCGTTCGCCCATTGCACGAATTTGCGGCGCATTGCTGGCACTTGCGATTACAAAATAGTCGCACAGCGACGTTTTTTCTCTTACGTATAAAGCAACGATATTTTTACCAAGCTTGTCCGACAATGCCTTACATGCTGCGATTGCTAATTGTTTACTGGTGATTTCTGCCATAATTTTCTTCCTCGTTTTTATAATATTCGTACGCTTGCTGCGTCAGCGCATAGATAGGCTTGCCGCTCGCGCGTAAAAATTCCAAAGTTTGTGAAAGGGCTTCCAAAAGACATTCGTTTAAGTTATCCCCTTTCCAAAAAAGCTGGCGTAATAGTTCTACGCCGTCGTAACTGCGCTCTTCTTCTAACATATCCGACAAGAAAATGAGTTTTTCCAACTCGGACATTTTTGGCCTGCCGCTTGTATGATAACGGATTGCATTTAAAATATCCTCGTCTTTTACGGATAAAAAATTCTCCGCTACATACGCACCCGCAAACTGATGAATAACGCTTGCCGGCACGTCCGCCCCGCAAGAAAAGTCTTTTAAATAACTACTGTCCGCCGCTAAATTTTTTGCGCAATCGTGAAAGAGCGCGGCGGTAATTGCTTGCTTTTCGGGAATTTTTAAGCTTTTAGCGCGTTCTGCCGCAAGCAACGCTACCCGTATGCTATGAACGCGACGGCCGGGTTTTTGCAAGGACAATGCTTGTATTGCATTGGGGATTTGGTATAAGCCCGTGCCGCATGCATTGCCTTTGCCCTGAATATATGCCGCAACCTGTTCCCCCACAAGCGACGATACGTCCTCACCCGACGCAATCAACGTGCGAATTTTTGTTGACGATACGTCTTGGCCTTGATAATCAATCACGGCAAATTGTTTTTTGAATTGAGCGTAAAATTTTTCTTGCTCTCTTTCTAACCAGTTTTTTTCTTCATTTCTAGCACAAACAGCAAGGGTTACGTCCTCTAAAATTTGCGAAGGATTTTTCCACGTGGGAAAATCTCGCAACATATCCGTTCCCACCAACCAAAAAAGTTGCGCCGTTGGGTATTTTTCTTTAAAATGACGGCACGTGAGATAGGTATAGCTTGTCCCACCTTTCGAAATTTCATAGTCGCTAACGACAATTTTTTCCTCGTCTACAAAGGCTTGACGGCACATCTCTAAACGCTCGCTTTCGTCTGAAAGCACCTTGTCCCGTTTATGTGGCGGAATCCCTGCCGGCATAACGATCAAACGATCTAATTGCAACGATTTTACCGCGTCTTTTGCTAAACGAATATGCTCGATATGAATAGGATCGAACGAACCGCCGAATACGGCTATTCTTTGCGTGTGCATTTTTCCGCCTCCTTTTTTTCTCATTATACAATATATTTTCGATTTTTTCAAGTTTAAATACCAAAAAAGCGGGAAAAATATAATTATGAAAAAATCTGCTTATTATTCGGATATATTTTTCTCCTTTTTCGTCTCTTCCATTTGTTTCTTGTGTCTCTTGCGCTATTTGCGAGTCGAACTAGCCGTCGCTTGTATATTTTCCGTCCTTGCGGGTATTTGCGTCGCCACTGTTTGCGCTTTAGTTTTAAAACACAAACGAGAACAAGGCATACGGAAAGCATCCGACGAACGCTTAAAAGAACAATTTTTGCTACACTTAATTGTATTGCCATGTCCGCAACGCACCGAATTTTTATGCAATCTTTTACATTCCCGCACCCATAATTATTTTTTAGTAAACAGCGAAGGCATCTTGATATATCCGCTCTTTTTTTTACGCGAAATTATCCCAGACGATATACTGCCACTTTTGCAAAACGACGAATCTAGCAAAAAGCAAATTTGCTGTGCAAAACTTTCTAGCGAAGCCAAAAAGTTTTGTGAACAGGCGAATATTGACATTATAGACGGAGCGCAACTATTTCAGCTTGCACTTACGCAAAACGCTTTACCAAATCAATATGCTAGCGAAATATTTTTTAAAACAAAAAAGAAAGAGCGTTTTCGGCTTTGTTTTTCCAAAAGCAACAGCCGCCGTTTTTTTGTCGGCGGTACGTTTATCCTGCTTTCGTCCTTAATAACACCCTTCCCTTATTACTATCTTATCGTCGGTTTTTGCTTGATGGGAATTGCCGTTTTTACGAAAATTTTCGGCAAAGATTAGTCGCGCAAAGATAAATACGCCCTACCCATGTACGAAGCTACGTCGCTAGCAAGCAAGGAATAATCGCCAAAGTCTGCATAAGCAAACTCTGCCGCCTTACCCGTTAAGTATGCCCCCGCGCGAGCGGCGTCAAACACGGAAAGCCCCATACCGCAAAGCCCCGCGATAACACCTGAAAGCAAATCGCCCGAGCCTCCTTTGGCTTGTCCTGCGGTGCCCCTTACGTTTAAAGCCGTTTGTTTTGTTTGTCCATCAAAAATGATTGTCGCCGCATTTTTGAGCAGTACGCACACGCCTAACTGCTCGGCAAAAGCGTTGCACGCCGTCAAGCCGTCCGCCGCGATTTCTTTGATGGATTTTCCCGATAAGCGAGAATATTCTTTTAAGTGCGGAGTCAACAAGATTTCGCATTGTTTTTTTGCAAAAATTGTTTGCAGGTTTTCCTGCTCGTATGCGGAGAGCGAGTTTAAAGCGTCGGCGTCTAAAATCAGCTTGCCTTGATAGTTTCTAAGCAAATATTTTACCGCGTGCGCCACTTCTTCGCTAACGCCCATACCCATGCCGAAAGCGATACTTTCAAACTCGCAAAGGCGGATAAAAACGTTTTCGTTAAAGACAAAATTTTGCCCTGCGTTTAAGCTTTCCACCATAGCTTCGGGGCATTTTAAAAGGTATTCTTGCATAATCCCTTCCGGGACAAACAAAGTGGTATACCCCACCCCCGAGCGCAACGCACCCAACATGGATAAATACGCAGCGCCCCTATATTGCGCACTTCCTGCAACGATTGCCGTTTTACCGTAACAGCCCTTATGAGAATTACGTTTACGCTTGGGCAGTAACGAAGAAATTTGTTCTTTATCCGACAAAACGGCGTACCCATGGTCGAGTTCAGGCAAAAATATGCCGATATCCGCGCGCTTGACTTCACCTGAAAAATCGAGCCCGTCGCCTAAATATACGCCTGCCTTTATCTCACCGAAACACAGCGTTACGTCCGCTTGAATGGCAAGCTTTGCGGCAAGCCCATTGTCGCCGTTTATTCCCGAAGGAATATCCGCCGAAAGCACTTTTGAACCGCTTGCGCGCATTTGCGACACCTGTCTTGCCACGTCGGCAAACGCGCCTGCAAACTCGCCGTGAAAGCCTGTTCCGAAAAGGCAATCGATAATCAACGTATATCTGCCTTGCGGAATTCTCGCTTTAAGTTTCCCACCCAGCATTTCGTATTCAGAGCGGTTGATTTGACACTCATCAGTCGCTTTTTCCGCAAAGAACACCGTTTCCACTTCTCGCCCAGCCAAATACAAATAACGAGCACACACAAAACCGTCCCCACCGTTATTGCCGCCGCCGCAAAGACAGAGAATTTTTCCGTGCGGCGCAAGCTTTTGCGCTTCGTCAGCGAGCGCTTTCCCCGCTTTTTCCATCAGAGAAAGGGCGGAAAAACCCTTTTCGTTTATTGTATATTTATCCGCATTACGCATCTGCGTATTCGTTAAAACGTATTGCATAATTTCTCCCTTTATTTTATCCTAAGCGAAATTTCCGCGCTGTGAAAACACTTTTCTTCACCGTTTACGTTGACGTGCAAACACCCTTCGCTGTCCACAAACAACAACGTTGCTACACGGCTTTCTTCGCCGATAATCAGCCTGCATTCACGCCCCATATAGCCGATGCGGGAAAGATATTCTTTCATGTGAAATTCAGCTGTCCAAAACTCGTATAATTTCGCAAAAACTTCTTCAACGGACGGCGGGTTTTTCAGCTGTAAACGCATAGTTGTTGCGATTTCTAACAAGCTGTCATCCAACTCATTACAAACGTTGAGGCCTACCCCGACGATAGAGTAGGAAAGCATAGTTCCTTGCAGGCCATTTTCTATCAAAATACCGCAGATTTTTTTATCCGCAACATATATATCGTTGGGCCATTTAATACAAGGCTTTAAAGAAAAAAATTCTAGCGTTTTGCATACAGCCGTTGCCGTTTTTGCCATAATTTCAAAGGCTTTTTGTGCAGAAAAGTTTTGATAAAAATCGAGTTTCGTCGCGTACACGCCCCCTTGCTTTGATAAAAACGAGCGTCCTTTCGTACCCCTGCCCCCCGATTGTTCACGGGCGGTAATTAAGACGTTTTCACGGCACTCTAAAAGCGTTTTTGCAAAGTCGTTTGTGGAAGGAATGCTATCAAATTGATAAAATTTATATCCGTTTTTTTGCATTTAAAACTCCTCGTTTTCGCCTAATAAAGATAACGCTTCTTTGGCAATTTCATAGTCGAACCCTTTACCCAAAAGATAGCGAAAGGCTTTTTGCAAGGTCGCTTGTTCCCTATCCTTAAACCGCAAATATTTTTGCAAAATTTGCAACGCGGCTTGTGTTTGCTCTTCACTTGACAAAGCGGAGACCGCCTCGTCAATTTCCGCTTCGGAAACGCCCTTTTTACGAAGTTCTAATTTTATCAGCTTGCCGCCTTTTTTCGCCGAAACTTCCCGAACGTAATCTTCCGCATACCCTTTATCGTTTAAAAAATTATATCCGCGCATTTTTTCCACTACGTATTCTACTACCGCTTGCACGTAGCCTTTCTTTTGCAGATAATCGCGGATTTGTTTTTCTGTTTTTTGCGTCGCGGTAATATAGGTGAGCGCTTTATCCAACGCCGTTTGCTTTTCGCTTTGGAGCTGAAATTCGTCTAACTGCTCTTTTTCAACCTGCATTCCCGTCTTTAAGCGATTGATTACCACGCATTCGAGCGTCAACCCGCAATAAAAACGATTATCCAAATAAATATTACACCGCGTTTTATCCTTTACCTGCGGAGTGATTGCCGTAATCTCGCTCAAAATTTTTCTCCTTATGCGGAAAATTCCGCGCTACTTATTGTAGCACGAACGGCAGAAAAAGTCAACGCTTGGATACGGCGAGAAAACTTTTTTAAATAATTTTCGATAAATCGTTTACTTTTTATAAAAAATATGTTACAATGCATTCGTTGAGTAAAAAATCGCCCTGTAGGGCGCCAAGGAGAAAATAATGGATTATCATAAAGTAGATTTACAAGGCTACGAAGCACAATTACCTATTTTACCTTTGCCTAGCGGTATTAAAATTGCCTTTTTTAATTTACACGGAAACGCGGAAATGACTGAACACTGCGGTAAAAAATTAGCGCCGCTTGTTGCGGATTGCGACGTATTGATTACGGCTGAATCTAAAGGCTTACAGCTTACCCATTGCGTTGCAAGAGAATTGGGACACCCCCTTTACGCTGTTGCCAGAAAGAGTAAAAAATTTTATATGCAAGACGGTATCGAAGTGGCGTATGGTTCGTCCATTACGACGGGTGCAGACCAAAAATTATACCTTTCTAAACACGACGTTGACCTTATCAAAGGCAAAAAGGTTGGGATTGTTGACGACGTTGTATCTACGGGGGCTTCTTTAAAAGGTCTTGAAGCTATCGTTGAAAAAGCGGGCGGTATCGTACATAAAAAGGCATTCGTATTGGCAGAAGCTGATGCGGCTGATAGAGACGACGTTTTGTATTTAGCGACGATTCCTCTTTTCTAAACACAAAAAAACATTATTAGACGGTGAAAATTTCCACCGTCTATTTTTTTTATAAAGTACTTGCATTTTACAAAAGAAAGGTGTATAATACTATTGTATTATTTATTTTGTCATGCGCACACGCGTATAACGGCAAAAAAGGAGAATGAATATGGCTAAAAAAGCATCTAAGCCCAAAGCGAAAAAAGAACGCGTCGTTGCTACAAGCGGCGGAAAAGTCGGCGCTGTATTGCTCGGCGTTTTAATCGGCTTTGTCGGAACGCTTGGCGGGATTGTCGGCGGTGGGTATCTCTTTGCGACAACCGCAACTGTCGAATCGGTAACGACAACCGTAGGCGATATTACGGGTACGGAAATCAATTACAAAGAATTTATCACCGAGGAGTATGCAAAAAAGACGATTGTCGAACTTGTTGGCTCGGTGCAAGAAGTAGCCGACGAGTTTTCAAACGGAACAGCTAGTTTTAACACGTTAAATAAAATTTCGCCTAAAGTTGCGGAAACGGTTGACGGTTTGATTACCACCTTGCAAGAATACGGCGTAGAGCTTTCCTCTAACGAGTTGATGGCAAAGCCGTTTACTGAGCTTGGCGGGTATTTAGGAGATTCTGTCAACGCCCTGAAAATTGGCACGTTGCTTAACAAACTCAACGTTGAACAATCCGCGTTAATCCTCGCCCTTTGCTACGGTGAAGAAGGCACGCATTATATTAAAGATGCGGACGGCGTTATCACTATGCTTGGCGGCTACCAAGAAACGACGATTGGCGATTTGATGAGCGGCGATATGCAGTCCATTTTAAGCAGAGTTCCTTTGGATGCTGTGTTAGAAGTAAATGCAGACGACGACTTAATGAAAGCGGTTGCCTACGGAAATACTTATCGTTACAACATTGCCGAAGACGGTACGATCAGCATGAATCAAGTAAAATACCACTTGAAAGGCGATAAGATGTACGACGAATCGGGCAACGAAGTAACGGCGGAAGCTTTCACACTTGATTTAACCCAACCCATGTCGTTAGACCTTTCCGATTTACCCGACTCCGTTGAAGTATATAAAATAACGATAGGCGATGGCGAAAACGCGGAAATTATTTATGCTATTTACAGCGAAGCGGACGGCTGTTACCTTGCTTATCAATACACGGAAGGCGAACTCCCCCGTGAATATAAGTATAAAAAGACTTCCCTTTTCGATTTGCAATCCAACTCTAACGATTTGCTTTCCAGCATTGAATTAGCGTCCGTAATGGGCTTAAACGCAAGCTCCGACCCCTTCATGTTGGCACTTGCCTACGGCGACGATTACATTATCTCCGGCGATAGAGTTTATGCAGCGGAAGGCTCCACCCCCCTTACCGTTGGGGATATTATGAGCGAAGACGGCTTCAGCGATATCTTTGATAACGTGAAGCTTGCAACCATTTTGGATATTTCGCCTTTGGACAACTACGACCTTGACACAACCAACGATCCAGACGCGTTAATGCTTTCACTTGCATACGGCGAAGAAGGCACGCATTATAAGTTGGTGGATAAAGACGAAGACGGTACCCCTGATACCATTGAATATATCGGCGACAACGAAGCGCGTACGCTTGGCTATTTGATGAACGGCGACGAAAATATCTTCCGCGATATTACGTTGGTTTCCGTACTCAACTTAAACAAAGATAGCGACACGCTGATGGTTGCTTTGGCGCTTGGTAAAGAAAATCGTTATCATTTCGACGAAAGCTCGGAAAAATACGTTATGAACCCTATCGAATACACGTATGATAGCACAAACAACGTATTTATCGACGACCATTACGAACAGGTAGGCGTTTCTACCACGGAAGTGGCTACGGGCATTTATAAAGTAGTCATTAGCCCTGCCACCGAAACGGAAGTAGAACAAGTGCAATACGTCAGCGCAACGGACGGCGTATACTATGTATACGACACGCAAGCAGACGCTGAAAATAAAGCTCCTTCTACCCGTTTGCTCTATCCCAAGACTTTGCTTGCCGACTTAATCGGCTCTAAAGCGACTCAGCTTATCAACGACGTACAATTAAGCACCGTATTCGGCGTTACGTTGCAACAAGACGACGCAGACGCGTTTATGCTTGCCCTCTCGTTTGGCTACGAAGGCACGCATTACGAAAAAGACGGCAACGTTATTACGTGGAAGCTTAACCCCGCAACAAACAGACTTTACGCGCCTAGAACGATTGCCGATTTGAGAGACTCCGCAAGCTTTATGGACGATTTGCGTTTGGAAACGATTTTGGAAGTAGATGCGGATTCTTCTGCGATTCTCATTGCGATTTGTTACGGCGAAAAAGGTGTGGATTACACGATTGAAGAAAACGTTGACCATGACGGCGATCCTTCCACCCCCGCTATCGACGTTATCCACGCAACCAACCCCCGTACTATCGGAATGTTGAAAAACGACAAGAGCGTATTTGATAACATTACTCTTGATTCCCTTTTGACCGCAGACCATGACGATGCGGTTACCATGTACTTACTCTACGGCAAGAAAGGCACGCACTACGAAATTGTTGACGGAAACGTTAAAATGAGCCAAATGCAAGTAGTTGTACATAATGGTTTCGTTTATGACGTATTTGGCAAGAGAATGACGAATGCCAGCGTAAACGATTTAACCCTTACGTACAAGGATGCTGACTATACGCTTGTCGCAACAGGCGATAACGCAACGGTAAACGTATCCGAATCGGCAACGGCAATCGGCGACGTTTATAAGGTATTCAATTTAGATAACAGCATAAAAGAATATAAACGCCATACCATCGGCGATTTGTCGAACGGCGACCTTATCTCTGATATTACCGAACACTTGACAATCGGCGAATTCTTAAACGTAACCGAAGAAGATGGTAAACTTCTCAACACCTTAAAGGATAAGAAATTCGGCGATTTGAAAGACGCTATCCCCGATTTAAAGGTTGGCGAAGTATTAGACGACGAAACGATTAACAGCAACCGTTTCTTGAAGCATTTGTCTAACTCTACCTTAACTTCTATGGGCGCAGACATCAACAGCTTGACCATTCAAACGTTGTTTGAAGACCAAGTTTATGAAACGTATCAAAACGCAAGCGGACATTATCTCAACTACGACGACAGCAGAATTTATTACAACCAAAATGCTGGCCTGTTCTACGCCGACGCGGAAATGACGGTTATTACCAAGCCTGTATACTTGGATAAGAATGGCAACAAGCTGTATTATAATGAAGCGGACGGGAAATATTATACTACCACTGATTTTCAGGCTGGTACGCAGTCTAACCGCGCGTTGACGGGAAGCTGGAAGTATATGCTCTCCGATATTGAAACGGGCGAAGAACATACTGAATACACTATCAGCCACGTAGAAGATATGGTTAAGAAAATGACGGACAATATGCACGTTGCTACCCTTAATCAATTAGATACAGACGGTCTTGTAGAAATTGATGACTCTATCTTGCAAAGAGGCATCTTGTACGAGTTATCGTATACTTATGAAATAGGCGGCTCTGCGAGAACGTTGACCATTCCTATCAAAGCTTTCACGAAAGATGATGATGAAAACACAATCGACGAAAATAAAAAGTACAAGGATAAAGAAGGCGTTATCCTTAGCGAAATCGGTGAAATGAGCATTGAACAAATCCTTGATTACACCGAAAAATTACTTGCTACGTTCTCCTCGTAAGATACTTGCGAAATTAAGAAAAAAGAGAGACTGCGCGTCCCTCTTTTTTCTTGCATTTTCCTTAAATATTTTTTAAATTATATAAAAAAATAATTGACTTAAATTTCCAAATAAGCTATAATAATCATGTATGGCTATAAAGGTAGCCATTCGCACCTTGCATACTGGAAAACAGTGTGCCGAATAAGACCAGGAGGTAAAAAAACATGGCTAAATACGAATTGCTCTATTTGCTCAACAACGATTCTACGGAAGAAGTTAAGGCAGCCGAAATCGCAAAATACGAAGATATCGTAAAATCGATGGGCGGCGTTGTTGTTTCGACGGACAAATGGGGAACGAAGAAAACTGCGTATCCCATCAACTACAAGAACGAAGCATACTATGTCCTTATGACGTTTGAAGCTGAAAGCAATGTCTTAAACGAGCTTGAACGTGTTGCACGTATCGACAGCGAAGTTATGAGACGCATGGTTACGAAACTTAACTAATCAGGAAAACATTATGAACAAAGTATTTTTAATTGGTAACTTAACACGTGATCCCGAGCTGACGGAAACCCCTTCCGGTGTTGCCGTTTGTCATTTCGCGATTGCCGTAAACAGAGGCTATGCTTCTCAAGACGGCGAACGTCAAACCGATTTCTTCAACTGCACCGCTTGGCGCGGACAGGCTGAAACGATTGCTCGGTACACCAAAAAAGGCAACAAAGTTGCCGTAAGCGGCAGCATTCAGCTCCGCAACTACGAGGACAACCAAGGCGTAAAGCGCACGGCTGTTGATATCGTTGTACAAGACGTTGAGTTCTTGACTCCGAAAGCAGGCGAAGGCTTTGACGAATTTGACGCTGCACCTCGTTCCGCTGCCCCCGCAAAGAAGAAGCCCGCATTAAAGGCTTTAGATGACGACGACAGCGACATTCCCTTCTAAGAAGGACACTATAAACATAAGGAGTAACAGTTATGGAAGAAAAAGCACCCGTAAAAAAGGTTTTCAAAAAAATGCCCCGTAAAAAGGTATGCGCTTTCTGCCAAGAAAAGCTTGATACGATCGATTATAAGGACGTTAACCGTTTGAAGAAATTCATCACGGAAGGCGGTAAAATTCTCCCTCGTAGAATGAGCGGCACCTGCGCTAAGCACCAAAGACATCTTGCATCTGCTATTAAGAGCGCAAGAATCGTTGCATTGCTTCCTTTCAAAGGCGAATAATTAAGTTTATTTGTTGTAAAACAACGTTGAATAAAAACACTTGGCTAAATCGCCAAGTGTTTTTTATTTTATATAAAAATATATATAGTTCTACTCCCCCCTCAACCTAGCTGTTATAAGACAAATTCAATTTCAATAAAAAGTACAAAAACTTCCGACCTGAAATTATATATAATCTTATAACAATAGCACAACAAAATAACTAACAGAAAGATACTCTGCGAACGCCGCCGAGTGTTTTTTATTTATTCCCCTTTCGTTAAAACAACCCCGAAGAAAACTTCGGGGCTGTTTTTTATGCTAGAATTTGAATATCAATTTTCTTTTTTCTTTAAAAGTACGAAAGCACCTGCAACCAACAAAGGCAACCCTGCCATTACGCCAAGCGAACTGCCACAGCCTGCTTTTGCAGGGGTATCGCTAGGTTTTTGTTCGTCTTGTTGATTATTTCCCGATTCGGTCGTAGAAGAGTTTCCGCTATTTACAGAATCTTCATCCGAAGCAGAATCTTCGCTAGACGTTGAATCTTCACTTGAATTATCATCTGAGGTCGAATCGTCAGAAGTCGAATTATCCGAGTTTGCATCGTCGGAAGTTGAGTCGTCAGAGGTAGAATCATCCGAGGTTGAATCATCATCAGGAAGCAAATCAGGGTCTACCCAGTCGGGACAAATCTCTTCTTCGTCAATGACAACGTCTGCCGTATCGCCATCCTCCGTTACAATGAAGGTAACCACTTTTTCCGTTTTATTTCCGCTTAAATCGGTTGCCGTGATTGTCAGCGTGTGCGTGCCTTGCGTCAATCTTTCATAGCGATCTAACGCGCCTTCCGACCATACCGTCGTAATAGTTACCCCGCCTTTATCATCCGACGCCGTAAACGTTAATAAGCTTTTCGCACCGATTTTTGCGTATATAGTATCCACAGGTACTACCAAGGTCGGCGGCGTTACGTCGGGTTCTTTTACAATGACGGTAATCGTTTTTTCCGTCGTATTTCCAAAGAAATCGCGTGCGACAAACGTCAAGGTATGCGTACCGCCCATCGGCTTGCCGTCTGCTTCAATTCTAGAAGGATCGCCCCAAACGTATTCAACGTCTACTTCACCTTCCTCTGCATCTACTGCCGAAACGTCAAAATTAAGCTGTTGGCCTTTTGCAATGGTAACCTCGTCTTCGCCGTTATAAGTTAAAACGGGCGCAACGCCGTCATCTGCAACGTAACCGACTTTCACGCTGTCGATATAGAAAGCTTTATCGCTACTACCGTTATGGCGCATAGCCAGCTCAAATTTATACAAATACCCGTCTTTTGCAAGCATATTAAAATCGGCCGTTCTGCTCCCGTTATTAAAGAAACTGCCATTACCGTCTTTTAAAACAACTTCTTGCCAAGCATCCGTTTTATCCGCGAAATTATAGCGCATTACCCAGCCGCCGCTTGAATACGGTTCGGGGATACGCAACTCAGGATAGCCGTCTGAAATACCATCGTCGCTCATATATATTCTAAACGTAATGCTTTCCACATATTTGATAGGGATATTTTGACTGGAAAAATCAAGCATAATCCCGCGGTTTGTCGCTGTATGAAAAACGGAAAGAACTTCACCGGAGAAACCAGCGGGCACGCCTGCCGCCGTGGCTTCCGATTCGGTATAGGTAATAACTTCCGTCGCACCGTAACCATTGGAAATGAAGGGATCAGTTTTATCGTTTACACCGTATTCACAATCAAATTCCGCACTTTCGGCGTTGGTTGTAAGAGGCGTATAATGAAGGCTTGCGCCGCCCACTAAAGCCGCCGCCGTCATTATCATAAGTGCGAATTTACCAAGAATATTTTTCTTCATATTACTTCACCTCTTCCAACATATTTTGTTTGATTGCGGCAATTTCTTCTGCGGTTACCCCGATAGAAAGCATATATGCTTCTGCATTTTCCTGCATCGTCTTCTTGGGTTGGAAGTTCTTTATATATTTATACAACGCCGTGAACGGCATACTTACCATATAAGCCGCACTCTTACCATTATCTTCAGGGCGCTTACCTAAGCGCGACATCATGGATAATTCGTAATCTCTATAAATATCCATTTCTTCTACGCCTAAAAGGGCTTGGATAAGGAAACATAAGGTCCCCGTTCTATCTCTGCCTAACGAACAATGTACGTAAACAGGGAAGTTATCGGGGTTTGCAAACGTCTTAATTTCTTTTGCAAGAGAGTCTTGGTAGCCCCCTTCATTATCATCAATGCCACGAGCGTTTTGACCATACGGCGTAACGTAATAAGGACCTTTAGCTTCAATATAATTTACCGTTTCGCCGAGAGGAGAAGACGTCAACGGCGAACCGCTGTCCCCGCGCACGTCAAGATCCGTTTTGATACCAAGATCGAGTAACATTACTCGCTTCCCTTCCTCCGTAATATCTTCCAACGCACCGCCTCTATATACGATACCTTGTTTCATACGCTTACCGTCTTGCGTATAGTATCCGCCCCAGTCGCGCGTGTTGGTAACTTTCTCATCTACCAGTACCGTACGGGGAAGATATTCGGTCGAAAATTCGAAGATACGGGATTTAATCAATTTATCTTCGTATTTTGCGCTGATTTGATAATAATAATCGTACCCCATAAATAAATTCTTTAAAGTTACCGACGTATCAAAGGTTATGTAACTATCGGGATTAGACATATTTTCGCTGGTAGAAATGTCAAACGTATAATACAAAGGATCTTCTTCCTGACTTTCCCACGATACCGTCAAAGGCGTGGGCGCAAAGGCATCTTTAGACTGCAGATTATACTTGTCCGTAATATACTTTTTATACTCTGCTGTTACCGTATAGATTTCCCCTGATAATAACGGTAAGGTTACTTTATCATGCGTACCGTATAATACGGGGGTATATTGTACAACTCCTTCCGCCTGTGCAATCGTAATCGTTTGCAAAAAGTCTTCGCCTTCCGCTTCAGCGCCTTGGCAACCTACTGCAGAACAAAGCGTAACCGCCATCATAAGCGTTGAAAGCGCAAGCGCGATTGGTTTCTTATTTTTCATTTCGTCCTCCTCAATATAATATTTTTATTAGCCTATTAAGTATATCATATTCTTTTTTATTTTTCAATACTTTTTAGTTTTTTTACGAGAAAATAGCAATAAACTTCCTTTTTTCTATGCCTATCCTCTTAGTAAATTATCCTTTTACATTGCATTCAATCCGCGCCTGTTCAGCCCTATTGTTTTTCAACAAGAGCATTGCAGATTTTTTTACGAAATTTATTTGGATATACTAAAAATAGTTGCGTCGTTCCAAAAAATATGCTATACTACATAAGCAATTAGATATGGCTCTATCGTCTAGCGGTTAGGACGGCGCCCTCTCACGGCGCAAACTCGGGTTCGAGTCCCGATAGAGTCACCAGTAACAACCTAAATCGAACTCCTCTCAAAAAATGAGAGGGGTTCAATTTTTCTTTTTCAAGCAAGCCGAATCGTATATAACAAGCGCACGCCGTAGTGCCATTACCTATTTTTTTACGTTTTTTGCAAATCGACAGTTGCCATATATTTTGTTGTAGCAATAATTTCTTCTTTGTGCTATAATAATCTTGCTCGAGCCGAAAAAGAAAATTATTTTAAGGAGATTTCAAAATGAATACTGATAAAATTTATGCGGAACAAATCGCAAACGAATATGCCCCCAAACAAACCTCAAAGGTTAAAGCTTTGAAAAAGTTAGATGCACAAGCAAAAAATCCTGCAAATATTTTCACTTTTACCTTTGGTGTAATTTCTTCTCTTGTTTTAGGAACGGGTATGTGTTTATCTATGGGCGTAATTGGAACAGGTAGCCCTTTAATGATGGGACTTGGCATTGTTATTGGCTGTCTTGGTATTTTAGGGGTAAGCGTTAATTATCCTTTATATAAAAAAATATTAGCAAAATCCAAAGCCAAATACGCCACGGATATTATTAGACTTGCAAACGAAATTGCAAACGATGAATAAAAATGTTTTCAGACTTTTTGAAAAAAATTAAAGACAATATAGAATTTAGAATAAAGTTGTTTTTGCTTATATCGCTTATTTTTAATTTTGGATATGCAATCTTTTTATTTATTGTAAGTCAGGTGTATTTTTCAAAATGGTTTTTTGTTATGTCACTCTACTACACATTACTTTCCACTGCGCGCATTTTTATATTTTTTGAAACAAATCCCAAAAGTTCTTTGCGTAAAAAAATATTGATTATGCGTGCTTGTGGTTACTTCTTGCTTTTACTAAATTTGGTAGTTTCGGTAATGATATTTCTTTTGATTTATACCGCGCCATACGCAAAATATCACGAAATTATAGTGATAACGCTTGCTGCTTATACCTTTTCCGCGTTAACGATTGCCATTGTTAATATCGTAAGGTATTTGAAGAAAAACGAATATGTTTATTCTTGCGTAAAAGTGATAAGCTTAATTTCCGCCAGCGTTTCTATGTTAACGTTGACAAACACTATGCTTGCAACATTTGGTAGTGATAATGAGTGTTTACGGAGTATTATTTTACCTATTTTAAGTGGTGTTGTCGCAATATTTATAATTGTATGCGCCATTCTTATGATTAAAAAAGCAAATAATGACTTAAAGGTGTTAAAAAATGAATAAAAACGAAAGCAAATATTTTTATACCGCACGACTTATGAATCAAGCGTTATTGGCGTTGCTTGAAAAAAAGGATATTGATTTTATATCCATAACCGAAATCACACAAAAAGCAGGCGTGAATCGTTCTACATTTTATTTGCATTATGATAATATTTATGAACTTTTGGAAGAAACGCTCGAAAATCTTAACAAAGAATTTATAAACTCGTTTCCCGTGGAAATTCCGTATGTAATTAAGTCAAAAGAAGATGCTTTTTTAATCACAGAAGAACAGCTGATTCCTTATTTGGATTTTTGCAAAAGGAATAAGCGAATTTTGAAGTTAGTACATCAAAAGCCGCATTTATTTCAAAGCGAACGGGTTTATCGAAAAATGTATGACAGCATTTTTTATCCTGCTATCGCACAATTTTTAGAAGATGAAACGCAAAGAATATATAATCTCGAATTTTTTACGCAAGGCGTTGCAGGCATTGTGCGTAAATGGATAGAGTTAGATTGCATAACGGAAATAGACGATTTAATTAAAATTATCAAATCTTGCGTTGGCTATAATAACGCGTAATATTTTTGCAATACGTTTCTTAATCAGCATAAAGAAGTCAAAAAGGTTCGATTTAGGTTGTTTCATTTTCTAAAATAGTTTTTAAGGTATTTCCCTTTGTCATGGGAACGCTTTTCTTTTTTCTTTGAATAAATATCTACCCTATATAAAATCACGCAAAAAACGGCGGTTTATGCCGCGAAAGACTCTTGACAGGAGAAAGGAGCGTGTTATTCTAAAAGTAAAAACCAACTTTAAGAGAATTACTTAAAGATTTGATTTAGGTTGGTTACGAGTCACCAACAAAAGCCACCCAAATTGGTGGCTTTTTATTGCATTTTACTTAAAGATGGTTAATTCCTAATCCCCCTCGAATTTCTTTCATATAAGCCAAATCATCCGTTGCAACTTCATTTATTTTCTTTAATTGCCCGATGGCTTTTGGTCGGGTGAAAACAACTTGCACCCAACGCACAACGTGAAAAATCGGCAACAACCAAATCGCCTTTTTTAAAACGGGATAAGTAAATTTCATTTGCTCTGTTGGCAAAAAAATCTTACGCAAAATCGAACGGGATTTTGCTTTTTCATCATTATTGTTTGTATTTGCCGCTACGTCGGACGCGGATTTTTTTTCTGCGTTTGCAAGCAAAGACGATTCCAAAATATGCTTTGCGAGTTTTTGCGTAAATTCGTCCGCTTCCGCACATTCAAAGAAATACGCAGACACGTTTTCAAACTCGTCTTTGAATTGCCGCAAACCGCATTTATCAAGCTCTACGTTCAAATACTCTTCATTTAAGTCGTACGCTTTACGATATAAATAGATATCCGTTAAATGACGAATCCCCACGCCAGCGCTTTCCGCAAAATGATACGCTGAATGACCAAGTAAAGAAATATAAAATCTTTCACGGTCCATTTCATAGAAGTATTGATATCCTTCTCTCACATGAGCCCTATCAAAGCCTTTATTTTCCACACCGAAATATTTTTCTAATGGCCCAACAAAAATCGTTTTATGTAACTCAAAAACCGTTTTTGTTTCAGGATAATACACAATATCATGATGCTCGTCGTGGCGTTTTGTTGCAAGCCCAAGCTCTTCTACTAAAGCCCGTACTTCTTTTAATTGCGCAACGTCTATCAATACGTCGCAATCGGATGCATAGCGCATATCCGTCGAAGGATACAATTTTTTTAAATGATATCCTTTAAGGGGCATATGTTTAATCCCCCGTTCTTCAAAGGCAGTCAAAACGGTATTAATATCGTATTCGCCTTGTACGTCTAGCATTACGTAACGATGAACCGATTTTTGCAACGCCGCTAAAAACTGCGGATGTAAATTATCTTTTACGTTTTCAAGCGCTTTAAAGACAACGACGCTCATTGAATGCGATGTGCAAAGATTATAAAATTGTTTATAGTCAAGCTCGTCGGGAATCAACTCAATTTTCTCGTCTTTTATCCCCCTTTTTACGCACTCGACAAAGAACTTTTCCGTATTCGTCACGTACCTGCCCCCACTCAATCAATTTTTAGAACTTTCTCCACACCATTTTATCGACAACGCCTGTATACGATTGAATAATCTTAACAACCTTCGTCGATACGTTTTCTTCTACGTAATCAGGCACGGGAATTCCGTGATTGTCATCGTTCGTTAAATCCACAGCCGTTTCCACCGCTTGCAAAAGATGTTTTTCATCAATGCCCGCAAGCACAAAGCACGCCTTATCCAATGCTTCGGGGCGTTCTGTACTTGTACGGATACATACCGCGGGGAAAGGCTTGCCGATACTCGTGAAGAAAGAGCTTTCTTCAGGCAACGTACCGCTATCCGACACCACCGCAAATGCGTTCATTTGTAAATTGTTGTAATCGTGGAATCCCAAAGGCTGATTTTGAATCACGCGCTTATCAAGCTTAAAGCCGCTTGCTTCCAAACGCTTTTTGCTTCTTGGATGACAGCTATACAAGATAGGCATATCATACTTTTCCGCAAGCTTATTGATCGCAGTAAACAAGGAAATAAAATTCTTTTCCGTGTCAATATTTTCTTCTCTATGCGCAGAAAGCAAGATATATTTTTTAGGCTCTAAACCAAGACGCGTAAGTACGTCGCTTGCCTCAATTTCTGCAAGGTTATTATGTAAAACTTCCGCCATCGGAGAACCCGTAACATACGTTCTTTCTTTGGGCAGACCGCAATCAGCAAGATATCTGCGAGCGTGCTCGGAATACGCTAAGTTAACGTCGGAAATGATATCGACAATACGGCGGTTGGTTTCTTCGGGCAAGCACTCGTCCTTGCAACGATTTCCTGCTTCCATATGAAAAATAGGAATATGCAAACGTTTTGCAGGGATTGCAGATAAACAGCTATTCGTGTCCCCCAAAATTAACAACGCATCAGGCTTACAAGCCGCCATCAATTTATAAGAACAGTTGATAATATTACCCACCGTCGCACCAAGATCATCACCTACCGCATCCATATACACTTCGGGGTCTGCAAGCTTCAAATCCTTGAAAAATACACCATTCAAGTTATAATCGTAGTTTTGCCCCGTATGTGCAAGAATGCAATCAAAGTATTGACGGCACTTATTAATTACCGCCGCCAAACGAATAATTTCAGGGCGAGTACCCACGATAATCAAAAGCTTTAACTTACCGTTATCTTTAAACTTTACGTCCGAATAATCTAATCTAATTTTCGTTTCCATTTTATTTCACCTCGTATATGGTATAACCTTTACTCTACAATTTCAAAAAACGTATCAGGATGGTTGGAATCAAATTGCTCGTTCGCCCACATTACCGTTACCAAATTTTCCGTATCGGAAAGATTGATAATGTTGTGCGTATATCCAGGTAACATATGTACAGCTTGGATTTTATCACCGCTTACTTCAAAGTTTAAAACTTCATCCGTCCCAATTTTACGTTGCTGTATCAAGCCCTTACCCGCAACCACAATGAAGAATTCCCACTTGGTATGATGCCAATGTTGTCCTTTTGTAATGCCAGGTTTGGAAATATTAATAGATACTTGTCCGCATTTTTCCGTTTTTAAAAGCTCTGTGAAACTACCGCGCGCATCTTCGTTCATTTTTAAATCAAACGCCACTTTTTCTTGAGGCAAATAACTTAGATAAGTCGAATATAATTTCTTCGCGAAGCTATTATTAGGAATTTCAGGAATAATCAGCGTTTCGCTTTGCTTGCGGAATGTATATAACAAGTCTACAATTTCTCCAAGCGTTACTTTATGCGTAAGCGGCGCGTAATAATATCTGCCGTTTTCGCTTTGTACCGGCATTAAATCATCATAATTGCAGCGATGCCCTTTGCCTTCTAATAAATCAAGCATTTCCGCCACTAAATCGTCGATATAAAGCAATTCCAGTTCAATCGCCCTATCGTTGACGGTTATCGGCAAATCGTTTGCGATGTTGTTGCAAAAGGTTGCAACGGCGCTATTGTAGTTAGGTCTACACCACTTACCAAATAAGTTAGGGAAACGATAAACGCATACCTGCCCCCCACCATTCGCCATATAATCGAAGAAAAGCTCCTCGCCCGCCTTCTTACTTTTACCATATTCTCCGTCAGCATAACGACCGATTAACGTCGCCTGAATGGACGAGGAAAGCATTACGGGACATTTGTTGTTATACTTCTTAAGCGTATCCAACAAAGTCGAGGCAAAGCCAAAATTGCCTTGCATAAATTCTTCTTGCGCTTGCGGACGATTGACCCCCGCAAGGTTAAACACAAAGTCCACTTGCTCGCAGTACGTTTCCAAATCCGCAGGATTGCTGTCGATATCGTATTCAAAAATTTCTTCAACCGACAACGCAGGACGGGTTTTATCTTTCCCGTCTTTTAAGTTTTTCAAAGCGGCGCAAAGGTTTTTCCCTACAAAGCCTTTCGCCCCTGTAACGAGTATTTTCATAGCTTGTCCTTATTTTTTTAATTCGTCTTGGATATATTGCAACGAAGCAATCTTTGCCTTCGTTTCTCCCACCGTTAATAACTGTGTATTGTTAGAGTTAAATTCTGTCAAAGGATTACGCTCCACATCCCCGTTATTGAAATATTTATCGTAATTTAACCCACGTTTATCGCAAGGAACACGATAGAAATTTCCAAGGTCAATAGCATTTGCACATTCTTCGTTCGTTAAAAGCGTTTCATACATCTTTTCACCGTGACGGATACCGATTACTTTGATATTATTTTTATCTCCGCCAAACAGTTCACATACTGCTTCCGCTTGCGTTTTAATGGTACATGCAGGCGCTTTTTGTACAAGAATATCACCGCTTTCACCGTGTTCAAATGCAAACAATACCAAATCCACCGCTTCTTCTAACGACATAATAAATCTTGTCATAGTGGGGTCGGTAATTGTGATCGGCTTTCCTGCTCTAATTTGGTCAATCCAAAGCGGAATAACCGATCCGCGCGAACACATTACGTTGCCGTAACGAGTGCAGCAAATTTTTGTCTTTTCAGGCGATACCGTGCGCGATTTTGCAACAATAACTTTTTCCATCATTGCCTTGCTTGTCCCCATTGCATTTACGGGATAAGCCGCCTTATCCGTCGAAAGGCAAACAATGTTTTTAACGCCTGCTTCAATGGCCGCAGTCAATACGTTTTCCGTTCCTAAAACGTTTGTTTTTACCGCTTCGATAGGGAAAAATTCACAAGAAGGCACTTGTTTTAACGCTGCCGCATGAAATATGTAATCGACGCCGTGCATAGCGTTTCTAACGCTTGCAATATCGCGCACGTCGCCGACATAGAATTTAATTTTTTCAGCGACTTCGGGCATCTTTGCCTGAAACTCATGGCGCATATCGTCCTGTTTTTTCTCATCTCGAGAGAAAATACGAATTTCACCGATATCCGTTTTCAAAAATCTATTTAATACGGCGTTACCAAACGAACCCGTACCGCCTGTAATAAGTAATGTTTTATTCGTAAAAAGCGACATAATTATTCATCTCCTTTCAATCATTCGACTGCTAGTGCATTATATTAAATATAGTTTTCTATCTTAATTAACTCATCTCACAAAGCCAACGCCATTAGATTTTAATTTATTTATTTCATCCCCATGCGCGTCTTTATTCAATTCAAATAACGTATGATCTATACATACCTCTTCCTGCATTTTTTTCTTTTGTCTATCTATATAAGCATCAAAAGAACCAATTACTCTAGCCGGATTTCCAACCACCACTGAATTATCTGGTATATCTTTTGCAACAACACAGCCAGCACCTATGATAACATTAGAACCAATATGTACATTAGGTAAAATAATTGAATTTATACCAATAAATACATTATCCCCAATCCTTACTTCCCCAACTTTCGTCCAGCCCAGTGTTTTATAAGTACTTGCATCATGCAAGAGAATCTGCACACCAGTAATCGTAACATTATCACCTATCGTTAACAAACCAGCAATGGCACCACCTTCAATTCGAGAATTAAGTATATCAACATTTTTTCCTATAGACGCCCCCTCTGCCCGCAATTTATTGCATTGTATCATTGATAGTTCTTCTATTGTAAATTTTTTTGGAAATAATTTTCGCCATATTCTTTTTAAAAGCATATCAAACTCCTTTTATCAATTTATCAATTTCATCTCTATTAGAAAAATCAATTTTTTGCACCTCACGTTCTAATAAGACTTTTATCGCTGGATTTAATATCAAGGTATCTATCTTTTCCACAAGCGCTTCGGGGTTTGGATCCGCCAACAGTGCACTTTCTCCTTCAACTATCTGCTCACGAATTCCTCCAGACGTTGTAGTTCCTATAATCGCCTTTCCCAAAATCCCAGCTTCACAAATTGTAGTACTATACCCTTCTTCATATGATGGCTGAACATAAATATCACCATTTTTTATATATGGATAAGGATTATTTTTCATTCCTAAAAATGAAATATAGTCTTCAACATTTAAAGTTTTCGCCTTTTCCTTTATTTTGTTTAATTCTGTGCCGTCTCCAATAAGCCACCAATGAATTCTATGATTACGTTTTCTTAAAATCGAAACTATTTCTGGCAACATATCAAATCCCTTTTCAGGTGTTATACGCCCCACTGAAACAATATTTACTTTTTCAGAGGACATTACATCTTGCATTGGCTCTTCCGCCAAACGTAATATTTCCTCTGGTTTAATCGGATTATAATAAACATCAACAAGATCTTTACATTTAGGAAATTTTTTAATAAAGTGAAAATATGTTACTCTTGAAACAGTAAAAATTTTATCAAATCCTTTATAGCAATCATTGTATAATGCAATATCTTGTAACTCTGTCGTTTCACCATGAATCCATGCAATTTTTTTATCCGCCTGAACTCTATCCGCCAAAGAAAATATCTGCGTAGACACATTTGCGACATAAGCAATTGCTATATCGAACTTACCCAAATTCCAAGGCGTTCTCTTAATTAAATATCGATAATTCCGCTCTTTCCTGCATTTTAATTTAACACAAATATAATAAAAAATATCTTTTATTATATTGATAATATGTAATCGTTTTAAATCAGCTTTAAAAATCTCATTAAACGTTGATAACCTATCCTCACAAATTGTTACCCTTGTTTGAACTTTAGACAATAACTCACCTTCAATTTTATTTAAGACCAATGTAACATCATAATGCTTAGTTAAATCATCTAGAAAATTCAACGCAATTTTCTCCGCTCCCCCTATTCTCATTGCGGGCAATAATAAGGCCAACTTTTTCATTGAAATATTAATCCTTCACTATATTTTCTTTATTTTTTCTTCCTTTAATTTTTTCTTTAACATATTGCCACATTAAAGAAAACGCCTGCGGTGAAAGCAACGAGTTAAATACAAAAAATACTATCCCAGAAAAAACCGTCACTCCTCCAGCCACAAGAAAAAGTATAATATAATTGTCTATTTGCCACTTAATAAAGGTAGTCAACCACATTATCAGTGCTAAAAATGATAAATTTCCTATACTTATTTTTAAAGATGCCTTTGAAGAACATTTTAAAATCTTTTTATTTGAATACCAAATTGAAACCACGTCTCTATACAAAAAGGCAATGATCGTCCCAATTAAAACACCATGTATTCCATAAAATTGTACAGCTCCAATAGATAATCCCAAATTTAAAATCGATTCGATAATTGCATGGTGGGATGTTTCTTTAAAGGCTCCAGCAACACTAATTGTATTAACCGAAGAATTTCTAATTGCACGCAACATCTCCACTGCAACAAATAATATAGGCAACCACGAATCTACATAATTAACATCTGCACCTTCTGTGTATAATTTAAGAAATGGTATAAGCATTACATAGGCTACAAACATTAAAGCGCTACATAAACCCACATAGTAAGTTTCATACACATTGATAAGCTTGTTATATTTTTCTTTATCTTTATTATATGTTTCCCCTAATAAAAACTGAATTCCACCATTTACATTATTTGCTACTTGACAAATGATATTAAATATCATATTGTATACGGCATAAATGCTTGCAGCGCGTAAATCTACGAATATCGAAATTAAAATCAAATCAGTGCTATGTGTTACCAACCCGCATATTTGATGTACCAACGTTGCATTTTTTTTGCTTAGCGCAGCCAAATTGGGATCTACTTTAAAATCAATCCATCCATATTTCTTTTTTACATACGAATAAATAACAATCATTTGCAATAATGAAATTGCGCAATAAATAGCTTGTACAAACAAAACATTTACACCAAAGCTTAATAAAATAATTTTTAAAATTGTTGCTAAAGTGCTTGTAATTGTAGATAAATTCGTTAGTACATAACCGTCACCCACTGCATTTAAAAATATCCTCAATTTTCCTTGGAATAAATAATTAATGACATTAGGCATCCCATTTAAAAGTATGATTATTACAATAAAAAAGTAATCTAAGGTCGTATTAATACAAAAAGGATAAACAAACGACAATACAATAACAAGCCATAAATATAAAATTCCCGTTCTTTTATAATAATACGACGTAGCGGACAAAATAGAGTTTACATCATTTTTATCATCCTTAGCCAATGGCTTGTACAATGCTTGCAATGCCGCAGTTCCTACACCAGCCTCTAAAAGAGCTAAATAGGTTATTACCTGCCCTACCGACGATAGCAACCCGTTAACCTCAGAGCCATAAGAGACAATCAAAAGCCTTGGAACAATAATCCCTAAACCCAAAGCAATAATTTGCCCTAATAATGAATATATAATATTTTTCGCGCCTTTTTTAACGTTCATCCTTTAATATCCTTGTTTTTATAATTTTCAACACAAACCATCTTAAGTGCAATTTTAAACATATGCTTAAAATTGTCAACATTTTACCGCGATTTTTGATTGATTGCACCGCGGAATCAAATTGAGTTTCTTTACATAAATCCACTATAATGGCATTTATATTCTTAGGATCGCGCGCGAAATTAGCCTTTAATTCGGTGATATAAGCTTGATACACATATCTACGTATATCATTCAACTCCTTACCACCGCCCTTTGTTTGAATAAACGCATCTGTTGCATACGCTACACATCTACTTATATCAAATAAGCGCCCCCACTTTCTTTTAGAAATATGCGATACTTTTTCAAAATTTCTATAAAAGTAAATCGAATCTTTGATTGCTTTAAATCTATCAACAAAACAACAATAATTGATATTAAAAATATAATCTTCAAAACAAACGCAATTTATGTCAAAACAAAGTTTATGTTCTCGAATAATTTTTGCCTTAAAAACTTTATTCCAAGAAGATGCAAAAAAGCTATGCACCACGAATGCTCCCCAAGATTTTTTAGAATTATCACCCTTCTCTACTTCAATATTCATCAAATCATCTTTAATTTCAATTTCCCCATTTTCTCTCATAAGGTAAATACTGTTTCCAAAAGATAACAGCTGAATATCATCCGTCAACGAATTCTCAATTATATTAAAATAGTCTTTCGCCAAAAAATCGTCTGAATCTAAAAATAATACATATTCTCCTTGTATATGCTCCAACCCTAAATTTCTAGCAGCAGAAACGCCTTGATTCTGAGCTTGTACAAATACTTTAACTCGGGGATCCTTTTTCTCATATTCAGCACAAATTGCTCTACTGCCATCCGTAGAGCAATCATCTATTAAAAGCAATTCCCAATCTAAATATGACTGCAGCAATACACTGTCAATACATTCACGAAGAAATCGAGCCGCATTGTAAACTGGAACAATAATACTGTATTTAGGCATTTTTCATCATCTCCATAAATTGTTTATATACCATTTGTTCATCATATTGATATTGTATAACATTCTTTTTAATTTCATTATACAAAGCTTTATCCGTAATCATTCGATACACAGATTTATAGATCCCATCTATTGAATTTTCAGCAACAATCCCAGTTTTACCATCTTCTACGATTTCTTTTAATGCCGGATATCCACCAGCAATAACTGGAGTTTTACATATTAGTGCTTCTACTAAAACCATTCCATACGATTCTGTAGCAGACGTTAAAACAAATAAATCGGCTTGACTCATATATGGATATGGATTACTTTTAGCCCCATGAATAATAATATAATTTTTTAGGGCCTTTTCCTCGATTATTGTCTGAAGCCTAGAAAAATCAGGGCCATCCCCCACAATATGCCAACAAAAATTAGTAATGTCTTGTTCTAATAATTTTTCGCATATATAAGGGATTCGTTGTACTTGCTTTAACTCAAATTCAAGTCTTGAAACAGTAACGATATTAAACATCGAATTACAATAACAAGGATTTGAACCCTGTTGCTTTTGTTTAATTTCGATAAGATCAAACCCGTTGTATATTGTATAAGCCTTTCCTTGTAAATGCGGATATTTTTCAATCATTTGATCTCGAATAGCGTTAGACACACAAGCCAATACATCCAATTCCTTCAAATAATAGTCCCATGATGAAACACCTTTCATATAATCTATATCACCATGCCAAAAACCTATTTTCTTTTTCCCAAAATCTTTTCTTATTGTTAAATAATAACAAATTGGAGATTGCCTAAATCCAACAACCGCATCATAATATGTCGATAATTGAAGGTTCCTAAAAATAAAATTAAACCAAGCTTCTTTTTTATTCAACAACTTTTTTAAAAAACCCAACAGCAATAATTTGATTTTTTTTAAACCTTTTGCTTGTTTCACATGCTCTATCCCTAAATTCCAAAAACGAGCCAATCCACATACTTCCAGCAATTTTATTTTGCCATGAAATCCTTGCGGCAACAGTTTATTAGGCAAATTTAATATCTCTACTTCTACATTTTTTTCAACTAGTTTGTTTGTTAAATTTCGAAGCGAAGATGTAATGCCTCCCATATCAAAATCAGACACTATAAATAGAACTTTCATATTTTTTATCGAATCAAATCAATCATTTTTTTTGCTAAATTAGGAACAGCCAAAAATGCATAACAAAAGATTTTATCTTTTTCACTCATAAACGAATTTTTTATATATTTTCGATATTCTTTCATTGTCGTTCTGCATAACGACACAAACTCTTTCTCTTCTTTAAACTGCGATTTTGACATTACAACAACACAAGTTCTGGCTTGATAAACAGCTAACGCAGCTAAAAGTGCTTTTATTTCTTCATCTGCTTGATATTCCTGATATAAATCCCTTGTATTATAAACCGCATCTATTAAAGACTTACCGAACCCTGACTTTGAAATACTATTTACTCTCGTAAAATAATTATACCCTATATCATTCATCAAGAAAATCGTACAATTTTTTTTAAGTAATAGCGATGCAAGAAAGAAAAAATCTTCATTTAACCGCATTTCATCAAAGCGAAAATTCTCAATCGTAGACTTTAAAAAAACTTTATCGCATACAGATGCCGATAGCTTTCTTTGAACCATTCCTTTGAAATAATTTCGCGACGAACAATTGCCTATTGAAAATGTTTCCGTCAAGCCTTGATTGATAACCTCATATTTTTCATTCACTAGTTGCATTGTCATAGAAACAATCTCAACTGAATTGCTATTAAATATATCTATTACTTTTTCATAAATATCCAATTCTAAAAAGTCGTCGCTATCTACAAAAGTTATAAAATCTCCAGTCGCTACTTCTAATCCTGCATTTCTTGCAGATGATAAGCCACCATTTTGCTTATGAATCACCTTAATACGTTCATCTTGCTTTTTATATTCATCACAAATTTTCGGGCAGAGATCTGGAGACCCGTCATCCACTAATATAATTTCCAAATTTTTATATGTTTGATTGATCAAACTATCTATACATTTCTTTAAATAATTTTCAACATTATAAATAGGAACAACAACACTTATTTTCCCTTTTATATTCATTCCCATCCTCCTATTAACAGTTCCAAAAGAATTCCAATCCGCTTGGCGCTCTCCAAACAATTAAAGCAAGTAAGAGTATGCATGATATTATTTTAATAATTCCTCTAGTCTCATCTGCATTATTATTCTTTCTTAAAGCCGTAAGCGTATTACCAAATGCCGCTACTGTAAAAAACGTATAGTAATAACTAAGTCTTTCAAATGAGAAAAATCTTAATTTTAAAAAATATATTATCAATCCTAAAACAATCAATCGGAAAAATATCTCATCATTTTCATGTTTCTCGGTAAGCCCTAATAAATAGAACATAATTGGCACCAACATAATCACAATTTGAATTAAAAAACCAATCAGTGAAAATTGTTTATCTTCCGTATAATTCCGATCAAATAATTCGGATGCGTAGGTTACCAAAAAAATCATCAATACAACTATTGTAACAAGCATTATAGTATATTTAATCATACTACTTTTATCATTTTTTATATTAATTAGAGGATAAAGAAGTAAAAAGAAAAATGATGATACATGCATAGTAATTGCAATGAAACATAAAATTAAAAACGAAAAGAGTTTCTTTTTCTTTGCATATTCAAATGCAAATAAACAAAAACACATCGCAAAGCATTGACGATAACCAGCCATATAAAATGAAAAAATCCCCAATGCAAAAATCAACAAAACTGCAAGTAAATCATCCGCAGCATTGTAATAGATAAAATGGAATGATGAAAAAATAAAAAATCCCGTTATAAAATAAATAGGAAATTGTTGATACGGTACAATCTTTGCAATCGCCCAATAAAACAGCGTAAATCCCCAATCACGATCATCTTTAGCAATATTAAGAATCTTTTCAAACGAATACTTACTGTAACCCTGATATTGATAATTATACGTTATCTCATCAACAAATCCATTGATAAAATACCGGCTACCTAAAACTAAAACAATAATAATTCCAGACAACCATAAAAATGCCTTTTTAGAATTCTCATATTTTCTAGTTACTCCGTAACTTAACAGGATTAAACCTATTGTCGTTCCCCATAAAATCATCTATTTTTTTCTCCAAAGAGTATATTTTCATAAAGAGATAAATAGTCAAGATAATTTTTATTTTTATCAAAGTTTTGTTCGGCAAATATCCTACATTTTTCTCTTTGAATATTTTTATTTTTTATTTTTTTTATAGCGTTAAAAAACTCCACATAGTCATTTACATCAATAACATATCCTGTCACACCTTCTTCCACCAATTCCGAGCTGCCGCCAACGTCATAAGTAACCACTGGCGTTCCACAAGCCGTTGCCTCCATATTTACCGTAGGCAATGTATCGGCAAACGTGACATTCGCAAAAACATCAACTGTTGCAAACCAATCAGCAATGACTGATCTATCGTATATATAATCTAAAGCTTTCACCTTTTCATAAAACTTTAGACGTTCTTTATCTTCCTGTGAACAACCAAATAAAATCAAGCATTCGTCTTCAGCTAAATTGCTCACAAAATAATCCAACAATTCTTTATTTTTACAATCTAACCACTTATTTGCTGCGCCAAATATTAAAAATTTCTTTTCTAAATTAAAAGTTTCACGAATTGTTGTTGAGTGAGGTTTAAACAATTGAATATCAACTCCATTATAAATCGTTCTTATGTCTCTCTCTCTCAAAAAGGATTGTTTTGCTTGCCTTGCCATCCAATTACTGCAAGCAACGACCGTTAAATTCTTAACCATCGCAAAATGAGATTTTTTATCATTATAAACCGTCTTTGATTCATCAAAAAACCAACTTTTTATATCCATTTTATTGCGAGGGCAATGCTGACATTGCGTTTTCCATTTTTCGCAATTACTTTCCACATAATGAAAGCATTTACCCGTAAAAAACCAGCAGTCGTGCAATGTTATCACTAAAGAAATGTCGTTTTTTACGACATAGTTCAATAACACATTTAAATGAATATAATTCGCGTGTAAGTTATGCAAATGAATAATATCCGGCTGAATCTTTGTTACTTGAGCTAGAAACTTTTTTGTTGCTCTTTTACTGCAGTAACCTTGTTTTCCCAATAGTCTAGTGAAAAGTGCATGTATTTTCCAATCTACTACATTGCCTATTTTATATTTATTAGTATCGGAGATATCGCCATCTTGAAATCCAACATAAGAACTGTGTCCTTTTTCAATAAGCATATTATCTATATCACGCACAATCATACCCGTACTTTTTTTACCATAAACCGCATTAATTTGTAATACTTTCATGTTTTTCTCCGAACTTAAAGTCTTTCCTCTTTTTTCTCAAGCTTTTTTTGATGTGCAATATACTCTTTATAAGGAATATTTGTTTTCATTCCTTTCATCCCTAACCGCATCCATTTCATCTTTTGAAAAAAATTCAGATACTTTTCTTTTCGCAATCGGTAACAAGAATAGATACAGCGCAAATATTTCAATATAATGTTCTTCCCATATTTATGTTGATTAAATGCTCCTTCATTATAAAAAGCTTCTTCACGATACCCTTTAAACCATGTTGAACCATTTCCGTAATCTATAGTTGCAATTGTAGCGGGATATTCATACATTTTTAATCCGCTTTTACGAATTTCATCTTCAAATAAGCTATCTTCTCCTCCACCCCATACTGAACCAGCCCCAAAAATCTCATTCATTCGTATTCCATGTTTTTGAATGTCGCCTAGTTTTAAAGAAAGCATAGGGGTTCCATATCCTCTATATTTAGGAGCTTTACGTATTTTTTTAATCCAATAATACGATTTCTTGCTTTTATTGTTGTTTCGCGTGACATTAAAAACAATAGCCGAAGCATTAGGGAGCTTTTCATACGCTTTTAAAATAATATCACTATATCCATCCGCCAACTCTTCATCGTCATCACAAAACAAACAAATTTCCCCTTGCGCATTATCCAATGCCATCTGCCTACTTAAGTGAGAACCGCGTTCACGGGTCGAAATCATTCGCCATTTATATCCGTTTACGTTTATTTCTTCGTATTTATCTTCATCGCATTGATTAATCACAAGCAAATTACTGCTTATCTTTGTTCTTTGTGCAATTGAAAAATCTTTTTGATGCATGACTGACATCAAAACTTCTAATTTTAACTGTTGTTTATTTTCCATAACATTATTCCCCTTAGTTAACACCCAAAGCGTTTTTCAAATAAGTCAAAGAACTCTGCTTGAATTCTTTTATTATTTTATTTATTCGCATATAATCAATAGCACAATCATCATAAGGCTCTATAGCGCCATCATTTACAACATATCTATCCATCAATCCAACAGTCTCTAACAAAGAACGTTGCCTTGACGATTGATCATAAATTGTATAAGCTCTCTCAATTGACCAAAATTTTTTCTGATAAATTATAGAAAATAACATTCCATGATAAGAATCAGTTATAACCATCTCCGCGTCTTCTATCAAGCCTAAAAACTCTCTAGGTCCAGCAGACGGATATAAAATACTACAATCTTCCTCCTCGCAAATTCTTAATTGATTATAAAGCGCTACAATTGTTAATCCTTTTTCTTTAGCCGTTTTCGCTATCCTATGTTGAGTATTTTTCGATGGAATGTCTAAAAAGTAGCAAAGAATGTATTTTCTTTCAGTTTCGTATTTTCTTTTCAAAAAATCCCAATTTTCCTTTGCAATCAATAATGTAGGGTCAACAACAACTGGAACGTCTTTATCAATCAAACTCTTTATCAATTCTCGCCCAACTTCCTCACGAATCGACACACTTGGAATTTCAGAAATAAATTTTTTCATTATCCTGCGATTATAGTTGGGAATGAAATCCCTTCCTATACTTGGCGCATAAGCAATTCGTTTTTCTTTTGGAGCAAATTGAAGGTACATCAACGGATCTACATATAATGTTGTAGAACACCAAATCTGATCGCTCCCACATACAAATTTATAATACTCATCCGATTTCGCTTTTTCTCTAAGCTCTTTTTGAGAATACAACGTTTGAGTTATTTCTTGCGATACAAATTCATCATATTTCTCCATTATTTCTTCGCTAATTACAATTGCATTAACTTCTTTCACTGTTTTAAAAGTACTCTTCCACAAGCTTGGATGGGTTATCAGTTTGAACAAAGACGAAATGATTTTTACTGGTCTAAAATCAAAATTCTTGGACACATTTCCTGTTACCCAAATAATTTCGCTATCATACCCCATATCAGAAATACTTTTACACAGCGCATAACACTGTAAAACTGATCCGTAATTTTTTAAATTTGTTCTATTGATAACAGCTACTTTTTTCATAATAAACTTTCCTATTTCTTACTGTTTCGATTCTTTAATAATTCGTTCAAAATCTCTATATAATTTTTCTCTAATGTTTTGCAATTGATGATTTCGAACACCATACTCATACACTTTATTAGCATATTCTAGTACCACATTGGGATTCTCTGCAATCAACTGCAAGACCTCCAATATACTCTTTTCATCATACATTGAAAAGGCAATATCATTACGCGACAAATATTGATATCCACTATGTTGATTCCAAGAAATAACCATCACAGCACAGCCACTGCTCATACAATCTGTTACTTTAGTCGAAAATGAATATTTGGTTAATAGCTTATTACGTAAATCCAAGCCCTCTACATGCAAAGCAATGTCCGCATGATCATACACTTCTTGAATTTTATCAGGACTGACCCCACCCATAATAAAACTATTTTTCCCATCATTAAGAAGCTTATTTTGTTCTTTGGAAACATCATCTTTTGTATAAATTTCCAAAATAATTTTTTGTTTTTGCTTATTTATCTTTTTTAAACATTTCGCCAATAATGCAAGCGTTTTCCACCGTCCGCAATAAAATTTACCGATATAAACAATCTTTATCGGTCTATTCACTGTTTGATGGATCTTATTTACCAAAAAATCTCCACCTTTATACAAAGTACTTGTGGGAATACCAAATTCCCGATTATACTCTTCAGCTTGTAAATCGGACAAAGTGTAATAATGTTTATAGGTATTTTGCGCTAAATACTTTAACGCATGTCTAGTTTGCATACGATTAAGATACCAAAAAAGCGAAAAACGAACTAATTTATATGAATATTCATTATCACCCGTAAATGCAACAAAGGGTGCTTTTGTAAATTTCGCAACAATACTTTCAACTTTTAATAGTCCCCGAGAAGATAATCTAGGACAAAAAACAATATCTGGATTGAAATCCTCTACAAACTTTTTGATACCCTCTTCGTTATATTTTGCATGGGCCCAAACAGCATCTCTGATAACGCGAACTAAATCGATTGTTATTCGCTTCAGCTTTTTATATTTTTTTTCATCAAAGGCTTCAATATTAGAATTCTCCTGATTCTCAAACAGTATTTCTTTTCCTGCTTTTTGCTTCGTATAATAACTTTTGACAACCATAGAATCGGTGATTTGAAAATATTTGTTACAGCACTTATTGTAAGGGCCTCCTGCTTTGCAGTAAATATGCGCAATTTCCGCACGTCCTCCCAAATTGTCGCCAAGCCAATTTGTTAACACATTATTCCCGTACATTATATCATTCCAAGATTCTTTTGTTATTAATAATACACGCATTTTTATTCCTTATTTTTTTGCTTTTCCTTTTATATTACAAATATTTCGACAACTCACTAATAAATACCAATTACTCATTATTGTATTGTTAAAAAGCAAGAAGTGGAGATTCTATCTCATAAAGTTATAGATATAAAGTATAAATATACTATTACCTAAAGAACTTTCACTAAAAAACTTCTTCGATGATATCACAAATCCTTTTTGCTATAAGGTTCGCTTCATATTTATTTGCCGCAAGTTTATTATTTTCCCCCATTTGTTTACATAAATTTTGAGATTTGTATAAACATTGAATGGCATTCGATAAAGCAACACAATCACTCGGATCGCATTTATATCCAGTGACCCCATCTATAGAATAATCATTAATCCCATGCATATTTGATGTTAGTATAGGCAATCCGCAATGCATAGCTTCAATCGCCGCAAGACCTAATCCTTCTCTATAAGACATAAAACAAAACGCATCTGCTGCATGCAAATATTTCGATAAACCTCTAATATATCCTAAAAACTGTACTTGATTTTCCAACCCAAATTCTTTCACTTTTAATTCCAATGTTTCACGAAGCGAACCATTACCAGCAATTAAATATTTTATGTTTGGATTTTTTAATTCTCGCATAGCCTGCAAAACAACCATATTGTTTTTATTATTATTTAATTCGCCTACAGACAACAAAATAAAATCTGATTCAGAAAACCCCAATTTCGCACGAATATCAGCCTTATTTTCATCACACTTTAAGCGACTAAAATCAACGCCAATTCCATCAATGTGATGAATATTTTCTATTTTTAATTTTTGTTTTGCAAGTTGAAAGTCTTCTTTATTGATCGTGATAAGCGCATCAGTTCGTTTCGCCATCAATTTTTCAATAGTATAATAGATAACCCAGTTTTTTTTGGGAGCGCCTTTGTAAAAATGAAAGCCATGGGATACATAAATAATCTTCATCCCTTTTTTGCGATATTTCTGCCCAGCCAAACGACTTAAAACCCCACCAACAGGCGTATGACAATAAACAAGATCATATTGTTCTTCCTTTAAAATTTGTTTAAGTTGCTTATAGGCCTTCATATTATTTATAGACAAAGGAGATCTTTCAAAGGGAACATTAAAAACTTTTTCCACTGAGTGTGATAAAGAAAGTGTTTCTTTTTCTTTTAAATTATCCTTTGCCGCAACATGAATAATATAGCCCTTTGCTTTTAAAGCATCAATCGAAACATTGTGAAATTGTGCTATATGACTTTGCACTGTTGCAACATATAAAACCTTTTTCATATCAACTCCTTAAAAAGGCAACCACGAATTAATAGTAAAAATTACATTTAATGCAAACGCTCTAAATCTTGTTTCCTTCATATTCACAACCCGAATATTCATATCAAACAATTCTTTATTAAGATATTTTTTTATATCCAAATGATGTTGGTCGGATATACGTTTTTCAAGTGGCACCTTAAATAATAAATCTAAAAAGCATCTATTGTTGTAAATAATTGTAATATCAAAGCAATATTTCATTTCGCTGATATTCATACCACCCCAACTTCCCCATGTAACTTCATTATAGTGCATGTCGGCAGGAGGATATTGCGAGGGAATTTTTCGATATTCAAATTTCTCAATATATTCAGCAAAAATCTTATCAATTTGATGCGCCAACTTTCTATTTGTAATAAAAATTTTATACAAATTACGATATAATTTCGCCGAAAGCTTGGGCATTTTCTTTCGACCATAATGCTTATACCAGTAAGCACGAATAGTTTCCGATGTCCAGCTTTTAATCTCAACATCTGCATGACATTGCTCCTGCAAAATCATACGCTTACGCAGTTCATTATCTTTTTCCAACCCAATATAACCGTTATTGTGGCGAATAATTTCTCTTTTCTCAACAAATCTTTCAATTTGATCATTATCGTTTGGAATATTAAACAAAGTCCAATCCACACCGAACTTTTCAGAGATAATTTTTGCTGCGTCACAGTCTATTGTTTCTTTTTCTGCAGAACAATAACTAAATGTTTTAACCTTATCATAATGACCATTTGCCGCTGCAAATGTAGTATTACTATCAATCCCTCCCGTCAAAGATTGCCAAGGATTATTCCATTTTTGAACAACCAAACTCATATTGTTTTTAAGAATATCCGCAGCCTCTTGAATAACGGCATTGTATTCCTCATCCGTTTTACACTCGGATAAATCCTTTAACGGATAAAATCTTTCATGCACAATAGCATTTTCAGCAATATCGTACGAATATGCAATATTAGGAACAATTCTTTTCGCTTTTACATAAGGAGTCATATCCGCAGGTAAATAAGGTCCCATAACACGAGCATACCATTTATACATAATTAATTCTTTAACAAACGGATCCATTTCATATCCACATATATCTGCAATCAATTGCGGATGGGAAGAAATATAAAAATTATTTCCGTCCACGCAATAACAAGCCGATTGCATTCCCGATGGATCTACAAGAAATGATATCTTATTTTCTTCTATTGTACCAAAAACAAAAATACCCGTTAACTCATCTATATATTGATAAATTTCTTTTCTCCCAATAAAAGGAAAAATTCTTTCCAAAATTTTATTTTCATCAATTTCCATCGTAAACGGATTATACGCATGTCCAAAAATAAAACATGCCTTATCCCCCTCTTCATAGAAATAGAATCCCGCTTGACTATGTTTATAAAAAAACATATCTTGCAACTTAACCATCTCCCAATGCCCATAAAACGGGAACTCTTTCGTATTAATATCATCACGATTTGTTACCAAAAACCCACGAATAAAAAGAAGTTTTTGTAAATCCACATTTTGTTCTAAAATTTTTTTAATCATCTTTAACCGTCCTTATATTTAAATCCTCTAATATAATGCACTTCAACCGCTCCGCATTTCCATCCCCCACAAAGCTATTATGCGGAGTGATGAGCACGTTTTCTTTTTTCCAAAGCGGATTTTTTGCAGACAACGGTTCCTCTTCAAACACGTCCAACACCGCCCCTAAAAGTTTTTCATCTAACGCCTTTGCTAAGGAGTCTTCTGCTAAAATTGCTCCCCGAGCAATATTGACCAGCACGCTTCCGCTTTTCATTTTTGCAAAGCGTTCTTCATTCATCATTCCTTTTGTTTCTTCCGTCAAGGGCAATGTCAGCACTACAATGTCCGCTTGCTCTAAATTTTTATCAAGGTCGGATAACGGATATATCTTTTCGTAATAGCAATCTTCTCCAGGATACAAATCTACCCCCACTACAAAGCAACCAAATGCAAGAAACCGTTTTGCGCATTCCGTCCCCACGTTTCCGCAACCGACGATACACACCCTTTTGTTATACAGTTCTAATAAGCCTCTATGTTTTTCCCATACACACCGCTTTTGATTTTCATAGAAAAAGCGCGATTGCTTATACAACTGTAAAACCCCGCTTACTGCAAATTCCGCCATCGGAATACTATATACACCACGAGCGTTATGTATTGTAATTCCGTGCGCCTGTACGTAATCCATCGGAACTCTATCAAATCCCGCGCTCGTCAACTGAATATACCGAAGCGATGTAAACTTTTCAATCGTATGATATAAAAATAAACCGTTGCATATTACCCCTTCGATTTCTTCATAAGCGCAAGGTAACGCATCTTTCTCGTTTTGTAAAAACACAACCGAATGCCCCTTCTTTTCCAACGCTTTTAATTGTTCTTTTGTGCATTTCCATGCGCCTGTAACAAGCAGTCTCATTTTTTTATCCTATATTCCCCAAAATTTTCCCCACGGCAATTTCTACTTCCTTTCCGTTTTGTACAAAATCGACTTCACCGCTTTCGCATTTTTCTTCCCATGCGCGAATTGCTTTCAAGCCATTATCAAATATGTTTCGCACTTCTTCTAAATCCGTGGTAATGTTCGTGTTACAAAAGCTTCTTGACAAAATCGCACAAGTTGAACCCAAACGATAATGCTCAGCAACCACTCTTTCCGCTGGCAACGCCCCTTTGCCCAATGCTGCGATACCGCCAAAGCCATAAGGAATACCTTTTGCTTTAAATTTTTTGCACAGTTTTTCCACCGTTCCATCTATCAAAAGTTGGAACATAAACTTCATACCATAGCCAAGACTTAAATCGTTTAATCCAACAAAAATCTCGTCTATTCCTTCTATTTCTAAAATCTCATCAATACACGCAACCGCTTCAGGCGTTTCTATTAAAGGCAACGTTTTCGCTCTGCCGTCAACAAGACAAACAAACTCATCAACTTCTTGCGCCGTTTTGAAATAGGGCAGCATCAAAATATCAGCCCCCGCAGCAATCGCCGCGTCTATTTCTTCCTTGGAAGAACTATATTCCGCCGTAGCGTTATGAATAGGATTACAGCGCACCATGATTTTTGTTTTTGATACGACTTGTTTTATCGCACTAATATCTTCTATCGTATGGTGAGATTGCACCGTATCCATTCCGCCCTGCCTGTCCGCCTTGCCGATATATTCCATATCGATAAAAATACGTTGCACCCCAGAGTTTTCAACGATTTTTGCAATCTCAGGACGATTCGTTATGTACATCAACGTCAACATATTATTCTGTCTTTCCTTCCATTTGAATTGCTGTTGTTTCTTCCAGCGCAGGCAACTCTTGTTGCATGTTTTCCGATACAACCGTCGCCCCCGTATTTTCATTATTTGCGTTGGTAAACACCTTGAACACCGTCATAAATAAAATTTTAATATCTAACCAAAGGGAGACGTGATCAACATACCAAACATTTAATTGTATGCGCTTATTCCACTCCACTTCTTTACGACCATTTACTTGCGCCCAACCCGTAATACCAGGGCGAACTTCAAACATTCTTTTTTGTTCATCCGTGTACTTATCCCAAGCCCAAGGATGATAGGTAAGTGGCGGGCGAGGCCCAACCAAACTCATATCCCCTTTTAAAAGATTGAAAAATTGCGGTAATTCATCCAAAGACGTCGCACGCAAAAACTTACCAACCTTGGTAACGCGCGAATCGCCTTTTCCTGAATATACTCCACTGCCCGTTTTTTCAGCGCCTACGCACATAGAGCGGAATTTAAAAATTTTAAACACCTTACCATTTTTCCCAACACGCTCTTGTTTAAAAATTACGGGGCCCTTCGAATCGATTTTAATTGCTATCGCAACAATAAGCATAGGGATTGCCGCTAGAATAATTCCAATCAACGAAACAAAGATATCGAAAAACCTCTTAAAAAAATGTTTGTACATAGCCAAAATCCTTAGAAAAATTATTATTTTATAATATATAAATATATTATACCATCTAATTTTGTTATTGTCAAGCCCCTCCTACTAATTTACCGCCACTACCACCGCCGCAAAAAACCCCAACCCATGTATGCATTGAAAATAAAACCTACCCACCATGTACGCGTTGAACTATCCTATTTAAGAAAATATTTTTGTATAATTCTTAAATAATTTTTATTTCTGCTTTTTAGGGTACAACCCCAAAATAAGCTTACATTCATAAAAACCGCAAACGAAAACTCCTTATTTCAAAAAAAGAAAAGTCTTTTATTTATCTATAAATAGAATAGACCCCCACCATGTACGCTTTGAAATTTAAAAACCGACAAAAAAAAATAAATTTTTTTTATAAAAAAGCAAAAAAGTTATACTGATTTTTGTCTTTTTTTATCTTGCCTGAACGCATTTTTTGTGGTATAATAATAGCCGATATATATTCGCACAAAATATCGGGCTTTTTATAACTCTTTTTGCTAAAATATATATAAATAGGAGAATAAAATGGATTGGATTACAGGAATTCAAAAAGCAATCGACTATATTGAAACACACTTAACCGAAGATGTCGATTACGAAAAAATCGCAGCGGAAAGCTTTTCCTCATGTTATCACTTTCAAAGAATATTCAGCCTTCTTTGCGGGTATACGATAGGTGAATATATTCGTTTGCGCCGTTTATCCATGGCTGGCGCAGAGCTCGCAAACGGCAAAGAAAAAGTAATTGACGTTGCTCTAAAATATGGTTACGATAGCCCTGATAGTTTCTCAAAAGCATTTCAAAAATTTCACGGCATTCTCCCCTCAAAAGCACGTGCTAATGGCAATATTCTCAAATCCTTTTCTCGCTTATCAATAAAAATTTCTTTGGAGGGCGGCAGCACTATGCATTATAAAATAGAAGAAAAAGATGCTTTTTACGTATTAGAAAAAGTAGAAACGCACAGTATTGAAAACAATCAAAATCAAACGACTATCCCTGATTTTTGGGCAAGATCCAGCGCTGACGGCACGCTTGATACACTCTTATCGAATACAAACGATCAACGTTATATTTTTGGTATTTGTTACAATAATCCATCTGAAAACCCTAAAATATTCGACTATTCTATCGCCACAAAATGCGATAAGGAGACGGTAGCTCCGGACGGTTTTAGAAAAAATACAATCCCTGCAAAAACGTGGTTAATTTTTAGCTGCGTCGGTGCTATGCCTAACGCGATACAAGAAACATGGCGTAAAATCGTTTCAGAATTCTTCCCCACCACCGAATATCAACCGACCTACGAAATGGATATCGAGGCCTATACGCAAGGCGATATGGACGCGTCCGATTATTACAGCGAAATTTGGCTACCTATCACAAAGAATTAAACAAGCTTATTTCTCTTTGCTTTTCTTGATAGACAACTTTATATTGAAGAGTTAATCAATATAAAACCGGAATGGATAAATGTCGGTATTTAGTGGAAAATTTTGCAGTATAATGCTAAATACCAAATTTGTTTGCACCATTGTTGCAACTTTACAACTGCTTTGCGCTAAGTTAACAACAAGAATCTACCACAACAAAATTAAAAAGGACAAAGCAATAACTTTGTCCTTGGTTAGCGGTTAATTGTGTGGATTTTGCACATAAACAGGTGGACGATACTCTCGGTAGTTGCTCACGCCAAAAAATTGATTGGCCCTTTCGTAACTCATAGGCTCGGTAACATCATCTCGTATATCCAAGCACTCTTCCAAATTAGATGGATTGGTAAATATAGCTTGAATATTGTTTTTTATAAACAACTCATTGATACGCCTAAAAACAGCCTCAAATCTCGAGCTAGCTTGTTGATACAAACAAAGGGCATTTTGGTATTCAAAAGCAGCAAACCCATCGCCATAGGCTGGTTTTACATTTTTAAATTCGGTAACTGCCCTTATGTTAAAAATGCAAAAATCATTTTCGCCATCATTGTCGATAAGAAAAATAATCTCGCTTTTGTCGGCTTGTGGTATCTCTCTGATGTAGTATTCCAGTTTGCAAGTTTTCTTAATATTCAAGTTAGCTCCTTTCCTTTTATGATAAACTCTATATGTTTATTATAGCATATAATTATAGTTTTTTCAACACATTTCAGTTCATCTGTCCCTATTTTTATGTTCAAGTCCCATTGGGTGAGTGTAAAATGTTGTACTTTATCTAGGTCAGTTAATAAAAAAGTCAAACGGCGTTTTTAGGAATTTAGACAACCTAATCACGCCGTTTTTGATTTCGCATTATCAAAGTTTTTCAAAAAATGCAAAAAAGGGCTGAAAACGCCCTAAAAATGCAAAAAAAGAAGTGAAATCGTCGTTAGACAAATTTCACTATCTTTTTGGCTGCCCCTGTCAGGCTCGAACTGACGACACACGGATTAACAGTCCGTTGCTCTACCGACTGAGCTAAGGGGCAATAAAAGCGGCGATTACCTATCCTCCCGGCGGTTAACCGCAAGTACTTTCGGCGTAAAAGAGCTT
>JAZRDM010000068.1:0-62327 GCA_045660265.1 Candidatus Scatosoma sp. | reverse complement strand
ATATTTGGGACGTACTTCAAAACGGTTCTGCAACGTCTTCGGACTGGGATACGAGAATCTCGGCGGGTGCAACGTGGGAAACTCAGAGCGGCGTTGACGTATTCTCCTATGATACCGGTTATGACGATGGCTCTACATATACCTCGGTAGGAGATATCGCTGCTTATGAGACTACTACTGGTATCAAAGATGCGAACATTAGATTTGCAACGGATAGTAAGTCGAGCGTAAAAGTACAGTTTGATAATTCGACGGGTAAGCTTTATGTAAACGGGAACCTTGTACGTTCGTTTAAAGATGTATCTCCAAGCACTAACTATTTTGATGGTTTTACTAACGATGAAGTAAAGATCAGTGTTGGCGTTGTAAGAAGTAACAAATATTCTACAGATGAATTCAGCAGATTCTGTATTATGAATATTGACGGCGATACGTTTGAGTCAAGTTATAAAGCACCCGAATCTGGCTTGATTGCAAGTGGCGAGACGAAAGTTCCCAACCCTATTTTGTATAATCCTATTGATGGTGGGGTTACAGCGGATGTTGACTTTACGATAAATGTTACAACGCCCGATGGCACACTCTATGAAACTGTTGCGGAAAATAAATTTGATTTTGCGCAGTTAGGCGATTATACGGTTGAGTACTTTATTGATGGGCAAAGCATCGGTACGGCAACGTTTACCGCTGCTGCGCTGATAGACGGCGATTTGTTTGAGATTACAAAATTTGCAATTAGCGATACGCTTGTAAAAGGCGATTCGTTAACGTTAAGTGATTTGTCGGTAAAATGTGATGATATAACGCTCTCGTTAAATGGCGCAAATGTGGCAATTAGCAAGAATGGTGCGATAGTATCTACTGGTGAAAATATTGACGCTACATGGAAATCTGCGGCTTTGGATAATGGTATTTATACGGTTTGTGTAAGAACGGAAACTTTTGCAGCGACTGCGGATTTCAAAGTAAATACTTGTATTGAAGCTAGCACTGCTGTTGAAAACGGTAATGTTAAGGTAAATGGTCTTGACGGAAAGTCTATTTTGTTGGAGGGTAGCAATACCATTCAAATTATTGCAAGCGAAGGTTATCAGATTGACGTGTTTGTTATTGCTGGCGAAGATGTAACGGCAGAAATCGTAAACGGCTATTATATTTATAATGCCGAAGATCTTTCCGATAATGTAAATTATACGGCAACGTTTAAGAAATTGACGTATACCGTAACATTTATGGCAGGCGAAACTGTGCTTGCAACGGATAATACTGTTGAATTTGGCACTTTGTTCCAAGATGTAGCAGCTCCTCAAATCCCCGCGAAAGAAGGTTACGAAATCAAGGGTTGGTCGGAATCCGGTGAAACGGAAATCAAAGCAAACTTGACGGTTTATGCGGTTTATAGCTTGAAGACGTATACCATCACCTTTGACGTAGACGGCGGCAGCGCAATCGCTGCAAAAGAATATAGTGCGGAAGAAGTAGTAACAGCGTTTGAAGAAACCACCACGAAAGAAGGTTATATCTTCGATGGTTGGTATTTAGGTGACACTAAGTTTGTATTTGGCAATGTTTTGACGGAAGATATTACCTTGAAAGCAAAGTGGATAGCGGAACCTATCGATAACCCCAACTCTTCCGATAGTACTGATTCTTCCGATTCTACGGACGCCTCTAATTCTTCGACTTCTTCGGACAGTTCCGATACATCTGCTCCCTCTACGTCTTCTGACGGAACGAGCTCCTTAGATTCTATCAGCTTAGATGATGGAGGTGATGGCGGTTGCGGAAGTTCTATTTCTGGTGCGACGGCCGTTCTGAGTTTTGTTGTTTTGGCAGCAGGTATTTGCATCAAAAGAAAAAAAGATGAAGAGTAATAAAAAAAATAATAACTGTTATGAAAAATAAAATTTTCAAAAATTTAAGCGGAAAATTGTCGGCGCTAGTAATGGCTGTTTGCTGTTTGCTTGCTATTGGCAGCGTCGACAATATATCCGCCAAGGCTGAAAGTAACTATCCCATAGCGGTAGAGAATTACGACGGAACGGAATATGCAGGCGTTAAGATTGATAAAAATAACGTAGATACGTTCAGTGAAACGATAGATTTATCTAATTGTGATTTGGATACGCCTATCTTTCAATTTGTTATCACGCCCTCGGAAAGGGGAAAAGGTAACGTATATTCTCCCGATTTTGAGAAATTGGCATTTACGTTAACGGATTCTAAAGGAAAAGCACTTTCGATTAGTTTTTCGCCAAGGAAGGCAGATGCGCCTAGATGGTATTACCTCTGTGGTTTTGCGGCTGGACAGAATCAGACGCTTCTAGGGGAACATCACAACAATTTTCGCTACTTAGAGGATGAGGAAGAAAATTGCGCGTATTTGACGGATGTTTATGCGTCTATATCGCCTTATACTTTTGATGGTTGCGGCGCCGATTTTTCCTATTTCCCTTTCTACGATAAAGATGGCAATAAAGCGATTTCGGGACAAAATGGGATGATTGGAATCTATTATGACCGAGAAGAAAATGCAATCTATGCTGATATGGGATGGCAGTGGGTCGATGATAATGCCGAGCAACCTTGGACCTTAACCGATAAATTTAAACTGTCGCCTAATGGTGAGAAAAGATGGCGTATTCGTGATTTAGACAAAGACGACTATGTGAAAGGAAATAAGGATAATAAGGTTTCCTCAATTTGGAAAGGCTTTGAGGATTTAAGCAAAGTTACATTTAAAGTAAGTTTTGCGGATAAAAAGAATGATAATTGTTCGATATTGTTAGCATCCTTAAATGGCAAAATGCTGACAGGAAATTATTATTTACCCTATGGAAATAACGGTGTGGTAAATAAATCTTTTGTCTTGCCAAAACCAAGTTATTTCTCTAAAGCGCAGAGTTATGATTTTGTTACGGATTTAGGCGGTAAAGTTTCCGTAATTGATCCTAATGGAATTGTTATTGTTTCGGAAACGGCATACCTTACGGATACCAGTTTTATTCCTACTTTGCCAGGGGATTATACAATTATATACAGTGCCGTAGATCCTATTGAAAACGTTGAAAAAACGCATACGCTTTTGCTTACGGTTTTGGAAACGGGCGGTTCGACGCTTACCTTAAATGGCGTAGGACGAAATTATTTGCTGTATGATGAAATTGAAGCAGGCTATAGCTTGACGAGTAATATTCAAGAAGAGTTACCCGATGTATTTGTAACGATAAAAAAAGATGGCGCAACGTTGATTTCTAAGAAGCTGTGTCCTTCTGATTTTAAATACATATTTAAAGAACAAGGTGAATATGTTTTCGAATATGAAACGACGGATTATTTGGGGGAAACAACCCAAAAATCGTTTGCTTGCACAGTTGCAGATGTTGCGGTAAAATTCAACGACGGCATTTCTTATTCGGCATTGTACAACGGGCTTAATGAGTTTATATTACCAACGGCAAATGACTGTTACTTAGTTAATGCGCTCAACGGTGAAAAACTCACTCCTACGAAAGTGGATATAAAAGTACAGGTTGGAGAGGGGGCATGGGCAACCTTAACGCCGATTGCTTTTGCTGAAGAAGGCATTTACAATATTTTGTACGAATATCATTACAACGGAGATGTCTTTACCGCGGAACGTCAGATTGCTATTTATGAAAAAGTACCGACTATTCAGGTGGAAAAAGCACCTCAAAATACGAGATTGTTTGCAGGTGAATCCTTAGGAAACGATACGGTAAAGGTTAAAGCCTTGATGGGTAAATCCATTATATTCCCGTATGGCTATTTTAAGAGTTCAGCAACGTACAAGGTTGAAAAGATTGTCAACGGAAACGCAGAGGACATTACAGCGCAGTTTAAGTCGGGCAGTTATACTTTGAAGTTTGACCGAGAAGGCGAATATTGCATTTCGGCCGTGATTACAATCGCGGAGGATTATATCATTCGCAAAAACATTTTTATTGAAGTAAAATCCAACTGGATCGAAATTGAAACACCTGAAAGAAAGACGGTGGAGGTTGGACAAGCGGTAGGATTAGAAGAACCTAAAGCGAAAGACTTTTATGGAAATGAACTTTCGGGTGGTACATTTAAAGTTATGTATAACGATACGGAGCTCTCTATTGAAAATGGGGAATTCGTTCCGCCTTTCATAGGATATTATACGATTGTTTATACGGTGTTTGACCAGGCGGAAAGTCAATCTTGCGAGTTTGTCTATTATGCAATTGACACGATTGCACCTGTGATTGCGACAAATGATAAACAAATAGAAGGGGAGCAAGGGAAGGCCGTTGCGCTTGCCAACATACAGCTGACAGATAACTCGGTGTCGGACTTGGGGTATGAAATCATTGTCACCTATGGAGAGGAAATGGTTTCAATTTTTAACAATCAATTCCTTGCCGAAAAGGAAGGAATTTATAAGGTTACAATTAATGCAGTAGATGCATCAGGGAATTTCTCTACTCTCAGTTATGAGATTCAAATTTCCCCTACGAATAATCTTGTATGGATTATTGTAGGTAGTGTGGGCGGAGCTCTTGCGTTGGCGGCGATAGCACTAGTTACTGTAATAATTATAAAAAAGAAAAAGACGAAAGGAGCTAAAAATGAAGAAGAAATTGATTAAGGGATTTGCGCTACTGATGGCATCGGTATCAACTATGTCTTTAATTACGTCGTGCAAGGGTAATAACCCTGAAGATTTATATCCTGGTAAAAAGCTGATTTACTTTGGTTGCTATGACGGCGGCTGGGGTAGAGAATGGCTTGATACCAGCATTGCAAAATTCGAACAGATGTATCCTGAATACAAGGTGCTTGTTGATTACAATAAGACATATGCATCCAGCACCTTGCTTAGTAAAATTGACGTGATCGATCAAGATATTTTCTATGGCAGTTTATCGCTTTACGATTATGTTGATAACGATAAATTGATGGATATTACGGATGTTTTAACAACGCCGTTAAACGAATATTTGTCCGATTCGCAAATCCCCGTAACAGAAACCAAAACGATTGCAAGCAAGATGTGGGGGGATATGAAGGATTACGTAACCAGTTATGATGGGAAGTATTACAATACTCCTTTCGGCGGTGGCTTCTATTCGTTGAACTATGATGTGGATTTGTTTGATTCCAAGCAGTTCTTCCGCGATAAGGAAGGGAACTGGTGTAAAAAGTCGGGGGATTTGTCTGTGGGGCAAGACGGCGTTGCTGGTACCTACGACGATGGTTTGCCTGTTACTTACGAGGAATTTTTGGAATTGCTTGATAGAATGGAAAAAAGAAACGTTATTCCCTTTACTTGGTCGTCTATCAATGGTTACACGCAGCATTTCTTGCACGCTTGTTCAGTTGCACAAGATGGGGTAGAGGCATTTAATACCTTCAAAAATATGAGCGGTACGTATACCTTCGAGGGGAATACCGAACCTACGACGATTACGGCGGAAAACGCTTATTTGTTGCGAAACTCCAACGGTAAGAAGAACGCTTTGCAATTTGCTTACGATATTACGAAAGGTGGATATTACGATTCTCAGGCAGGTTCGGCAAGTATGGACTACTTGACTGCGCAGGATACCTACTTGATGAGTATTGAAACCTCGAAGACCCAAGCTAATGCAAAGCCTATCGCATTCTTTATCGACGGTGGACACTGGCACAATGAGGCAAAGACTACATTGCAGGACATGGCAGAATTGTCGAGCTCCTATAAGGATAGAAAGTTTGGCGTAATGCCTTTCCCTTGGTTTGAAAACGCACTTGCAACCAAATCAACTTATTTCATTTCGTCGCCGAACTCATCTTTGCATATTCGTAAGGATGCAAAACAGGCGGAAGGCGCGAAGAAATTATTGGCATATTTGAACTCTGATGAAGCTTTGATGACTTCCACCAAAACGAGTGGCGTTATTAGATTTATGGATTACGATATGTCTACAGATGAGATCAAGGCAATGCCTTATTATTATCAAACGGCTTGGCAGGCGGCGAAGAGTAGTGATATATGCTACAATATCGGTAAAAATCCTCTTATTTTTAGAAATTATGCTTATTTTGATGAAATGGGTTGGGAATGGAGCTGTACCACGTCTGATGGTAAAACCTTGAATAATCCATTGAACGATTTTAAAAATAAAGAGTATTCTTCCTTAACGATAAACGATTATTTGGTGGCATTATTAAATACTGGTAGAGAAGACTGGACAAAAATTTATTCGGGTAACAAATGATGAAGTTATTTTTTAAAAAAATGAAGTCGAAGCATGCGGGCAAAAAAGATACCTATATTTTTATGCTCGCAATGCTTTGCGTTCCCATTTTGTTTTTTTGCGTGTTTAATATAGGTGTTAAGGTCAACTCTATATTATTATCCTTAAAACGATATGAACAAGGTGTATATAAGTTTTGGGGCTTTGGAAACTTTAAGCAGGTTTTCAGTGATTTAAGCAATAATTACGAAGTAATAGCTGCGATGAAAAATTCGATTATTTTTTACGCGTTAAACATGCTGGTAATTATGCCTTTATCCATTTTTACGTCTTATTTTATCTATAAGAAAATTCCCGGGTCTGAATTTTTTAAGATTATCTGCTATGTGCCCCAGATGCTATCCGTTATCATCTTATCGTTGATGTATAAGTATTTAATGGATAAATTGATACCTTGGCTTTATACAAATGCGGGGCTACAAGCGCCGAACGTCTTTTTAGACGAAACAAAGTTGGGCGTTATGATTTTTTACAATATTTGGATGGGGATTGGGGCAAATATTATTTTGTATTTGGGGTCAATGTCAAGAATTCCCGATCAATTGATTGAAGTTGGCGAGCTGGAAGGGATTACTTTGTGGAAAGAATTTTGGATGATTACTTTTCCTCTTATTTTCCCTACGATAACGGTATTTATTGTTGCAGGGGTAGCTGGATTTTTCATAAATCAAGCGCATGTGTACAATTTCTACGGAGCGTTTGCGCCACAGGATATCAGTACGCTTGGCTACTATATGTTCATAAAGGTCATTGGGGAAAGCTCATCGTTGGCTTCTTATCCTTATGCCAGTGCATTTGGGGTGTTGTTTACATTAATTGCGGCTCCCATTACTTTACTTGTAAAATATCTATTAGAAAAAATCAGTCCGGAAGCGGAATTTTAAGGGGAGAGTTATGAAAAAGAAAACGTTAAATTCATTTTTTGCAATATTCTTTTTTGTATTCTTAATTTTATATTGCATTACCTTAATTGCTCCGTTTATTTGGACGTTGTTGACATCGTTGAAAGGAAAACTAGAATACATTGCCTCTCCCTTTGCTTTGCCTAAGGAATGGCTATTTAAGAACTATATAGACGTATTTGATGCATTGTCGGTGCCAGTAAATGGGATTTATAACATCAAGTTGCCACAGTTGTTTTTAAATGGGTTGTCATATGCATTGATAAGTGCATTCATTATCGTTTTTACGAACTGTGTTGTTGCATACGTTGTAGCAAAATATCCGGGCCGAGTTTCGTCTTTGCTTTACTCTGTTGTCGTAATCAATATGATACTTCCCGTTGTAGGGACTTTGGCTGCAGAGCTTCAAATTATGAGTGCCTTGAACTTTTATGATAATATGTTAGGCGTTTATTTGATGAAAATTAGTTTTGGCGGAACGAACTTCTTAATTTTTTATGCAATGTTTAAGGGGGTTAGCTGGACATATGCTGAGGCTGCTTTTGTAGACGGTGCATCGCATTTTAAGGTATTTTTATCTATTATGTTGCCTATGGCCGTACCTACTTTCTTTGCGTTGACATTGATGCAGTTTATTACCTACTGGAACGATTGGCAGGCATCGATGATTTACTTCCCCAGTACCCCTACAGTCGCTTATGCATTATACACATTCCAATTCCCTGGTGCAGGGAACAAAACGACGGGCGTGCCTTATATTATGTCGGCGTGTATTTTAGTGGCGATACCTATCCTGATTCTTTTTATCATCTTTAGGAATAAGATTATGGGTTCGGTTTCTATTGGCGGCTTAAAAGGTTAATGGAACTATTGCGAGGATTTTATGAAAAAAAGACTTAAATCAATTTTGGCATTCATAGCGTCGTTTTCTGTGATGGCTTCCGTTGCTTTCGGGTGTATAATTGTGAATGCAAACGAAAGCAAGGAGACTCCAAAGACTGTTACTTTGGAGGACGTGGTTTCTTCCAACGGGGGCGAAATTTCCTTCCAAAAAATAGACTCTATGTATAATACGTATAATATCAACAAACATTCAGAATGTATCGATACCGTAGGATCTATCGATGAGGTTTTGGTATTATCGACAGAATCTTCTGAAACGGTATTTACATTCAAAACGTATGTTAACCGTGATTATCTCACGAAATATTTTAATATTATCGAGTGGTTTATTGTGCCGTCCAATTTGCAACCCTACGATGACGAGAACGGGGTTTTGGGGTTTGCTGACTCAGACTTTGAGTCTTTTGAAATTACTATTAAAGATACGCAAAGTCCTGATAAATACGTGACGTTTACGACATCCAACCGTCCCGATTCAGATACATATAGAAACCTTGTTGCTGGTAGGGTTGGTGCGAATGGACAATCTATAAATGGTGTCTCTGGGACCGAAATAAATAGGGACTGGGGGTGTGGCCTAAAAGCGAGCCACGTTGGGTGCTTTGAAAAATATGATGGCGTACCTGCAGGGTTTGATTCAACGTTGCCGCTTGGAGCATTTTTGTCGCTTGATTATGAAACCAAGAAAGTCTATTCGGTAACGGGTGCAAACAAAGGGGAGAGAAAACTTGTCCGTGATTTGGATGAGGGTACTCACATGATTGGTACGGATATTCCTTGGGAAGGTTTTTCTTCTAACGAATTAGAGGTTAGCCTTCGATTTGTAAACATCGTATCTGGGAGAAAGGCTTCGGTGGCAATTTTGGGCTTTAACGGCGCAGATTTTACCCAAGGGAAAATCGTGGATGAGGAAGCTCCTGCGGTCATTGAAACAACGGAGTTTGACGGCACTTTATTTGGAGAAATAAATAGGCCGATGCCTATTATGGATTATGTCGCGTACGACGCTTTAGACGGTTTTATTGATGAAACGGAAAGTAAGGTGTTTTACAATTATAATCAATCTAATGTAAAAGAATATTTGATTACAGATGGAAAATTTTTGCCCGATAAGACAGGGAAATACCATGTTGTTACGACGGCAAAAGATAGATTTGGCAATGTTGGAAAATATGTCAGAGAAGTGGAAATCCGAAACGTGATTCCAGAAATGGAGCTTTCGTTTACCAATAAGGTTCCTGAAAATTGTTTAGTGGGTGATATTCTTACGTTGCCAACCCCTAGCATCTATGGCGGTACGGTCAATAAGACGTATAAAATAGAAGTGTCGTTGGCTGGAAAATCTGTTACCGTAGAAGACGGTATTCTAAATGTTGATAAACAGGGCATTTATACAATTCGTTATGTCGTTTGGGATTATTATGGAGAAGAATTCTATTTTGATTATTATCTAAATGCAAAGTTGGGTGATAAGCCTATTGCAGAATTTCCTGAATTGCCTAAATATGCGGTTATGGGAAGCAAAGTAGTAATTCCTGAATTTAAGGCAATTGATTACTTAACCTTTAGTGATGCGGTGAATGCGGTTGTAAAATATGAGGTGAAAGGACCGTCCGATGCGCAATATTCCACATTGGATACAAATTATTTTATTCCTAAAACCGAAGGTCTTTATTGGTTAAAGATTACGGTTGCGCAAGTTGGCGACAGTAGCAATACGATTGAAAAAGAATATCAAATCGAAGCAAAAAATTGTAAACGTGTAAGCGACTACTTTATTACTGAAAACATAGAGCTTGTCGAATTATATAAGAATTTTACCTTCAAAACCGTAGAAAACCAAAGTAAAATTTCGTTTATCAATTCGATTAGCACTAAAAATATTGCATTGGCATTTAATGTCTACGATATTTCGGAAAAGTTAGAGATTTCTATTCGTCTTTATGATTCTGCATCGTCGGCAAATTATGTTGATTTATCGATTATTGCGGAAAATACGAGAGAAAGTAAACTGACAATTAATGGGGAATCGTACATAATTCAAGGCGCTCCTTTTAATTTAGCAGGGTTGGAAGACAAAGATGTAAAATCTTTAAAGGCTGCAACATTATATGATTTATCCTATCAAAATGGTTGGATTTACGATGGAAACGTTGCAGTTTGTAAGTTAGAAAGCTACGCAAATGGAAAGAGCTTTGATGGCTTTGCAAGCGGTCGAGTATATTTTGAAATACTTACGGATAGCGATAAAGGGAATACAACGATTGAGTTTTCAAATTTCTGTGGCAATCAGGACTTTGACATGAAAGCGACGGATATTACTGAACCGACGATTACCCTTTCCAGTGTTGGGCGTATTGCAAAAATAGGCGACATTATTTCTTTTACTTATTCAGTTGACGATTTATTTGACCTTGATTGTGAATTAGATGTCACAGTTGAAAATAAAGGCGAAATGGTGGCAGAAGGGAAAGACGGCAGTTGTTCGTTTATGGTTACAAATTTCGGTGAATATGTGGTGAGAATTCTTGCAACGGATAAAGTCGGTAATGAAACTCTGCTTGACTTTAACGTATATTGCTTTGATACCATTGCACCTCAGGTTAACGTCTTAGAAATGGTCGCAACAACGATGAATCTGGGCGAAACGTTGACATTGCCTTCCGCAACGGTTACTGATAATGTTAGCGAAAATTTAACCTATCATATTTATGCAGAAACGCCGACAAATTCTTATCGCCTGATTTCCGAGCATAATTTTAAGCCCGACACGAAAGGGATATGGACCATTTATTACTATGCGGAAGATGCGAGTGGTAACTATGATGTTCAAATATTCTACGTAAACGTACAATAAGGAGTTTTATGAAAAGATTTACAATCAAATTGGTTAGTTTAATAACCTGTTTTATTAGTTGTTTCTCCTTCTTCGGATGTAAGAATTCGGGGACTTCGTCTGTTCCCGAAGACACCACATATTACGGGCGCACGCAGGAAATCAAGGAAGGAACGAAGCTTCTGGTGGAGAATGGAAACAGCGAATATAAGATTTTGCTTAAGAGTGAGCCGTTAGATTCGGAAAAATACGCGGCATCCGAGTTTAATCATCTGTTGCAACAAGTCAGTGGAGTTAAGTTGGATATTGTTACGGAAGCGGATTTAAGTCAATCGACGAAATATATATCCATTGGCGACACGGTTATGGCGGAAGAGGCCAATGCTATTCTTGGCGCAAACGGTATTAGTCGAAACGGCTTTAAGATTAAATCCTATAAAGACGGTTTAATGATTGTAGCAGGGGATCAAGCGGGATTGATTTACGGTGTTTATCGTTTTTTCGAGAAACAGTGTAACTATATGTATTATACACCCGATGAAATTCGTTTGGATAAAGCTTCTACAATCAAATTACACGACTATAATTTTGAGGATTGGCCTGACTTTCCGAATAGAGAAGTGTATACGTATACCAATAAATACTATCCCGATCAAACGATGCACTACTATATGAATAGTTCAATGTTCTCGAAACATTCAGAACAATACGGCGAAGGCACTTGGTGGAGTTCCTTGCTGGACCAATCGCTTGTTTTGCAGCTTTTGAATTATGAAGTATATAGAGCCGAACATGATAATTGGTATTATGGTAAAGGTGGTGGTTCAAATGCGACCAATCCCCAGCTTTGCTTCTCTCGCGCATTAAAAGAAAAGGAAGAGTTTGAAAAAGGCGAATGGGTGGATGCCGAAGGTAACTGGATTGAAAGTTATGCAGACGGTAGCCACGGTATGTTCTGGACGCTTTGCTACAATTTGATTAAAGATTATATTTCAGTGGAAACGGATAAAACACTGTTCCAGTTGGGGATGAGTGACAACGAAGATTTCTGTAATTGCACGGATTGTCAAGAAGAAATCTCCAAATATACCCGTTCTGGTCTTGTGGTAAGATTTGCAAATCAAGTTGCGGATGTTGTAAAGGAATGGCAAGAAGAAAATTGTCCCGAAAGAACGATTTATTTGACGGTATTTGCGTATTTGACGGTGGTACAGCCCCCTGTGAAGTTGGTAAACGGAGAATATGTTCCTCTTGATGAATCTGTAAGGGTTAGGGATAATATCGTTATTCGCTACGCTCCTATGCTTGAAGGGTATTTATTCCCCTTATTAAATCAGGAAAAGAATGCGAATGCATATTTCCAAATGAACGGTTGGAAGGCATTGGCAAGCCATTTCGCTGTTTGGGATTATACAATAAACTTTGGCGAACTTTATCACCAATTCCCGTCGTGGATGACGATGTATGATAATTTGAAGGGGTATTACGATTACGGTTATATCGATGTATACAACCAAGGTAACAGTATGTCAACGAATCTTGCATTCTACTGGTTTGATTTGTGGGCAAGAACGCGTTTGCTTTGGGATATCCACCTTGATTACGAAGCTTTGAAAGAAGAATTTTTCACCGTCTTCTACGGTCCTGCCGCAGACGCGGTCTCCGAGTATATGGATAGATTGACATTCCAGTACTTGAAATGGGGCGAAAGAGGCTATATAGGCGGCGCAACGGTGGCAACGGCTTCCAAAGAAAATTGGCCGATTGGTGACATTCAAAACATTTGGTCAATTTTGAATAAGGGCTATCGTGCGATTGAAAACGATAATACAATAACAGCGGAAAGAAAGCAAGTATTAAAAGATAGAATGGATTATGAGACGATTTATTGCCGTTATCTTGAAATTGCGTTACACTCAAACTATTTCTCGAATATAGAACTTGTTACAAAAATAGACGAATTTGAGGCTATTTGTAAAAAAGGTAATCTTTGCGGTTTGAGGAGTTGGACTACGGCATATGAATTGATCGCAGAATGGCGCGCAAAATTGTAAAAAGGAGATGGATATATGTATCAAAAACAATACTGGGCAACCATTCAGGAAAATATAGAAAAGGTTAATGCCGAGCAAACAGAAAATATTAAAAAGGCTGCAGTTTTGATGGCGGATGCAATTCAAAACGATAGGCTCATCAATGTATATGGCGGCGGCGGACATACTACCCTGTGTATGGGGGAAATGTTTTTCAGAGCAGGTGGACTTTCTAATATCAATCCGATTATGGAAACGGGTTTGTCCGTATTCAATCAAGCGTTGAAGTATTTAGAGTTGGAAAGAACGGTAAATTACGGTTCTGCCATTATGAAATATTACGACTTAAAAAAGGATGATTTGTTGATTGTATTCCACAATATCGGTATCAATCCTGCGACGATTGACGCTGTTATGGAAGCGAAGAAAAACGGTGTAAAAATCATTGCTGTATCTAGTAGCTATTGGCAAAATGAAATGCCGAAAGATCACTTTATTAGACATCCCAACGGCACCAACCTCTTTGATTATGCGGACGTGTGCATTGACGATTACAATATCGTTGGCGATGCTGTGATTAAAGTTGACGGATTTGATACTCCGATTGCGCCCGTTTCCAATATCGTTGACTTTTACATCGCGCATTTGTTGGAAATTTTCACGGTTGAAGAATGTGTGAGGCGTGGAATTACGCCTCCTTGCTGGAACAGTGCTAACGCTCCTGGCGGCGATCAAAAGAATGCGGAACTATTAAACAAGTATCGTCCAAGAATTAAAATGTTATGATGAAATATTTTGAAGTTTTAATCGATATCTTAAAACAAGCGGAGGCAAAAAACGGTAATAACGTTCAAATGGTTGCGGATATGCTTTATGATTGTATTCGTGAAGACGGGGTGGCCTATATGTTCGGCTGCGGACATTCTTCCCTGATTGCCTCCGACTGTTTTTATCGAGCAGGCGGTCTTGCCAACGTGCAACCCATTTTTATCCCTGAACTTATGTTGCACGTCAGCGCATCCAACAGCAGTAAGTTGGAAAAATATGAAGAAAATGCCTTCAATGCGCTTGACGGCTATATGTTCACGAATGCGGACGTTTTGTTTGTTATTTCCGTTTCAGGCATCAACGGCGTGCCTGTGGAAGTTGCCAAAAAGGGTAAGGAACTTGGGGTAAAAGTGATAGGGATAGGATCTTCGGCGTATTTTGATGAGAAGTCAAGACATTCGTCGGGGAAGAATTTGGCGGATTACTGCGACATATTTTTGGACAATTGTGTACCCAAGGGCGATGCGGTGATTTCTCTATCAAACGATACTAGTGCGGTGCCAGTTTCTACTGCTGTGTCTGCGGCTTTGATACAAGCATGTATCGCGGAAGGACTGAAAAAATGCAGTGATAACGGAGTAGATACCCCTGTATTCGGAAGCGGGAATTTGGCGAAGAATTTGGAAAAAAATCAAATTCTTGTTCAAAGATATAAGGATAGAATAAGGTTCTTATAATATGGAAAAGGTAGCATTTGTAGGGATTTGCGGACAATCTGTTTTTTTAAAAGGAAAGAATATCGCGAAAATAGGCGAAAGCCGTTCATTTGATGAAATGCATATTGAGCTTGGCGGTAAAGGAATCAACAGTGCTTTAACGGCGCATAAGTTGGGCGGAAATGTTTCGTTTTTTACGGCAATCGGTCAAGATTCGTATGCGATAGAGTGCAAAAAATTCTTTCAGCAAGAAGGGATGAATGTATTCTTTGTTGAGAAAGAGGATGTGCAAACCGATTACGGCGTGATTATGAACGATGAGGACGGCAATAATTGCGTGTCTGTCTATTTAGACGCTTCGTCTAAGATGGTTAGGCAAGATTTGACGATTTTTGAACATGAAATTAAAGCGAGTTCCTATCTTGTAACGCAGGCGGAGATGAATGATGAAATTTTGTTGGAAATTGCCCGAATTTGCAAACAAAGCGGAACGAAAATAATCTTTGACCCTTCACCGAAAAGGGAGATTCCCAAAGAGTTTTTGGAAAGCGTTTGGCTATTTACACCCAATGAGACAGAGTACAAAAACCTTTTTGAGCAGATTACGCCAAGAAGAGTGGTGGTTACAAAAGGTGGGGAATCTGTTGAATTGATTGAAGACGGCGAAAAGACTATTTTTCCCGTAACAAAAACTCTTGTTCGTAATACAACGGGAGCTGGAGATGTGTTTAACGGCGCGTTGTGTTATGCGTTATCCATAGGAAATACGCTTTTAGAAGCAATACCGTTTGCGATTAAAGCGTCGACGTATAAAGTGCAAAGCTTGTATGTTATGGATGGGATTCCTGCATTAAAGGATGTACAATAAGTTATGATTCAAATTTATAATGAAAAGATTTTGACCCTGAATGGTCGCAATATTACATACGCATTGTTTGTAAATAAAGCAGGCTTTTTGCAAAACTTATATTTTGGGGCAAAGGTAGAAAAGGATGTTTTGTGCGCGATTGCTGAGGAATATGAGAAAAAAACACCTGCGGGCGACGACTTAAACCTAGATATGTATTTCGATGAAATGCCAAGTGAGTATGCTTTCTACGGCAGAGGAGATTATAACGAACCTTCTATCATTGTACATAGAAATGACGGAACGGAAATGAGCCGCCTCCGTTACGTTAGCTATGAAATCAAAAGCGGTCTGCCGAAGCTGGAAGGAATGCCGTGCGTAAGGGGGGCGGGGGAGACCTTGTCTATTACGTTAAAGGATGATTTCTCGAACGTTGTAATTGTTCTTAATTATTCGGTTTTTGATGAATTTGATATTGTCGTACGAAACTGTCAAATTGGCAATGTGGGTAAATGTTCGGTCGATTTAAGAAGAGCGTTTTCTTTCTGTTTACAATTTGAAGACATTGATTATTCGTTATTACGATTGTATGGCAGATGGGCGAAAGAACGCACTCCGGAAATCAATAAACTCGGACATGGTATCACCAAAATTCAATCTATAAGGGGGACGTCTTCTCATCAATTAAATCCGTTTATCTGTTTAATGAAGGACGGCTGTGTGGAAGAAAGCGGTAAATGCATAGGGTTTGAGTTGGTTTATAGCGGTTCTTTTTCCTTGTGCGCGGAAGTCAGCGGAAATGATAAATTAAGGGTTTACGGTGGTATCAACGAAACGAATTTTTCGTGGGCATTGCAAGCAGGGGAAACGTTTGAAACGCCGCAAGTTTTGATTGGCTATTCAGAAGAAGGTATTGGGTACCTGTCAAGACAATATGCCGAATTTTTACGTAAAAAAATCATCAATCCCACTTACGCATATAATGAAAGACCGATCGTAATCAACAACTGGGAAGCTACATATTTTGATTTCGATGAAAAGAAGATTTGTGAAATTGTAGAAACGGCGTCTGAGCTGAATATTGACACATTTGTGTTGGATGACGGCTGGTTTGGAAAGCGTGATACGGATACCACGGGGCTTGGCGACTGGCAGGTTAATGAAAAGAAACTGAAAGGTGGCTTGAATACAATCATCCAAAAATGCGACGAATGCGGTATGAAATTCGGGCTTTGGTTTGAACCTGAAATGGTTTCGGAAGATAGTGATTTGTTCAGAAGACATCCCGAATTTTCCGTAGGAAAAAGTGATATAGAACCTGCAAGGGGTAGAACGCAGCTTGTTTTAGATTTTACAAAGCAAGAAGTGGTAGACTATATTTTTAATGCAATTAGCGCAATTTTAAGTACTTATCGCATTACTTATGTTAAGTGGGATATGAATAGGAGTTTATCCGAGTTTTATTCCACGGGTTTAGGTTTTACCCGTCAAGGGGAATTTTCACACCGTTACGTATTAGGTGTTTATGAACTTGCAGAACGCTTAACGTCTGCGTTTCCCGACGTATTTTTTGAAGGTTGTGCAAGCGGTGGCGGTAGATTCGATGCAGGGATGCTGTATTATTTCCCTCAAATTTGGACGAGTGATAATACGGACGCAATCGATAGATGCAAAATACAATGGGGAACTTCTTACGGATATCCAATTTCGGCAATGAGTTGTCACGTTTCCGTATGTCCCAACCATCAAACGAACCGAACGACACCTTTTAACACGCGTGGCGCAATTGCGTCCTTAGGCCCTACTGGCTATGAATTAGACGTTACCAAACTGACAGAAGAGGACAAATGCAACGTTAAAACTCAAGTTGAGAACTATAAACGCATAAGCGCTTTGATTTTGAACGGCGATTTGTATCGTTTGCGCAATCCTTTTACAAACTGTGATTTTTGTGAAACGGTTGTTTCCAAGGATAAAAAAACGGTGTATGGAGTTTATTTAGCATTGCAAACTTTGAATAACGGAAAGATCTGCTTGTCGGGGTTAAATCAAGATATAATCTATTTGGATATTTTGACGGGGGCAGAGTATAGCGGAAAAGTACTTATGCAGGATGGTATATCCATTCCAGCTCTTGCAAAATATGAAGCCTATGTATTTGAATTAAATGCGAGATAAGGAGAATATATGAAAGTCAACGGGGATAGATGCCACGATTTATTGGCACAAGTAAAGCCTTTGTATTCTTTCGACGAAAACAAGTCGATAGAAGAACAACGTAAGATTTTGAAAGATAAGCTAATTGAATTAAGTGGGCTTGATTTAATTGCTCAGAATTCTTGCGAGCCGAATTTAGATATTGAAATAGATGAGCAAAGGGAAGGATATCGTTTTATTCGTTTTACCTTTGAAAGCGAGCGAGGAGCCGTTGTACCGTGTTATATGTTAATTCCCGACACAGGTAAGGAAAAATATCCTGTTGCAATCGTATTGCAAGGACATTCTACTGGTTTTCATAACTCTATAGGTATTGCTAAATATCCAGGAGATGAAGAAGACCTTCCGCGTGTTGCCTATGCGTTGCAAGCAGTGGAGCAAGGGTATATTGCTCTTGCTATCGAGCAGAGAGGTATGGGGGAAACGAAACCGCAAAAGGAAAAACGTTTATGGGCAAAGATGTGCCACTTTACGGCAAGTACTGCAAGGTTGCTTGGCAGAAGCCTTTTGGGTGAAAGAATGTGGGACGTTTCTAGAGCAATTGATATTTTGCCTAATTTCCCGCAGTGCGACATGGATGACATTATGATTACGGGAAGTTCTGGTGGTGGAACGGCGTCCTATTTTTGCGCTTGCTATGATGAAAGAATTAAATTATCTGCGCCAAGTTGCGCTTTTTGTCCTTATCCCGAATCGATTTTGGATATCTACCATTGTGATTGTAATTATATCAACGGTGCGTATCGGTATTTTGATATGCAGGATTTGGCGGTACTGATCGCTCCGCGAAAACTGATACTCGTAAATGGCGAAAAGGATGAAATTTTTCCAATTGAAGGGGCAAGACGCGGATATGCAACGGTAAAAAAGATATATGCGAAAGCAAAGTGTCTAGAGAATTGCAAGTTAGCGGTAACCCCGAAGGGGCATCATTGGTGTCCCGATATTGTGTGGAAAGAAATTAAAAATTATAGATAGTATGTTAAAAAAAGAAGATATTAGGATACGCGATCCATTTGTCTTAACAGACAAAGAGAACGGCTTGTATTATGTTTATGGCACAACGGAATTGCAAGATGGCTTGCGTGCAGGTAATAAGTTTTCCGTGTATGTATCCAAAGACCTTGAAAATTTTGACGGTCCGTTTACTGTGTTTGATGGCGAAAAATGCGGTTTTTGGGGTACGCGAGATTTTTGGGCGGCGGAAGTACATAAACATAACGGCAAATATTATCTATTCGGTAGTTTTTATGCGGACAATCACGTGCGCGCGAGTCAAATTTTGGAAAGTGATTCACCTTTAGGGGAATTCAAACCTATATCCACCAAGCCGCAAACCATAGCAGGCTGGGAGTGCTTAGATGGAACGCTGTATGTCGAAAATGGGGTGCCGTATTTGGTTTTTTGCCATGAATGGCTTCAATGCGATATAGGTGAAATTTGGGCAGTTGAACTGACCCCCGACTTAAAGAAATCGGTAGGAGAACCTTTTTTGCTGTTTAAGGCAAGTGATAACAAATTCGTTACTTCTATTTCCGTGGACAAAATACAGATGGTAACGGACGGCCCGTTTTTGTTTCAAGAAGATGGGAAATTGAAGATGATATGGTCAAGTTACGCAAATGGAAAGTACGTTGTATTAGAAGCGGTTGCGGAGGAGTTACACGGGAAATGGTCACATCGAGTGCCAAGATTTGACTTTGATGGCGGGCACGCGATGATTTTTACTGCGTTAGATGGCAAACAGTATTTTTCGTTGCATGCGCCGAATACTCCACCTTGTGAAAGAATGAAGTTTATCGAATATAAAAAATGTTCGGATGGCAAGCAAAAATGAATATAATGATTTTTGGCGATAGTTATTCTACCTATGAAGGATTTATTCCCGACGGATATCTCACGTATTATTGTCCCAACGGCAGAGAGAATACATCGATTGTCAGCAAAATGGAATATAACGATACTTGGTGGGCGCGACTGCTTGAAAAGTATAAATTTAACCTGGTAAGAAATGATAGTTGGTCGGGAACGACCATTTGTCATACAGGATATGACGGAGCAGATTGCTCAAAAGCAAAGTCGTTTATTTGTCGTTACGATAATTTGATGAAAGACGGATTTTTTGAAAAAAACAATATAGATATCCTATTTATCTTTGGTGGCACGAATGATAGTTGGGCGAACTCTCCTTTAGGAGAATCTAAATATAACGATATCATAAAAGAGGACTTGTACCACGTTCGCCCTGCAATTACCTATCTTTTAAGCGGATTAACAAAGCAACTTCCTAAAACAAAAATATATTTCATTCTTAATGATGAGTTAAAGGAAGAAATTGTGTCTTATATAATTGCGGAATCGAAACGGCTAGGAATAGAGTATATTCAACTGTCGAAAATAGAAAAAGAAGCAGGGCATCCAACCGTGAGGGGGATGGAGTCAATCTATCAACAAGTCGACAAAGCGATAGCATTTGACTTTTGAGAATGGATGCTTGACCGCAGCGTTTTTATCGGAAACTATATCAATAACTATTTAATAAAGCAGGAGAAAAAAATGAAATTTATTATTGATCATGACTATCATATTCATACTTATCTTTCTATTTGTTCTAACGATCCTACGCAGAATAAGGAAAGAATTTTACAATATGCGCAAAAGCACGGGTTAAAGCAAATTATTTTAACCGACCATTATTGGGATAAAGCTGTTTATGCAGGGGCAAGAGATGATTTTTATGAAATACAAGATCACGAGTATATTCGCAAAGCTCTTCCTTTACCGCAGGCTGAGGGAATAGAATTTTTATTTGGCTGTGAAACGGATATGGATAAGGAAAATCGCTTAGGGATTCCCAAGGAAAAGTTTGACGATTTTGCCTTTATCATCGTTCCGACTACACATTTACATATGCACGCGGCGGATGTTGAAAATTTCTCGCCCGAATATCGCGCACGTTTGTGGGTGGAACGGTTAGAATGTGTGTTGAATGCTGATTTGCCCTTCCATAAGGTAGGGATTCCGCATTTAACCTGTCGATTGATTAACCATGACAGCAAAGAAGCTTGGAAAAAAACGATGGACGCAATTTCTTCCAAAGATATGCGCCGTTTATTTACGAAGGCTGCTACATTGGGTGTTGGTATTGAAATCAATGCCGATGACGTGGGTTACATAGGTGATGAAGTAGAGTATTTTAGAATGTATGAAATTGCTAAAGAATGCGGTTGTAAATTCTATTTGGGAAGTGATGCACATCATCCTGAAAAATTTGATTTAGACATTACGTTATTCCAAAGAGCTATTGATTATTTGGGTTTAGAAGAAAGCGATAAGTTTCGCATTTAAGGAACTAATGAGCAAAGCTGTTTTCACTTATGCTTGTAAAAGATTTTAATTCAAAATTCTCGGTTTCAATGCAAAGCGGAAGCGAGAATTTATTTTAATAAAAGATAAGAGTTATAAAAATAATTATGAAAATCGTATGTAAATTTGGCGGCACATCACTTGCGTGCAGTAAAAACTTTCGTAAATGTATACAAATTGTAAAGGAAAATTCGAAGAGACAATTTGTGATTGCGTCCGCACCAGGGAAAAGCAGTTTGTCAAAACAAAAAGTTACAGACTTATTGCTATCAAAATCGATTTAATGAGAAGAGTTTTGAAAGAGCTTTTACAAAAATTAAAGAAATTTATCTTGAAATTGTTACACTTGCAGAAAACTTTCCTATTGAGCAAGAGCTTGACAAGATGTATTATGAAATAAAGTCTTCGGAAGCAAACTTAGATTACGTTCTTTCTCGTGGTGAATACTTGAATGCAAAAATTATGGCACATGCCTTAGAATTTAAGTTCTTGGACGCATCTAAATTTATTCGTTTCAATAAAGGTGAGTTGGATTTGCAGTCTACCATAGATTGTGCAAAAGAATATGTGACCTTGCAGGGCGTAGTTATCCCTGGATTTTATGGCGTGGACGAATACGGGCATATTAAAACATTCAGCCGCGGTGGGAGTGATATTACTGGTTCGGTTGTTGCGAGGGCTTTTCAATGCGACCTGTATGAAAATTGGACGGATGTGGACGGCATTCACGTTTGTGACCCCAAAATTGTGACGGAAAGCAAAAGGGTTTCACAAATATCCTTTCGCGAGCTTCGTGAAATGTCGTATATGGGCGCATCTGTATTGCATGCTGAAACACTGCTTCCCTTGCATGAATACCCTATTCCCATACATTTGAAAAGTAGTTTTTATCCAACTGGGGCAGGGACAAAGATATTAAAAAAGAGAACGGAGTTATCGGAGCGAGAAACGATTACTTGCATAACTGGTAAAAATGATTATACCTGTATTCAAATATCCAAGGCGATGTTGGATAAGCAGTTGGGCTTTGTGAAGAAAGCAACGGAGGTTTTTGAGCGTTATAATATTAATATTTCACACACGCATTCGGGCTTAGATAACCTGTGCTTTTTTGTGGAACAATCGCAATACAAAGAAATTGCATATAATGAATTTCTTTTAGAGTTAAAGAATTCAATTAATGCCGATAAAATAAAGGGATATGAAAAGATAGCTTTGTTGGCAGTTGTTGGACATAATCTATCTAGGAAGATAGGTATTTTGGCAAGTATTTTTAATGCCTTAAGAGAAAGTGAAATTAATGTTAAGACTATATATCAAAGCGTTAGCGAATGTAACATTATTATAGGCATAGAAAATGAAGACTTGAAGAAAGGGATTCGAGCACTTTATAATGGATTGCTCTTGTAAGATGAGTTATTAAAAAATATGATTACAGAAACTATTTTATTTATACTGGAAGTTATAGGGACAATAGCATTTGCAATATCAGGGGCGCTGGTTGCTATAAAAGCAAGATTTGATATATTTGGTGTAATTGTTATCGGGACTGTTACTTCCGTTGGGGGCGGAATAATAAGGGATATTATTATCGGAGAAATACCACCAACTATATTTTTTAGAGTACATATTTTAATGATTGCTGTTGTAGCTTCTGTGCTGGTATTTATTTTGGCGTATTTTAAGCGTGAAAAATTTGACGAAATACGAGGTAGGGTGGAACATATTAATAACATATTTGATGCAATTGGACTTGCTACATTTACTATAATAGGGACGGAAATCTCATTTGCAACAAGTTTATTTGAAAATGTTTTTTTGTCCATTACGCTTGGTGTATTATCTGGAGTAGGAGGGGGAGTGTTAAGAGATATCTTAACGGAGACACCTCCGTACATATTTAAAAAGCATGTGTATGCATTGGCATCTATTGTGGGGGCTTGCTTGTATTATGCATTGCATTGGTTTGTAAACGAAATATGGGTCGCAACGCTTGTAGGGATGCTTTTTATTGTCGGAGTGCGTTTGCTTGCAACGAAATATCATTGGGATTTACCTAGGATTAATATAGAAAAAAAGGAGGATTAAAAAATGTTAATGGATGCCATTATTAAACCTAACAAGGGGAAGGGGCTGGAAATTGTTCGAAAAGAGGTGCCTCAAATTGGCTTTGGCGAAGCACTCGTCAAAATTCATTATACAGCCATTTGCGGAACAGACGTACATATCTACGACTGGAACGAATGGGCGCAAAAGACTATACGGCCCCCAATGACGATAGGACACGAATTTGTTGGCGAAATTGTAGAAATTAAAGGTGCAACAGATAATTTTAAGGTGGGGGATATTGTATCTGCGGAAGGACATATTGTTTGTGGGAAATGTCGTAATTGTCGTGCTGGCAGAAAACATCTTTGTCCAAATACACAAGGTATTGGTGTAAACAGAGATGGGATATTTGCGGAATATGCTCGGATCCCTATTAGTAATTTATGGCTTTGCGATACAAAGTGTATTCCCGAAAAATTATATTCTATCTTCGATCCTCTGGGTAATGCCACACACACCGCACTTAAATTCGGTATGATTGGCGAAGACGTTTTGATCACGGGGGCAGGACCAATTGGTATTATGGCGGCTGCAATATGTCGCCACGTAGGTGCAAAGAATGTTGTTTTGACGGATATTAGTGATTATAGATTGGAACTTGCAAAACAAGTTTGCCCATCGATTACTACTATAAACACCAAAGAGAAAAGGTTAAAAGAACTGCAAAATGAAATCGGCATGAAGGAAGGATTTGACATCGGTTTGGAAATGAGTGGGAGCGCCATTGCCTTCAATGAAATGATAGATAATATGATTATGGGTGGAAAAATTGCAATGCTCGGCGTGCAAGCAAATAGCACCACCGTTGACTGGAATAAAATTATTTTTAATATGCTGACGATAAAAGGCATTTATGGAAGAGAGGTATTTGAAACGTGGCACAAGATGACGGCTATGCTGCAATCGGGATTGGATATTTCAAATATTATTACAGCAGAATTACCATATACAGATTTTGAAAAGGGCTTTGAAATGATGCATAGCGGTAAATCCGGTAAAGTAATTTTAGATTGGAGAAAGAAAAATGATTGATAAAAAATATTTTCAGGACATTTTAGAAGGAATAAAGTTAAGCGGTCTTTGGAAGGATGAGCGTATTATTACTACCCCTCAAAGTTCGTGTATTGATACAACGAAAGCGGATGAGGTTTTGAATTTTTGTGCAAACAATTATTTAGGGCTGTCTAACAATGATGAGGTTAAAAAGGCAGCAATCGAAAGCTATGAGAGATATGGCTACGGATTATCCAGTGTACGCTTTATTTGTGGGACACAGACGATACATAAACAGCTCGAAAATAAAATTTCAGGTTTTTTAGGTACGGAAGATACTATTTTATATAGTAGCTGTTTTGATGCAAACGGTGGTTTGTTTGAAACAATAACTACAAAAGAGGACGCAATTATTTCTGATGAACTTAATCATGCAAGTATCATTGATGGAGTTAGGCTTTCCAAAGCGACAAAATATCGTTATAAAAACAATGATATGCAAGATTTGGAGGGAAAGTTGCAAGAAGCAGATGCAAATGGTGCAAAACATAAGGTAATCGTGACTGATGGTGTATTCTCGATGGACGGTATAATCGCAAATCTTAAAGGGATATGTGATTTGGCAGAAAAATATAATGCGCTTGTTGTTGTAGATGATTCTCACGCTACAGGATTTGTAGGTGATACAGGTAGAGGTACGGCAGAGTATTGCGGGGTGCAAGGCAGGGTGGATATTATCACCGGTACTTTCGGAAAAGCTTTAGGGGGGGCTAGCGGCGGTTTTACAAGCGGAAGAAAAGAAATCATTGATTTACTTCGTCAAAGAAGTCGTCCATACTTATTCTCAAATTCGGTTGCGCCTGCAATTTGTACCGCTACACTTAAAGTGTTGGAGATGATTGAAAATGATACCTCTTTGCGCGATAAAGTAATGGAGAATGCGAAATATTTTCGAAGTGAGATGGAAAAGAACGGATTTGATTTGGCGGGGAAAGATCACGCGATTATCCCAGTAATGTTGTATGATGCGGTGCTGAGCCAAAAAGTAGCAGAAAAAATGCTTGAAAAAGGTATATATGTCACCGGATTTTTCTATCCGGTTGTTCCTAAAGATAAGGCTCGCATTCGTGTGCAGATGTCTGCGGTACATTCCAAAAAAGATATAGACAAGTGCGTGCAAGCTTTTGTGGAATGTAAACAAGAATTGAACTTTTAAAAATATAAAAAGCAAAATAGATGATAGAATTATAAAGGCGACAAATTTAAGTAAAGTAAAAGGTTAAAGTGAATAGTGAGGATTATAGAGATGGCATTGAGAAATAAGGGCGAAGATAAGAAATTAAAACTTGAAATAGTAAATATTGCTTTAATTTTGATAGCTTCGCTGTGCTCGGCATTAGGGTTGTGGGTATTTGTTGCTCCTGGGAAGTTTGCGCCTAGCGGAATCGACGGGATTGCAGCTATGCTACAAGAATTGTCGAAGAAAATGATTGGAAATGAGGGGATTCGTGCTGGGTATTTTTCTGCACTATTAAACATTCCACTTTTGATTGCTGCTTGGTTTATTTTGAAACGTCGATATGTCGTTTATACGCTTGCATATATGGGACTAGTTGCAGGCTTTACTGCAATATTTGAGTTTTTCGAACTACCAGCATATTCCGTGCCTGATGAAACGAGTCGTCTGTTGGCGGCTATTATGGGCGGTGGTGCACAAGGATTAACGGGTATTATGCTTCGAGTTGGAGGTTCGGCGGGAGGCGTAGACGTTATTGCTTGTATGATCCAACGACGGAAACAAAGCGGAAATGTAGAGCGTATTATTGCGATATTGAGTTATGCAATAGCCGCGTTCTCGTTTTTTGTTTGGGGGGATGTAAACGCTGTTATCTTTTCATTTATCGCAATTTTTGTATGTGAAAAAATGACGGCGGTTGTATTAAATGACAGCCGCAGCGCAGTTAAATTTGAGATCATCACAAGTAAGGATATTGCGCAGGAAATTAAAGACTTGATTGTTTATGATATGAAGCGAGGGGCAACATTTTTGGAGGCGCGCGGCGTATTTTTAAACGAGGAAAAAGAGATTATTCTTTGCCTGGTGCATTATCGTCAAGTATCAAATTTCTTAGCAAAGCTTTCTAGTTATCAAAACCTGTTTGTCTCTTATTCAGAAGTTCTTGGTATCCGAGGGAATTTTGACTGGATTTTGGGATATGAAAATACGGCGGATATTACAATGAGAGAAAAGAGACTAAAAGGAGAGTGACATATACTCGCTCAAAGAGATAAGTGAACAATAGTATTTTTAATTGAGTAGGATATAAGGAATTTATGCAAATGGAAAAAAATGATGACGTTCAATTTAAACAGCATAAATGGTCTCAAGCAACTTTGCTGATTGTGTTGTGTTGGGTCGTTTATACTTGTTCTTATTTGGGAAAATTAGGGTATAATGCTAATATTACTCAAATCGAGAATGTGTACAATATTTCTCATGCGGAGGCTGGGATAGTAAGCACCTTTTTCTTTTTTGCTTATGGAGCAGGACAAATATTCAATGGCTTATTTTGTAAAAGATATCCTTTACGGTTGGTAATATTTGGGAGCTTATTAGTTTCAGGTATAATGAATTTATTGGTTGCCTTTTCGACCAATTTTTCGTACGTGAAGTATTTTTGGTTGATAAATGGAGCCGCTTTATCTATTTTGTGGCCGTCTTTGATACGATTAATGTCAGAAACCCTTGATAAAAGAGATATTGGGCGAGCAGTTGTGGCAATGGGGACAACGGTCGCAGCCGGGACGTTTTTGGCATATGGATTAAGCGCTTTATTTGTCGCGATGGGCTCTTATGTGCTTATGTTTTTTGTGGCAGGGACATTATTGCCTTTAATCGCGTTTGTTTGGATTGTATCCTACCCGGGTTTGGTAAGGTCAAAGAATGATAAAGTTGAAGCTTGTGCTTGTAATAATACAATAATTTCAAAGTCGAGCGGATTTAGAAGTTTGAAAGATTCTATAATTTTATTTGCTTTGTTTGCAATTGTTGTTAATCTTGTCAAAGATGGTTTAACAACATGGGTTCCAACAATATTAAAAGAGTCTTATGGATTGCCCGATTACATTAGCATTCTATTAACAATGATACTTCCGCTCTTAGCTATTTTTGGCACTAGTTTAGCTGCTATTTTACATAAGAAGAGCGAGGATTTTGTGCTACTTGTGGGAATATTATTTTTATTTACAACTTTATTTATTATAACAGTAATGTTTTGCCTAACAATGGGTTGGTGCATAGTTACAGTAGGATGCTTCGGGGTTGTCTCTTGTTTAATGGCAAGCGCGAACAACATTATTACAAGTAGAGCGCCATTATTTTGGAGAGATCAGATAAATTCAGGATTAGTGGCGGGAGTTCTAAACGGTTTTTCTTATTTTGGAAGCACTTTAAGTGCTTATGGATTAGGTGTTATTGCGGATTTTTGGGGCTGGAATTCAGTATTTATATTTTTATTTGCGTGTTGTGCAATTTTGTCAATTATTGCGATTGGAAGATATTTATTTAAACGTAAAAATAAACACTTACCTGAATGCCAGCTGTAAGTGTTAGTGTAAGTAGCAAATATTTTGACTGAGTAAAGATGGATAATAAGGAAAAACAGGATTTATGAATAAATTAAGAAAAATTTTCAAAGAAGTGTTTAGATTTGAGCCTGAAAATATCTATTCTGCTGCAGGTCGTGTAAACCTTATCGGTGAACACGTGGATTATTGCGGAGGGCAAGTTTTGCCTGCCGCGTTGTCCCTGAAATGCCGAGTAGCAGTTAGAAAGAACGGTACAAACTTGATGCGTATTGCGGCAACAACTATAGATGCGCGCGCGGAGATTGATTTGACAAAAACAGGAGAATACCGCGACCTTGCATGGGGAACGTATCAAGCAGGCGTTGCGGACGAACTCAAAAAAGCAGGCTACAATCTTGTCGGTTGCGATATTTTGTACGATTGCACTGTACCGTTTGGTAGCGGCTTATCTTCTTCGGCAGCAATCGAAGTCGTAACGGCATATACTTTGGCAAAGCTTGGCGGTAATAAAATTGATAAGGTAGAGCTTGCGGTTCTTTCGCAAAAAGCAGAAAACAATTATTGCGGTGTAAATTGCGGTATTATGGATCAGTTTGCATCGGCAAACGGCAAGAAAGACCACGCTGTTTTGCTCAACTGCGCTACCCTTGAATATACGCACGTTCCGCTTAACTTAAAAGATTGCGTGTTGGTACTCGCAAATTGCAATAAACCGCATAATTTGCGCGAAAGCAAGTACAATGAACGCCGTAGCGAAGTGGAAACGGCACTTCAAATTTTGCAAACGAAAATAAAAGCGGACAATCTTTCCGAGGTATCTACGGCAGACGTGGAGAAATACCGCGATTTGTTAGGGGATACGATTTATCGTAGAGCAAAGCACGTTACAAGTGAATGTGAAAGAGTAAGACAAAGCGTAATAGCTTTGAACAACGGCGATTTGGAAACGTTCGGTAAACTGATGTGCGAATCACACCGTTCTTTGCGTTACGATTATGAAGTAACGGGTAAGGAATTAGATACGCTTGCGGAAGCAGCGCAGACGCAGGAGGGGTGTATCGGTTCGAGAATGACGGGCGCGGGCTTTGGCGGCTGTACGGTCAGTCTTGTCAAAAAAGACAGCGTAGATGCCTTTATAACGAACGTAGGGAAACAATATAAGGCAGTTATCGGCTATGACGCGTCGTTCTACGTTGCGGAAATCGCTGATGGCATTATAGATGAAAACAAGTAAGGAAGATAGAGAAATGAAGAAAGTACAAAGGATTGCAATTATGACGGGCGGTGGGGATTGCTCTGGTTTGAATCCAGTAATTCGCGCGGTAGTAAAAACGGCGATTATGAAATACGGTTTGGAAGTGGTAGGCGTTCGTCACGGGTATCACGGGTTGTATCACGGCGATTTTATCAAGCTCGGTTTGGAGGACGTGGGAGAAATTATCACTCGCGGCGGTACGATTTTATACAGCTCGAATAAGGATAATTTGTTCCAATATCCCGTGAAAGACGCAGACGGAAACTTCGTCCGCGATGAAAACGGAAAGCTCACCTATGAGGACGTTTCCGACGTTGCCGTAGAACATTTGAATGGGGCAGGTATCGACGCATTGTTCATTTTGGGTGGTGACGGTACGCTTACTTCGGGTAGAGATTTTGCAAGAAAAGGCGTAAACGTAGTGGCTATTCCCAAGACAATCGACAACGATTTGGCGTTTACCGACTATACATTTGGGTTTGATACGGCAATTTCCGTTGCAACGGAGGGCTTGGACAGAATCCGCACCACGGGTATGTCTCACCACAGAATCATGGTTGTAGAAATCATGGGACGCGGTGCAGGTTGGATGACCTTGCACGCAGGGATTGCAGGCGCGGCAGACATTATCTTGGTTCCCGAAATTCCTTACGATATCAACAAAGTTGCGGAAAAGATTAAACAAGACAAAGCGAACGGCAAGGAATTTTCTATCGTGGCTGTTTCTGAAGGCGCAAAGTCCTTGGACGGAAAACAGGTTGTTGCAAAAATCATTGAAGACAGCGCAGATTCCATTCGTTTGGGCGGTGTAGGGGCTGTTGTTGCAGACCAACTTGAAAAGCTCGTTTGCTCGGAAGCAAGAGCAACGACGCTTGGGCATATTCAGCGAGGCGGAGTTCCTACGGCGCACGACAGAGTATTGTCTTCCCGTTACGGTTATGCGGCGGTAGAGCTTTGTATGAAAGGCGAATTTGGTAAAATGGTAACGCTACAGGGGGATACGATGGGTGCGATTTCCTTGGAAGACGTTATTGGTCAAAAGACGAAAAACGTTGAACCGAACGGCGAACTCGTTACGATGGCGAAAGCCATGGGTATTTGCTTTGGCGATTAAAGAGGTGAAAAATGTCTTTGAACGGATATATAGCACAGTTGATTGAGTATGCAAAGAAATACCTCGAACTTTCGGAAAGGGATGAGGTATATGTCCGAAACCGTGTGATGGATATTTTGGGGATATACGACTATAAAGAAGAAAAGGTTAAGGATATTCCTGAACTTCCCGACAACATTTTGCAGGGGATATTTTCGTGCTTGGAAGAAATGGACGTGCAATTTGACCACGCAACGCTTGGTGAAAAATTAATGGACGCAGTTATGCTGAAGCCGAGCGAATATGAGGCAAGATTTCACGTGTTATACCAAGAATCCTCGCAAAGGGCAACGGAATGGGCAAATGCGTATGCGATTCATTCCGATTACGTGAAAAAGAGCGCTATCGATAAAAATATCCGTTGGAATGCAGACAATGGTTTGGAAATAACCATAAATTTGAGTAAACCCGAAAAGAATAATAAGGATTTACAAAAACAATTGACGGTCGCAAGCGCAAGTTATCCCAAGTGTATTATTTGTCGTGAAAACGAGGGTTATCAAAAACTAGGATTTTCTCGTCGCAATATGCGTACATTGTCTATGAAGTTGCATGGGAAAGACTGGTTTTGGCAGTATTCTCCGTATGCGTATTTTAACGAACACGGCATTGCTATTAGCGTAGAACATACGCCGATGGTGCTCAATGAAGATACAATTGAATTATTGTTTGATTTTGTGGAGCAGCTTCCGCATTATTTTATCGGGAACAATGCACCGCTTCCCAGAGTGGGCGGCTCGATTTTGATGCACAATCATTTCCAAGGCGGTAGCACGGTTTTACCGATGCAAAAAGCAGGTTATCGCAAAGTATTGTATAGTGAAAAATATCCCAACATAAAAGTCGGCGTACTGGATTGGTATAACACAGCGTTGCGATTAGAAGGGGCAGAGAGGTACGAGATTAAAGCGCTTGCTATGGATATCGTGAACGCATGGAAAACGTACGAAAACGCTGAACTTGATATCTTGTCCTATACGGATAAAGAATTGCACAATACGGCAAGCTGTATCGCGCGCAAAACAGAAAACGGATATATTTTGGATATGATTTTGCGTAATAACCGCGTCAATGAGGAACACCCCGACGGGATATTCCATGCACATCGTGAACATCACCATATCAAGAGCGAGTCAATCGGTTTAATTGAAGCTATGGGCTTATTCATTTTGCCTGCACGTTTGAAACGACAGCTTGCGGAAATTAAGAATTATTTAACGGGTACCGTATTTTATAAAAAAGATGAATTATCTGAGGATATGCAGATGTTTACACCGATGATAGAACATCTTTTGGAGAAAAATGGTACCTTATGGGGTAAAGAAGCGGATAATGTCATCCGTGCGGAACTTGAACGTGTTTGTCAAAATATACTTGATAATACGGCAGTATTTAAGAACGACAAAAAAGGGCAAGAAACATTGCTGAATTTTATGAAAGAACTTGGATTAAAAAATTGATTAGGAGGTAAGATATGAAGGTATTGGTAACTGGTGGTGCTGGTTTTATCGGTTCGCATACGGTAGTTGAGTTATTGAACGAAGGATTTGAGGTTGTCGTAATTGATAATCTTTCTAATGCAAATGAAGAGTCGTTAAAGCGTGTAGAAGAAATTACGGGAAAGAAAGTTGAGTTTTATAAAGCAGATGTGCGCGATAGAGAGGCACTTGAAGAAATCTTTAAGACGCATCAATTCGATTGGGTAATTCATTTTGCAGGCTATAAGGCTGTTGGCGAAAGCGTAGCAAAACCCATTATGTATTACGATAATAATTTGTATTCCACATTGGCTTTAATCGAAACAATGGAAAAATACGGGGTTAAGAATATTGTGTTCTCTTCTTCTGCCACGGTATATGGTAATCCTGAAAGATTGCCTATTGCCGAGGGTTGCCGCTTGACTACGACAAATCCTTATGGGTCAACAAAGTTAATGCAGGAAGATATTTTGCGTGATTTATGGAATGCGGATCATTCGTGGAATATTGCAATTTTGCGTTATTTTAATCCTGTTGGCGCGCATGAAAGCGGAAGAATTGGAGAAGATCCCAAAGGAATACCCAATAATTTGATGCCTTATGTCGCACAGGTTGCAAGTGGCAAATTAAAGCAAATTCAAGTTTTTGGAAACGATTATCCTACACCAGATGGTACGGGGGTAAGAGATTATATCCACGTTGTAGATTTGGCAAGAGGGCACGTTGCAGCGATAAAGTCCTTGAAAGACGGGAAACTGGGTATCTACAATTTAGGGACTGGTAACGGATATAGCGTTTTGGATATGATTCACGCATTCGAAAAAGCGTGTGGTAAAACATTACCATATGAGATTAAACCGCGTCGTGCAGGTGATGTTCCAGCGTGTTATGCGGCAAGCGAAAAAGCCGAAAAAGAATTAGGATGGAAGGCGGAATACGACTTGGAGAAAATGTGTAAAGACCAATGGAATTGGCAGAAAAACAATCCTAATGGATATGAAAATATTTAATAGTATATAAACGATAAGTAAGATATTGTTGGATATTTAAGTAATAGAGTCGCATTAAGAAAAAATAATTTTGAAGGATAGTTATGATTAAAATTTTACAATACGGAGAAGGAAATTTTTTACGTACGTTTGTGGACGTATATTTCGATACTTTAAATAAAAACGGGCAGGGTGGGTATGCGGTGAATATTGTAAAGCCCATTACGTTCGGTACACTTGAACGATTTGAAAAACAAAAAAATAAATACCATATCGTACTTCGTGGTATGGAAAATGGGGAAACGGTTGAAAACGTTTACAAGGTAGATAGTTTAGAAAAAGTAATCGATCCGTTTACTGATTATGAAAGTTATATCGCTTTGGCGAAAGACTCCGATTTAAAAATTATCGTTTCCAACACGACGGAAGCAGGTATTTGCTTTAATACGGACGACAAAATGGACGGTTTTGACGGCATCACCTATCCTGCCAAATTGACAAAATTCTTATACGAACGATTTAATGCAGGCTTAGAGGGCGTATATTTATTGCCTGTCGAGCTTATCGATAATAATGCGAACGAGCTGAAAAAGTGCGTGGATAAATATATTGAACTTTGGAGATTGCCTGCGGATTTTAAAGCTTGGAACGATAAACAAAACTTCTATTGTAATACGCTTGTAGATAGAATTGTATCGGGATATCCGCGCGATGAAGAAACGAAGGCGCATTTGGAGCAGCTTATCGGAGAAAAGGACGAGCTTATGAGCATTGGCGAACCGTTTGGGCTTTGGGCCGTCGAAAAGAAAGGCAATATCGCCGAATACGTCAAAGAAGGCGTACATAATATCGAAGTGGTACTCACTAACGATATCGGCTACTATAAAAAGAGAAAGGTACGCGTATTAAACGGTAGCCACACCAACCTTGTCCCTACGGCGTTAATGCTTGGGGCGGTGACTGTATATGATTGTATGGTGGACGAAAAACTGTCCGCTTTTGTAGAAAATACCTTAAAAGATGAAATTATTCCTTACGTATCAAACGATATTACCGCAACAACGGCGTTTGCAAACAGCGTAAAGGATAGATTTATGAACCCGTTTTTAAATCACCAGCTTGTCAGTATTTCCTTAAACTCTATTTCCAAGTGGAGAGCGAGAGTATTGCCGAGCTTTAAGGATTATTACGCAGAGTACGGCAAAATTGCGCCTAACCTTACCGTTGGCTTTTCCTATCTTATGGCGTTGTATTCGAGTGTCGAAAAGTATGGCGAAAAGTATGTGGTAAAAGTACCCAACAGAGAAATTGAACTCAAAGATGATCTGCCGTATTTGGAATATTTTGCGAATAAAAATTCGATTGCAGAATTTATGGCAGACGAAAGCGTATGGGGCGAAGATTTGACCTCGTACGCAGACTTTGCTGACAAAGTGCAAGAAAACGTGGAAAAAATCAAGAAAGGTGTTTGCTTGATATGAAAAGCGTGATCATCAACGAAAAGGACAACGTCGGCGTATGCTTGGACGGGAGCGAAACAATCCCCGCAGGGCATAAGTACGCTTTGTGGGATATTTTCGCGGGCGAATACGTTATCAAATATGGCGAAATTATCGGTAGAGCCACGCAAGATATTAAAGCGGGCGAATGGGTGCATACGCACAACGTAAAATCGCATTTGGATGAAAACGTGGCATACAGGTACGAGTTTAACGCTGCAAAGCCCGAAAAAGCCACAGCAACCTTTTTAGGCTATAAACGCGAAAAAGGCAGGGCAGGGATACGAAACGAAATTTACATTATCCCCACTGTCGGTTGTGTCAATAACGTATGTATGCGACTTGCCAACGAAGCGCAAAAATACATCACGGGCAGTATTGACGGGGTATATGCATTAACGCATCAATTCGGTTGTTCCCAGCTTGGCGAAGACAACGAGAATATCAAGAAACTCTTATGCGCGGTTGCGTTAAATCCCAACGCAAGTTTCGTATTATTCGTAGGGCTTGGTTGTGAAAATAACGGAATGGACGGAATTAAGGAATATCTTGCTCCGTATCATAGGGACAATATCGCCTATTTTAATTGCCAAGACGTGGAAGACGAGCACGCCTACGGAATAGAAATTTTGAAAGGATTTATTGATAAGGCGAAAGACCAGCAAAGGGAAGAAATCGACTTTTCCGAGCTTTGCATAGGGCTTAAATGCGGTGGCAGCGACGGCTATTCGGGCTTGACTGCAAACCCGCTCGTAGGTAAAATAAGCGATAAAATCGTAGGAGCAGGCGGTAGCGCAATTTTAACGGAAGTTCCTGAAATGTTCGGCGCGGAACAAATCCTAATGAACAAGTGTAAAAACGAAGAAGTCTTTGAAAAGTATAAAAAGATGATTGAAGACTTCAAAGCATACTATATAATGCAAGGCTTTCCTGTGTACGAAAATCCCAGCCCCGGCAACAAAAAAGGCGGCATTACGACCTTGGAAGAGAAGTCGTTGGGTTGTATCGAGAAGGCCGGCTCTACCGAAATCGTAGACGTTTTGGCGTACGGTGAACTTGTAAAGGAACAGGGTGTGTCCGCATTGAACGCGCCTGGGAATGATTTGATTGCAGCAACGGCTTTGGCTGCAAGCGGTTGTCAAATCGTTCTTTTTACAACGGGTAGAGGGACCCCGTTCAGCACCTTTGTTCCAACAATGAAAATCGGCACGAACAACAATATTTCTTCGCATAAGTCGAATTGGATAGACTTCAACGCCTATTCCATGGACGAAGAAGGATTGTTTGATTTACTTGTAAAGACGGTAAACGGCGAATACAAATGCAAGAATGAAGATATTCGTGAAATTGCCTTTTATAAAACTGGCGTAACTTTATAAGGAAATTTGAAGGAATTATCAAATTGCGCTCCATAAAATAATGATTGATGATAATTAAATAAATAAAAGTTGGCTTGGAGCGTTTGTGGAGCGTGTCTCTGAATCCCTTTAAAATAAAGGGCTGTAGAAGATATCTTTGCTTCGAATACACCTCTGTGCTTGAGGGAGGATACGGCGTAATAGTAACAGTAAAAAAGCCCAAGCAAAGAGGAGATTCGCTTGGGCTTTTCGATATATTTATCTTTTGATTTATTTGGGTCGTTATTGGGTCGCGAAGCGCTGAAAGCCTTTAAAATAAAGGCTTTCAGCGCTTTGATAATAGGCTCCGAGTCCCGTACGGGTCACCAGCAAAAAGCACAGGAAATTATCCTGTGCTTTTTGCTGTGTCCGTTACGTGTAAAAGCGAACCCGTAGGTTCGCGCGAGGCGATTTATCGCCGACGCTTTCCGAGGGACCCCTTTAAGGGTATCGGAAGTTCCCACAAAAAGGTTCGATTTAGGTTGGTCAAGGTTCAATCAAAAAAGCACAGGAATTATCCTGTGCTTTTTTTCATTATAATGCGTGCGCGGGGAAATTGAAAGTGATGTTACCAAAATGGTAAACGCCTTTATTGGAAGAGGAATTCGGCGCTAATTCAATCAACACACCGCCACCTTCCGTAATGTCTTTCAAATATAACCTTACGCGTTTTGACGTATAGGAGCCTGTCAGACGTGCGCCCGTTACATCGTCGTAGACTTTAAGCTCTGCCTCAAGGTCTTTTTCTTGGTACATCATATAAGTCAGCTGTTCCTTATTGCCCGTGCCGTGGAAATCGAAGGATACGCTTTCGACACCAAACGCGCGCAATTCGTCAAAGAAATGCTTGGAAAGAAGCAAGTGCCTATTTTTCGTTGCGTTCTTTTCCGCCGTCAAAGCAATCCCGATTTGTTTGTTGGGGTCGTCGGGGTCGTTTACCGCGCTTGCCGTCCACGTTTCGTCATAACCTTCGCCGTTTACGTGTAAACCGAAGTTGAGCCCGGCTTTTTCAACGTCCAAGAAATCGGCAAGCAATTCGTCCAAGGTCGACTTAAAGTGGTCTTCGGAAATCGTTTCCGCTAATTCATAATACAACTTTAAGCGCAACATACCGTTTGCATACACCAACCCGTCGCGCGTTTGCTCCGATGCTTTAACGTCGAAGATGAAACTATGGTCTTCCCAACCGGGGACGACGGGGTCGACAATCGGCTCTGCCGTGACGGTGGAATTCAGTTCGGCGAAATGGTTGTCGGTAACGTATACAAGTGCGTCTTTGTGTTCGCCGTTTTCGTCGTGTACGACGTAGTGGTGTTCGATATAATAACGGTACTTGTAGTTTTGAAAACGTTCCGTTTCGGAGAAGGGGATAAGATATTTTTCCTTCATTACGTCGGCGGTGTCCTTACCCAGCTCGACGTCGCGTTGCGCTACGTAATAAATACTGCGCGTGTTGTTGGCAACGTCTTTTTCGAAATAGGGTGCGAAATGGTACGTATATTCCGTTGCGCCCGTTTCCGCGTTGACGTGGGGGATGGCAACGTACGCTCTACCGATAAACGCGCGTGTGAAATTGTTGACTTTAATATTGACAATCGAACCGCAAATTTCTACGTTTGCATCCGTGTCGATGTTTTCACAAGCCGGAGATTCGATATGCGTCATCGGGATTTTCGTTTTGTCGGGGTTGTTTGCGTCCATAAAATAGAAGGACGGGGAAGTGCCGAATACGGTGGTTTCGTTGATGTCTATATCTTCGCTTTTGCCCGTTTCTTCGTTGAATATCTTGCCTTTCACAAGGTCGCTTGCAACGATGACCACGCCAAAGCGCGCGCCGGCGTTTTTCAAGGCGGTGTATTCCTGCTCGCTAATTTCCGCGGCAAAACGAAGGCCGTTGGTTTCTATGTCGTTGCCGTCCGCATCCTTCAAAGTTTTCAGCCTTGCCGATGCACCGCTTTGCATTACGAAGGTGTTATACGTCAACGTGTCCTGCGCAAGCACCGTGGCGATGGTGGACGTCAATCCGCCAAAAAAGCAAACTACGGCAACAAAAACCATTACAATAAAACGTTTTGTTCTTTTCATAAGCGTCTCCTTAAGCACGGCCGGCGCTTGCGTCGCCGTCCATCCAGTTGTCGTCGTTTTCGTCGTTTTCGTACGACGTACGTATAAAGGATTCGTCAAATAATACCGCCTCCAATTCCACGGGGACGTATCGTTTCTTTTTCATAACCTTTTGTCCTTCTTATCAGGTACATTTTTCTCAAATATAAGAAAGTTCTTATATTTTAGCAATTTGTTAAGCACTTGTCAACAGTTTTTTTTAAGATTTGCATAAATTTTCTTAGTTGTGCAAACGAAACAAAAAGTGCGTTAATTGCTCTTTCTTCAAGAGTGTTGTTTGAAAAAGGGTGGTTGTAATGGATTTTTTATATAATAATCAAAATGGCTTGAAAAAAATGAAAAAGTATGGTATACTTATGGCAAAGAAAAAAGAAGGGGATATTTATGAAGAAAAACTGCAAGTTTTTGGCGATTTTGCTGTGTTTTACGATGGCGCTTTCGGGTGTCTTGATGGGTTGCAAAGACGATAACGACACGTCTTTGGACGGTGGCTTGGACGTTGCTACAAGCAGTGACGACGGGCAATGGACGGGTGTGCATCGTCCGTAAAGGAAACAAAAAACGCGGATAAAATCCGCGTTTTTTTATTGTCTTTTTGCGTCTTTCAACGGTTTGACGCCAAACAGTTTTACGTACAACCGATAGAAGGTAACGTAGTTGGTAAAACCGCATTGAATCGCTACCTGGGTGGGGGCAACGCCGTTTAACACCAGCGTCCTTGCTTTCAGCATTTTCTTTTCCGTGATGTATTTTTTCGGCGGAATTTTCATTTGGTCGGTAAACAAAACTTTCAAATATCCTTCCGAAACGGACAATGCCTTTGCCAAATCTCTCACCGTGCTTATGGAAAAAAGATGTTCGTTGACGTAGGCAAGGGCACGTTGCAATAAGGGGTGCACGGCGTCGTGTTTCGTGATGAGATGTTGTTGATAAAAAAGTTCGATATTGATAACAATTTCTTTGGAAAGCGCTTGTAACAAGTCCTTAAAAATCCGCTCTGGACAGTTATGGTAATAAAACCCAAGCTTTTCAAATAGGTCGCGGATGCGCCCCGTTTCACACGGCAAACGGAGAAAGGTTTTCGTCGTTATCGCGTCGACGCTTAATTCTGAAGGGCTGAACAATACGCCGATTTTTTCATAATCGCTTTGACCGACTACGGAGAAATAGTGGTAAGAATAGGGCTTGATAAGAATCAAATCGCCTGCCTGCGCAACAAATTTTTCGTCTTCAATCGTGTACGCCACTTCGCCTTTCATTACGTAAATCATTTCGACGAGCGGGTGCGAGTGTTTGGCAAAATGTCGCTCTTCTTGATGATTGTAAACGATGTGGTTGTACACAAGCTTTTCAGTTTTCAATTCGGATATTTTTCTCATGTGCGTCTACCTTTCAACGAAAGTATAGCACGTTTTTTGAAAAAATTCAAGAAATATCATAAAAATATTACAAAAAGTAATAAAAATTCATATAAATTGTAATACACATTTGCGAAAACGTGTGTTATAATGGAAGGGTGAAAATCAATAAACAAAGGAGATTTATTATGAAATCTTTCAAAAAAGACAAATTAGAAGTACGTATTTTTGAAAACAGAACGTTGATGGGCGAAGCGTCCGCGCGCGACATTAAGGCGACGATTGCAAAGCTTTTGGAAACGAAAGAAGAAATCAATATGATTTTCGCGGCAGCACCTTCGCAAAACGACGTATTGAAAGCGCTTGTCGAAGACAAGACGATTGCGTGGAACCGTGTCAACGCGTACCATATGGACGAGTATATCGGTTTGGATAAGGATGCGCCTCAAGGTTTTGGTAACTTCTTAAAATCGCACATCTTCGGGCTTGTGCCTTTTAAGAGTGTCAACTATATCGACATCACGACGACCGACCCTGAAAAGGAAGCGGAAAGATATGGTAAACTCTTAAATGAAAACTTGACGGACATCGTCATTATGGGTATCGGTGAAAACGGGCATATCGCGTTCAACGACCCTCCCGTTGCGGATTTCAAGGACGCAAAGACGGTAAAACCCGTCAAGCTTGACGAAATTTGCCGTCAGCAACAGGTCAACGACGGTTGTTTTGCGACCATCGACGACGTGCCTACGCATGCAATGACGCTTACCGTACCCACGCTCGTTCGTGCACCGTACTTGTTCTGCATCGTGCCTGCGCCTACGAAAGCGAACGCGGTTTACGAAACTTTGAACGGTACGATTGACGAACATTGCCCTGCAAGTGTCTTGCGTTTGCACGATAATGCGGTGCTTTATCTCGACGACCAAAGCTCGAAATTGTTATAAAAATTAGGAGATAGAAAAATGATTAAAATCGGTGGCGTAAGTTTGGACGTTTCGCATCCTTTGGGTTTTGCGGAAGAACTTGAAAAATACTGTATGGATATGAAATACGAATACGTTTGTCCCGTCAGTTTCCGTGGCGAAGACGAAGCGGACTGGTTCGTAAAACGTTTCGCTTTGAAAGGCAAGGTGGAAAATATTGCGGATATGGTGGACGGCGTAGACGTCGGTTTCGTACAGTCGTGCAACTGGGATAAGCATCTTGAACAGGCAATGCCCTTTATCAAGGCGGGTAAGCCCGTGTTTATCGATAAGCCCGTCATCGGCAACGTAAAAGACGCAAAGACGCTTTCTAAGCTCGTGAAAGACGGCGCGTACGTCATCGGCTCGTCTTCGGCGCGACATGCGGACGAAATTCAGGCGTTTTTGAGAAAGCCCGTAGAAGAACGTGGCGACATCGTTTCTATTTTTGGTACTTGCGGTGTGGACGAATTCAACTACTCGGTACATATCGTAGAAATTTTCACGGAAATCGCCGGCGCGAAAGCGGTGGCTTGCCGTTTCGATGGGTACGGCGTTGCGCCCGACGGACACAAAGTGGAATCGTACACGCTGGAATTTGAAAACGGAATTTTGGCGCACTATCATACCTACATCGGCGGTTGGCGTCCCTTCCATTTGACGATTATGACGACGAAAGGCTCGTTCCAAATCGCCGTGGATAGCAGTAAAATTTACGTCAGCTTGCTTAGAGAAATTTATCGCGAGTTGAAAAACGGGAAGAGCAATCTTGCCGACGTTGAAACGCTTATCAACTGTTCGCTTATTATGATTTGCGGTAAGAAATCAAGGGACGAAAAGCAGGGCGCAAGGGTAACCTTGGACGAGCTTTCGGATGACGACGGTTTCGATGGCTATGCGTTTGAAGAAACGTATGCGAAAAACGCAAGCAAGATTTATAAAGATTAAAGGAGAAAGACGATGGAAAAGATTTGTGTACTCGTCAACGGCGAATTTAGACAAAGAGTATTCGGCGAAAAATATTATGCAAAACTTCGTGAAATGGGCGAAGTAAAAATTTACGACAAAGACGATTTTTCCGATATGGCGTACGCCGTAGAGTTCGTGAAAGGCTCGACGGTTATCGTTACGTCTTGGGATAGCCCGAAAATCGACGTGGAAATTTTGGACGCTTGTCCTGATTTGAAAGCGGTTATCCACGCCGCTGGCAGTGTAAAACCCGTCGTTTCCGACGCGTTTATCGAAAGAAAAATCCGCATTACCAACTCGGCGGTTGCTATCGGCGAAGGCGTTGCGGAATCGGCGCTTGGATTTGCTATTTCCGCGTGCAAAGGTTTTTACCAACTGAACGTAGACACGAAAAACGGGCTTTGGCAGGAAAATATTAAAACGACGGTAAAAGATTTCTACGATATTACGGTAGGCGTTATTTCCGGTGGGTACGTGGGCAGACATATGGTAAAATTGTTGAAAAACTTCCACGTAGACGTTTTGATGTACGACCCGATTTTGTCCGCGGACGAAATTGCGTCCATCGGCGCAAAGAAAGTGGATTTGAACGAGTTGATGTCTACTTCGGACGTCGTTTCGATTCACGCGCCTGCAATTCCTGCAACGGAAAATATGCTGAATAAAGACAACCTTGCGCTTATGAAAGACGGTGCGGTTCTCATCAATACGGCAAGGGGTACGATTGTCAACGAAGCCGATTTGATTGCAGAATTGAAGAAAGGTAGAATTTTCGCGTGCATCGACGTTACCAACCCCGAACCTCCCACGAAAGACAACGAGCTTCGCGCTTTGGACAACGTCGTTTTGACGCCACATATCGCAGGTACGTCCACCAACGGCTTGCGTAGGGTTGCTTTGCACGTATGCGAAGAAATTGCCCGCCTTTTCAATGGCGAAAAGATGCGTACGGAAGTCGACCTTGACAATCTTGCAAAACTTGCGTAAAAGGTAGGTTGCTGATGAAGAATTTTGCACTCATCGGTTGTGGTGCGGTGTCTGTCATACACGCAAAAGCAATCGAAAACATGGAAAACGGCTGTTTATACGGCGTATTTGACGCGCGCCAAGAAAGCGCGGAAAAATTCGCCACGGAACACGGCTGTAAGGCGTTTGCGACGCTTGAAGAAATGTTGGCGGATGAAAACGTAGATATCGTCAACGTATGCACGCCCAGCGGTTTGCACGCAAAACTTGCCATGCAGGCGGTACAGGCAGGCAAACACGTTATCGTGGAAAAACCGATGGCGATTACGAAACAGGATTTGGACGCTTTGGTGCAAGAGGCGGACGCTAAACAAGTGAAGGTAGCCGTCATTACACAGCTCCGTTTTACGCCCGCCGTACAAAAAATTAAAAAGGCGCTAGATGAAGGCAAGCTTGGTAAAATTTTGATTGCGGATTTCCGTGGTAAATACTATCGTGCGCCCGAATATTACACCAGCTGTCCTTGGCGCGGTACTTGGGCGATGGACGGTGGTGGTGCGCTGATGAATCAAGGGATTCACGGTGTCGACTTGTTGCAATACCTTGTCGGTGGCGTAAAAAGTGTGCGCGCGGTGTGCCGTACGGTTGCGCGCGAAATCGAAACGGAAGACTGCGCGTACGTATTCGTAGAATACAAAAACGGTGCAATCGGCTCGATTCAAGGTACGACGGTTGCATCGCCCGGTTTCCCCCGTGAAATCGAAATTCACGGCACGAAAGGCTCGATTGTTTTGCAGGAAGATACGATTACGCTTTGGAATATTGAAGGCGAAGACGAAACGCAAGCAACCAAGACGACGTCAAATTCCGCAAGCGAGCCTATGGCGATTCCTTACTTGTATCATAAATTGCAATTTGAAGACTTGGTGGATGCCATTGATACTGGTCGCGCGCCCTTGGTTGACGCGCACGAAGGCAGAAAACCCGTAGACATTATTCTCGGTGCGTACGAATCCAGTCGCACGGGTAAACAAGTGGAGATTGAATAAATGAAGGTTGTAAAAACAAACTGTATTTACGTACCCGAACGCTTAAAAGCGCCCTTTGGTTTTAAGGGCGGTTTTTTGTCTGAGCTGTGGCAGGTGGTTTGCCGTATCGAAACGGAAAGCACTTTCGGCGTTGGCGTTGGGGTACAAAGCGTGCTTTGGTCGGATGCGGACGTGTTTACTTCCAACACCGAAGAACAGGGCAATTCTTATATGTACGACGTAACCAGGTACGCGTTGAAACTTCTTGAAGGCAGGGAAGGGGATACGCCGATGCAGTTGATTGACGGTGTATACGAACAAACGCTTGCCTATGCAAGGGGGCTTACCAACGTTAAGGAAAAACTGCGCGAAACGTTTGTAAGAAACGCTTTGGTTGCCGTGGACAACGCGCTTTGGCAGGCGTACGCAAAGGAAGAAGGCGTCGTAGATATCATGCGACTGATTCCTGGCGAGTTTTTGCCTGCGCTTTCTAAAAAACACGAGAAACTTTGCAATATTCCGTTGGTGTCTTACGGCGTAAAGGAAGAAGATATACGCAAGCTGTTGGACGACGGCACGATTTTGATGAAGATAAAAATCGGCTTTGACGACAACGGAAAAATGACGAAAGAAGAAATGCTTTCGTGGGACAAAAACCGTCTTCAACAAATACATGCTATCGCCAAATCGTATGCGACGGTGTACACGCAAAGCGGTAAAATTTTGTATTATTTGGACGCAAACGGCAAGTACGACAACGTGGCAAGATTGCAATCGCTTTTAGATTTCGCCAAAGAAATCGGCGCGCTTGAACAAATCGTGTTGCTCGAAGAGCCGTTTGAAGAAGAAAACAAGGTGGACGTTTCTTCCTTGCCCGTTCGTATTGCCGCGGACGAATCCGTGCACTCGGTCAAGGACGTGGAAGAACGTATCGCGCTCGGTTATAAGGCGATTACGTTAAAACCGATTGCAAAGACGTTGTCCGAAACGTTGAAGATTTTGAAAAAAGCGCACGAGAAAGGCGTGGTTTGTTTCTGCGCGGATTTGACGGTAAATCCCTTACTTGTAGAGTGGAATAAAAACGTAGCGTCGAGAATCGAAACGTTGCCCGAAATGAAGATAGGTATTTTGGAGAGCAACGGCGAACAAAACTACGTGCGTTGGGACGAGTTGTATATGGCGCATCCTTCGGGCGAGCGTTCGTACGCGCGTTGCAGACGCGGTTTGTACACTTTGGATGAAGCATTTTTCCAAGAATCCGGCGGGATTTTTTCGCCTTCTAAGTATTACGATGCCTTATAATTTTCGTTTTTGGATAATTTAGACAAGAAATGCAATGAAAAATACAAAAAATGCTATTGCATTTCATAAAAAGGTATGCTATAATACTAAATAATTGCGGTAAGTTGTTGCCGTAAATAAAGAAAAGAAGGAAAATAGTATGCAAATGACGTTTCGTTGGTACGGCGAAGGAAACGACCGTATCAAATTGTCGGACATTAAGCAAATCCCCGGGGTTTCGGGTATCGTTTGGGCGTTGCACGACAAGATGCCCGGCGAGATTTGGGAAGAACACGAAATCGCGAAAGTAAAAGAACAATGCGATAAGTATGGTTTTAATATCGACGTCGTTGAATCGGTCAACGTACACGACGACATCAAAATCGGTCTTCCTACGAGAGATAAGTATATCGCGAACTACATCCAGACGATTCGCAATCTTGCGAAGTATGGCGTAAAGGTAATTTGTTACAACTTTATGCCCATTTTCGACTGGACGAGAAGTAATCTTTTCCATGAACTCGGCGACGGTTCGACGGCGCTTTTCTACGAAAAGAATATGATTCAAGACGATTACAACGCGATGGCGAAGTACATCTTGGATTTCACGGAAAAGTATAATATGTCTTTCCCTGGTTGGGAACCTGAACGTATGGCAAAGCTTGACGAACTGTTTAAGGCGTACGAAGGTATCGACCATGAAAAACTTTGGGCAAACCTTAAGTATTTCTTGGAAGCATTGATGCCCGTATGCGACGAAACGGGAATCAAGATGGCAATCCATATGGACGACCCCCCTTGGGATATTTTCGGCCTTCCCCGTCTTTTGGTGGACGAGCCCAGCATCGACAGATTCTTGAAGATGGTCGACCATCCTTGCAACTGCTTGACGCTTTGCTCTGGCAGTTTGAACGCGAACCCCAACAACAACGTTGCTCAAATCGTTAGAAAGCATTGTGACCGTATTGCGTTTGCGCATATCCGCAACGTAAAACATTTCGAAAACGGCGACTTCTCGGAAGCAAGCCATAGAGATTGCGACGGCGACACGGGTATTTTGAATATCTTGAAGGCGTACCACGACTGCGGTTTTGACGGATACATCCGTCCCGACCACGGCAGACACCTTTGGGACGAAGGCCCTGGTAAAGTTCGTCCTGGCTACGGCTTGTATGATAGAGCGCTTGGCATTATGTATATGCTTGGCGTTTGGGATATGCTTGATAAATTGAAAGCGGAGGGAAAATAATATGAAATTAACTAACAAAGTAGTGGCAATTACGGGTGCAGGCGGGATTATTTGTAGCGAGTTTGCAAAAGCGCTTGCGTCGGAAGGCGCAAAAGTTGCGCTCCTTGACATCAACTACGACGCGGCGAAAAAATACGCGGACGAAATCGGCGAAAACGCGCTTGCGATTCGTTGTAACTGCTTGGATAAAGAGAGTATTATCCAGGCGAAAAAGGAAATCAACGACAGCTTTGGTAAGGTAAACTTCCTTATCAACGGCGCCGGCGGTAACAATCCCAGAGCATCGACGGACAACGAAACGATGACGCCTGATTTGGAAGGCGTGAAGGATTTCTTCGCGCTTGAAGAAAGTGGCTTGAAATTCGTGTTCGACTTAAACATCACGTCGGCGTTCTTGGTGACGCAGGTGTTTGCGGAAGATATGGTGAAGACGGGTGGTAACATCATCAACGTTTCGTCGATGAACGCATACCGTCCTTTGACGAAAATCCCTGCATACTCTGCGGCAAAAGCTGGTATTTCCAACTTCACGCAATGGCTTGCGGTGCACTTCGCGCCCTGCAACATCCGTTGCAACGCGATTGCTCCCGGTTTCTTCGTAACCAACCAAAACCGTGCACTTTTGTTCAATGAAGACGGCACGCCCACGGCAAGAACGGGCAAAATTTTGGCGGCTACCCCGATGAAGAAATTTGGCGAAATTTCCGACCTTATCGGTACGCTTATGTGGCTCGCCGACGACGATGCAAGCGGTTTCGTTACGGGTACGATTATCCCCGTAGACGGCGGTTTCTCGGCATACAGCGGTGTATAAACAAATTCAATGATAAAAAGGCGTCTTACTTGATAGGACGCCTTTTATATTTTCTTTCGTTTTTCGCATACTATCTATATGGATATGATAAGCGAAGCGAAAAAACTACAACCTACCATCGTCGAGTATCGGCGCAAACTCCACGCCTGTGCGGAAACGGGTTTTGATTTATCAAGGACAAGCGCGTTTGTTTTGCACGCTCTTTCTGAAATCGGCTGTGACGCAAAAAAGTATGGAAAAAACGGTGTCGTCGCATACCTGGGTGGGGGGAAACGCTCAATTTTACTGCGCGCAGATATGGACGCGTTGCCGATTGTGGAAAAGACGCGCCTTCCGTTTGCGTGTAAAATGGGAAGGATGCACGCCTGTGGACACGATATGCATACGGCAATGTTGCTTGGCGCCGTTAAGCTCTTGAAAGCGTGTGAAGAGAAATTAAACGGCAGGGTTTGTTTCTTGTTTCAGCCTGCGGAAGAATTGTTGTTGGGCGCAAAGCAAGCCGTTGAATTAGGCGTTGTCAAGGAAACGGGCGCAACCAGCGCCATGATGTTACACGTTTTGACGAACACGCCCTTGCAAACGGGTACGCTTATCGTTTCTTCGCCGGGTGTCAGCGCGCCAAGCGCCGATTTTTTCACGATATATCTTACAGGGAAAAGTTGTCACGGGTCTGCACCGTGGCAGGGGGTAGACGTTCTTCCTGTGGCGGCAACCGTGTTGCTTTCCCTGCAAGAGATTTCCGCGCGCGAGCTTTCGTTTAACGACCCTGCGGTCCTTACGATAGGCAGTATTCAAGGCGGTGTTACGGGCAACGTCATTGCCGACCAAGTCCTGTTGAAAGGCACGCTTCGCGCCTATGAAGAGAATACCCGTGTACGCGTTAAACAGCGTTTAGAAGAGATAGTCAAGGGGGTGGCAAAGGCGTTTCGCGTAAAGGCAAAGGTGGTGTATGAAGGCGGTTGCCCTGCGCTTGTCAACGACCAAGCGACGTCGGATTTTGCCTATCGGGTAAGCAAGGAACTGCGTGGTGTAAAGGTGTATACGTCGGCGGAACTAAGCGCAGGCACAAGAAAAAGTGAAGGTGGTTCGGAAGATTTTGCCTATATTGCGCAGGAAATCCCGTCCGTGATGGTTGCGCTTGCCTGCGGAGCGCAAAAAGACGGTTACGTTTACCCGTTGCATCATCCGAAAACGTGTTTTGACGAATCGGCTCTGTATATCGGCACGGCAACGTACGCCCAGTTTGCACACAGGCAGTTATTAAGCGAAAAATAGGGGGGCAGGTACGCGTTGAATAGTAAATCAACGTAAGAAAAGCCGTTCATAAGGCAAAAGGATAATAAAAATGGCGATAGAGCGGATAAAAACACGGCAATACGCCGTGTTTTTCTTTTACGGCTTACCCCCTTCAGTTCAAAAAGTAAAAAAATTTTTTTCAAAAAACAAACATTGTCAAAATTCTTCGATTTCACATACCTTATACGTGTGGGGCAGGTATGCGTTGAAATCATTTTTTTGTAAAAATATTGTGAAAATTGCGTGAAAATTAAACAAAAAGAAAAATGAGGTCAAAGTCTTGACAATAAAGTTCTATGTGTGATATAATAGCGATAATGAATTAATGTACGTGCATACGTGCATACGGCAACTCGTTGCCGAAAACCAAAAGAAAAGAGAGAGAAGGATATGTACGAAATTTTTCTGATTGCGGGGATGGTGGCTTGTGCTTGCCTTGTCGGTTTCGTTGCCGACGGCTTGCGCGGAGAAGTGCGTCTTCTAAAAAGAAATATGCAATGGGGAGGCTTAATTCTTAAAGGCTTGTCCGTTTTGTTGTTTCTTTGCTATCTGCCCTATCTTTTTTCCTTGGAAGAAATCAGCAACCAGGTAGGGCTTGAAGGTGGTGCGTACGCGCCGGCGCAAATGGTCTTGCTCGCCCTCTTGAAATGGGCGACCTACTTTACCTTTGCCGTCGCGATGATACAACCTTTTTACAGCAAGAAGAACTTGAAAGACTACGTCGCGTTTTTCGCGCCCGTTGTCTTGCTTCTCAACGGCATCTTCTTAAAACCGTTCGCCGTCGTCGTTACGGGCGACGCGCTGTATACCGACTACCGCATCGTATTTTACGCAATCTGTCTTTGTTTGACGGCTTGCATTTCGGGTGCGGCGTTGGTTTCCTACGTCAAGAACAAGGACTTTAAGTGTATTGGCAAACGTCTTGCGCATGCGTCGCTGTTCGTCGCCATTTGGTTTATGGCGTTTATGCCCTTATATTTCTTGCAACTTTGCTTTGGATACATAGGACAGGAAACGGCGGGATTTACCTTCACGCACAGATTGCTTATCTACGCTTGCATCGCGTTTATGTTCGGCGGATATTTCGTTTTCCGCAAGAAATCGATGGAAGAGAGAAGTTTCTTCGTCGTCTTCTTGGCGCTTAGCGGATTTTTACAGTATTTCAGTTTCAACGCCCAACGTTCGGGTCTGGGAGCCTTCCCGCTCCACCTTTGTAACACGGCAATCGTTTTGATGCTCTTTGCGTATATGTTTAAGTGGAACAGCGTTTTCTATTTCACTTATCTCGTCAACGTTTTGGGGGCAATGCTTGCGATTATTTTGCCAAACACGGGCGAGAACTTACTGACGGATTCGGGCGCGCTTGTATTCTGGTACAACCACACCCACGCGTTCGTATTGCCGATTTTCGGCGTCGCGCTCGGCTTGTTCCCTAGGCCGAATATAAAAATGATGTATAAGGCAATCGGCGCGTTTACAGTCTACGTTTTGACGGTCACGTTCTTAAACGGCTGGCTGAACAACTCACCGTCGCTCAACCCCGGCGGTGCAGAGGAAATCGACTATTTCTTCCTGTACGGCAATTTCTTCGTGGATAAGTTTGCCTTCCTGCTCCCGATAAAAGAAGGATACGTTTGGCAATTCACGATGGGGGATACGACGCTGAAAATCTTCTACTTATACGTGTTGATTATCCTGTGCGTATTCATTGCGCTGATGTTCGTGATATGGGGCGTTTATACGGTACTGTTTCGCACGGCGGACTCTCACCGCGAACTGGCAAGGCGCAGAAAACTGATGAAAGTCGACTACACCAACCTACTTCAAGAATTAGACGGCCGTTCGATTACCGAGCCGTTGCATCCCCAAGGAGCGCATATGATTAAGATTTCAAATTTCTCGAAAACGTACGCAGGCACGACCCGTAAGGCGGTTGAAAACATCAATTTGGAAATTCACGAAGGCGAAGTGTTTGGGTTTATCGGACACAACGGCGCTGGTAAGAGTACGACGATTAAGAGCCTTGTTGGTATCCAGTCGATTACCGAAGGTAGTATCGAAGTGCAAGGTTATGACGTTGCGCGCCAACCTTTGGAGGCAAAACTCAACATCGGCTACGTTTCCGACAACCACGCCGTATACGAAAACTTGACGGGTAGAGAATACATCAGTTACGTCGCGGATTTGTATATGGTCAGCGAAAAAGACAAAAACGAGCGCATTGAAAAATACGCGAAAATGTTCCATTTGGAAAAAGCGTTAGACAGCGAAATCAAGTGCTATTCGCACGGTATGAAACAAAAAACGATGGTTATCGGCGCGCTTATCCACAACCCTAAGGTTTGGATTTTGGACGAACCCTTGACGGGTCTTGACCCCACCAGCTCCTGGCAAATTAAGGAGTGTATGCGCCAACACGCGGACGAAGGCAACATCGTGTTCTTCTCCAGCCACGTTATTGAAGTCGTTGAAAAAATTTGCGACAGAATCGCCATTATAAGCGGTGGTAAACTTTGTCGCGTAGACCGTATCGAAGATATCAAGAAAGAAGGTATTTCCTTGGAACAACTCTATCTTCAGTACGCACAAAAAACGACGCCACAAGACATGAACGGCGAAAGGGTATAAACCATGAACGAAACGAACGTAATCAAAAACACGGCGTTTCGCCGTGTAAAATACCTGTCGCTTTTGCAGATGGGCGAACAGCTCCGCGCAAAGAAAACGCGTAGTACGAAAAAGAAAGCCTTCCTTATATTCTTAAAGGCTTGTCTTTCCATTGCCGTTACGGCGGTGATTATCTTTGCGCTTTCCTTCCTGGATTCACGATTCCAAGTGGAAACGTCGAAGGATATGTTCGTCAGCTTTTTGTTCCTTTTGCAGGCGATTACCATTATTTCCAGCGTGGGCAGTTTGATGTCCGTGCTATACACCAGCAAAGAGAACGCCATGCTTTTGGTCTTCCCGTGTACGTACGGCGAAATTTTCTTAAGTAAAATCGTCGTTTTTGCGATAGAAGAACTGAAAAAGAGCGCGTTTTTCCTTGTCCCTATCCTGCTCGCCTTCGGCGTTTTGGTGGGTGGCGTAGCGTACTGGCTGTTGCTTATTCCGATGTGGCTCATGCTTTGCTTGACGCCCGTACTCGTTGGCGCGTTGTTGTCAATTCCTTGTATTTATATCAAGCGTTTCTTGGAAAAACATTTGACGCTGTACGCATTTTTAATCGTTTCGTTTATCACGCTCTTGTTCGTGGGCGTAACGATTTTGTTGCAAAAACTGCCCGACCCGTTGCGACTTATCGCCATCTACGGACAATTCATTGAAAAAGTAGAAGGCTGGCTGGCGTCGTTTAGCAGTTGGTCGCTTTGGTACGTATTTATCGGCAAGGCAATGTTCGCTGACAAGCTTTACTTATATTTACCCTTGTCCTTGCTCGTATTCGGCGCGTTTGCTCTGACGTGTTTCTTGGTTGCCCGTCCCTTCTATTTCAAAGCCGTTTCTTCGACGGTAGAAGCAGGCAGGACGAAACGCCATAGACACCGCAAACACAAATTTAACAACCTGTTTTTGACGTTCTTTAGAAAGGAACTTAAACTCTTTTTTAGAAACTCGCAGTCGGTAAACTCCGCGGTTATCACGATTTTGATGTTCCCGTTCCTTTCTTACGTGTTCAATTTCATCCTTTTGGTTATCAACAAAAACGCGCTTGGCGACTTTATGAGCGTAGCCTTTAACGTCATGATAACCTTAAGTATTTTGAGTGCGAACAACGCCAACGTCGCATCTGCGATTTCCACGGAAGGCAACGAATTTGCGGTGCTGAAAACTGCACCTTCGGACACGTCCGTTATATGCTGGGCGAAGATTTCCGTTACGGCGCTTGTCAATTTCGTGGCGCTGGCAATCACGTTTATCATGTTGACGTTCACCACGACGCTTGGCGCAGTCGACTTAGGCTTAATGGCGGTCCTTCTCGTATTTATGACGATGGGGCATATCCTTTGGGGATTCCAACTCGACGTCAACAACCCCCGTATGCTTGACTACGCGACGAAAGGCAACAACGTCGTCGACAACGTCAACATCGGCAAAGCCATCGTCATCGGGTTTGGGTTGGCAACGATTACGGGCGTGCTTGCCTTGATTTTACTGATGGATTCGGTTGCGCTTGGTTGGGTGCGTTTGTTGTCGCTTTCGGTAGGCTTTTTCGTGGCAAGACTCTTCTTGTTGAAACGCAACATCAAGGTCTACTTCAACGAAATTCAAATGTAACGGAGAGAATAGGACTATGAGTAAAAAAATTGTATTTATCGTAGTTTTGGTAGAGTGTATTCTCGCCGTACTTCTAATCAGCTTTTTCGGACAGGCGATTTTCATGGCAATCCAAAAATCGAAGGTTACCGACGTCTATTTCGTCTATGAAACGGGCGAAATGATTGAAGACGACATATCTTTGGAAGTGGAAATTTCCGACTCGAATTTATCTTACCAGCTCTATTGGGAAATCCTGCCCGACAAGGCGACTGACAAAACGGTCAGCTTTACGTCGAACAAGCAAAGCGTTATCGTCGACGATACGGGTCTTGTAACCTTCTTCGACGCGACGGACGTCGTCATCACCGTACACGCACAGGACGGAAGCAATAAAACGGACTCGATTTTGCTCGTTATGAAAAACACCGGCGACGGTGGCGAAGTGGATATGTAAACACTTGTACAACTAAGAAAAACTTATGCCCTAACAAGGCGAAAGAAATAAAGGAGAATAGGCTATGAGAAGAATTAAGAATCTTTTACTTGGCGTACTTGCCCTTGGCTGTATGGCTCTGGGCGCGTGCGGGGAAACGGAAACGTACACCGTAACCCTGATGGAAGGTAGCACCGTCATTGATACGGTTGAGAAGGATAAGGCTACGCATTTGGATGCGCCTCAAGCACCTGCAAAAGCAGGGTACACCTTCAAAGGCTGGTACACGGACGAAGCGTTAACCGTTCCTTACAACCCTGATATTTTAAGCGCAAACTTGACGCTTTATGCGAAATACGAGGCGAACACGCTCTTCGTTTCGCTCAACGTCGGCGCGGGCGCAACGTCGGGCGTCGAAGGCGACAGACTTGCGGTGACCTACGGTCAAACGTACACCCTGCCTACGCCTACGAAGGAAGGCTATACGTTTACGGGTTGGACGCTTGACGGCGAAGAATTCCCTGCAACGGGTACTTACGAAAGAGTCGGCGCGGTGCGCGTTACCGCAAACTGGACGATTAACGTGTACACCGTAACCTTGAAAGACGGCGACACGACGCTTTCTACCCAGTCGGTAGAATACGGCAAAACGGCAACGACGTGGAATTCGCCTGCGCCCGGTTATGAAGTAGTCGGCATCTATTCCGACGCGGAAATGACGACGGCGTACGACTTTGCGACGCTTGTAAAAGGCGACACGACGCTGTACGTTAAGTTTGCGCCTAAGACGTTTAAGATTACGGTAAACGAAGCGGACGACGTCAACACGACGGCTGTATTCGGCACGGATTACACGGTTGCTGAACCTGAGCGCGAAGGCTACATTTTCCAAGGCTATAAGAAGGACGGTAAAGACTTCCCGTTGACGGGCAAGTACACCTTCACGGAAAACATCGTCATCACGGCAATTTGGGAAAAAGACCCCACGTACAACAAGAGTACGGTATCCTTCTACGACGGCGAGTTAGAACTTTCGTCGTATAGAAAGGTCGTTGAAAACGGCACGGAGCTTTCCGACCTTGTAGACGCGCCCGTAAAGAAAGGGCACACGTTTGCAGGCTGGTACAATGAAGCAACGTTCGAAACAGCGTTCGTGGACGGCACGGCGATTACGGACGACGTTAAATTGTATGCAAAATACAACGCAAACACCTACCACCTTGACGTAGATTTCAACGGCGGTACTTGGAACGGCGACGCGACGTATGCGGACGAAATCGTATACGGCGAAACGTACGAATTGCCCGCTAACCCCATTAGAAACGAGTTTAAGTTCACGGGTTATACGGCGGTTATCGGCGGTCAAACGGTAGAATTCCCTGCGACGGGCACTTACCTTTACGACCACCCCGTATCCGTAAAAGCAAACTGGAAGAGCTTGGTTGCCGACGCAGACGAAGAAGGCGAAGAACTCTTCATGAACAAAACGACGTATTTCAAGGAAAGAGAAAATACCGAAGAAGAATTCACGTTCGTATTCGTTACGGGTATGACGTACAACTTCTCGACGCTTGACTCTATTCAAGTTTTGAACGCAGGCTCTGCGGTTACGGCGGACGGCAAACAGCTTACCATGAACACGGCAATCGACCAGTTCAAGGTACAAATCACGAAGACGGTAGAAGGCACGTCCATCACCTATACGCGTAAAGCAAAAATCGTTGACCAAATCGCATCGGCAAACGAAGGCGCGGACTATCTTAGCGCTTGGGGTGGTGACGAAACCGCTTTGAAAGCAAAGAGAAGTGCGTTCCTTAACGTGAAAGCGGACGCTATCATGACGGTTGGTGCGACCAACTTTAAGCCTGACGTTGCCATTAAGACGTTGAACAATCAAGTGCTTTCGTTTGAAAAGGCTTATGCAAACGTAACGGTAACGGCGGACGGCGAACCCACGACGGCGTTTACGATGGATGCAAACGGCGTAGTCAACTTCGACGCATCGCTTGTTGGAAAGACGGTTACTTTGACCTTCACGCCGAAATACGCGCTTACGAAGGCATCCGTTTCTTTGACGGTTAAAGTCAACAACGGTGTCAACGTTTATACGAACGCGGAATTGAAGACGGCGTACAGCGACCGTGCTACCAGCGAAATCAACATCCTTAGAAATATTAAGGCGGAAATCGGTGCAGAAGACTACGTTGCAGGCACTAACCGACCTATCAACCAATACGAATACGGCGTTTATAAACGTAACGTTGCAAGCACCACGGATAAAATCACCGTCAACGGCAACTTCTTTGCTATCGACGGCTCGGGTCTTCCTATCGCGCACAACGGCGAAGACGGCCGTAAATGGGCGGTTGCCGGTACGTCTGGCTACTATCTGACCGAGATGCAAATCGGTTTGTTCCAGTACTACAACCGCTATTCGGATGAAGAATATTTGCATAACGGTCAAGTAACCTTCAACGACTTGTACGTTTCGGGTAACGCGGATATGAGCGACGCGGCGAAGAAAGAACCCTACGAAGGCAAAGAGTGGTTGGTTTACAGTGGTAGCTATCACGGTATCGTTGTTCGCGGTGCTACGTTAAACGTCAACAACGCGACGATTACGCAAACGAACGTTTCCGTCTTTGCTGACGGCGGTATCAGTGTAAGCGACAATACGCAACAAGCAGTACAAATTAAGTTGGATTACGCGAAGTTGGACGACAACTGGGGTAACCAAGTATATTTGTACGATCAATGTAAGTTGGACGTTACCAACTCCTATTTGGGTAACTGCGGTGGCGCGGTAATCCACGTTGACGATAAGCCGAAGACTACGACGGCAAATCCCAACAATCTCAACGTTGTCGTTAACGTAGACACGGCAACCGTGATGGAAAACTACGTCACGGGTACGGAAACGTGGTTTATGGGACAAGGCGCTGCTCCCGTTGCAGGTGAAATGAAGGGGAGCGTAGAAGGCGGTATTTTGCAGGCGACGAATACGGCAAAAGGCTTTGGGTATGATCTTCCCGAAACGACAATTCTCAAGTTGAGTGAACAAGACCAAAGCGTTCAATTGATGAATTTCGTATTCTTAGTTCGTCAAGTCGGTGAAACGTCTGAGTGGGCGGAAGATGTAGATAAAAAGGCGTACGTAGAACATAACCTTCCTATTTATATGGACATGGAAGTTTTGCAAAAAGCATTGGCAGGTCAAGCGCAACTCACTGACGCTATATTCTCTCAAAACGCACCTGTAGAACAGCGTTCGTTTGTAAGATTCTCCACCACCCTTATGGACGGCTCTTACGTTGTAGGTTTCGTAGAAGTGCAACTCGGCGCGAACAAAATGAAACCGTAAGAAAACAAAAGACAACAAAAGAAAACCGCAACGAAAGTTGCGGTTTTCCGTTTTTTTCAACACTTATGGTCTTACGTCGTTCTGGAGCGTAGCGATAGAATCTTAAAAAAGCCCCTGCCAACGTTGGCAGGGGCTTATCATTACGACATTTTACGCATTGCTTGCAAAAAAGGAAGAATTTCCTTCTCAAAGGGCAAGCCAAAACGCTTATCGGGGGTTTCTTCGACGGAACGGCGGATGCACGCGGTGACGAATTCTGATGCCAAGAAGATGGCGTCCGCTTCGTGTACGCCGTTTGCAATACAACCGACGAAGGCGGAGGCAAACACGTCGCCTGCGCCGTGGAAAAATCCCTGCACGTTTTCGTGCGTAAACGAGAAGTACCCACGGCCTTTTTTCGTGAAAGCGACGGAAACGTCGTTGCCGTTTACAATGCCCGTGATAACGGGGAAGGGGCAAAGCGTTGTCAGTTTTTCCAAAACTTCGTTTTTGTTGTCTACGGTGACGGGGTAAGCAAAGTCCGCCAAAAGGCAGGCTTCGGTGGCGTTGGGCAGGACGTAATCGGCAAGGCTACAAAGTCCGCGCATTTTCTCTACGTACGCGTCCGTAAAACCTGCGTACAGTTTTCCGCCGTCGCCCATAACGGGGTCGACGACAAACACACCGCCGTCCGATAAAAACTCGTCGCGAATACGTTTAACCAAATCGATTTGGTCGATACTGCCCAAATAACCGCTGTAAATGACGTCGAATTTTAACCCAAGCGTTTTCCAATGCGCCAGCATTTTTTTCATTTCGTCCGTCAAATCTAAAAAGGTATAACCTTCAAATCCGCCCGTATGCGTAGAAAGAAGGGCGGTGGGCAGAAGATTACACTCTACCCCGCACGCGGAAATAATAGGCAGGGAAGTGGTGATAGAGCATTTCCCCACGCAGGAAATGTCGTTTATCGCAAGCACGCGCATCTGATTTTATCTCCCTAACGCAAAAAATTTGATAAATCTATTATAATTTTCTTGCTTTTTTTTGTCAAACGGATTAAAATAGATTAAGAGAAAAAATTAAAAATTTCGCTACGTTTTTTTACGCGTAAGCGCGCACGGGCGAAAAGGGGTAAAACTATGTTCATTACAGGCGAACCTAAAACCAACACGATTGCGTATAAAGATTTTGAAAAATATGAAGACCAGGTCGTTACCGTCGTTGGTACGATTCACAATATTCGTATGATGTCCGATTTCGCGTTCGTTATTTTGCGTACCGCGCGCGAAACCGTGCAATGCGTTTACGCGGAAAGCTTTTCCGATTACCGTATGACGGACGACGTGAAGGAAGAATGCGCGGCGAAGATTACGGGCAAGGTTGTTGCCGGCGAAACGAAGGACGGGTCTAAGCGCTATGAAGTGCAAATCCACGGCATCGAAATTTTGTCGCATCCTGCCGATATTCCGCCTGTCGTTATTACGAAAAAACAGGTCAACTGCGACCTTCCTACAAAGCTTGACTATCGTCCCGTTACCTTGCGTAACCCTAAAGAACGCGCTATTTTCAAACTGCAAGAAGGTATTGCGCGTGGGTTTAGAGAATATTTAACTCAGCAAGGTTTCACCGAAATTCGCTCGCCGAAAATCAACTTTGCCGGCGCGGAAGGCGGTACGAACGTCTTTAAGCTCGACTATTTTGGCAAGCAGGTATATTTGGCGCAATCGCCCCAGCTTTATAAGCAGGCGCTCGTTGCCGTATACGAACGCGTGTTTGAAATTGCGCCCGTGTTCCGTGCCGAACATCACGACACCAGCCGTCACTTAAACGAATATATCTCGATGGACTTCGAAATGGGCTTTATCGAAAGCTTTGAAGACATTATGAATATGGAAACCGGCGTGTTGAAATACATTATGAACCTTTTGAAGACGGAATACGCGCAAGAAGTCGAACTTTTGCATATTGATATTCCCGAAATTAAGGAAATTCCCGTCTTGAAATTTATGGACGCGAAGGAAATCTTGATGAAGACGTTCAAGTACAAGCCGACGGATATGAAGGACTTCGACCCCGAAGAAGAACAGCTCCTTGGTAAGTACGCGAAAAAGCAGTTTAATTCCGATTTCATCTTCATCACGCACTACCCTTCGAAAAAGCGTCCTTTCTATACGATGGACGACCCTGAAGACCCCGAATACACGCTCTCTTTCGACCTTTTGTTCAGAGGCTTGGAAATCACGTCGGGCGGTCAGCGTGTACACGATTATAACGAGCAGGTTGCGAAGATGGAAAAACTTGGGATGAACCCCGAAGAATTTGCAACGTATCTGATGCTCCATAAATACGGCGCACCCCCTCACGGCGGTTTGGGGCTTGGTCTTGAACGTTTGACGATGCACCTTCTCGGCGCGAAAAACGTACGCGAAGCGACGATGTTCCCCCGTGATATCAACCGCGTCAGCCCTTGACGAAAGGAAAAAGAAGTATGTGGCAAGGTAAGAAAAAGGCGATTACGTTCAGTTTTGACGACGGTGTTTTGCAAGACGTCCGCTTAGTTGCGTTGTTTAATAAGTATGGTTTGAAGGCGACGTTTAATATCAACTCGTCGTTGCTTGGTTTGCCTGGTGCGTTGGTGCGTGAAGGCAAACACGTTGACCACAATAAGGTTATGCCAAGCGCAGTCAAATCTATCTACGAAGGGCACGAAATTGCCGTGCATACGCTTACGCATCCGTACCTGCCTGACCTTTGCGACGAAGCGATAAGCTACCAGGTCGAAGAAGACAGAAAAAAACTGTCTGAACTTTGCGGATACGAAGTCGTGGGTATGGCATACCCTTGCGGTGGCGTAAACGCGGACGAAAGGGTGGAGGCGGTTGTGAAAAACACGACGGGCATACAATACGCGCGTACGATTGGTTCGACCTTCGCCTTCGATTTACCGAAGGAAAAAATTTGGCGTTTTAATCCGTCCGTATATATTATGGAAGACGAAATCGACGAAGTCGTGGACAGATTTTTGGCGCTGAACACGGACGAGCCTCAACTGCTCTATATTTGGGGGCACGCGTACGAATTTGATTTCAGTAAGATGACCTGGGAACGCTTTGAAAAGCTTTGTCAAAAGCTGTCGGGAAGGGCGGATATCTTCTACGGAACGAACAAAGAAGTTTTGCTTTAACCGCGTCAAAACGCTTTACAAAGGCGAAAAATTGCGGTATAATACTTACAACTGAATAGAAAGGCGTTTGAACAAGGACAACGCTTTTACGGTGGCTACCGCAAAGAGAAATCCCGTTTTGGTGAAAGGGAGAAGGGGCGCGTAAAAGATATCACCTTATTAGCTGATTAGGCGAACGGATACAAGTAGCTTAATACGGGTTTGCCACCCGTTATCCTAGGCAACGGATGATGGTTCGTTTTGGTGGTGATAAGCCGACTTTATTTTGGTCGTTGCGTTTTCCAAAACGCAACGACTTTTTTCATAAAAAACCTTTACAAAAGGAGAAAAATATATGTCTTTATACAAGAAAGTGGACACTTCCCTTAACTTCGTGGAAAGAGAAAAGGAAATCGTTGAATACTGGAACGAGAACAAGGTTTTCGAAGAGAGTATGAAACAGACGGAAGGCGGAGAAGAATTTTCCTTCTACGACGGTCCTCCTACGGCAAACGGTAAACCGCATATCGGGCATATTTTAACGCGCGTTATGAAGGATATCGTGCCCCGTTATAAGACGATGAAAGGCAAGCACGTTTTGAGAAAGGCGGGCTGGGATACGCACGGTCTTCCCGTCGAACTTGAAGTGGAAAAGAAACTCGGTTTGGAAAGCAAAACGGGTATTGAAGGCTATGGTATCGAGCCGTTCATTAAACAATGTAAACAATCCGTTTGGCAGTATTCTAACGAGTGGAAGAAAATGTCCGACCGCGTAGGGTACTGGTGTGATATGGACAACCCTTACGTCACTTACCACGACGATTATATCGAATCGGAGTGGTGGGCGTTGAAGGAAATTCACAAAAAGGGTTTGCTGTATAAGGGACATAAAATCGTGCCCTATTGCCCCCGTTGCGGAACGGCGCTTTCTTACACGAAGTCGCGCAGGGTTATAAGGACGTAAAACAGCTTACCGCGTTTGTGAAATTTAAGGTGAAAGACGCGGAAAACACGTATATTCTCGCTTGGACGACGACGCCTTGGACGCTTCCGTCCAACGTCGCGCTTTGTATGAATCCTGCGTTCGATTACGTTACCGTTAAAATGCAGGAAAGTGGCGAAACGTATATTCTTGCCGAAGGTCTTTTGAAAAACGTGCTCGGTGAAGAAGGTTACGACGTCCTTTCCGTCAAGAAGGGTAAGGAATTCGAATATACCGAATACGAAGCTCTGTACCCCTTCGGTAAAGAAAAATTCAACTACCGCGAAAAATCGCATTACGTCACCTGTGACGACTACGTCACGCTTTCCGACGGTACGGGCGTCGTACACATCGCGCCTGCCTTCGGTGAAGACGACTATAAAGTGGGTACGCGTTACGGCTTGCCCGTCGTTCAGTTGATTACGGAAGAAGGCAAATTCCCCGAAGGCTGTGGTCAGTTCACGGGCGTTGGCGCACAGACTGCCGACCCGATGATTGTCAAAGAATTGAAGGGTAGGGGATTGCTCCTTAAAACCATGGAATTCACGCACAACTATCCTTTCTGTTGGCGTTGCGACACCGCGCTTATTTACTACGCGCGTTCCAGTTGGTTTATCAAAGTAACCGCAATCAAGGACAGACTGATTGAAACCAACCGCTCCGTCAACTGGATGCCCGACACCATCAAGGAAGGGCGTATGGGCAACTTCCTTGAAAACGTTATCGATTGGGGCTTGTCGCGTGACCGTTACTGGGGTACGCCGTTGCCCGTTTGGGTTTGCCCCGACTGTGGCGAAATCGAAGTCATCGGCTCAAGGGAAGAACTCGTCCAAAAATGCGGTGCGCCGAAGGATATCGAATTGCATCGTCCTTACCTTGACGATTTGACCTGCACCTGCAAATGCGGTGGTAAAATGCGCCGTACGCCGGAAGTTATCGACTGCTGGTTTGACTCTGGTTCGATGCCGTTCGCGCAGTACCATTACCCGTTTGAAAACAAGGACTTGTTCGAACAGACGTTCCCTGCGGATTTCATTTCCGAAGCAGTCGACCAAACGCGTGGTTGGTTCTACACCCTGCTCGTTATCTCGACGTTGTTGTTTGACAAAGCTCCGTTTAGAAACTGTATCGTTTTAGGTCACGTCAACGACAAAAACGGCGTGAAGATGTCTAAGCATAAAGGCAATGTCGTCGACCCTTGGTCGGTACTCGATAAACAGGGCGCTGATGCGGTGCGTTGGTATTTCTATACGTCGTCCGCGCCTTGGCTTCCTTCCCGTTTCTATCCCGAAGCGGTCAGCGAAGCACAAAGAAAGTACATGGGTACGCTCTGGAATACGTACGCGTTCTTCTGTTTGTACGCAGACGTCGACGGCTACGACCCGTCCAAGTACGACGTTAAAACTTGCAAACTCTCGTTGATGGATAAATGGATTTTGTCCAAGCTCAACACGCTGGTTGACACCGTCGATAAGGCGCTTGACGTATACAATATCACGGACAGCGCGCGTGCGTTGCAAGATTTTGCGGACATCTTGTCCAACTGGTACGTCCGTCGTGGTAGAGACCGCTATTGGGGAAGCGAAATGTCCGACGACAAAATTGCGGCGTATACGACGCTTTGGTACGTGCTCGTAACGTTCGCAAAGGTAACCGCGCCCTACACCCCGTTTATTGCAGAACAAATCTATCTTAACCTTGTGCCTGCGTTCTTTAAGGACGCGCCCAAGTCCGTGCACCTTTGCGATTTCCCCGTTTGCGATTTCGCGATGGTGGACAAGAAACTTGAAGAGGGGATGGATACCGTGCTCGACGTCGTCAACCTTGGTCGTTCGGCAAGAAATACCGGCAACGTCAAAAACCGTCAACCGCTTTCGGAAATGTACGTCGTTACGGCAAAAGCAGACGCGCTTGACGACGGCTTGAAAGCGATTGCACTCGACGAATTGAATATCAAGGAATATAAGAGCGCGGAAGACGCAACCGAATTTATTTCGTATAAACTTAAACCGCAACTCAAAACGCTTGGTCCTAAGTACGGCAAAAAACTGGGTATGATTACGGCGTTCTTGAATACGTGCGACGCGCAAAAGGTTGTTCAAGCGGTAAAGAACGGGGGCGAATACGTTCTCGAAACGGACGCCGAAGTCGTCTTGAAGGAAGAAGACTTGCAAATCTTCACCGAAAGCAAGAGTGGTTTCATCTCCGCAAGCGATAAAGGCGTTACCGTCGCGCTCAACACGACGCTGACGGAAGAGCTGATTGAAGAAGGCGTGGAAAGAGAACTCGTTTCTAAAATCCAAGCCATGCGAAAAGAAGCCGACTTTGAAATCACCGACCGCATTACAATATATTATAATGCGTGCGGGCGCGCGGAAAAGGCGTTGCGTAAAGGCGAGTTCAAAGACGACGTTCTCGCGGTGGCAATTTGCGAAGGCACGGCGGATGGATTTACGAAGGAAGTCGACGTCAACGGCGACAAAGTAACGCTCACGCTCGTAAAAAATATGTAAATTTTTGTAAAATCAACATTTTTTTCAAAAAAAGTATTAAAAAATGGTTGACAGGGCAAAAATAAAGTGGTAATATATACAAGCTATCCGCTTGGAAACGTGTTTTTCAAGTTTTTTCAAAAAAATTAAAAAAAGTTTGAAAAAACGTGATAAAACAGTTGACAAGGCACAAAGTATTGTGGTAATATATACAAGCTGTCGCCGAGAAAGCGGTAGTCCTGAGCTGTAGCTTAGGTTAAAGAAGATTAAAAAT
>JAZRDM010000067.1:0-14313 GCA_045660265.1 Candidatus Scatosoma sp. | reverse complement strand
CGCAGAAGTAGACAGCGACGAAAACGATCACTGGTTGGTATGCGAATGCGGACAAATCGGCAGCGTAGCGGCTCACGATTGGGATAACGCAGAAGTAGACAGCGACGAAAATGAACACTGGTTGGTATGCGAATGCGGCGCAATCGGCAGCGTAGCAGCACACGAATATGAAAACGAATGGGCTAAAGACTGCGAATGCGGCTACGAAAGAGACGTTGTTGTTACGATTAGCAAAGCTGTAACGGTAGAACAAACGAAAGGCTCGTTCAATATCGAAGTTCCTGCAGAAGCGGGTGCAGTTCAATCCGTTACGTTATGCGGTAAAGAATTGTCTTACAACGCAGGCGTTGTTACGTTTGGCGAAAATGATTTCGTAAAAGAAGAAGACCTTGGCGAAGGCAAAGAACTTATTGTCGTTGCAGAAAACGGAACCATTAAATATACGGCAAACGTTTACACCATGATTATCGATAACAAGGCAGAGCTTAAGAGCTGGCAAGCAGTAGCTGCAGATAACTCTGTAAAAGCAGGCCTTTGCGTAGAAGAACAAAAGAAAGCGGTACTTTCCGGTTACTTCATTCTCGGCGCAAATATCGAATATAACGATACTTGGACGAATATTTTACCTTTCGGTAACCCTGGGATTTGGTCTACGATTTCTTACGCTTCGTATATTGACACTTTGAAGACACAATATGCAAATAATGCAGAAGCATTGGAAAAGATTATCAGCGAAGATTGGGGTGCCGGCAATAAAGCGGGCTTCAAGGGCGTATTTGATGGTGATGGACACTACATCAACGGTCTTTGGATTGGCGATAGCTACTCTGGTTTCGTAATCACGCTTGGCGGCGGTACGATTAAAGATATCGCATTTACGAACGCAACGGTTGGTTCTACCTCCTCGGTTGTAGCAAACCGCGGTCCTGGTTTAATCGAAAACGTTTACGTTTCCGTTGTAGAAATGGCAAATGGTACAGGTAACTTTAATGATAAGGGCGTTTGGGGTACGGATCCTACTTCCGTTATTACGAGAGGTCAAGATAAGACGCTTAGAAACATTGTTGTAGACGTATCTGCAATCGACTTTGCTAACCTTGAATATGCATATGCTGTAAACTTGGTACAAGGTATTTCTGAAAACGTATACGTACTTGGCGCAGAGGATGCTATTTACAATAGAACGCCTCATGGCGCTAACGCAAACGATTTCAGCGATACGGATAAGAAAGCATCTGTATTCTATGAATGTAATGCTAACCCTAACAGCACTGACGACTACGACTTAGTAGGCAGCTTCGCAAAGGCAGCAGATCTCCTTGCAGACGAAACGCACGGCGCTATCGTTAAGGCATGGGCAGGCGATTTCTGGACGATTGACGAAGAAAACGGTAAGGTAATTCCTAACGTATTGGCAAACGGTATGCCTGTAGTTGCAACCAAGCCCGCAATTGTTCCTATGCCTACCGGTCAATCCAACGTTTCTGGCTATAATGGTGATGTAACGGCACTTGGTTTCGCGGCTGGTACGTACGTATCTGAAGTTGCAATTTCGGATCTTTGGAACAGCAGAGTTAAGATTACGGCTGACAATGTAAAGGCGGATTATATCAGCTTCGACTTTATGCTTGCACAAGGCTCGACGATAAAATCGTTCACAATCTGGCCTGGTACGACTGGTAGTATTGCTATTAATAACGGTGTTTCTTTCAATGAAAACGCGTTAGAAAGAACGATTGTTATTTTGGACTCCGAAGGCAACAACGCAACCAAGGGTCCTTGGGAAGCAGGCGAAATTTATACGTTGAAATATTACTTCATTGGCGAAGAAGCTTCGAAGAAATATTTTGCAATCTCTTCGAATAACGTAAATAACGTAATTTATATTGCAAACGTAAAGACTGGTAGCGTTATCGAATTAGACGAAACGGTTGAATTCCTTGCTACTGATGCAAGCTTCGAATTACCTGCAGGTATTGTAGGCGAAGTTACGGGCGTTTGGCTTGAAGGCGTAAAAATCTTCAAGGGTATGAACGGTTCTAACATTCTTTTGGATACGGAAACGCTTACTGCTAACCCTGCATCCCATGGCGAAAATAAGGCATTAAATATCGTTACGACAGCTGGCGAATATAGCGTAAAAGCAGACGTTATCACACAGGTAATTAAGACGGCTGCAGAATTGCAAGCACTCGGCGTAGGCGGTAGAACCACCGACGGAAACGGCTATACCGACCAAACGGGCCACGACAGATACGGTTATTACGTACTTGGCAATGATATCGACGGTACTGGTTTGTACTTTGCGGCTGGTTACTCCGGTCAACAATCTTGGTTCCAAGCTACGTTTGACGGCAAGGGACACACGGTTTCTAACGTAATCGTATCCGAAGGCGGTATCTTCGGCGGTATGAAGAATGCAACGATTAAAAACGTAAACTTCACGGGCGTTAGATATCACGATAACGTCAATGGTGCAGGTCAAGGCTATAACGGCAACAAGCAATACGGTCAATACTTCGGCTTGCTTGGTCAATGGGCACGCGGTATCAACGTTGAAAACATTAACGTACAAATTTCCGAACTTAATACCCATCAAGCAGTAGGCGTACTTGTATTTAGAGGTTATGAAGGTACTGTAAACAACTTCAAGAACATCAACATTGACGCTTCTGGTTTAACATTTAAGAACGTATTAGAAACCGCTTATAGCAAGGCTACCATGAACTATGATAACGTTACCATTAAAGCTGCTGGCTATGATTCTGTTGCGTTGAATGGCAGTACGAAGATTACCGAATGGCCTGCAGGTATAACGTTTGTTAAGGTTGTTTACGTAACGAATGCAAGCGGCGCGTTTATTCCTTTCTATGAAGGCGACGTAACGGCTCTTGGCTTTGAAGCAGGTACGAAGGTTCAATACGTAGTACAAGACAACCGTACGAATATGTGGAATCCTGGTACCGAACTTGGTTTGACCATGGAAAAGCAAGGTATTATGATTACTAAGGGTGCAGATGAAGATTACGCAAGCGTTCTGTTTGCTGTTTCTAGAGAATTCACCGGCACGTTCGCATTCTTCACTTGGTGGTTTAATGGCTTAACCGCAAATGACAACCAAGGCGCTGGCGGCTATCTTCAAACAAATGGTGGTTATAATGCTTCTAATACAACGCTTACTGGCGCTAAAGCAGAAGCATACGACATGAACGGTAATAAGGTAACGAGCTTTGCTGCAAATACCGTTTATGAAATGAGATGGTACGGCGAAGGGGCAATGATGTTTAAAGTAGCTTGCTGTGAACAAAACGGCGAATCTATTACGACGTATTTTGCAAATCCTTCTAGCGGCAACGACGCTTAAGTAGCAAACTTACAATCGAATAAAATCGATTAGACTCAAAAGGTTGGGCATTTCTGCCCGACCTTTACTTTTACAAAAATAGTTTAATTATGGAAATGCAAATATTTATTTTTAGCTATTTACTTTCTTAAAATATATGATATAATATAGAAAAATCAATTTGGGGGCAGTTATGTCAAAAGTCATTTTATCTGCATTTTCCGACGAATATTCCGCCGATTTTTTGCAACAATGCAAAGCATTAAACGAGTTTGGTATCGGCTATATGGAAATACGCGGCGTCGATAATAAAAACGTTTCCGTTTTATCCAAAGCGGAAGTTTTACAAGCAAAGCAAACCCTTGCGCAATATGGTATAAAGGTTTCGGCGATCGGTTCGCCTTTAGGGAAAATTAAGCTAGACGGCGATATGCCCGCGCATATGGATACGGCAAAGCGCGTCTTTGAAACAGCTAATGAATTGGGCGCGCAAAACGTTCGTATGTTTTCCTTTTATCTTCCCGACGGTAAAAATCGCGAAGAGTGCAAATCGCAAGTGTTTGATTGTGTAGGCGGGCTCATTTCTCTTGCAAAAGAGTATTCCGTAACGCTCTGCCACGAAAACGAAGCGAAAATTTACGGCGAAAGCCCTGAAAAGTGTTTAGAGCTGGTTAAATATTTTAAAGGCGATTTAAAATGTGTATTTGATATGGGCAATTTCGTGTTAGACGGATACAACCCGATGGATGCGTATCATTTATTGAAAGACTATATCGAATATTTCCATATTAAAGACTCTTTGTATGCGGGCGCAATTGTGCCTGCCGGGAAAGGCGAAGCGCAGATAAAGGAAATACTCGATTTGTATAAGCAAAGCGGAAAAAAGGATACGTTTATTTCGTTAGAACCGCATTTGCAAACGTTTTCTGGTTTGCACGCGCTTGTAGGGAAAGCATTTGATAATCCCTATAAATACGAAACGCAAGAAATTGCGTTTACGGATGCAGTAAAGCATTTAAAGGCACTTTTATAAGGGGAAAAATTATGAAACAGTTGAAAGTAGATAAATTAAACGTACAAATTTATGAAAACAGAACGCTGATGGGGGAAGCTGCGGCAAAGGAAATCAAGACAAAAATTGCGCAGCTTTTGCAAACGAAAAGCGAAATCAATATGATTTTTGCTGCCGCACCCTCGCAAAACGACGTATTAAAAGCGCTTGTAGAAGATAAAAATATTGAATGGCATAAGGTAAACGCCTATCATATGGACGAATATATCGGCTTGGATAAAGACGCTCCGCAAGGCTTTGGTAACTTTTTAAAAAGCCATATTTTCGGGTTGGTGCCTTTTAAAAGCGTACATTACATAGATATAACTACCACTGACCCTGATGCTGAAGCAGAGAGATACGGGAAGCTGTTAAACGATAATTTAACGGATATTGTTGTGATGGGGATTGGAGAAAACGGCCACATTGCCTTTAATGATCCGCCCGTTGCTAATTTTAACGACGAAAAAACGGTAAAAGCGGTAAAGTTAGACGAAATTTGCCGTCAACAGCAAGTAAACGACGGGTGCTTTTCTCATATAAACCAAGTACCTACGCACGCCATGACGTTAACGGTACCCACACTTGTCCGTGCGCCGTATTTATTCTGTATCGTACCCGCGCCTACCAAAGCAAAAGCGGTTTACGAAACTTTGAACGGCAGTATTGACGAGCATTGTCCCGCTAGTATTTTGCGTACGCACGAAAATGCAATTTTATATTTGGATAACGAGAGTTCAAAATTATTATGATTAAAATAAAAAGCGACAAAATCATCATAGGCGATAGCTTGTTTGATGGCTACGTGTATGCCGAAAACGGACTTATTTGCGAAGTTTCTGGCATAGACAAGCCTGCCGACTTGGCGTATGATTTCACGGGAAAGTACGTTTCGGCTGGCTTTATCGATATGCACACGCACGGCGCGGGCGGGTATGCGTTTATGAACAGCGAAACGCAAGACGTTATCGACGGCTGTAATTATCATTTGCAATTTGGCACAACGAGTATTTTGCCTACGATTTCCGCGGGTGCGTTTTCAACAATGAAAACCGCTGCGTTGCATATCGACGAGGCGAAAAAGAGCGGAAAGGTGAAATCGCGCGTTATTGGTGCGCATTTAGAAGGTCCGTATCTTTCGGCGAAACAATGCGGAGCACAATGTCCGGCATTTATTACGCCTCCTGCAATAGAGGATTATCGGCCTTTTATTGAAGAATACGGCGACGTTGTTGCGCGTTGGACGTATGCACCTGAATATGATAAAAACGGCGAATTTTGCAGGTTTTTAACCAATCGCGGTATTGTGGTGTCGGCGGGGCATACGGATGCAAAATATCAAGACATGCAAACGGCGATAGAAAACGGGTGCAATTTAATCACGCATTTGTATAGTTGCACGTCTACCGTTACGCGTGAATATGGTTTCCGCAGTCTTGGCGTTATTGAAAGCGCGTATTTGCGAGACGAGCTGTACGTGGAAATTATTGCAGACGGCAAACATCTTCCGCCCGATTTGATAAAGATGATTATAAAAATCAAGGGCGTAGACAAGGTTGCGCTTATTACCGATAGTTTAGAAATTGCAGGGACGGACGTAACGGAAGGCGAAATGAGCGGTACGCAGTTTATCGTGGAAGACGGCGTATGTAAGCTTAGGGATAGAAGCGCGTTTGCAGGCAGTGTCGCAACGGCAAATGTTTTAGTAAAAACGCTGGTAAAAGAGTGCGGTTTTACTATTCCGCAAGCGGTAAAAATGTTAACGCAAACCCCTGCTAAAATTTTAAAATTGAACGCTGGGGCGCTTGAAAAAGGCAGATTTGCCGATTTGGTTGTATTTGACGAAGATATTAACGTTTTAAACGTATTTGTCGGCGGGGAAAAAGTTAGATAATTAAAAAATCCGTGTTTGAAAATCACGGATTTTTCTGTTTTAAGGGTTGACAATAGGGGAAAGTTGGTTTATAATAATAGAAAATATTTTCAGGTAGTAAGATGCAAGTAAATCAAGATATTTTAACAAATGATGTTCCCGCTGCGGACCAAACCAAAGAAAAGTTTAAAATTTTTGAAGCTGAAAATGCCGTGAAGCGAGTTCTTATTTTAGGGAATTCTATCACCTTACACGAAGTTAAAGCGGAGATAGGCTGGGTGAATAATTGGGGAATGGCAGCAAGCAGTGAAGAACAGGATTACGTACATATTCTTTTGCAGGGCTTGAAAGAGAAATACGGTGAAATCAGCCATTGCGTATGTAACGTAGGCGAGTGGGAGAAAAACTATTTCGACGAAAGCGTGTTGCAAAAGTTTGAAGGTGCAAAGAATTTTAACGCAGATATCGTCGTTTTCCGTTTAGGTGAAAACGTTCGCACGGATAATTTTGATAAATATCCCTTTGCAAAATATTTACAAATCTTTGCCGAATATTTTACGCAAAATGCAAAGCAAGTTGTTATGACGGATACTTTTTGGGCGCACGGCTATATTTGCGGTGCGTTAAAAGAAGTGGCTGAGGGAAAAGGATATAAATTCGTTACGATAGCCGATCTTGGCGAAGACGCAGAAAACAAAGCAATTGGACTGTATTGGCATGCAGGTGTTGCAAATCATCCTGGCGATTTAGGAATGAAACGAATCGCGGAGAGAATTTTAGAAAAGTTCTAATATTTTAGGAGAGTCATTATGTTAAAAGGTGTTTCTAAAGTCGTTTCACCCGAACTTATTAAAATTTTATGTGAGATGGGGCACGGTGATGAACTTGTTATAGCCGATGGAAATTTCCCTAGTGCAAGTAACGGCAAGCGCGTCGTTCGTGCGGACGGTATTGGCGGGGTAGAGATGTTAAAGGCGATACTGGCGCTCATCCCTTTAGATACGTATGCGGATGAAAATTTCTTGCTGATGCAAACGGTGCAAGGAGACCCTACGCCTGAAATTTGGGCGGATTATTATCAAGTAGCAACAGAAATGGACGATAATTTCCGTCCAGGAAATATAGAGCGTTTCGCTTTTTACGAACGCGCAAAACAGGCGTATGCCATTGTTGCGACGGGCGAATCGCAAATTTATGCAAATATTATTATTAAAAAAGGGGTTATTTAAGTTTATGAAACATGAAGTTGTACAATTAAAAGAGCATTATAACGTTCAAGGCGGTACGCTTACCGTGATGGCTGGGGCTATGCCGTTTGACTTTAGAGAAACTGAATGGAGACGTCCTGCTGTAATTGTTGTGCCTGGCGGTGGTTATGGGATAGTTTCTAAGCGTGAAGCCGAGCCTGTCGCGTTTGCATTTTTAGCAAAGGGTTTTCACGTGTTTATTCTCGACTATTTAGTAGCGCCCGTTGCGCGCTATCCCGAACAGTTGTTAGAGCTCGCTTGTTCGGTGGATTATTTAAAAAAGAACGCCGACGCACTCTGTTTGAATAAGGATGAAATTTTCGTTGTGGGCTTTTCGGCAGGCGGACATTTGGCAGGAAATCTTTCTACCGATTATATGCAAGCGGTAGAAGCGTATGGTGCGCCGTTAGATTGTAAGGTAGCTGGTGCAGGTCTTTGCTATCCCGTTATCACGAAGAAAAAAGGGCACTTGGGTTCGTATATCAACTTGTTGAACGGATATTCGGATGAAGAAAAAGACGCGCTTATGCAAAAGCTGAATTTAAATGAAATTGTTAACGAACGTACCGCGCCTGCTTTCGTATGGGCAACGGCGTCTGATCAAGTAGTTCCGCCTTCGAATGCGCTTCGTTATGCGTTGGCGTTGGATGATCAAAATATTCCGTACGAGCTTCATGTGTATCCCGTTGGTATCCACGGGTTATCTACTTGCGACGCGGAGGTTAATCCTTATGGGGATCATTTAGCTAAAGTAAGTAAATGGATAGACGATTGCGCGCAGTTCTTCAGATTGTTTATCAAAGAAAGTTACTAATTAAAAAGCAACGGAAGATTTCCGTTGCTTTTTCTATATAAAGAAAGCCACGCGAAATTCGCGTGGCTTTTATAATTCGGGGATAAGGTTCGTTATTCTTTGTCTTCGTTATTATCCGTCGGTTCTTCAACGGGTGTGTTATCTTCGACAATTTCAGGGCTTTCAACGTCTTCAATAGGGGTGGCGGGAACGTCGATTGCAAGAGGTTCGCCAGGTTGCGTAGCTTCTTGTTCTGCGTGTAATACCTTTAATTGTTCAACGTTTTCGTCAACTTGTTTCTTGTGGAGAGGATACCAGAACCAAAGTACAAGGCCGAGTGCAATAAACCCGATTGCAGGTACTAACGTAGAGATGTTAAAAATGCCTTGTTTAACAGCTTCGCTTTGTCCTAATTGTGCTGCGGCAGCGGCACTGTCGTAGCCGATACCCGTCAATAACCAGCCCGAAAGACCGGCAGCCAAAGCTTGACCAAGCTTACGTGCAAACGAATATAATGCGTAAACGGAACCGTCTTCACGGATGCCGTTTTTAATTTCCGAATAGTCGATAACGTCGGTAATCAACGCCCAAGATACCATTGAGAATACGCCAAGGCCTAACCAGCAAAGTGCTTGTAAGGCGATATATACCCAAACGTTAGAAGGTCGAATGAAGAAGAGGAAAATACAAACAACGCCAGCAAAAAGGTTGGAAACGATGGAAACTTCCGCTTTACCGAATTTAGTTGCTAAAGGCTTTGCAACTGCAGCGGCGATAATCATACCTACCATCATCATAGCGGTAGAAATAGATGCCGCGCCCGCATTATTATAGAAGTCGGGGAAAATATACGAAGCCATATTTTGCATAGTAAGTTGTGCTAACAGCATAACGACGGACGCTACGATAATTGAAATCAAAGCGCGGTTCTTTGCTGCGTTTACAAGCATATTCTTTACCGAATTGTTTTCCATTGCGTTGGGTTGTACTTCGGGACGAACGCGTTCGGTGGTTAAATAGTAGCACAATAAATAACATCCGATTGCTAATACGGAGAAGATGCCTGCAATCAATGTAACTTTTGATCCAACTAATACGTCTAATCCAGCTGCATTCTTTTCGTATGCAAAGAGAGGAAGACCGATACCAACGAACATACCTGCAAGCATACCACCCATACTGCGGAACGTGGAAAGAGATTGTCTATCCGAAGGATCTGCGGAAATAGCGGACGCCATCGAGCCGTAGGGGATATTGATACTCGTATAGAATATGGATCCCCACAAAATGTAGGTAATTGCAAGCCAAGCAATTTTTAACGCCATATCAGCGTCAGCCAAACTACTTTGATACATTAAGAAAGATGCAATAGCAACGGGCGCGCACATTCTTAAAAGCCAAGGTTTAAATTTGCCGGCTTTCGTGCCTTTGCTCTTATCACAGATACGTCCCATTGTAACGTCGGTGAATGCGTCAACGAAACGCGCCAACATCATAATGGTACCAACGACAGCCGCTTCAACGCCCATAACGTCGGTGTAGAACTTTGCTAAAATCATGGTGGAGAGGATAAAGGTAAAGTCGTTACCGAAGTCGCCGAACATATACCCAAGCTTATCTTTCCACCCAAACGATTTCACGCTCGAGTTTTGAGTTTTCATAAAATCTCCTTTCATATAATAGTTTTTAAATTGTTCTAAAAGGCAAGCGAGCCTAAAAAATTCCCCGATAGCGCTTATTTATTACGAACAAATTTATATAGTGTATAGCCATTATACTATAAGATGAATCAAAAATCAATAGGAAAAGTAATATTTTGTTAAAACTGTGAAAAAATTAAAAAGAGAGAAAAAATTTTTCCAACATCTATTGACGAAAAATAAAAAATACTATATAATACTATATGATGGTGTATTGTGTGTTTCACGCAAAATATATGGTAAGGAGTCAATATGAGAAATATTATCAATTTTAATGCAACTTGGAAGTTTTCTAAAGATTTAAGCGAAGCGCCTGCCGTCTTTCCCGAAGGGTTAGAAACGGTTGACCTTCCGCATACGTGGAATGCAATCGACGGGCAAGACGGCGGTAATGATTATCATAGGGGGACGTGTTATTACGTAAAGGAAATCGTAAAATCTGAACTGCCGGCGGCGGAAAAATATTATTTAGAAATCAACGGCGCAAACTCGTCTGCGGACGTTTATCTCAACGGCGAAAAACTTGCGCATCACGATGGTGGGTATTCTACTTGGAGAGTGGATTTAACGGACAAGCTTACTGAAGTATCTGTTTTGGCGATTGCTGTGGATAATTCACCCAACGATTACGTGTATCCGCAAATGGCAGACTTTACTTTCTATGGTGGTTTATATCGCAACGTAAATATTATTGCTGTGCCTGCTACGCACTTCGATTTAGAATATTACGGCGGAAAAGGATTAACGGTAACACCTATTATTGATGGTAATAATGCAAACGTAGAAATGCAAGTTTACGTTAGCGGCGATAAAGAAGGTGTTGAAGTTTCTTATACGGTTTATGATGCAGACGGAAAGGAAGTTTGCTCGGCGGTTTCCGCAAAAGAAAATGTAAATTTCGTAATTGAAAACGTACACCTTTGGCATGGTAGAAAGGATCCCTATTTGTATACGGCGAAGGTTTGCTTGTTGAAAAATGGGGAAGAAATCGATAGCGTTTCTACTCGTTTTGGTTGCCGTAGTTTTAAAATTGACGCAGATAAAGGCTTTATTTTAAACGGGGAAGAATATGCTTTGCGTGGTGTATCCCGCCATCAAGATAGATGGGGTGTGGGGAATGCATTGTTGCCTGAACATCACGAAGAAGATATCGATTTAATTATGGAAGTGGGCGCGACGACCATTCGTTTGGCACACTATCAACACGATCAATATTTCTACGACCTTTGCGACGAAAAAGGGTTGGTAATTTGGGCGGAAATACCTTATATTTCTAATCATTTGCCGAACGGTAGAGAAAATACCATCTCGCAAATGAAAGAACTTATCGTACAAAATTACAACCACCCTTGTATCGTGGTATGGGGGCTTTCTAACGAAATTTCTATCGGCGGTTCCAGCCCCGATTTGTTGGAAAACCACCGCATTTTAAACGATCTTGTACACGAAATGGACAAAACTCGTTTAACGACAATTGCGGCTGTTTCTATGTGTAAAATCGACGATCCTTATCTGCAAATTCCCGACGTAGTTTCTTACAATCATTATTTTGGTTGGTATGGCGGCGATACGAGTATGAACGGCCCTTGGTTTGATAATTTCCATAAGACGCATCCCACTATTCCTATCGGTTGTTCGGAGTATGGCTGCGAAGCGTTGAATTGGCATAGCAGTAATCCTTTCCAAGGCGACTACACGGAAGAATACCAAGCGTATTATCATGAAGAATTGATTAAACAGCTCTTTAGTCGTAAATACCTTTGGGCTACGCACGTTTGGAATATGTTTGACTTTGGCGCAGACGCACGTGCAGAGGGCGGTGAAAATGGTCAAAATCATAAAGGCCTTATCACGATGGACCGTAAATATAAAAAAGATGCCTTCTATGCATATAAAGCATGGCTTTCGGACGAACCTTTTGTGCATCTTTGCGGAAAGAGATATATTGATAGGGTAGAAGATATAACGAAAGTTACGGTATATTCCAATCAACCTGAAGTGGAACTTTTTGTCAATGGCGAAAGCGTTGGGAAAAAGAGCGCGCCTGATCATTTCTTCTATTTTGAAGTGAATAACGTAGGCGAAAGTGTTATCGTTGCCAAAGCGGGAGACCTTTCAGATGAAGGGGTTATCCGTAAAGTTGACGTCTTCAACGAAGAATATCGTTTAAAAGAACAAGGAGCAGTATTAAACTGGTTTGATATCGATACGCCGGAGGGTAGATTCTCGCTTAACGACAAAATTTCGGATATTATGAGTTGTTTGAGAGGTAAGCTTTGGTTTATCGGCGTAGGGCTTCAAATCAAGAAAAAAATGGACGCAAACAAGAAAAAGACGGACGGCGAAAAGAAGTCGGGCGGGTTTGACGTAAAATTAAAAGCAGATAGCGGGTTAATGCAAATGATGGGCGGTTTTACCGTGCTTCGTTTAAGCGGTATGATGGGTATGATGAATATCAGCTTTACCAAAGAAGAGCTTTTAAAAATGAACAAACAGTTAAATAAAATTAAAAAACCAAAGGGGAAGAAATAATATGCAAATGACGTTTCGTTGGTACGGTGAAGGGAATGACCGTATCAAGTTATCGGATATCAAGCAAATTCCAGGCGTAACAGGGATTGTTTGGGCGTTGCACGATAAAATGCCTGGCGAAATTTGGTCTGAGGAAGAAATCGCCAAGGTAAAAGCGCAATGCGACGAATATGGCTTTAATATTGACGTGGTAGAATCGGTAAACGTGCACGACGATATTAAAATTGGTTTGCCTACTCGTGATGGATATATTGAAAATTACAAGCAAACCATTCGTAATTTATCCAAGTTTGGCGTAAAAGTAATTTGTTATAACTTTATGCCTATTTTCGACTGGACGAGAAGTAATCTTTTCCATGAAGTTGGCGACGGCTCGACTGCGCTTTTCTACGAAAAGGGAATGATTCAAGACGATTATAACGCAATGGCGAAGTATATCTTGGATTTCACGGAAAAATACAATATGTCCTTTCCTGGTTGGGAACCCGAGCGTATGGCAAAATTGGATGAATTATTCAAGGCATATGAAGGTGTAACGAAAGAAAAGCTTTGGGAAAACTTAAAATATTTCTTAGAAGCAATTATGCCTACCTGCCGTGAATGCGATATCAAAATGGCAATCCATATGGACGATCCACCTTGGGATATTTTCGGCTTGCCCCGTCTTTTGGTGGATGAGCCGAGGATCGACCGTTTCTTGAAAATGGTGGATGATGAATATAACTGTCTTACTCTTTGTTCGGGTAGCTTGAACGCAAATCCCAACAACAATGTAGCGGAAATTGTAAGAAAGCATTGTGATAGAATTGCATTTGCGCACATTCGTAACGTAAAACACTTTGAAAACGGAGATTTCTCTGAAGCAAGTCATCGTGATTGCGACGGTGATACGGGTATTTTGAATATTTTAAAAGCTTATCACGACTGCGGTTTCAACGGCTATATCCGTCCCGACCACGGCAGACATTTGTGGGATGAAGGTCCTGGCAAGGTGCGCCCTGGTTATGGTTTGTACGATAGAGCGCTTGGGATTATGTATATGCTTGGCGTATGGGATATGCTTGATAAATTAGATAAGGAGAATAAGTAAAATGCAACAAAACGTATTAAATACTAATTTGGTTGGAAAGGTAGCGGTAGTTACGGGCGCAGGTGGCGTACTTTGCTCGTATTTTGCAAAGGTGCTTGCGCGCGCAGGCGCAAAGGTTGCTTTGCTCGATTTAAACGAAGAAGCGGCGCAAAAATTTGCTGCGGAAATCGTAGAAGAAGGTGGCGTTGCGAAAGCGTATAAGTGCAACGTTTTGGATAAGGATATTTGTTACGCAGTTGCCGAAGAAGTAGAAAAAGACTTGGGTAAGTGTGATATTTTGGTAAACGGCGCAGGCGGTAACAACCCGAAAGCAACGACGGATAAAGAATATTTTGAAGTGGGCGATATCGATGCTGACACGAAGAGCTTTTTCGATTTAGACGCAAGCGGTGTAGGTTTTGTGTTTAACCTTAATTTCTTGGGTACGCTTATTCCTACCCAAGCGTTTGCTCGTCAAATGGTAGGAAGAGAAGGGTGTAACATTCTCAATATTTCTTCGATGAACGCGTACACGCCCTTAACGAAAATCCCTGCATACAGCGGTGCGAAGGCGGCAATTTCTAACTTTACGCAATGGCTTGCGGTGCATTTCTCTAAGGTGGGTATCCGTGTAAACGCAATTGCACCTGGGTTCTTCTCTACGCAACAAAACGCAAAGCTGTTGTGGAACGACGACGGCACGCC
>JAZRDM010000066.1:0-6619 GCA_045660265.1 Candidatus Scatosoma sp. | reverse complement strand
GAACCTACGGGAGGAGCCGGAGTTGCTTTACCAGCGGGAAGTTGCAATTTTACGACTGCTGTAATCTTCTTAGCCATAAATATTTTCTCCTTAGTGGTTTTGACAAGGTACCCTCAAAAATTTGATACCTCTCCCACATTTTAACAAATGAATGAAACGGAATTTCCGTTTCGTGCGGTTATTCTGCTTCCGTTTCGGAAGTTTCAGGTAACACCGCGTCTACCTTCTTGATTTGGATATAATCCACTTCTACGTCCGTGTTTCTGCCAAACATAGTCGTCGTAATCTTCGCTTTTTGCGCTACGTTGTTCAATTCTTTAATCGTGCCCAAGAAGCCGCTTAAAGGACCATCTTCAATCGATACCGTGTCGCCGATTGTGAAATCGACTTCGCTGACAAATTCCTCTAAACGCATTTTACGAATTTCCTCTTCCTTCATAGGAATAGGACGGCCTTGAGGGCCACAGAAACCCGTTACGCCACGCGTACTGGTAACGTAATACCAAATTTGGTTGGTGTAAATCATCTTAATAAAGACGTAGCAAGGCAAAAGCTTTCTTTCAACGACTTTGCGCTTACCGTTCTTTTCTTCGATAACTTGCTCCATAGGGATTTTTAAATCCACAATATAGTCGCCTAAATTGTTGTTTTCAATCAGCTTTTCCAAGCTGTCTTTTACCATTGCTTCATACCCAGAATACGTATGAAGAATGTACCATTTGGGTTGTTCGTTCATTGGCATACTTGCGCCCTCCGATTAAGCGTTGGTGAGAAGCTCCAACAACCACCCAAGCAGCGAATCAACGCCGGTTACAATAAGCAAAAATACGAAAACGACCACGAGAACAACCCCCGTCGTTTTTAAAACGGTGGGGAATTTAGGCCACGTTACTCTTTTAATTTCAGAGAACGTTTCTTTTAATTTTGCGCCAACGCGGCGAAACCAATTAGGTTTTTGATTTTTGTTCTTAGTTGCGTTTGCCATCGTTTATCTCCATTCAAAACACACTCCCCTATATATATTATATATGGAAGCGTTCGATCGCTTTAATTATTTTGCTTCTTTGTGGTCCGTGTGCTTCTTGCAGAAAGGACAATACTTGCTTAAAACGAGTCTGTCAGGATCGTTTTTCTTGTTCTTAATAGAATCATAGTTTCTTTGCTTACATTCGGTGCATTCGAACGTAATCTTAGATCTTGCGGTTTTAACTGCCATATCTAAACTCCATACAAAAAAATTACACCCCTTAGGTGCTTGTTTAATTTTACCACAACCTAAGGGGTATGTCAATCTTTTTTGAATGAATTTTAAAAAATTTTTTAACTTTTTTTATTTTTCTTTAATATAGACGTACACGAGCAAGGGAACACGCACCGCAACGAAGTATTGCGCCGTATATACACATTTAACTTTTTTCGCAAGCGACCAAGCTTTACAACTTATACTCTTGTGCCAACGCCTTAAACGCAGGCAACGCCTTTTCAATTTTCTCCGTTGCTACGCAGTATGCGATACGCACAAATCCGGGCGCGCCGAAATCGTCGCCGGGCACAAATAACAATTCGTGCTTTTTCGCCTTTTCACAAAAAGCATACGCGTCTGCCTCCGCCGCCTTCATAAATAAGTAAAAGGCACCGTCCGGATAAATACAATCAAAGCCGTATTCGGTTAACGCGTTATACAATAAATCGCGGTTGTGTTTGTATACACTCAAATCCGCCGTCAAGCCATCACACGCCGCCGCCACGCGTTGAAACAGTGCCGGCGCGCATACAAACCCAAGTTTTCTGCCCGCGCCACACACCGCCGCATATAAAACTTTTGCTTCGTCGCATGCGGGATTTACCGCAATATATCCAATACGTTCCCCTGGTAAAGACAACGATTTTGAATAGGAATAACAAATAATACTATCCGCATAATACTTGGTAGGATACGGCACAACCGTCTTATCGTCGTACACAAGTTCTCTATACGGCTCGTCTGCAATTAAATAAATCTTTTGCGTAAACTCCGCCGATTTTTTTGTTAAAATTTCCGCCAAACGCTGCAACGTCTTTTCACTGTAAACAACCCCGGAAGGATTGTTAGGAGAGTTTATCAACACCCCTCTCGTTTTAGACGTAATCGCCTTTTCAAGCGCTACAAAATCAGGCAATAATTTATCGTCGGAAGGCAAAACAACGAGCTTAGCCCCCGCGCCTTCCACAAATACTTTATATTCGGTAAAGTAAGGCGCAAATACGATAAATTCGTCGCCTGGTTGGAGCGTTAAGGCATGCAGCGTAATCGTCAAACAAGCAGCCGCGCCGCACGTCATATACAGAAAATCACCGTCGGCTTGCACTCCAAAACGGTTGCGTATGTTTTGCGCAATTGTATCGCGTACCCCTTTATCCCCTTGCGCCGACGTGTAGCCGTGCAATAACACGGACGACATTTCTTTTACGATATTTTCAATCGCCTCATTTACTTGAGCGGGCGCTGGCACAGAAGGATTGCCAATGGAAAAATCGTAAACGTTTTCTACACCGATTTCCGCACTGCGTTTTTTTGCATATTCAAATATTTCTCTAATAACCGAGCGTTTAGAGCCCAGTCCATACATTTTTTCGTTAACCATACTTATTCTCTCTCGCCTTGTTATACGGACTTCGTTTCTAATTCCTTTATATTATTTAATAAGAAACGCACGTGCGCACTCGTGATATCATACAAATCTTTATCGCGATAATCGCAATGATTATATTCGAAAATCGTCTTTTTTAAATCTTCTCTTTCTTCTTTCGTGCCCAGCAAGCTGTCTACAATGCTTTGGAAATTTTCCCCGCCGTCAAAACTGATTTCATATAACTTTTCGGGAATAATATTGATAACGCAATCCCCTTTTTGCAAACGGTAAACCATTTTGCCGTCCTGCTTGATTTTAGAAAATGAAAATCCTTTCTTTTTTAATGCTTTTAACTTTCTTCTAAAACTGTTTGCGATAAAATCGTACAATACAGCAATCGCAGAAATCAAAAAGCAAGGAACGGCAACAAAAAACAACGCAGGGAAAAAACATAACCGTCTTAACCAATCGTCTATCTTACTTTCTTTCGGGGGAATTTCATAGCGTTTTGACGTAAAAATTAAAGAAACAAGCAACGCCAAAATACCGCAAATCAAGCAAACTGTCAGCAGTACTTTACTGCCTTCTGGATTGACAAAACAAAAATACACGAAATTAAATAAAAAAATCGCATAGGATAATAAAATTCCACAGTAGCCTATTCTCTTTCTCAACGCCTTTTCCTCCCTCGTATTTTCAAAACAGGCGACACTTACCTATTTTATGTAGCTTATATTATAACATATTTTTTTTAGTTTGTAAACAATTATCTAAAAAAATACAGTAATTTGTTGAAAACGCTTTCCATGTTTTTTCTTCAAACAAACTTTAACTTTTTACATAAAAAGTTTTTCCACTCCCCCTTGACGAACACGGGAATATATGCTACAATGAATTTATTAAGCGTAACACAAAAAATGCCATTCAACAAGGAGAATATCATGAATAAATTTTGTATGGAATGCGCAACGCAACTCATTGTAGCTGCAAATGGCAGCGTAGCGATTTGCCCCAACTGCGGAAAGAGCTATACGTTTACTCCTACACAAACGGAATCACCCGCTTCAACACCCACTATCGACGTCTACGAGGAAACCAAACAAAAAATCGCAGCGCTTATCAATTTAGACAAAAAAGCCGAAGCGATTGAAATTTCCGATAATTATTTAAAAGAACACCCGCAAGACTACCGCGCGTATTTGCTTCGCGGTGCGGCAGAGTTGGATTTATACAAGCTTGACCCCGTGGACGCCGCTATCGATAGAATATGGTGGGATGCCAAAGAAAAATTTGAAGAAGGTAAAAAAATCGCCACTCCCGAAGAAGTGAAAAAAATGAAAGCGGAATGCGGCGAATATTGCGCGCGTGTGGAAAACGTTATTAAAATTTTTTACGAGCTGAGCGAAATTGAAAAATTCATTCGCAAAGCCCCGACTCCCCCTCACGACCCTGAACCAGATTTTAATTGCAACAAAGCAAAACACCAAGAAAAGTTAGAAACACTCGAAAAACGCTTAGCGGAAATCAACGCGAAATACAAGCAAGTAGAAAAGGAAGACTGTTATACGGAACTCACCTCCCGTCCGTTGCCAAAATTCTTTATCCTGCGACGAATTGAATTAAAACGCCGTAGAGCGCTTTGTTACGAAGCAGGCACAGCAAAAATCGAACAGCTAGCTGCAATTGCTAAAGAGCGCGATAAATACCAACAAGAAGTTGACGCAGAACTCTCGGCAATACAAGCATTAGAAAAGCAATTCAACGTTAGTAAAGCGAAGTACTTAGACGAATTGTCCAAATACGAACAAGCGCTTGCTGACTACGAAACCGCGCAATCGAATTATCAATCGAAGAAAGCTTTTTTTGAAACGGACAGCACCGTCCTTGCCATCAAAGCAAAAACGGATAGTATTAAAGCACAAATTGCCGAATATGAACAAGAAATTAAACGTTTAGAAAAGCAATCCAAGCCATTTAATGCCAACATCTTAAATACTACGGAATATTACCTCGAAAAAGCGGCGCACCGCGAACGCGAACAACGCTTAACCTTAGAGAAAATAAAGGTTATAGGCAAAATAAACGACTTGAAATTTAAGTTACTCTCCCCTAAACCGCAACCTTCTCTTTTCGACAACGAATAATTAAAATAAAACACTCCCGCAGTTCTTTCGCAGGAGTGTTTTTACGTTATTTTCTATATAGCCGACATCCGCCAACACGCAGGTTTTTTAAAATAATTTACCGCATTTTAAGGTTTCTAACATAATCGTCGCACTGCTAGCGTTGGTTGCAAGCGGAATTTTCTGCACGTCGCATAAACGCAAAAGAGCAGATACGTCCGGCTCGTGCGGTTGCGCGGTTAAGGGGTCGCGCAAAAAGATAATTAAATCTAATTCCCCATTCGCCAGCATTGCCCCGATTTGTTGGTCGCCGCCAAGCGGGCCGCTTTTCATGCGTTTGATAGGCAAAGCCGTTTCCCCCATAATCAAAGTACCCGTAGTGCCCGTTGCAAACAATTCGTGATTGGCAAGCACTTCTTTATACTTTTTCGCAAGCTCGATGATTTCGTCTTTCTTTTTATCGTGTGCAATTAACGCAATTTTCATAAGCTTCTCCTTTATTTCAAACGGGCAACCTGTTAAACAGGTCGCCCGCTTTTATCTTAAAATTAGTTTCTAGGATTCTTGATGTTTGCTTGTGCTGCCGACAATCTTGCAATGGGAACACGATAAGGCGAGCAGGAAACATACGTCAAGCCAATCTTATGGCAGAATTCGATGGAAGAAGGATCACCGCCGTGTTCACCGCAGATACCGCAGTGCATTTCGGGACGAACCGCTTTACCCATGGAAACAGCCATATCCATCAACTTACCAACGCCCGTCGTATCCAATCTTGCGAAAGGATCGGATTCGTAAATCTTGTTTGCATAGTATGCAGGCAAGAACTTACCAGCGTCGTCACGGGAGAAACCAAACGTCATTTGCGTTAAGTCGTTCGTACCGAAGCAGAAGAATTCAGCTTCTTTAGCGATTTCATCAGCCGTCAAGCAAGCTCTAGGGATTTCGATCATGGTACCAACTTCGTATTCAAGAGCAACGCCGGAAGCTGCGATAACTTCGTTAGCCGTCTTCACAACGATATCCTTAACGAACTTCAATTCTTTCGTTTCGCCGGTCAAAGGAATCATGATTTCAGGGATAAGCTTCCAATCAGGGTGCTTCTTCACAACGTTGATAGCTGCCTTAATAACCGCCTTCGTTTGCATAACTGCAATTTCAGGATAGGTTACGCTCAAACGGCAACCACGGTGACCCATCATGGGGTTGAATTCGTGAAGACCAACGATAATATCTTTAATTTGAGCAACCGTCTTGCCTTGAGCTGCCGCCAACGCCGCGATATCTTCTTCCGTCGTAGGAACGAATTCGTGGAGAGGGGGATCCAAGAAACGAATGGTTACAGGATAGCCGCCAAGTGCTTCGAACAAACCTTCAAAGTCAGCTTGTTGCATAGGTTCGATTTTAGCAAGAGCAGCTTCTCTTTCTTCTACGGTATCCGAGCAAATCATTTCGCGGAATGCGCCGATTCTGGAAGGATCGAAGAACATGTGTTCCGTACGGCAAAGACCGATACCTTGTGCGCCGAAAGCAACTGCTTGCTTAGCGTCTTCAGGAGAGTCTGCATTCGTTCTGATGCCGAGCGCCTTGAACTTGTCTGCAAGTTCCATAATACGTCCGAAGTAACCAGAGTTAGGATCTGCAGGAACGGTAGCAATCAACGTATCGTAGATGTTACCCGTCGAACCGTCAAGGGAAAGAACGTCGCCTTCGCGGAAGATCTTACCAGCAAGTTCAAACCACTTTTCTTCTTCGTGCATCTTGATTTCGCCGCAACCGGATACACAGCACGTACCCATACCACGAGCAACTACGGCTGCGTGAGAGGTCATACCGCCACGTACCGTCAAGATACCCTTTGCGTACTTCATACCTTCGATATCT
>JAZRDM010000065.1:0-21427 GCA_045660265.1 Candidatus Scatosoma sp. | reverse complement strand
GCAAGTCTCTTTGCCATTTCTCTTTCGCTTCTCTTTCTGGTGTTGATAACAATCCAACGGATAGCAAGAGTTTGGCGTCTTTCGGGTCTGATTTCAATAGGAACTTGATAGTTAGCACCACCTACACGGCGAGCTTTTACTTCAACAACGGGCATTACGTTTTGCATAGCCTGATTGAATACTTCCATGGGATCCATATTGAGCTTTTCACCCATAATTTTAAATGCATCGTAAACGATAGTCTGCGCCGTGCCTTTTTTGCCGTCAAGCATAATCTGATTGATAAGCTTGGTTACGACTTTGCTGTTATACATAGGATCGGGCAGAACGTCTCTCTTAGGGACATTACCTCTTCTAGGCATAGTTTTTATCCTCCTTTAAATAATTTTTGATAAGGGCATAACCCTTCAGTACAGCTATCGCGCTACCGATTAAACGGAGTGCGAATCTTCTGCAACTTTCGTTGCATACTGCCTACTTTTATTCGGGGCTTTTCGAGCAATATTCCGATTACAAGTAGGTCTTTTGCGTTTTGGTTTTAGTCTTAAAACGCAACCGACTTCCGAGTGTTTTAAGAGTTCTCGCACCTCTTGGAAGTAAATACTTCCCTCTTTTGTTGCTTACGTTACCCTAAATTACTTGGGGCGTTTTGCACCGTATTTAGAACGGGATTGCTTACGCTTTGCAACGCCGGCGGTGTCAAGTGCGCCACGGATGATGTGATAACGTACACCGGGCAAGTCCTTAACACGTCCGCCTCTGATCAAAACGGAGCTGTGCTCCTGAAGGTTGTGACCTTCACCGGGAATGTAGACCGTACCTTCCTGCTTGTTGGTAAGACGTACACGAGCGATCTTACGCATAGCGGAGTTAGGCTTCTTAGGAGAAGTCGTGGTTACGGACAAACATACGCCGCGCTTTTGAGGGCATTCGTCAAGAATAGGACTCTTGGACTTGTACAGGATACGTTCTCTGCCCTTTTTGATGAGCTGGTTGATAGTAGGCATATTTTTGACCTCCTTGTAAAATTTTGGAATATATTTCCCTCGAAACTGCCCTTACCGCAATTTCAAAGAAAGCAAATTTAATGGTTACGCTTGTCCTATACCATAGGTATAGTTTTCTAAATGGGCATAATGCGCCCAAAAACGCAACGATAACAGTTTACCACGTTTCGTCAAGATTGTCAAACGTTTGACGAAACTTTTTTTAATATTTTAAACATTTTTCATAAGAAAAACAGCTCGAATGGCAAAAAATGCGTCCATCGAGCGTTTTTCTTTCTATTAAAGGCTTTCCAACTGCGCAATGCACTTGGCTTTCATATCTTGATATTTTGCAAGTTTTTCCTTTTCCGCCTCAACGAGCTTCACGGGAGCCTTGCTTACAAATTTTTCGTTGCTGAGCTTCCCTTCTGCTCTTGCAATTTCCCCGTCGATGCGTTCAATCTCCGCGGTCAATCTTGCTTTTTCCTTTTCCAAGTCAACAAGTTCGCCAAGAGGTACGTAGATTTGCGCGATTTCCGTAATCGCGGAAACCGTCTTCCCTTCTACGCTCGCCGCGCTTTCAACAAAGCGCAACGTACTTGCACCCGAAAGCTTGGTAATGCAATCTTTATTCACTTGAATAAGGCGCTTGCTTTCCGTAACCACGTTAAGCTCCACCTTCTTGGAAGGGGGACAATCCGCGTCTTTCTTCATTGCACGAACCGCTTTGATAATGCCCATAACCCCTTCAAACGCCTTTGCTTCCTTTTTATAAGCGCACTTGGAGTTATATCTAGGGAATTCGGATACCATAATGCTGCCTTGCGTGTTAGGCAAGTTGGCATAGATTTCTTCGGTAACGAAAGGAATGAACGGATGAAGAAGCTTCAACGCATTTTCCAAAACGTAGCAAAGCACGGACAATACGTCGGACTTTCTCTTTTCATCTTCGCCGTACAATGCGGGTTTGGAAAGCTCGATATACCAGTCGCAGAAATCATCCCAAACAAAATCGGTAACAATATCCCCTGCTACGCCGAGTTCATACTTATTAAGGTTGTTGGTAACTTCGCGGATACAGCTTTGCAGCTTGGAAATAATCCACTTATCCGCAGGCGCAAGTTTCACTTCGGTAATCGGCGAAACGGTTTTACCCTCTACGTTCATCAACACGAAACGAGCCGCATTCCAAAGCTTATTGATGAAGTTGCGGCAAGCCTCAACTTTCGCATCCGAATAACGGGTGTCGTTACCAGGCGCAACACCGCGAAGCAAGGACAAACGCAAGGAATCCGCGCCATACTTATCAATAACCTCTAACGGGTCGATACCGTTGCCGAGGGATTTACTCATTTTTCTGCCTTGCTCGTCACGTACAATACCGTGAATAAGTACGTCACGGAAAGGCACTTGGCCCGTGTGTTCGATGCCCGAGAAAATCATTCTCGCAACCCAGAAGAAGATGATATCATACCCCGTAACGAGCACGTCCGTAGGATAGAAATATTTATAATCTTCCGTTTCTTCGGGGAAGCCAAGCGTAGAGAAAGGCCAAAGCGCAGACGAGAACCACGTATCCAAAACGTCCTCATCCTGATGTAAATGCGCACCGCCGCAAACAGGACAAACCGTCGGGTCTTCTTTGGAGCAAATTACTTGGCCGCAATCTTGACAACACCATACGGGAATACGGTGCCCCCACCAAAGCTGACGGGAAATACACCAGTCGCGTACGTTTTCCATCCAATTGAAATAAATTTTAGAGAAGCGTTCGGGTACAAAGTTCGTTTTACCCTTTACAACCGCTTGAATGGCAGGCTTCGCAAGAGGCTCCATCTTTACAAACCATTGCTTGGAAACGATAGGCTCTACCGTCGAGTTACAGCGATAGCAATGCCCTACGTTGTGCGTATGCGCTTCAATTTTTACAAGATTGCCGAGCGCTTCGAGGTCAGACACGATTTGCTTTCTTGCAACGTATCTATCCAAGCCTTCATATTTGCCCGCAAGCGCGTTCATAGAACCATCGTCGTTCATCACGCGGATAACAGGCAAGTTGTGGCGTGTGCCCACTTCAAAGTCGTTGGGGTCGTGCGCAGGCGTGATTTTAACGCAACCCGTACCAAAAGTAGGATCTACGTACTCGTCGGCAACCACGGGGATTTCTCTATCTACCAAAGGCAATTTTAAGGTTTTGCCTACAAGGCTCTTATATCTTTCATCATCGGGATGTACCGCAACGGCAGTATCGCCAAGCATAGTTTCGGGGCGAGTGGTTGCCACAATCACTTCTGCGCTGCCATCCGTTGCAGGATAACGCAAGTGCCAGAAATGACCGCCTTCTTCCGCGTATTCCACTTCCGCATCGGAAAGCGCAGTTTTACAGCAGGGGCACCAGTTGATAATTCTATCACCCTGATAAATTAAGCCTTTTTCATATAAGTTCACGAATACTTCACGAACAGCGCGAGAGCACTTGTCGTCCATCGTAAACGCTTGACGAGACCAGTCGCACGACGTACCCATTTTGCGCTGTTGAAGCATAATACGGTTGCCATACTGTTCCTTCCATTCCCAAGCGCGTTTTAAGAAACCGTCTCTGCCAAGGTCCGCCTTCGTAAAGCCGTCTTGCTTCATTTTTTCAACGATTTTAACTTCCGTTGCGATGGAAGCGTGGTCACAGCCGGGAAGCCACAACGCGGAATAACCCTGCATACGCTTAAAACGGATAAGCGTATCCTGCATTGTTGCGTCCATCGCGTGCCCCATATGCAATTGCCCTGTAATGTTGGGGGGTGGCATCATAATTGTGAACGGAACTTTATTTTCATCCACTTCCGCACGGAATTTACCCGATTGTTCCCAGTCGGCGTATATTCTGTCTTCAAAATCTTTTGGATTGTACGTCTTTTGCATATCCATAACAATAAAACCTCTCTTCGGTTCTCTTATTTTTTAAGTCTAATGCCACACATTTATAAAAGGGCGCACCTATCTATTTTAGCATAGCTTATCCATTATAGTACTTTGTTTTCAAATTGTCAATTATAAATAGGTATTCATATAATATATTATTCTAAAAAATTTTTTATTCGGAGTTTTTATGAAAAAAATCATCAAACCTTTTTGCGCTTTATTTGCAACCCTCTTCACTTTACTTACAGTTCCCGCGTGTAAAGATGACGACAAAAATAAAACAACCACCCTTAACGTGAACGAAGTTACTCATTCCGTTTTTTATGCCCCTTTATACCTTGCTGAATCGTTAGGATATTTAGAGGAAGAAAATATTAAAATCAATTTAACGAACGGGGGCGGCGCAGACAACGTAATGTCCGCTGTTTTATCGGGCGAATCCGACATCGGTTTTTGCGGCCCCGAAGCGGCATTATACGTACTTATCGGCGGTTCGACTGACGTTCCCACGGTGTTTGGGCAGCTCACCAAACGCGACGGGTCCTTTTTAGTTTCCCGCAAACCCGAACCCAACTTTCAATGGAGCGACTTGAAAGGCAAAGAAATTTTAGCTGGCCGAAAAGGCGGCGTTCCCGCAATGACCTTTGAATATGTTTTGAAGAATAACAACCTTTTTGACGGAACGGATTTAACCTTGAATTACGACGTTGCCTTCAACTTAATGACCAGCGCTTTCGAGGCGGGCACTGCGGATTACTGCACAATGTTCGATCCCGTCGCGTATGAATACGAAGCAGCAGGAAAGGGTTACGTTGTTGCATCCGTCGGCGAGGCGTCTGGGGAAGTGCCTTACACGTGTTTTATGGCAAAAAATTCCTGGTTAAAGAAAAATACAGATGCCGCCGAAGGCTTCTTGCGCGCCGTTACAAAAGCCGTAAAATATGTGAATGAAACAGACGCAAACAAAATTGCGCCCTATCTCACCAAATATTTCGACGGCGTTTCCGAAGCGTCGATTGCCGCCTCCGTACAACGCTATAAAAATATCGATGCTTGGCGAACGGAATTATCTATGACGGAAGACAGCTTTAATCGTTTACAAGACATCATTGAAAATGCGGGCGAATTGCAAAAACGCGTACAAATGCAACAACTCGTTGACAACACGTACGCAAAAAAAGTTTTCAAGGAAGTTTATAACCCTTAAACCAAAATTTACAACGAGGATTTACGCAAATGAAAGAAGTTTTACGTTTCGATAACGTTTCGATGCACTATCACAGCAAACAAGGGGAAACAATCGCTCTGCAAGACGTCAATTTTCTTGTACGCGAAGGTGAATTTGTAGCCATTATCGGGCCGTCGGGATGCGGAAAAACCACCCTTCTTTCTTTGGCCGCAGGGCTACTCACCCCCACCAAAGGCAAAATTTTCAACACGGGTGTGTCTATGGGATATATGTTGCAAAAAGACGAACTATTCCCCTGGCGCACCATAGAAAAAAATATTTTTCTCCCCTTGGAAATTAAACGCGCAAATACCCCAGAGAATCGCGCACACGCCATTGCGCTCGCTGAAAAATACGGACTGGGACAATTCTTGAAAAAATACCCCTCCGAGCTTTCCGGCGGTATGCGTCAACGTGCCGCACTCATTCGCACTCTTGCAGTAAACCCCGACGTCTTATTGCTTGATGAACCTTTTTCCGCGCTTGACTACCAAACACGATTATCCGTTTGCGACGACGTATATAAAATTATTCGAAGCGAAAAGAAAACCGCCCTACTTATCACTCACGATATTAGCGAAGCCATTTCTGTCGCCGATAAAATTTTCGTATTATCTAAACGCCCTGCAAAAATCATTTCCGAACACTCTTTACAATTCCCCGAAAACGAACCGTTAAAACGCAGAGAAAACCAAGAGTTCTCGCGCTGGTTTGAAATACTTTGGAAGGAGCTAAACCAATGAAAAAGCATACAGATATTTCCCGCGAGCATTTACTCTATCTTCACGGCGTGCGCAACAAAAATATCATCGTCAACGTTATCCGTTGCGCAGTTCTCGTCGTATTTTTATCTTTGTGGGAGCTTTCCGCCCATTTTGCGTGGATAAATCCGTTTATCACCAGCTCCCCATCCCGCATTGTTAAAACCATCGGCGAATTATATAAAAGCGGTTCCCTTTTCCTGCACGTTGGCACAACGCTGTGGGAAACGCTTGCGGGATTTGCCATCGCCGTTGCGTTGGGCTATTCTATCGCACTACTGCTTTGGTGGAGCGACGCTCTACGCCGTATATCCGAACCATATATCGTAGTGCTTAATGCATTGCCCAAAATTGCCCTCGGCCCTTTAATTATTATTTGGTGCGGCACAGGCAGTAAAGCCATCGTATTTATGACCGTACTTATCGGGCTAATTGTTGCCATTTTGAATATGTTAAACGGATTTATGGCAACGGAAAAGAGTAAACTTCTTCTTTTGCAATCCATGGGCGCAAGCAAATTGCAAGTGCTTACAAAGCTTGTAATTCCGTCCTCGTTACCCAACTTTATTTCTATGTTAAAAATCAACGTTGGTATGGCTTGGATCGGCTCGATTATGGGCGAATACATCGTATCCAAGGCAGGCATCGGTTATCTCATTGTTTACGGCGGGCAAGTGTTTAAACTCGACCTCGTAATGAGCGCCGTATTTATCCTTTGCTTGCTTGCCGCGGGTATGTATGCATTAGTTGCGCTTGCCGAACGCTTACTCATCAAAAACCGATAAATTTTAAGCCCCACCGCATAGGTGGAGCTTTTTCTTTTTCAGCCTTTTACCGCGCCGCTTGTTACTCCGTCTACATAGTATTTTTGCATACTCATAAACAGACTTACAATAATCACGCCAACAACAAAAGAACCAGCGCAAAAGGTGGTAAAATTGTCGTTAAAGCTATTCTTTTCCGCGTTAATCATTTTATACAAACCCAACGAAACGGTGTATTTATCTCGTTCGCTGATAATGGTATTTACGAAAATGAAATCACACCACGGCGCAATAAACGACGTCAATACCGTATAAACGATAATCGGTTTTGCCATCGGCAAAATAATTTTCACGAAAATCATAGGTTGACTTGCCCCGTCTAAAACCGCCGCCTCCTCCATTGCTTTGGGTACAGTATCAAAGAAGCCTTTACAAATATAATAAGACAGCGCCGCACTACCCGAATAAACCAACACCAATGCCAACAAAGAATTCGTTAATCCCATCGCTTTTAAAATGAAATAGACGGCTATCATACTCATAAAGCCCGGAAACATACCCAGCACAAGCAAAACGTTCATAAGCGGCTTACGAAGTTTAAAACGCAACCTGGAAAAGGCGTAACTGATCATTAAAATAAATGCCGTTGTTAATATACAAGAAGAAGTTGCTACAATCAAGGTGTTTAGCAACCACCTTGAAAACATTGTTTCTTGAAACAATCGAACAAAATTGCCCATTCCCAATCGCAATCCCTGCGGAAAAAGCGTATTGATAATGCCCGTAGAAGGCGTTACGCGAAATGCGGTATATATAAGATAAAAAACTGGCAATATCCATAACAACCCTAATAAAGACAACAGTGCGTAAGTGAGCGCGTTGGAAAGTCCACGCCAGCTTTTCTTCATTCTATCCCTCATTGAAAAGCCTCCTCGCTTCTCGCGGCCGAAGTACGATTATACGTTATTAAAGATAAAATTGCAGAAATTGCAAATATCACAATACCAATTACCGAAGCCACGTTATACTTTGGATTTTGGTCCGTCGTCAAACGATAAAGCCACGTTACCAACAAATCCGTAGATTGTGCCTGCGAGCCGCCGCCATAATGCAAATTATCCACCGGTCCGCCGCCCGTCAATAGCCATATCACGTTAAAGTTGTTAATATTCCCTACGAATTGCGTAATTAAATAAGGCGTCGTAACGTGCAACATATAAGGCAACGTAATTGCAAAAAATATCGTAACGGGATTTGCTCCGTCTATTCTCGCCGCTTCAAAATAATCAGTTGGAATATTCATTAAAATTCCCGAACACATCAACAACGTATACGGTACGCCCAACCAAATATTGACAAGAATAATCATCGTCCTTGGCAACAACGCAAAATATCGCTGGTCGGTTAGCCATAAAATATTCGTACCCAATAATTTATTGAGTATCCCATCCCCATCTAATATTTTTTGCATTAACAATAAAGTTACAAACTGCGGGATGGCGATTGCGACAACAAACAACGTTCGCCATAACACCTTCAACTTAATTCCTTTACGTTGAATGAGCAATGCGATAATGATACCTAAAAAATAGTTGGTAAATGTCGCAAAAAACGCCCATATAAACGTCCAAAGCAACACTCGCAAAAAGACCAAAGCAAAGCCCGTTCCGCCTTGCGAGAGGGAAAACATCATTTTAAAATTACTAAATCCCACCCAGTCAAACAATTTCCCCGGCGGCATGTGCGCATAATCGTAATTCGTAAACGCAATCAGCACCATAAACACGAGAGGCATTACGGTAAAAATGAGCAGCCCCACCAACGGCAGGACGAGCAATAACACGTAAAACTTCTTATTCAACAACAAATGCAAGTCTTGCCGAAAAGTAAGAGGTGGTTCCCCGCTTTGAATACGTTGGTCATTTTCAAAGTTCCCTTTGACGTTCAAAACCCATATCCACGTAAAAAGTAAAAATATCAACAAGCTCGCAACGCCGTAAAGCAGAATTAGGAAACTGTTATCCCCTTTGATTTTTTCAAAGATTTGTAGCTCTTCATTCCAGTACTCTTGCGTAATACGAGAGCCTAAATTCCCCGAAAATAAGTGCCTTATATATCCGCCGCCCGCAAAAATCATATATACGATAAACGCCGCTTGCGTCAACATATATAAAACGCCTTTTACAATTTGCCCTCGCGCAATTTGTCCAAAGCCCATAATAACAAAGGAAAGGCGGGTAAAAACCGAACCTTTTGCCAATGCAGTCCACATCTTTTTGATTGGATTGTCATTTTTTCTTTTGGTTATCGTTTTTTCCTTCACGCCTTTCCCCCATCTCTTTTATAGGCTACCTTTTTTAGGATTTTCCGCCGTTGTTTTCTTTATTGCATCTACACACGCCTTCAACTGTGCTTTTACGTCAAAGTTACCGCTTTGCGCACCTGTAATCATGGCTGACCCCAAACCTTCCATAGGCACCCAAAGTGTTGAAGGCACGTTGATTTGGGTCTTACTAAATTTTAATTGTTCGGTGATTGCCTTCGCGCAAACGTCCGACTTTATTTTTTCATCCTGCCTTGCACTTATATCCGTAGGGACGAAACCTCTTGCTTCATAATGCTTAATTTGGTTTTCCTTGTTCGTATAAAACTCGGCAAAATCTAACGCATCCGTTTTATTTTTGGAATAATTATTTACTCCCATCAACTTATAGCCTGCAAAGGAAACTAACTGCACTTGCTCTCCGCCTTCCGTACCTTGATTGAGCGTATAGGTAGGCAGCTTTACCGCAGCAAAATTTTCTTTAAGCGACTTTTCAATTGCAGTTCTATTCCAAATCCCCGATACTGCCGCAATAACGCTTCCGTCGTTAAAACCTGCCGTAATTTTAGAATCGTTGGCGTCTGCTTTAAATCCCTTGTTTTGCACGTACGTCCACATCGCATTTGTAACTTGTTCACCCATTGCATTGTCAAAATTGCACTCAATTTGCGTTTCCGCCAAGTCCTTATTGTACGTTACGTTATACCCCAATTCTTTACCAAAATAGAAAGAGGTTGTATACCAACCGTCCGCCATAGGGAAGGCAAATTGTTTATCTGCGCTACACTTTGCTAAAATGCCGTCAAAACTTTTCACGTCCGTTTCCGTCAATGCCGATTTATTATAATATAAAAAAAACGTATTATCGGTGTAAGGCATACCGTACACCGCCTTTTCCCCGTTTACATCAATCGTTACCGACTGCATTGACTCCGGTGAATTTGCATCCGTTACCCTCTTTAATCTATCCCCTGCAATTTTAGCAAGCGCATCGCCATTGATAAGCTTGGGCAACTGGTCGTTAACACACGAATAAACGTCCGCCGCATTTTCCACGTCGTTAAGCACACGCGTTGCTACGTCGTTTTCCCCTTGAACATCAATTATGATTTGATAGTTTTTCTCGGGATATTTTGCCTTAAACTCTTTCGCTACACCTTCCGCAAAAGTTTTGTCCGCTTCGGAAACCCATACCGTTAACTTAATTGCGCCGTTTTCTTCCATACCGGCACAACTACATCCTACGAAACCGAGTGCAGATGTTAGCGCTAAAACACCACAAACTATTTTTGCTGTCTTTCTCATACTTTCCTCCTTCCTCAAAAAGACTTTCTATCTTATTCTTTCTAATCCAGCCCTTTTTTATACCAACAAAGGCAAAAAAAGAAAACCTTCTCGCAATGAGAAAGCTTTCTTTTTTATGATGGTCCAATCCATTTATCTATTATATGTTTTCGTCAATTCCTGCAACCACGCCGCTTTACGTCTACCAAAATCGCTTAACAAGAAACGAAACGTCCAGTTTTGCGACGAAAGCGTAGACGGCGCGTTCAAACGCGCTTCCGTTCCAAAGCAGGCTACGTCGTGCATCGGAATGATGACAAGGTTCGCTTTGGAGGAAAACAGCAATTCCATTACACTTTTACACTCTTCTTCTACCGTTTCCGTAAGGTAGGCAACGTCCGCCTTTAAACATTCTTCTTCCAACGCCTTTTCAAACGACTTACGTTCCGTAGCTTCCATACCTTCAATAAAACCTTTTAAGGTATCGTTATCGTGCGTGCCAGTATACGCCACGCAATTTTCATTATATTTTGAGGGCAGATATTCGTTTTCGGGGTTGCCGTCAAAAGCAAACTCAAACACTTTCATACCAGGATAACCCGTTTCCTTTAAAAGCGTACGCACCCCGTCGTCAATCACGCCCAAATCCTCCGCAACAATCGAATACTCTTTAAGCCCTTTAAATAAAGCAGATTTAGGCCCGTCAAGCCATTCCCCTTCCTTTGCCGTTTCCGCATCCGTAGGAATTGCAAAAAAACGGTCGAACGCACGGAAATGGTCAATGCGGATAATATCGAACTGCGAAGCAAAAGCGGACTTAATACGCTGTTTCCACCAAGCATACCCGTCCTTTTTCATTTTCGTCCAGTCGTATACGGGATTCCCCCAAAGTTGACCGTCCTCAGAAAATGCGTCGGGAGGGACACCAGCGCACAAAGCGGGATCCCCTTCCTCGTCCAACATAAATAACTGCTGACGATATTTCCACATTTCCACGCTATCCGCAGAAAGGTAGATGGGCATATCTCCCATAATTTGAATATTGCGTTCATTTGCATAAGCGCGCAACGCGCCCCATTGTTTTAAGAATATATATTGCGTAAACTGCCAAAAGGCAAGTTCGTCCGCATTTTCTTGGGTAAACGCGGCCAACGCCTTTGGTTCACAATTTTTGTAAGGCTCATCCCACGCCGTCCAAGGCGCATAATCAAACCTACTCTTCAACGCCATAAACAACGCAAAATCAGCATATTCCTCTTTTTTTAAGAACGCCAACCATTCCGCATTCTTTTTATCGAAACGCGAAAATGCTTTTTTCAATATTCCAATTTTATAGGTGAATTGTTTTCCGTAATCCACGCGACGTTCATCGTCCGACCACACGATATTTGCATAGTCTTCTTTTTCCAGCAATCCCTCTTCCACCAAAACATCAAAGTCGATAAAATAGTAATTCAATGCGTTCGACGCGCAGGATTGATAAGGACTGTCCCCATAACCCGTCGGCAAAAGCGGAAGCACCTGCCACACGCGCATACCTGCGCTTTGCAACCAGTCTACGAAGGCATATGCGCCTTTCCCAAGCGTGCCTATCCCCACCGAAGAAGGCAAGGAAGAAACGGGCATAAGTATGCCCGCTTGTCTTTCCGTGTTTTGTTGTTTTCTTCTATCCGTTTGCATTATACACCCGTCCGTTTTTCATAAGTGTACCCTTAACACAAGGGATTTATACTGTTTGTATGCGAGAAATAAGTATTTCCTCAAAACGTTTTACGCCTAATATCCGTTCTTTTTCCAGCAAAGGCTTGGCTTGCGCAAGTAACGGCTCCACCGCCTCGTTTTTGCCAAATGCAACAGAATAAGCCGCAAGAATACGTTTCGCCGTAGCCGTTTCTTCTTGTAAATACGCACGGCAAAGTTTTCCGCTTTCTTCCGCGCGCTCCAAGTCGCCGTTTAAGGAATGCATATACGTCAATTCTGCGGCAATTTTTTGCACTTCTATATCCGTCAAATACGCCTGTGCCTGCACAAGTCTATTCAGGCAATCCGCAGCCTTTTGCAAATCTTCTTTTTCTAAATAATAACGATAACGCAAATCTAAAAGTACGCTATAAAGCGGTTCGTCTTCGCAAAGCTGCGGCAACTTGAAATATAAGCCCTCGTCAATTTGCGCAAAACTCTTACCCTCGTATAACTGACCTTGAATTTCCATTGCGGCAAGCATAACCGTTTCCGCGTCTTCACCTTTTTTAATGCCGAGATATACACGCATATCCGTTTTCCCGCTTGCATATTCAAAGGGCGCAACGTTTAAAAGGAAAAGATAAGCCGCATAAGGCACAGCCCCCCATAAGCCATAAGAAAATACGCCAAGCAAGCTACACGTAAGCGCCCCGCCGACCAACAAAAGCAACAAAATTGCGCTAAAAATCAGCCCGCCAAGCGTATACGCCGTGGCGCGTTTTTTCATATTTCCGCCCGTTTTTGGAATTGCTTGCGTTTCATCTGCCCTAAACGGAGAGGCAAAGCCTATACGCTTTTTTCCGTTCTTGACATATTGCTTTACGCAAAAGCACTTGATATATACGCACTCCATTTTATTCACGGACAAGAAAAATAAGTGCCCCACCTCGTGATAAATCGGCGCGATAATAAAGCCCATTACCATAGAAAACAAACACGCCAAGGCTTGTTTTTTCCCTGCTTGCCACGCAAAAATGAACGCAACGATAAACCCTGCCAGCATAAGCAAGGTGCAAGCTATCGCATATATCGTTGCCCATCTTTTTTTCATTGTAACGCCTCTAATTATAACAAACCGCGTTTTATCGCGTAACCTTCCAAATTATCTCTATCACTCGTTGTCAAGGTTTGTACGTCAAGCTCTTTCATCAAGATTGCCAACAGCACCGCGCCGCCAAGCAACACGTCCGCGCGCCCTTTGGGCATACACGGCAACGCCGCAATCTCTTCAACGGACATTTGGGACAGCTTGTCCGCAATTTCACCCATTTTCTCTCTCGTAATCACAGCGCCCGTAATCTTTTCAGGGTCGTATTGCTGCAAACCGAGCGCTTGCGCCGCAATCGTTGTCGCCGTACCGCCTATGGCGTATAAGTTGGACGTTTTGGGAAAGCCAACGTATTCCTTTGCAGCCGCTTTTGCTGTTTGCTCTAATGCATTTTTTTCTCTGCCGCACTTATCCTTTAAACGCACTACCCCGACGTTCACACTTTTCTTGAAGCGAAGCTCACCTTTCTCTTTCACCACAATTTCCGTGCTTGCACCGCCGACGTCAATTACGCCGCCGTCCTCATTGCCAAGCGCGCCAAGAATCCCGATTTCCGCTTCTTCCTCACCCGAAATTACTTCCACCTGCAAAGGTCGCATCGCGCGTACGCCGTCCACAAAAGCTTGTCCGTTGCTTGCAGAGCGCACCGCCGCTGTGGCGAATGCGTAAACCTCTTCTGCCCCTTCCGCTTTTGCCTTATCGTAAAAATCCGCAACGGCGTTTACCGAACGGATAATTGCATCTTCTTTGAGCGCGCCCGACGAAGCCAAGCCTTCGCCCAAACGGGTGGTATTTAAAGCCTTATATAAAACTTTTCCGTCCGCCACGAACATTAGGCGAACGGAATTTGAGCCGACGTCAATTACGGCAAACTTTCTCATTTATCATTCTCCAAGATTTGAAGCTTTATGTACGCTTGTTTCAAATAAAAATCTGATTCATAGTACTCCGCTTCCGTTTCTGCATTTGCAACTTCTTGCGTCCAATACGCAATTTCTTCTTTAAGTTTCTTTTCTCTGCTGTTTAATACCGCAATCGTAATCCATTGATATGCAATGAATATGGAAAGGCACGTAAGAAGAACCGTAGCGGCCGCTACGCACGCCGTTATCACCCTTCTCATTTTATCTTGTGTCATATACTCTACCTCCCTTTTTGGAGAGTTTTCTCTTGATTTTTTGCCTTCCGCAATACTTTTGCAAGCTTATTATAGCACGTTTTTTGCAGAAATGCAAGTATTCTTCGTAAAATTTTTAAATATATTGTAAAACCGACGGCGTAACCTATCCACATATATACCCGAAATGCGGGAAAATGCAGGTAAAATTGCGTAAAAATACACAAAGCCGCAACACATACTGGATAAATCACGTCTAAAATGACGCCCAAAATTTTATTTTTACCCTTGTCACAACGGAAAATTAGGCGAAAGCAAACAAAAACTTCGTATAAAATTCCTACGGCAAAGCCCGTGATAATGCATATGCAAAAGTAAAAAAGCTGATTTTTACTGTCCATTATTTAAAGAGTTTTGAGGCAAAACTTTTTCCGCCGTAGTTCACGCCGATAATCGTTCCCTCGGCTGTAAACGCACCCGTTGTTTTGGAAAAGCCTGTAATTTTCAAGCCCGTGCCCACCACCGTCAAGCGGTTATTTCCTGCCAACGCCAAAACAATTTTTACTTCGGAAAACGCCACCACGCTTTCCACCGCGCTAATAGATAAAAACTTCTTTTGTTCGATTGTTACGATATGTTTCCCGTCTTGCATAGTTTATTCTATGCGGGCAAAACAAAAATATGCCTCAATCCGTAAATTTATCTAAAAAGCTATGTTTCACACCGTTTTGTTTATATTCAGCAAGCGTATCTAACTGTACGTTGTGAATACTTTGGAAGATATTGCTTTCCACCGTTGGATTTTCTTTTTTCAGCTCGGCAATCAACCCTTTAATTTTTCGTCTTGCCGAAAAGGTATCTTCGTCTCCGCCCGTTACGTTTTGCGTAAACTTACACGCACAAGCAATGAATTTCAACTCATTATATTCCTGCCAACGAATGACGTCCTCTTCTAAAATACAACACATCGGGCGGATAAGTTCCATTCCCTCGAAATTCGTGCTTTTTATGCGCGGCAACATACCTTGTATCTGCGCACCGTACAACATTCCCATTAACGTCGTTTCAATAACGTCGCTTTTATGATGTCCCAACGCAATTTTGTTACACCCAAGCTCCTTTGCCTTTGCATATAAATGTCCGCGGCGCATACGTGCGCACAAATAGCACGGAGAATCCGCAGAAACGGCGTCTGCCGCCGCAAAAACGTCACTTTCGAATATGGTTATAGGAAGGTTAAGCAACGCCGCATTTTCTTCAATTCTACGTCGATTTTCAGGCGCGTAGCCAGGGTCCATCACCAGGTAAACCAACTCAAAGGGAATTTCGCTGTGTCTATGCAGTTCTTGCATAAGCTTTGCAAGCAACATACTGTCTTTACCACCCGAAATACAAACGGCAATTTTATCCCCCGCCTGTATCAAACGGTATTTTTTCACCGCATAAACGAAAGGCGACCACAAGGTCTTTCTGTATGTAGTTAAGATTGACCTTTCAACCCATTGATATTTTTCAAGGTTTCTTTTCATACTTGCCCCGCATTTTTGGATTTTTGCTATTATACCAAATTCCGCAAACGCCGTCAAGGGTTTTTATCGAACAATCAACAGTTTCTCTTTCGCGCGCGTAATCGCCGTGTATAACCAACGGTGCTGTTCTTCCCCAAATACGCGCGATTCGTCAAAAACAATAACAAAATCGAACTCCGACCCCTGCGCTTTATGGCAAGTAACCGCATAAGCAAACTCAAAACGGCAAATAGGCTCGTCCGCCACCGATTTAAACCTTCGCAACATTTCGGCGTTGTATTCCGAAACCACCATTCCGTTTTTCAACGTAACGGCGCGATTGCCGTAGCCGTGTCGATAAAAACCTCTTTCAAAAATCCCCGTATCAAAAGGCACGGTTATACTTTCCTGCATAAAGTCTGCCCTAAATTCCATCACAGCCAAATCATCCAAGCTTTCACGGACCTCTTCCGCATAGCCGATAATCCCGTTGACTAAATGAAATTTTTCTTCTTTGTCCAACGGTTTTTCCCAATCGTTGAGCGTACAAATCAACTTTTCGCCGACAATCGGCAAATAAGCGTCGTGAGGGATATTTTTGTAGGCACGCATTTCATTATTCAATGCCGTTCGGGTTCTATTCGTACCGCAAAGAATTTGATCGGCTTCCAGCAAAAGCCGCTTGCGCTCCAACCCAACAAACGCATTTTTGTTGATAACACACACCTTATTTCCATAACTGCCGTAAGGAATATACTTCCCTTGCCTAGCAAGCGTTGCCACTTGTATAATGGGGTTATCCGCCGCTTGCCGCACGATTTCCGTCATTGTATAATGCGGATTTTGTAAAAGCGGACAACTACCCGAAACGGGCGGAAGCTGCGCCTTATCCCCACAAAATAAACACTTAACGCCAAAGCTTAATAAATCCCGCAAAATCTCCTCGTTAATCATCGACGTTTCGTCAATGATAATTAAACGAATATTCTCGTCAATCTTTTCACGCTTAATAAAATGAAGCTCGTCGCGGTGAACGACTTCCCCATTTTCGTCTACGTCAAAATAATCGGGATCACGGAGATAAATTAAACTATGCACCGTACTCGCCAGTGTTCCGTTTTTTAAAAGATTTGCCGCAGCCTTCCCCGTTGGTGAAACGAACATTGCCTCTTTGCCGATTTTCAGTTTCAGTTCTTTTCTAACGACGTAATCAATTAAAAACGTCTTTCCCGTGCCCGCATAACCGGAAAGCACGAACACTTGGTTTTCGGTGTTAAAATACCATTCCGATATTAATTTTTTCGCATTTTCTTGGTCTTGCGTTAGCTCGATTTTCATAAGTGATTTTTATTATATCACATATTTTTCCAGTTTGCAAGTGTTTTACGAACATTTGTTCATATTTATTAAAAAATTATTTTTGTTCGAAAATTAAGCGCAATTGCCTGCTTCCAACGGGAAAACTAACGATAATTTGCCCATTTTTTAAAGGAAAACTGCGTTTAAACGGATATTCCCCCTCCAATTGCAACATAATCGTCTGCTCTTTTTTATTATAATGATACTTCCCTTCGCGCTTATTTTTTTGCCCTTCTTTATCTTCATAATACAAAACGAAATGCTGCGTATCCTTTAATTCTAGGTAAATGCCCGAAAAATCTTCCAGCAAATCTTTTTCGCCAAGTTGCGCTTGCTTACACTCGTAAACACCCAAATGCGGCTTTGTGATTTCTTTGATGTCCCCGTTTTTTATTGCGGAAAAATTAGGAAAAATTGTAAAAATAGCACAAACGCCTGCTAAAATAGAACTTTTTAATTTAACGATTTTCATTACGGACAGTTTGCGGCATTTTCCGCCTTTTATACCTCTTATGGGCAACAGCTTTATTGGCACGCAAAACGCATTCGCTGTTAAAAATCACTCCAACGATAAAACAAATCATCAAAACGTACAGCCACAATAAAAAAACGATAATGGCGCTTAACGCGCCGTACAATCTGTCCATATTCCCTATTCTTAAATAAAGAGAAAAGCCGAAAATTGCCACACTCCAAAGCCCAACGGTTAAAAAAGTACCCGACAAGAAATTCCGCGCGTCCGTTTTATGTGGACAAATGTAAATATTTAATATCAATACAAGAAAAAACGCGATAACCGCCAGCAATAGATAATCCGCAATCAATTCCCACGTTCTTGTTAAAACTTGAGAGAAGAAAAAACTCCCCAAAGCGAACAATAATAAAAACACAACGACGGATGCCATAACAACAATCAACAAAATCAATGCGCCGACCCGTAGTTTAATGCCTTGCGTTTCCTTATGGTAATCGTAAATAATTTCCCCGCTTTTGCGCATTTGATAAAAGAGATTTGTTGCGGAATATAGCGTAGTAAACACTAAAATAATAGACGCACTCGCCGTTGCGTTTTCCGCCTCTCTTTGAATATATAATAGTATGTTTTTCACCGAATCAAAAACAGGCAAAGATAAAATATCTTCGGCGTTGACGGGCAATTTTCCTACAATCAACGAAAGCCAAAAAGAAAAAGGCACAATAGACATAATTAAAAAGAATACCAAAGTGCCTGCTATCGTCGTATATTTTTTCAAGGATAGCAAGGAATATTTTTCTTTTACAAACAAGTAAGCAACGTGTAACTTTTTCACCCAAATAGTATATCCTTTTAAGCCTTTTTTCAATCACAATACAAAAATTTAAGCGACGGATATTTTCCGCCGCTTTTTTTCTTTTAGAATGTGCCGTTGCAACCACAACCGCAAGATCTACTGTTCGTATACGAAGTTGCATAAGGACAACCGCCGTTCGTTCGTGCGCAATATCCATTTTCCGTTTGCGCCGCAGTAGCACCACAACGAGAGCCGTTATTCACCGTATTCGTAGTGCCAAAACAACCGTTTTCTTGCCACAAATTATAGGTGAGCCGACGACAAACACAACCGTTGTCAACGATTACTTGGATATTTCCTTGGCAATCATAACAGATACGCTGAATGCGCCAATGCGTATTGCCACAGCCACAACCGGAGTTTGCGAGGTTCGTTTGATAATAATTGCACATAGTACTTCAAGTCCTTCTTGTGTATTTGAGGAAATCCTCATATTATAGCATATGCGCGCCTCCTTTATTGTGTGCAAAAGCGGCTATGTAAAACACAACCGCCCCATACTTTAAGAAAAAAGGAAGAGAATCGCGAAAAATTCACTTCATCTCTTCCTTTTATATCCATAATAATTTGAGTTTGTCTGTAAGCCGAGTTCTGTCGTGTACGGCCATTTATCTAGGCTTATCGTCGCCGATAAGCTCAAGCGATATTCACGGTAAATCGTCGGACGGACAGCCCTATTGACGATCACCCAATCTTGCAGCGAGTGGGGTTTACATGGCATACCTTGTTACCAAAGTATCGGTGAGCTCTTACCTCGCCTTTCCATCCTTACCGCAAACGGGCCGCCCCGTGAGGGGCATTCAAAACCCGAAGGTTAAGCCTTTTGCGGCGGTTTATTTCTGTTGCACTATCCTTGAAGTCACCTTCACCTGACGTTATCAGGCACCCTGTCCTATGCTGCTCGGACTTTCCTCATTGTCTATTATAAGACCCCGCGACCGTATAACAAACTCAAATTACATATATTATAACACTTTTTTTTAAAAAAATCATCTTTTTTTCTTGCTTTTTTTTAGAAAAAAGAGTAAAATAACTGTAATCTTAATGTATATAATGGGTGAGAGTTGGCGATTTTTGAAAAATAGCCCCCAAATTACCCCATTATAAGAGGTGACATATGAAAAAAACTAAAATTATTTGCACGATTGGACCCAGCAGTGAAAACAAAGAAATATTTGCCAAAATGGCAGATGCTGGTATGGACGTTGTTCGACTTAATTTTTCGCACGGCTCACACGAGGACTTTGCAAAAAAAATTCAAATGATTAAAGAGGTTAGAGATGAAAAGAAGCTCCCCCTCCCTATATTGTTAGACACCAAAGGCCCTGAATTTAGAATTCGCGCTTTTAAAGAGGGTAAAATTACGTTAGTGGAAGGCGATAAATTCACTTTCACCACCGATAAGATTGAAGGTGACGCAACGCGCGTAAGCGTATCGTATGAAGGCATTTGCGAAGATTTGATTGTGGGAGATAAAATTCTTTTAAACAATGGTTTAATGTCCTTCCGCGTTGTATCCGTAGAAAAGCCGAACGTGCATTGCGTTGTTGAAAACGGCGGAGATCTTTCCAGCAATAAATCTATGTTCTTCCCCGATAAAGAATTACATTTAGACTTCCTTTCCGACCAGGACAAGTCCGACTTACTTTTCGGCATTAAACACGACGTTGACTTTGTTGCATTGTCTTTTGTTTCTAAAGCGCAAGACGTGTTAGAAACCAAGCAATTCTTGGCGGAAAACGGCGGGAAGCATATCGACGTTATTGCCAAAATTGAAAACCGCGCAGGCGTAAATAACTTGTTAGAAATTATGCAAGTTTCCGACGGCATTATGGTTGCACGCGGCGACCTTGGTGTGGAAATCCCCTACGTAGAATTGCCCAACGTACAAAAATATATCATCTCTCAATGCCGTATCCACGGCAAACGTGTTATTACAGCGACGGAAATGTTGGAATCTATGATTCACAATCCCCGTCCCACTCGTGCGGAAATTTCCGACGTTGCAAACGCCGTATACGACGGCACTTCCGCCGTAATGCTTTCGGGTGAAACGGCCGCGGGTAACTACCCCGTACAATCGGTAAACGCAATGGCAAAAATTGTAGAACACGCGGAAGAACACATTGAATATATCCAAACGATTGACGACTTTGAGATTAGCACCACTTCGGAAGCATTATCTCACTCGGCGGCAACCCTTGCAAAAGACTTGAATGCAAGCGCTATCGTAGTTTGTACGCGTACGGGCGGCACCGCACGTAAGGTTTCCCGTTTCCGTCCGAATATCAATATTATTGGTATCACGACGGACATCCACGCATATAGACAGTTGGCTTTGAGTTGGGGCGTTTTGCCTGCGATTACCGACGAATATTCGTCGATTGATATTTTGTTTTATTTTGCTAAACAAATTGCGAAAAATAGCGGTTTAGTAAAGAAGGGCGACACGATTGTTATTACGGGCGGCACCCCGAATGGCAAGAGTGGCAATTCCAACCTTATTAACGTAGAAAAAATTTAATCCTCCCTTGTTTATTTAGTGCGCGGCCGATAATTCGACCGCGCGTATTTTTTCGTTGTTGTAAAGAAAAAGCGGAAAATTGCGTGAAAAACACTTGCAATTTACACAAGAATAAGCTATAATATAAAAGCTGTTGCAGAGATGGCGGAGCGGTTGAACGCGCACGATTCGAAATCGTGTGATGCAGGAATGTATCCGAGGGTTCAAATCCCTCTCTCTGCGCCAGAAATAGGGCGTCCCATTTGGGGCGCCCTATTTCTGTTGTAATACGAATTTGAGAGGGATTTGAGGGTGGGAGATGTTTGCGGGAGCAAACAGTTTGCCTTACGAGACAAAGAAACACTAACGCCTATTAGGCAAACTGGACAATTGATAATTGTCCATCGGGGCGCGCCGCTAAAGGCGCAAATTCCCTCCCCTTTTTTTGGGGCGCCCTATTCCTGTTGTAATACGATTATGAGAGGGATTTGAGGGTGGGAGATGTTTGCGGGAGCAAACAGTTTGCCTTACGAGACAAAGAAACACTCACGCCTAT
>JAZRDM010000064.1:0-39458 GCA_045660265.1 Candidatus Scatosoma sp. | reverse complement strand
TCTTGAAAAGATGGTATTCCCCGAACCCGTTATTCAGCTTTCCCTTGAACCCAAGACGAAAGCAGGTCAAGAAAAAATGACGATGGCTCTTATTAAGCTTGCGGAAGAAGACCCTACCTTCAAGACGTACACCGATCAAGAAACGGGTCAAACGATTATCGCTGGTATGGGCGAACTTCACCTCGATATTATCGTAGACAGACTTTTGAGAGAATTCAAAGTAGAAGCAAACGTAGGTGCTCCTCAAGTTGCATACAGAGAAACTTTCCGTAAGTCGGTTGAATGCGAAGGTATGTACAAGCGTCAATCCGGTGGTAAAGGTCAATACGGTCATTGTAAACTTCGCCTTATCCCTCAAGAACCCGGTGCAGGTTATGCGTTCGAAGATGAAACCGTTGGTGGTTCCATTCCTAAAGAATATATCCCTGCAATCGACAAGGGTATTCAAGAGGCTGCGAAGAACGGTTTCCTTGCTGGCTATGAAATGGTAGACTTCAAGGTTGTCGTATACGATGGTTCCTACCACGAAGTTGACTCGTCCGAAATGGCGTTCAAGATTGCTGGTTCTATGGGCTTCAAGAACGGTGTTGAAAAAGCAAACCCTGTATTGCTCGAACCCATTATGAAGGTTCAAATCATCACCCCCGAAGATTACTTCGGTGACCTTATGGGTAACGTTTCCGGCCGTCGCGGTACTATTCTTGGTACGGACGATAGAAACGGCGCAAAGATTATCGACGCGGAAATTCCTCTTTCCGAAATGTTCGGTTATGCAACGGAACTTCGTTCTAGAACGCAAGGTCGTGGTCAATTCACGATGCAGTTCGACCACTACAGCGAAGTACCTTCCAGCATTTCGAAGGATATCATCGAAAAGCGCGGTAAGAAAGCATAAAAATGCGGTTAACCCCGCATAACAGCGGGGTTAACGTAAAAATTATCAAAGAATTTTACAAAAATAGTATTCAAACATTTGATAATTTGAAAAAATTAGGATATAATAGACTTGTCCAAGTATGGATAGTTGGTTGTATCCAACAAGTATCATTGAAAAATGATAGGTAGCTGCGTCCAAGTATGGATAGGTTATCATTTTTAAAAATAAAAAAATATTATAAGTAAATCGGAGGATTTAAAAATGGCAAAAGCTAAATTTGACAGAAGTAAACCCCACGTTAACATTGGTACTATCGGCCACGTTGACCACGGTAAAACGACTTTGACCGCAGCTATCACGATGGTTATGGCTGCTCGCGGTGGTGCAGAAAAGATGAACTATGCTGATATCGATAAGGCACCCGAAGAAAGAGCACGTGGTATTACAATCAATACCGCTCACGTTGAATATCAAACGGATTCCCGTCACTATGCACACGTTGACTGCCCTGGCCACGCTGACTATGTTAAAAACATGATCACCGGTGCTGCTCAAATGGACGGTGCTATCCTTGTATGTGCTGCTACCGACGGTCCCATGCCTCAAACCCGTGAACACATCCTTCTTGCTCGTCAAGTAGGCGTTCCTTACATCGTTGTATTCATGAACAAGTGCGACCTTGTTGACGACGAAGAACTTCTTGAACTCGTAGAAATGGATATCAGAGATCTTCTTTCCTCCTACGACTTCCCTGGCGATGACATCCCCGTTATCCGTGGTTCCGCGTTGAAAGCATTGGAATGCGCTTCTTCCGATAAGCCCGCTGATGAAATCATGGCTGATCCCGCAGTTCAACCCATCGTTGAACTTATGGCTGCTGTTGACAGCTACATTCCTACCCCTGCACGTGAAGATTCCAAGCCCTTCCTTCTTCCTGTAGAAGACGTATTCACCATCTCTGGTCGTGGTACCGTTGCTACTGGTCGTATCGAACGTGGTGTTGCTCACGTTGGTGAACCCGCAGAAATCGTTGGTCTTATCGAAAAGCCTTTGACGACGACCATCACCGGTTTGGAAATGTTCCACAAGCTCCTTGACGAAGCTCAAGCAGGCGACAACGTTGGTGCGCTTCTTCGTGGTATCAACAGAACGGATATCCAAAAGGGTCAAGTTATTGCTAAACCCGGTTCCGTTGCTACTGGTACGGAATTCCAAGCTCAAGTATACGTTCTTAAGAAGGAAGAAGGTGGCCGTCATACCGCATTCTTCAACAACTACAGACCTCAATTCTTCGTTCGTACGACCGACGTTACCGGTAAGATCGAACTTCCCGAAGGCGTAGAAATGGTTATGCCTGGCGACAACATCGAAATGAAAGTTGTTCTCATTAAGCCCGTAGCACTCGAAGAAGGTCTTCGTTTCGCTATCCGTGAAGGCGGCAGAACGGTAGGTTCCGGTGTTATCACGAAGCTTCTTAAATAATTTAAGAAAAATTTAACAAAAAAAGCAGTTCTTCGTAGAAGGGCTGCTTTTCTATTTATATCGATTTTATACTTGACGGATAAACGGTTTTGTGTTACAATATAAATATTATCATAGAAAAAGGAACAACAGTTGTGAACAATACGGCAAAGCAAAAAACGAAAGATATTATTGAAATAATATGTATAGCCGTATTATGTATTGCGTCGGTGGTTTTAGAATTTATCAAAATCCCGTATTTGAAAGACGGTTTGCGCAATGCTTTGTTGTCTAAATTGATACAACAACTTTGTGGGGCGGGGGCGGCGATACTCATTATGCTCCGTTTGAAGATGAAACTGTTTTCTCTCCCGCAAAAATGGTTGTTTTTAATCCCGTGTTTTATTATTGCAATCGATAATTTTCAATTTTACTCCTTTTTTCAAGGAAAAATGGAGCTAGTGAATACGCATCCGTTAGATTTTTTACTTTTTATCGCCTACTGTCTATCGGTAGGATTATTTGAAGAATGTATTTTTAGAGGGGTGATATTTTCCCTTCTCGCGGATTGGTTGCCGAAGAACAAAAAGGGTTTTTTATGGACTTATGTGCTTTCATCTGTAATCTTTGGTTTTGCGCATTTGCTTAACGGGTTTTCTTTGGCGACAATCGTGCAGGTAGGGTATACAATACTCACGGGCGGTTTGTTTGCTTTTTGTTTAATTAAAACAAAGAATATAATATGTTGTGCTTTTGTTCACGCTGTTTATAATTTCAGTGGATTATTATTTGGAACGGAAAGTAATTTAGGCTTGGGAACAGGCGTTGTGTTGGATTTAGGCACTGCAATTACAATGTTAATCGTTAGCGTGCTAGTTGGGGCTTTTGTATTATATAAAGTATTTACCTATACGGAAGAAGAACGTTGTGAATTGTATCAGCGGCTTTCCATAAAAGAGAGGTAAAAAAGTCTTCAACTGTCTTTTCTGTTATAATGGATAAAAAAAGGCTACCAATTTTGGTAGCCTTTTTTTTATTTTATGTTAATCCACATTCTATTGATTCGATCGTTATCTTCTTTTTGGAAATATTCCATAACCACGAGTCGGTCAATGGTATCTTCGTCGGGATATTGTGCAAAAAGTTGACGATAGGTTTGTTCTTGGTCAACCTTAAGTATGTAATTATCCCCAAAGAAGTAAGAAAGATCGTACGCAATAGCATCTTCCGCTTCCGAACCGTAGCAAAAATCAATGTAATCGAAGATTTCGTCAGACTTCAAACAGCTGGTATATCCAATATAATACATATTACGGACAACGTTCTGTGGCATAGAAAGAAAGTTGATAAACGCTGTTGCAAGATGTTCATTGGCGCCATTCATCATTACCCATCCGTCAAACCAAATGTTAGAGGTCGCTTCCGGAATAACATATTCCAATGTTAAATCGTAAAATTCCGCTTCATTGATAATGTACACAGCATCGCCACTCCATTGATAAGAGGCGTCAAGTAAGCCCGTAGCAACGTCCATTTTACCTTCGTCCGTTTCTAACCCATAAACATTTTTGCGCATTTTCTTTAAATATTCTTGCACTTTTTCCGTGGTAGATTCGGTTGTGTCGTTCATTTTAGAGGAAAGCAGTTGTTTATAGGCAGTTTGCGCTGATTGATAAGTTGTTAGGTCAATCAAACCCTGTTTATACTGCTGTTTTATGGACTCAAATTTTGCCTTTTCTTTCAGTAATTCTTCTTCATTGAACATACCCAAGCCCATAAAGTAGGAGTCGCGCGCGTTATCTTTTGCTGTGATTTTGTTTTTGGTGGAATTGGAGTAAAGAGAACTCCAACTTTTCATAATATTGCGGGCGTCTTCCTCATTTTTGCCAATATTTTGAGGATTAAACACAAAACCCGTTGTTCCCCACATATAACCCGCGATGTATTCACTCAATCCTGCCTCGGCAAAAATGCCTTTGGTATAGGCGGAAGCGTTTTTCGCATAATAATTGCCTTCGACACTGGCGTTGAAGAAAGTGGAGTTATACGGAACAATTAAATTTTCTGCCTTTAATTTCATCGCCATATACTCGGAAGGACACAATAAGTCGTAACGGTCGCCCATTTTAATCTTATTGTACATCGTTTCATTGTCCTGCATCGGAATATATTCAATTTTAAGGTCGGGCTGATAATTTTCCGTATCTTTATAATTTTCGTGATACCAATCAACGAATTCTTCGTCAAGCGGTTTTGTTTTTTCAGAAAGGGTAATGCCAAAGGTAGCTTTATACCAGTCCTTAAATGCCGTCAAATCGGGATCGGGGTTTTCAGGGTCGTCGGCATAAACGTCGCCGCCCATATCTAAATATTCGTCCCAGCTCGCCACGCGCAAAACGTTATCTTTTTTGGAGGAACCATTGTTGGTTTCGCAGGCGGAAAAGGGCAAAGCGGTGAGTAGACAGGTGAAAGCAAGTATTCTAGAGATGTGTTTTTTCACTTCTTTCTACCCCCTGCTTTACGATTTGCCATTATATTTGCAGTGATTACAACAATAATAATGATGAAGAAAATAATGCCTGTAAATGCCCAGTAAGCGGCTTTAATGGTAGGGCCAACTTGGTTGTTGTGGCTTAAACCATAGATATGCGTACTGATTGTTGTAAATGAATCGGGTTTTGTATAAGCCGCAATTACGTAGTCGTCCAAGGAAAGGGTGACCGACAACAGGAAGCCTGCAATAACCCCAGGTAAAATTTGAGGAATTACAACCGAGAAAAGGGCGCGCGTCGGGCTTGCGCCAAGGTCAAGCGCCGCTTCATACAGATTGTTATCCATTTGTTTTAATTTAGGAATAACGGAAAGTACGACAAAAGGCGTACACAAAATCATTTGTCCTAAAATCAAGGGGATAAAAGTGGCTTTATCAATATGAAAGAAAGAAATGAACAACGCAAAGGAGATTGCAGTAACAACTTCCGCGTTAATTACAGGAATGCGATTAACGGACGAAAGTGCGGCGTTTATTTTCTTTTTAGAATAAAACATACCGATAGACCCGATTGTGCCGAGTACAGTAGATAAAAATGCGACAATAAGCGCTAACCCCACAGTTTGTAAAACAACTTGTAAAGGCTCGTTGTTAATGTTAAAAAAGTATTCGTAATGGGTTAAACTAAATTCGAATTGTTGAATATTGCTTTGGATTGTATCACCTTTGCCGAAGCTGAAAAAGGTGAGAAGCATAATAGGCAAATAAATAAACAATAAAACAAGAATAAGGAAAGCCCATTTTAAAATGCATTTAAATTTTACCATAAGGAGCCACCTCTCGCGTTGGATTGTTCGTCTTCACTAAAACCGCCAGTCAGCCAGGTTACTAAAAACATAAAGAGTAAGAGTAAAAGGGATAAGAATGCGCCGTCGTGCCACAAATCACCCGTAAAGTAATCGTCGATAAGTTTACCGAGGATTTTTACGTTCTTGTTTGTTAAATAGTTGGATACGACATAGTTGGTCATTGAGGGCAGGAATACCATTGAAACACCACTCATAATCCCAGCTTTAGAAAGGGGGAGCGTTACCTTTACAAATGCGTATGCGTTTGAAGAGCCTAAATCTTTTGCCGCTTCTAAATAACTCTTATCGATTTTGATAATCGTCGTATAGATCGGCAAAATCATAAAGGGCATAAAGTCGTAAACCATACCCAGAATCGTGTTAAAAATATTCCAGTTGGGTTTATTATAAATGCCGATTAAAATAAGAAGTTCGCGCAATGCATTGATACGCAATACGAAATTTACCCACATAGGCACGATAAATAAGAGCAAAAGCACGGATTTATTTTTAATTTTGCTGTTTGCGATGATATATGCAACGGGATAGGCAATAAAAAGACAAATCAGTGTGCTGGCAAAAGAGATAAATAAACTAATGCCAATCGTTTTAATTTTGCTGGCGAAATCTTCCGTGAAGAAAATTTTAACATACGACCAGTCGGGGATGCCTTTATCGTTAAAGAAGGCATAATATACGATAATTAACAACGGCAAAACTACGAAAAGAGCCAGAAATAATCCGTAGGGGATTGCCAGCAATTTCCGTGAGAAATGCAGTTTGGGCTTGGTTTTTGTTATCATTTTTTACCCTCCGCAACCTTTAACGACAAACGGATTTTTTCTTTGGGAATGATCAAGCTAACAAGGTCGTTTTCGTTCCATAAATCTTCACACGCCAAAACGTAATCTTCTTCATTTTCCGTGCGGATAATGTAGCGATAATATTCACTCTTATAAATTAAGGAAATGATGTGTCCTTGTGCGCCGCCTTCTTCCAAGTTGTCGCTCATCGTAATGTCGTGCAAGCCAACTTCAACGTTGACTTCCGTACCCGTAAGGTCAAGTTTTTCACCTTTTGCGGTAATAAGGTAGCCTTCTTCGTCCAAGTGACTGCCAGGGTAGAGTTGGGTAACGTCACATTCAAATTCACCGTCGCCGAATTCTACGGTGTTATGCTTTGTGATAACGCCGGTAAATTTATTTACGCGGAAAATCTTCTTCATAACGTGGATTCCGTCGGGATTGATTACAAGTCCAACTTGGTCGCCAACCTGGGGGGCAGAGGTGCTTTGAATTTCGATTTCATAGCGTCCGCATTGTACCAAGATTTGATAGTGAATGCCCTTGAATACGACAGAGGTAACTTTGCCCTTCAACATACCTTCTTCCGGCGTTTTGATTTGAATATCTTCGGGACGAACAACGATGTCTACGGGTTCGTTGTCTTCAAAGCCACTATCCAAGCAAGTGAATGGTTTACCGCAGAAACGAACGTTTCCATCAGACACCATAACGCCCGTGAAAATGTTGCTTTCACCGATAAAGTCGGCAACGAAGGTGTTTTTGGGTTCGTTATAAATCATTTCGGGCGTACCGATTTGTTGAATGGTGCCGTCCGACATAACGATAATCGTATCCGACATAGTTAAAGCTTCTTCTTGGTCGTGCGTAACGTAAATGAAGGTGATGCCAAGTCTCTTATGCATAGCTTTGAGTTCAAGCTGCATTTCTTTACGCATTTTGAGGTCCAAAGCGCCAAGGGGTTCGTCTAAAAGCAAAATTTCCGGTTCGTTTACGATAGCGCGTGCAATTGCCACGCGTTGTTGTTGCCCACCGGAAAGGGTGGAAATACTACGCTTTTCAAATCCCGCAAGGTCAACGACTTCCAAGGCTTTGCTTACTTTTTCTGTGATAACAGACTTTGGCAACTTCGTATACTTAATTTTTTCCTTGCCTTTTTTGTCGACTACGGTTGTGGGAATACGTTTAAGCTTTAAACCGAACGCTACGTTTTCATAAATATTTAAATGGGGGAAAAGAGCGTATTTTTGAAAAACCGTGTTCACGGGTCGGCGGTCTGGGGGTAAATTGCTAATGTCTTTACCGTTGAGTAAGATTTGGCCGCTGGTGGGCAATTCAAACCCCGCAATCATACGCAACGTGGTGGTTTTACCGCAGCCAGAAGGGCCAAGGAAGGTGACAAACTCACCCTTGCGCACGTAAAAACTAATATTTTCTACAACGGAAACTCCGTCAAAACTTTTGCAAACGTCGATTAATTCAATAATGTTGTTGGATTTTTTCTCGTTCTTGTTTTCCATTTATGTATCTCCCGTATTTAAAAAATAGGTTTTAAGGTGTAATCAAATTAAAAATTAGGGGGCGTAGAAATCCAAAGGAAACGTGCTTTTCCTTTTCCTTTATTAAGGATATAATGCGGCTTGTTTGCTGGATAGTAAAAAGCCTCGCCTTTCTTACAGTTGTAGTGTTTATTTCCCAAAACAACGGCAATTTTTCCCTCTAAAACGTAGCCAAATTCTTCGCCTTCGTGCGGAATATCTTCGGGAGTGGAAACGCCTTCCAATAATTCTACGGAAATCGGTTCCATCATATTTTTTTGTGCATTGGGAATCAACCAATTTAGCAGTACGCCGTCGGCATTTTTTTCAATAAACTCATTTTTTGAGAAAACCACTTTTTCCTCGGCTTCTTCACGGAAGAATTCCGAAAGATTACTGCCAAGCGCGGAAAGGATATCCGTTAGAGTAGCGATAGAGGGGCTGTTTAGGTTGTTTTCTAATTGAGAAATATAGCCTTTTGTGAGCTCGCATCTATCCGCTAATTCTTCTTGCGTTAAGCCCTTTTGATTGCGCATTTGTTTTATCTTTTTACCCAAATCCATTTTTATGCTCCTTACCTGCTTTTTGTGTAAAAAGTTTAGTAAATATAAACTTTTTACTTTGTAAAACAATTCCTTGGATAAGTTTGTTGAAAATAAACCAAAAGTTTAGCAAAAATAAACTTTGCAATTTGTATTATATGAAAAAATTGTGCATATGTCAATCATTTAAAGGGTGTAAAATAGATATTTTATAAAAATAAAAAAGATGCCGTAAAAGCATCTTTTTAAACGAGGAAATTTTATTATAACAAAACACGTAAAAAGGGGTCTACCATTCGGCAGACCCTCATATTTATAATATGATAAGTATCGTAAAAAGTGTTAGTTCAAAGAAGCCAATTTCTTAGCCAACTTTGCCTTTCTGTTGTTTGCGTTGTTCTTATGAATAACGCCTTTGGTTACTGCGCCGTCGATAGCGGATACGGTTGCGGGGAAAAGGCTGGTTGCGGTTTCCTTGTCGCCTGCTTCAACAGCTGCGAGGAATTTCTTAACTTGAGTTTTAAGAGCAGACTTAACTGCTTTGTTTCTCATGGTCTTCTTATCAATAACCAAAACTCTTTTTTTAGCGGATTTAATATTAGGCATAATGTTCTCCTTATTTTTTCCAGAATTACTTTATCTTTTAATTGCGTAGACTATTTTAACATAATTTTATTTGAATGTAAACTGTTTTGCTATGGAAAAATGCGAAAAACAGCATTTTTTTAAAAAAATTTTGATTTCGAGGCTTATATGAAGAAACACGGGGGCGGCGTAGCCTTTTTTGACAGCGGAATCGGTGGTTTAACCGTACTTGACACCTGCCGTAAATATTTGCCGGATACAACTTTCTATTATTACGGAGACAACGCGCACGCACCATACGGAAATTTAAGTGAAAAGAAGATTTATCGTTATACGTATAAAGCTTTTCGTTTGTTTAAAAGATTAAAAGTGGATGCGGTAGTAATCGCGTGCAATACGGCAACGGCGGTATGCATCGAAAGATTGCGCAAAAGATTCAAGTTTTCTATTATCGGCACGGAACCAGCTGTTTATACAGCGGCGAGTCGGGGCGGGGAGGTCTTTGTTTTAAGCACGCGTGCGACCTACGAAAGTCAAAGATTTAAAGCGCTTTGTCAAAAAGCCCAAAAACGCTATCCGCGTGCAACGATAATGCCTTTTTCGTGTGATGCGCTTGCAGGTGAAATTGAACGGCACATAGGAAACCGTTCCTATGATTTTAATTCTTTTTTGCCACGTGGCCGTCCTAACGTGGTCGTGCTGGGGTGTACACATTACATATATATAGAGGAAGCAGTGAAAAAATTTTACGGTTGCGAGGTTGTGAACGGCAATGAAGGGGTGGCAACTCGCTTGATTTCCGTGCTATACAAATCGAATTTTTTAACCGCAAAAGACGCGAAATTGCAAGAGGATAGGGACGAGCGACCCCATTTAACCACCAAAGACAAAAAGGGAGCGCGGAAGCGTTTAAAGGTGATGAGCAAAACGACAAAACACATTCAAAATGCGCAAAATTACGGCAATACGTTTTTCCTTGGAAAAGCCCAAGTGGTCAACAAAACACAGTACGAACAAATGTTCGCCACGGTTATTACGTCAAAAATGGGGTTAAGTGGTCAAAAAAGTTAAAAAAATTCAAAAAAATAGGAAATTTTTTCATAAAAACTATTGACAATGGTTAAAAGTGGTTGTATAATATATTCAAGCATAAATTTACGCGCGTCGTAAACTGAAAACGAAGAAGGAGGAAAGGAAAATGTTCAAAGGCATGTTCGAACATCAGTTAGACGATAAAAACCGCATACGTATTCCTTCCAAATTCAAGAAAGAATTGACGGGCGAAAACGGCGAAAAATCGTATAGCTTTTTTAGAGGTATGAATAACTGCATTTGCGTTATGGCAGACGACGAGTTGGACGATGCGATTGCTGCAATTTCCGAGGAAGGTATTTCCGAATCCAACCAAGCATCGGCAATGTTTTTCAGCAGTATTTTTTCAGCGGAAGAAGATGCGCAGGGAAGAGTAGTTTTACCTGCTATGCTTAAACGAATTGCAGGTATCCAAAAAGATATTATCACCATCGGACGCGGTAAGCGTTTGGAAATTTGGTCGGCGGAAAGATATTACGATTATATTAGCGGCGTTGACTATGATGCTGAACTCAAAAAGTTGGGGATTTAAAGTATGTTGGAATTTTCGCATAAGCCCGTTATGCTTGAAGAGTGTATGGAGGGGCTTGCCTTAAAAGACGGTGGCATATATTTTGATGGAACTGTAGGCGGTGGCGGACATTCTTACGAAATCTTAAAAAGAACGGAGCCGAACGGACGATTGATTGCAACCGATTTAGACGATGAGGCAATCGCGGCGGCAACGAACAGGTTGAGCGAGTTTTCTGGAAGATTTCAAATACATAAATCAAACTATAAAGATTTCGCTCTTGTTTTTGACAAGGCGGGAATAGATAAAATAGACGGTGCATTGTTAGACTTTGGTATCTCTTCTCACCAAATTGATGATGAGGAAAGAGGATTTACTTATCGCAAGGCAGATGCTCCGCTGGATATGCGAATGAATACGTCGGCATTTTTAACGGCGGAAATCATTTTAAATACCTATTCAGAAGAGGATTTAACAAGAATATTAAAAACTTACGGCGAGGAAACGTTTGCAAAGCAAATTGCGAGAAACGTTGTGAAAGCCAGGGCGGAAAAACCTTTAAAAACGTCAGGTGAGTTTTCCGAAATAATACGAAATAGTATTCCCGCAAAATTCCGTTACGGCGCTCCGTGCGAAAGAAAGAGCTTCCAAGCTTTAAGAATCGAGGTAAACGGTGAGCTTGACGGGTTGACGGATTTAGTGCTTTCCTTAACGAGAAGATTAAAGAAAGGTGGACGAATTGCGATTTTAACCTTCCATTCGTTGGAGGATAGAATTGTAAAAGAAGCGTTTAGAGCGTTGGAGTCGCCCTGTACGTGTCCAGGGAACTTCCCCGTATGTGTTTGCGGGAAAAAGCCTGAAATAAAGACGATTACTCGTAAACCGATTACGGCAACTGCCGAAGAACTTGAAAATAACTCTAGAAGTAAATGCGCAAAATTGCGCATAGCGGAAAAAATTTAAACCGCTTTGGGAAAAGGATTAAGGGAACTTGAGAAAAACAAGGATGGAGGAGTAAGACTATGGAAATGGTACGCGAAAGAGAAGCAGTGCAAACGATGAGCGCGGAATTGGAAGCACAACGCCATAACGCGCAAATTAGTGAGCGTTATCGCAGATTGCAAAGTGCGGTAGCCGACCAGTTTGCATCGGAAATTTACGCGGAACCCGTTCAAGCGTCCGTATCTACCTTGGAAAGAACGGCGGTGGAAACTCCCGTTGTCGAACAAGTACCCGAAACGACGGATTACGTCCGTGAAAATGTTGCTGCGTCAGTATTTACTGCAGAGAAATATAACAGCGTAGAAATGGGGAATGCGGCTACCATGTCCGTAACGACCGTTGCGCCCACCTACGTTGCGCCCGTAGTGGAACAAGCGCCTACGACGGCTGTTGAAGTTGGTACGCAAACGCAATATTCTCTTACCCCCCTTGCAAAAGTTGTTATGTCAGTATTTGCTGTGGTTATGGTGGGTATGATGTCTTTAATCGGCGTAAATTCCAATATGATTAACCAGAAAAAAGTAAAAATTAAGAATTTAGAAAAGCAAAAAGAACAGTTGATGGACCAACACGAAGAAATTCAACGCCGCATTGAAATTGCGCAGTCGGAAGAAACGATTTTGCAATGGGCGCAAGAAGAAGGCTTGGCGCAACTTGGTAAGTAATTAGAGGTTAGATTATCAAACATTCACAAAACGAATATTCAATATCGATTTTACAAAAGAGGTTATTTGCCGTTAGTTTGGCAATAACCTTTCTTTTTTTGTCTTTAATGGTGCGGTTTTTCTATATCCAAGTGGTTTGGAGTGAGGAGCTCAATTACCGCGCGTTAGACCAATGGACGCGTGAAATTCCCATTGTTGCCGAACGAGGCAAAGTTGTGGATAGAAATGGGCGAATTTTAGCGGATAATAATACGGCGTATACCGTTTTTGCTCGCTCAAATGCAGTAAAAGACGCGGAAAAAACGGCAAATCGTTTATCAAGCGTTTTGGGCGTGAGCCAAACGCAGCTGTATGAAAAGTTGACAAAGAAAAAAGCTTCCGAGGTTACGCTTGCTAAAAAAGTGGGGAAAGAGGTTGTGGAAAAGCTATCCGCCTTGTCGTTAGAGGGTATTTATTATTCGCGGGATAACGTTCGTTTTTATCCACAAGGAGATGCGCTTTGTCAAGTGTTGGGTTTTACGTCTATTGATAACGTTGGCACTACGGGTGTGGAAAAGTATTACGACAAGTATTTATCTGGTGAAAACGGCGAGATTTTATACGAAACGGATTTAGTTGGGATACAGTTAAAAGGGAGCGTCGCCTCGTACCTGCCTGCCGCAAATGGCTATAATATACAGTTGACAATTGATTATGGGATACAGGAAATCGTGGAAAGTGCATTGGAGCGCACGACGTTGCAGTATTCACCTGCGTCCGCGCAATGTATCGTGTTAGACGTCAATAATTTTGAGGTGCTTGCGCTTGCAAATTATCCGTCTTACGATTTAAACGACGTACCAAGAAATAATCAAGAACTGCTAAACGCGCTAACGCGCAATCACGTAATTTGCGATATATACGAGCCTGGTTCAACCTTTAAAATTATTACGTCTGCAATCAATGTCGAAGAGTATTTGCGCGGGAATAAGCGAGCGTTTTCGACGAATTATGTGTTTAACAGTTCGAGAACGCGTGTGGTTGACGGCACGACGGTGAAATGTTGGAGTAATCACGCAAACGGTAAACATAGCAATCAAACGCTTGCGGAGGCGTTAAACAATAGCTGTAACCCTTGTTTTACGGATATGGCGCTTTCGCTGGGTAAAGAAACCTTTTATCAATACTTATCCGCATTTGGTTTTGGGCAAAAGACGGGTGTGGATTTTGCGGGAGAGGGGTATGGATTGCTTATGCCCAAGAGCGCGGTGCGGAATTGCGATCTGGCGCGTATTGGTTTTGGTCAAACCATAGCGGTGACGGGCTTGCAACTTGCTTGCGCAACGGCGTCTGTGGTAAACGGGGGATATTATTATGTTCCGCGTTTGGTGAAGAAAGTGTATGCGGAAGACGGCTATGTATTAAAGGAAGAAAAAGGGGATTTGCGGACGCGCACGATTAGCGAAGAAGCTTCGGAAACGATAAGAAAAATGTTGCAAGGCGTCGTGCAGAACGGGAGTGGCAAGAAAGCGTATATCGATGGATATTTTGTCGGCGGTAAGACAGGTACTGCGCAAAAATTCGAGAACGGACATATTGCCGCAGGAAAATACGTTTCTTCGTTCGTAGGCTTTTTCCCCGCCGATAAGCCGCAATATCTAACGCTTGTTATTGTGGATGAGCCGCAGGGAGCGTACTATGGGAGCGTGGTAGCCGCGCCCTGTGCAAAAGAAATTTTTGAGGGGATAATATCCTTGAAAAATATACAACCGAGATAAGTGGAAAAAGCGAGGCGAAAGCTTCGTTTTTTATTTTGCATTACGCTTCATAATGTGCATAGGGCAAGAATATAATAAGTTATCACAAATATCATAGGACAAGGAGGGGTTATGCGGTTATCAAAGCTTGCGGAAGAGATTGGGAGCGCGTATATAGGTGACGACGTGGAGTTTACGTCGCTAAATATTGATAGTAGAAATAAAGTAAAAAACGCGCTGTTTATATGTTTAAAAGGGGGGAATATAGATTCGCACAATTACGTGACGGAAGCGGTTCGTAACGGGGCGGTAGCAATCGTTTGCGAAAGGAAGTTGGACGTACGCGTGCCGCAAATTGTTTTAGGGGATACGCGCGCGGCGCTTGGAAAAATTGCGGCTCTTTTTTATGGATATCCTGCCAAACGCTTGAAAGTTATAGGAATAACGGGTACAAACGGGAAGACCACTACGGCCCATATGTTGGCGAGCATTTTACGCGCGGCAGGCAAAAAAACGGGGGTGATCGGTACGCTTGGGGTCACGTATGGCAAAAAACGTTTGCCGCCCTCTTTGACAACGCCCGACCCCATTGAATTAAATGAAATTCTTGCAAATATGTGGATGGGCGGTGTGGAATACGTAGTGATGGAAGTTTCCGCGCACGCATTACAGCTTAAAAAGGTGGAAGGAATAGATTTTTCCGCCTGTATATTTACAAACTTAACGCAAGATCATTTGGATTTTTTCACGTCTATGGAAGCGTATGGAAATGCAAAACAGCGTTTGTTTGCGCCCCCGGCTTGTTCTTTGGCTATTTTGAACGGCGATGATGCAAAAGGACGTCAAATTGGGGCTTTTTGTGAGGGAAAGGGTGTAAAAACGCTGTATTATGGCTTGGAAACGCCAGCCGATTGCTTTGCGATTATTACGGAAGAGAATTTGTTGGGCACGGAATGTATGCTAAATTTGAATGATGAACTTTGCCGTGTCTCATTGTCTTTAACGGGTCGGCATAACGTCTACAATGCGCTCGCCGCGGCGGCTTGTGCAACATTGCTGGGAGAGGGAGAATGGATAAAGGAAGGTTTATCCAACTTGCGTGGTGTATCGGGGCGATTGGAACGAGTAGCGTTGGGGACGCGAGGGAATATTTTTATTGATTATGCGCATACTCCCGACGGTTTAGAAAAGGCTTTGGCGACGCTAAAAATGCATACGAAAGGGCGTTTGATTTGCGTTTTTGGCTGTGGGGGAAACCGTGATGCGGAAAAGCGTCCGAGAATGGGGGAAATTGCCGCAAAAAAGGCGGATTATTGTGTAATTACTTCGGATAATCCGCGTTATGAAGATCCGCTGGATATTATTGCTGGAATTGAAAAAGGCTATCGCCGCTTTTCCACGCGTTACGTAATTGTTCCCGATAGAAGAAAGGCAATTTCTTATGCAATGGATGCTTTAAAAGAGGGGGACGTTTTGCTTATTGCAGGTAAAGGCGGTGAAGAATATCAAGAAATAATGGGGATAAAATATCCCTTTAACGACTATACTGTCGTGGAAGAATTGTTGGAAGAAAATACAAGTAAGCCTTGGTAATATTTACGCATTTTAGGGGATTATATAATGAAGACCTATCTTTTATCCGCAATCGTGTCGTTTGCCGTATCCTTTGTTGGTTGTTTAATATGGATACCGATTTTAAGACGATTGAAGGCGGGGCAAAATATTCTCGTCTACGTTAAAGAACACGCTGGGAAAGGGGGAACGCCGACAATGGGCGGTGTTGCTTTTATTTTTGCCACGGTTCTCACTTCCATTTTCTTTTTTCCACATATGCAAAAGTCCTTCGTTTTATCTTTGGCAATCGGCCTTGCGTATATGGGGGTTGGATTGTTGGATGATTTTTTAAAATGGAAACATAAGGAAAATTTAGGGCTTCGTGCTTGGCAAAAATTTAGTTTTCAATGCGTAATTGCTGTTTTTGTAGGAATATATTGTTGGCGCGATGGGTTGACGTGGTTGAATTTTCCGTTTGTGCGTTTTCGGTTGGATATCGGATTTTGGATGCTGCCGCTGTCCATTTTGGTCTTTTTATCCGCGGTAAATGCGGTGAATTTAACCGACGGATTGGACGGGCTTGCGGCAAGCACAAGTATACCTTTTTTTGGTGCGATGGGTATCTTAATTGCAATACAAAAGGAAGGGGAGGGGTTGTCTGTAATTAGCTTTGCGTTGGTTGGTGCATTGGTGGCGTATTTGCTTTTTAACACGCATCCCGCTTCCGTATTTATGGGGGATACGGGTTCGTTGTCGCTTGGGGGCTTTGCGGCGGCAATTGCTTTATTTTCAGGAAATGCGTTGTACCTCTTAATTATAGGCGCGTGCTTTGTCTTTTCCGTCATATCCGTTTTAATTCAAGTAATATATTATAAAAAGACGGGCGGGAAGCGCGTATTTTTAATGGCGCCTGTTCACCATCATTTCCAAAAAAAAGGATATTCCGAGTGTAAAATTTCCTATGCGTATTTTGTGGTAACGTTGGCGTTGGGCGCAGTGTGTATTTTAACAAAGATTTAAAAGGAGTAATGTATGTATTTAAAACAACAAATATTTTTTGTTTTAGGGTTGTCGCGTTCTGGGAAGGCGGCTGCGGAATTTTTATTGACGCGCGGAGCAACAGTGTATATGTACGACGATTTAACAAATGAAAGAATAGAACAAACAATAAAGGATTTGCAACAAAAAGGGGCAAAACGTATTAAACGGGAGGATTTGCCGACAATGAGCGAGATTTGCGACGCGTTGGTGATAAGTCCTGGAATACCCGTGGATCACCCGATTGCACTTGCATTTAAACGTGTAGGGCGGGCGGTAATCGGAGAAACGGAACTTGCCGCAAGATACATAAAAAGCAATTTAATTGCGGTTACGGGCACAAACGGAAAAACGACAACCGTTTCTATGTTGTCAGAGGTTTTGCAAAAAGGCGGATTGAACGCATACGCTTGCGGAAATATCGGCGCTCCGCTTATAGAGTTTGCAACGCTTCCCGAAACGGCGGTTGCGGTGGCGGAAATTTCCAGCTTTCAATTGGAAACCTTGAATTCTCTTCGTCCGCACGTTGCGTTGGTTCTCAACATAACGGAAGACCATTTAAACCGCCATTATAATATGGAAAACTATGTGTTTTTAAAGGCAAAGCTGTTAAAAAATTTATCGGCAGTAGAATATGCGGTGCTGAATTACGATGATGAAATTGTGCGTTCTTTTGCGGAAAAAACAAAAGCGCAGGTGCTCTATTTTTCCGTGCGAGAGCGTGTTAAAGGGGCGTTTTACGAGCAGGGAAATTTGTATTTTGGTAAGGAAAAAATTATGTCGGCAAGCGAGCTTCCGTCGGAAGGATTGCATAACGTACAAAACGCTTTGGCGGCTATTGCGGCGGCGAAAATTATGGGGATAAAAACGGCGGATATTGTTGACGCGTTGACGAATTTTAAAGGAATAAAGCACCGCATTGAGTTGGTGCGAGAAGTAAACGGCGTGCAGTATGTCAATGATTCTAAAGGTACGAACGTAGACGCGACGTTGAAAGCAATTGCAACAATGAAACGTGAAACGGTGCTTTTATTGGGCGGACAAAATAAAGGTTACGACTATGGAACGTTGTTTGCAAGTTTGCAAACGTCCAAGGTCGTGCATACCGTTTTATACGGGGAAAATCGGTTTGCGTTGTTGAAGAGCGCTCGCGCTTATGATTTTAACGCATTAACGGTGTGTGAGGATTTTGATTTTGCGGTGCGCGTTGCATCTATGCTTGTTAAAAAGGGGCAAGCGGTGTTGTTAAGCCCCGCAAGCGCAAGCTTTGATGCGTTTGCAGGGTATGAAGAGCGAGGTGATAGATTTGTTGAAATCGTCAATTCCTTCGAGGAAGAGTGCGCAAACACAGCGATTGACGGAGAGGATGCCCGAGAGGAAACGTCGGAATACGTGCGTTGTGAAGACGAGATGGAATAAGCCGCAGGGCGATGTGGTAATTTTAATTTTAACCTTTATTTTAGCATCGTTTGGTGTGTTGGCGATATATTCCGCAAGCCGATATACGGCGAAAGTGCAATTTGGGGACGAGTGGTATTTTGTTAAAAAACAGTTGATTGGCTTGGTACTGGGTACGGTGGCAATGCTTGCCTGCGGAAGGCTAAATTGTCAAATTTTAAAAGGAAAGAAAATTCGTTGGGTGATTTTCTTTGTTCCGGTGTTGCTTTTGGCTCTTGTGTTTGTGCCAGGGGTAGGAAAAAGTAATTACGGGGCAATGCGTTGGATTGGGATAGGCGGTTTTACGCTGCAACCATCCGAGTTAGCGAAGTATGGATTTGTTGTGCTTGCGGCTGCATATATGTCGGATGATATGGGGAAAATGCGCACGTTCAAGGGGTGTTTGCCTGTGATATTGTGTGGTGGATTGGTTTGTGTATTAATCATTCTTGAACCGAATATGTCCGTAACAATGTGCGTGGCGTTTTTAATGTTAGTGCTTCTTTTTCTTGGCGGTATGAAAATAAAGCATTTTCTCGTTTTATTTATTCCAGCCCTGCTTGTTGTGCCTATTTTAATCATTGCCGAACCTTACCGACTTTCGCGGTTGAGTGCATTTCTTGATCCTTGGGAAAATCCAAGGGGGGAAGGGTATCAGCTTATTCAGTCTTTATATGCGTTAGGAAATGGGGGCTGGTTTGGAACGGGACTTTTTAAATCAAGACAAAAATATCGTTTTTTACCCTTTGCAGAAAGCGATTTTATCCTTGCAATTATAGGGGAAGAGTTGGGTTTTTTCGGTGTATTGCTTTTGTTTACGGCGTGCGTGGGTTTGATTTATTGCGGGATACGCGTAGCGGCGAAGGCGGAAGATTTCTTTTCCTTTTTGCTTGCGGTAGGGATAACCTTGGTTTACGCGATACAAACGGGGATAAACGCATTGGTGGTGAGTGGGAGTATACCGCCAACAGGGTTGCCGTTGCCGCTAATTAGTATGGGGAATACGTCGTTGATTATCACAATGGCGTCTATGGGTATTTTATATTCTATTTCACGGCAAAGTGGAAAGGGGAAAGGAGGGTTATCTGGCACAAGGTAAAGGCGTAATTTCATACAATAGAGCATAAGGAGCTTTGTGGTATGGATAAATATCTTGTTGAGGGTGGAACAAAGTTGTATGGAAAAATTCGAGCGCAAAGCGCGAAGAATGCTGTTCTTCCTTTATTAGCAGCGGCCGTGTTAACGGATGAACAAGTAAAAATATATAATATGCCGATGATTAGCGACGTTGGGAATATGTTGCATATATTAAGCGAGGTCGGTTGCAAAATAAAAAGGCAAAAGGATTACGCGATTATCGACAGTTCAAATGCGGCTTCACACGAAATCCCTGCGCGGCTCACCAAAGAGCTGCGTTCTTCCATTTTTATGCTTGGCTCCGTTTTAACGCGTTTTCACCGTGCAAAAATATCCTATCCCGGCGGTTGCGATATTGGTTTAAGACCTATTGATTTACACATTGCAGGATTGAAACGGTTAGGGGTAAAAATCCAAGAAAAAGACGGGTATATCCATTGTGAAGCGGAGCATTTACGCGGCGCGGAAATTTTATTGGATTTCCCCAGTGTTGGCGCGACGGAAAATATTATTTTAGCGGCGGTAAAAGCAGAGGGAATCACCGTAATTCGCAACGCGGCAAAAGAACCTGAAATTATCGATTTGCAAAATTTTCTCAATGCGATGGGCGCAAACGTGCGCGGCGCTGGTGGCGGCACGATAGCCGTTGAGGGTGTGAAGCGTTTACACGGGGTAGAATATACGCCTATTGGAGATAGGATAGAAGTAGGGACATATTTGATTGCAGGCGCTTCTTGTGGCGGGGAAATGGAAATTCAAGGTGTTTCGCCTGAAAATATTGCGGCGCTTTTACATAAACTGCGTGAAAACGGTTGCAAAATACATATAAAAAATGATAAAATAATATTAACGAGCGACGGGAAGTTGAAATCGGTCAATCTTGTTGAAACAATGCCGTTCCCTGGTTTTCCAACCGATATGCAAGCGCAATACGTATCTTTGTGTGCAACGGCGCGCGGTTCCACGTTAATGGTGGAAAACTTATTTGAAACGCGTTATCGTTATGCGGCAGAATTAAAAAAGATGGGTGCGGATATCACCGTGCGTGATAGAAGCGCATTGATTCGAGGTGTGGAAAAGTTGCACGGTGCGTCTGTTACAGCCGGCGATCTTCGTGGCGGTGCGGCGCTTGTGCTTGCGGCATTACAAGCGGAAGGCCGAAGTTCGATTATGAATATTTCTCATATTGATAGAGGATACGCAGAGTTTGAAAACAAACTAAAAAAACTGGGTGCAAAAATACGAAGAATACGTATTTGATATACAAAAGAAGCTCATAAAAGAGGGAAAAATGCAAAAGAAAATTTTGGTGATTGTATTAACCGTGCTTGTCTTCCTTTCGGGAGCATTGCTTGGTTTTGCAAACGTATTTCGTGTAGACGACGTGGTGGTGGAAGTTTCGGCAATATCCGCCGCAGCCGAAGCGGAAGCGGTGGATTTACGCGCGCAATTAAAAGAATTATATGAAAAAGAAAATATTTTTTTCTTGGACGACGAGAAAGCAAAGGAAGTTGTTGCGAAGTTTCCCTATTTCCGTATGGCCAGTTTCAAAAAGGATTATCCTAATCGCGTAGTGCTTACGCTGACGGAAGATGCCGAAGTGTACGCGGTTAAAAAAGCGGGTTCGGATGCATATTATATTCTTGGTGAAGATGGTACGATTTTAGCGATTCGTCAATCCCCATTAAACCGCTTGGATGGCGATTCCAACGTGGTGATTGAAGGGCTTACCGTTACCGGGGAAAAGGGTGAAAAGGCAAGCGGCGATGAAAGACTTCCCGCATTGTTAAAATTTTTCAATCAAATGTCCGTTCGCTTAAACGGTATTCGCGATAACGTCTTGTCCATTCAACTTTCTCCCTATCCGCCGCAATGCTGGATTTCTACGCGAGAAGGGGTGAAAATTTACGTGACGGACTTTGATAAATTTACCCAACAAAAAGCCGATAAAATTGTCGATAAATATCTTGAACTGTCCGATGAAGAAAGATTGGGCGGTTGCATCTTAAACGTTGACGTGGGCGAGGAAATTAAGGTCGCCTACCAAAAAGAAGACATAAACGACTAAAAAGGTCGGGAAATCTGCAAAAAAATGCGTTTTTCCCAACCTTTTTTCTTTTTCGTTATTGACATTATAAGAAATTTAGTATATAATTATAGTAATATATTGTATATTTAAACAATTTTGTTTACGGGGTGAAGAAATTATGAGAAATGAGACTGTAGCGATATTAGATATTCGTTCGGATGAAGTCTCTTTTTTTCTTGGTGCAAAAGGAGTAAACGATACCTTTGTTTTTAGTGCGAATCACACGGAAAGCTATGAGGGATATTGTTTGGAAGGCTTTTTTGATGAAAGCTCTTTTCGCCGTGCGGTCGCTTCCGCGATTACGTCTGTAAAACAAAATTATGGCGGGACAATTGATACGGTATACGTTGGGGTTCCGTCGCCGTTTATTCGTGTGGCAACCAAAGGGCATACGATTTCTTTCCCGAATAAAAGAAAGATTTCGTCACAGGACGTAGAAGCCTTGTTTGAAAGCGGATTAAACGAGCTTGGGGTTAGTGGTAATTGCATACGTCGTTCGGCGATGTATTTGACGCTTGGCGATAACCGTAAATATTTTAAGGCGCAAGATATATACGGCGTTCCGACGGATATGCTCAAAGGTGCATTGTGTTATTATTTTATTAACGAATTATTCCACCGCACCGTAACGTCCGTGTTACAGGGATTGCAGTTTCCAAACGTGCGTTACATACCGTCTACTTTGGCGCAAGCGCTTTATTTATTGCCCGATAAAAAACGCGAGGGCTATGCCTTTTTGTTGGACGTAGGTTTTTTAACGACATCGATTTCCGTGGTATACGGCAATGGGATTGTACACGAAGAATCTTTTAATTGCGGTGTTGGAACTGTTTTGATTGCGTTAATGCAACACTTTGATGTGGAATACAACGTTGCGGAGGAAATACTTGCTACGGCAAATATTTCCGGGGGTAACGTACCCAAAGGTATGATGTGGTCGTCGGAAACGGAAGAGAAACAAATTTCCGTGCAAGAAATTAATGATTGTATTAAATTTAGCTTGGACGAGCTTTGTGAAAACGTGGATAAATTCTTTGCGGTGCGTTATCGCGGCAAAGTGGATGCGCTTTTTACGGTAAATCCTATTAGCATTACGGGCGAGGGAATTGGCCGAATTAAAGGTGCTTCTGAACATATTGCAAAACGTTTAAATCACATAACGGAAATCGTTGCGCCCGATTTGCCGTATTACGATAAGCCTACTTTCTCTTCGCGCATTGCGTTGTTAAACGCGGCTACGGATGAAGTGAAAAAACAGGGCTGGATAAGAAGATTATTCGGAGGGAAGAAGAGATAATGAATAATTACGAGAATAACGAAAGATATATGCCGTTTGGTTATTCGGCGGACCAAAATTCCGCGCCTATGGGGGATATGGGTCGCAACAACCTTTCGGGTATTGCAAAAATAAAAGTAATCGGGGTTGGCGGCGCTGGTAATAATGCGGTGGATAGATTGATTGAATCGGGGTTAAAAACAGCGGAATATATCGTTGTAAACACCGATAATCAGGCTTTGTCCCGTTCGCGTGCGTCCAAACGTATTCAAATCGGCGTTCAATTAACGAAAGGGCTTGGTTCTGGTGCAGATCCCGAGGTGGGCAGAGCTGCGGCGGAAGAGAATAAAGACGCCATCCAAGAAGTGTTAAAAGACACCGACCTTTTGTTTATCACGGCAGGTATGGGCGGTGGTACGGGTACGGGTGCTGCGCCTGTAATCGCAAAAATCGCCAAGGAAATGAAGATTTTGACGGTTGCCGTAGTAACCTTGCCCTTCAATTTTGAGGCGAAACGTAGAATGGATAATGCTTTGGCGGGTGTGGAAGAATTGAAGAAGTCGGTGGATTCTATGATTACGATTCCCAACGATAAAATCCGTCAAGTTGTTCCTAAAAACACCTCTTTTGCGGATGCTTTGCGCGTTGCGGACGAAGTGCTTCGTCAAGGCATACGCGGTATTGCGGAGCTTATTGTTAAGCCTTCGCTTATCAATCTTGACTTTGCGGACGTGAAAGCAATTTTGAAAGGGCGTGGACTCGCGCATATGGGCATCGGGGTTGCAAAAGGTGAAAAGAGAATTTTTGACGCTGTTCGTTGCGCAGTTTGCAGTCCTTTGCTTAATACGACAATAGAAGGCGCAAATTCGGTTATTTTAAACGTAATTGGTGGACGGGATTTATCTTTGGATGAAGTAATTACCGCCGCGGATTTGGTAAAAGGCGTAATTGATTACTCGGCAAACGTAATCTTTGGGGCTTGCATTGACGAAGCGATGTCGGATGAGGTAGAAGTCGTGATTATTGCGACGGGTTTTGGCGGAAATCAAAATGGTTTTTCTCGCGACGCGCAAAATGCCACCCTCCGTCAAGCAACCGTTTTAGCGCAAAAAATCGACAATGTCTATAATCGCCGTGAAAACGGTGGGGTAGACCCTTTTAGTCAAAGCTATGCGCAACAAGGGCGTTATAACGAACCGTTTATGGGGCAACAACCTGGCTTTTATGCACAGCAACCTTACGCTGCGGCGCAGGCGCAGGCAAATGAATATATGTCCAACGTACAGCCAATCCAGCCCATTCCTAATACGTATTCGCAGTCGGCTGGCGCGGCTTTCGAGCCTGACGACCCTATTCCTGATGCGAATCAAGGGGAAATGCCCGATAGAAAACATAGACCCAAATTTGTTGATTTCTTTATGAAGAAAAATTCGGAAGATAAATAACAACAAAAAGCGACGTAAATTTGATATGCACCGCCAAAAGTTAGGCAAACTTTTGGCGGTGCATAGTTTTTTATTCAAAGAAGGGAAGAAAGGAATGTGAAATGGCGCTCGCATATATGCGGGCGCCACTTCGAGGAAGAATAAATCAGATATGAGGATAATCTAAAATCAAGAATATAAATTAAAAATGCTCTAATAATTTATATTCTTAATTATTGTATCACTTTTTTCTATGAAATGCAACTATATTTAAGACGGTAAATTATAAGAATTTCTTATATTATACATAATTTGTAATGATGAGCCATAGATATGAATATGCATTTAAAAGGACTTGAAAATCTTCATAATTTCTACTTTATTGGCGTCGGTGGAATTAGTATGAGTGCCTTGGCGAAGTTTTTATCCGCGTGTGGGTATTCGGTTGCCGGTAGTGATAAAGCGGGCAATAGCATTATGGAAAAATTGCCTTTTTTTGGGGTGAAAACTTATATCGGTTGCGATGTTGAGCGCAAAGAGTTTTTGCTTTCAAATTGTGTGGTTTATACGGACGCGATAAACCTTGAAAACCTTGAACTATCTACGGCAAAGCAGATGGGGAAACGAATCTTAAAAAGAGGGGAGCTATTAAAAATTATTAGCGATAATTTTACGCATACCATAGCCGTTGCAGGCAGTCATGGGAAGACGACCTGCACCTCAATTTGCGCCCACGTTTTAAAGGCTTGCAGCGTACCGTTTATGGCGCATATTGGCGGGGAGGATTCTGTTTTAGGCAATTATTTCTTTAACGGGTTTGATTATTTGATTACGGAAGCGTGTGAGTATAAGAAAAATTTATTGCATTTAAAACCAGAGGTTGCTATTTTATTAAATATTGATAAGGACCATATGGAGTGCTATGAAAGCGAAAATGATTTAGCAAACTGTTTTTATGAATATTGTATTTCTGCGAAAACGGCTTTTGTATGTTCGGATGACAAACGATATGAGGAATTTGGCCGTTTTCCTTCTTTTGGGATTAAAAATGCATTATCGGATTATCGCGCGACGGATTTACGTGCAAACGGGGAACGGTACGCGTTTACAATTGAAGAATACGGGCGCGCGCTTTGCCGTGTAAAGTTAAATGCAATAGGTTATTGTAACGTATATAATTCGCTTGCGGCATTTGCGGCAATGCGTTCGTTGGGCTTTAATGAAAAGGAAATCGTCAAAGGGATTCAAAATTTTTCTTCTATAAAAAGGCGGTTTGAAAAAATTGGTGAGTATCGCGGTAGCAGTTTTATTTGTGATTACGCGCACCACCCCAAAGAAATACTTTCCACTGTATCCACAGCAAAACGGATTTGTAGAGGGAGATTATACGTTGTATTTCAACCGCACACTTATTCAAGGACGAAATTATTGATGAGGGAGTTTACGGAAGCTTTGGAGACGGTGGAGAATTTGCTAATTTATAAAACTTTTCCTGCGCGCGAAAAATATGATGAGGAAGGTAGTGCGGAAAGGTTGGCGCAAATCGTGGGGAATTGCTTATACATTGAAAACGTCTTTACCTTAAAAACTTGGATAAAGCAAACGCTGAAAGAAGGCGACATTCTTTTATTCTTGGGGGCGGGTGATATTTATTACGTGGCTGAATACGTGCTGGATAAGTTGAATTAGTTTCATAAAAGAAACGGGCTTTTTGAGAAAAAACTCTAAAAAGGCTCGTTTTTTTTCGTTTAAACTATTGAAAAATTTAAAAATAAATGCTATAATAAATAAGATATTTATTAAAGTGCCGTTTTATGTGAAATGGCGGAGTAAATTAGGCAAGGTGAGCATATGAGTAAAAAGGAATCGAAAGGACTTGTAACAAAAGAAAGTATATGCGCGACAGGTGGTCTTTTTGCGGTGTTGGCGCTCTTTATTTTGTGTACTCGTTCGTTGATTTTTGGGGAATTTGGTGCCGCGGTTCACGCCTTTTTAACGGGCGTATTCGGTTTGTGTGCATACCCCTTATTAGCCGGTATCGTTTATTTATGTGTTATGGGCTTATTTGGTAAGCGTCTAGTGAAAGATAGATGGCTGGGTGCAATGATTATTGTTACCTGCTGTGTTTTGACGTTAGTAATTCATACGGCTACCACATTTAAGTGGCCTATTGACGGGTATCTCACTAACTGTTTTAAATCAGGCGAAAACGTTTCCACAATAACCGTTGCTGGGTGGTTTGGAGGTCTTTTCGTTTTTGCGCTTTCTAACTTGATTACGCAATTGGGCGCATTGCTTGTATTTATTTTCTTAACGTTGGTACTTATCTACGCCTGCGTTCGAGTAGCAAAAAGAACGAAAAAAGATAAAACAGTCAAAGAGAAAAAGGATAAAAAAGCAACTGCTCCTACGGTGAAATCGGTGGAAATTCCTCTTTCGCAACCGACCGCCGCACAAAACGGCGCTGCGCAAGCACAACAGCCGCAAGCAAATGTGCAACAAGTGCAGGTTGCGTATCCTTATGCGAATACAACTATGCAACAACAAGCGACAAGCGTGCCTACGCAAAGCACAGTTCCACAGACGGAAGGGCAACCTACGCAAGCCGTATACAGCGGACCTGCCGAACCGATGGTTACGCAACGCCCTGGTGTAAGTTTATCTGAAACAGGCGCAACGCAAGCACAGGCACAGCAATCTACGCAACAACCTGCTGGTCCTACGTCGTTTTCGCCGTTTGGGAATGCGCAAACGATGCCCATTTCCGACCCTATCCGTTCAGTTGCGGCGACGACAATGCCTGCAATCAGCCAAGAAGAACAACCCGCGGCGAGCAATGAATACGATTATTCTAATCCTCGCGAATTTTTATTTGGCAGCAGCCCTGCGGAAAATTATAGACGAAATCTTTTATTTGACCCGAATGCAAGGGTGAATAATATGCCGATAACGGAACAACCCAACTCTGTGGGTGGGACAAGCGGTTATATGCCGTCTTATGCCGACGCATACCAAAATTCCGTTAATCAAAATACGCAACCCAGTCGTTCGGCAAGTGCTTTCGATAACCCCACGACGAATAGTTCGTTTGGTAATTTCCGTGAGAAAAGAGGGGAGAATGCTACGTTTTCGACGACAATCTCACCTATGTCGACCTTTGAAGAAGAGCCTCGTAGAACGGAATCCTCACCTTATAGCCTTTTTGGCGGAAGCGATTCTCGCGCTGATGCAGTAGAAGATCGCAGTTCGCGTGAAGAAACTGATTTTGGCCGTGAGGGGCGCAATTTTGACCGCGAAGATACATTGTCTACTGGCCGTGAAACGGAAAGCGGTGATTATAGACGGCATAGCTATATGGATTTGTTCTCGCCGTCTAATCCCAACGTATTTGGCCGTGATGAAGGTGAATATGGAAGTCGTGATGAAGAGTTTGTTCAAGAAGCACCTAATTTTAATTCTTCTTTTGAAACGCGTGATATAGACAGGGAACGTGAGGTCGAAAACGTTGAAGAACCTTCACGTGACGGATACAATCTTTTAGACGACGATAATCCTTATTCCCTTCGCTCGGATTTTAGCGCGGATAGAAATACGGATAGAGAGAACCAGTTTGAGGTTGATAACGGTCGAGAAGAAAGTAATCTTGGCGCGCCTCGTATCGGTTTTGGCCGTGATGAACGAGAGAGCCAAGACGCGTATTCTTCGGAAAGAGAGCCGATTGTGCAACAACGAGAGGAAACCCCGGTGGCTTCGGTTGTGCATACCGAAACTCCTAAACCTATTGAAACTCCCGTAGTGGTAGAACAGCCTAAACCCGTTCCTCAACCGCCGAAACCGCGTGTTATTCGCCCTTACGTGCGCGTGCGCTTGGACGATTTAGATTGTAGGGATATTGAACCTACTTCTAACTTTGAAGAAGTGGAAGAAACCAAGCAAATTATTATTGAAACTTTGGAAGATTTCAAAATTTCCGGCGCGTCTATTGCTTCCGTAACCTTTGGCCCCACGGTTGCACGTTACAACGTGACGTTGCCTCGCAGTATTTCGCCTAAAAAGGTGGTTGCATTAGATCAATCCATTGCCATTAGCTTGCGTTCTAACGGTGTAAACGTATATCCCAACTATGAGGATGGGGTTGTCAGCATTGAAGTGCCTAATAAGGAACGTCAATTTGTGCAACTTGGTTGTATGCTTTCTGGGGATACGTTTGTAAATGCAAAATCGTCTTCGTTGATGTTTGCAATGGGTAAAGACGTTGCAAACCGAAAAATTTACGGGGATATTTCTAAGATGATACACCTTTTGGTTGCAGGTTCGTCTGGCTCGGGTAAGAGTGTGTTCTTGGGTGCGCTAATTATTAGTTTGATTTATAAATATTCTCCCGAAGAATTGCGCTTGATTCTTATTGACCCCAAGAAAACGGAGTTTGTATTGTATAACGATTTGCCGCATTTGATGATCAACGAAATCATTACGGACGCAAACAAAGCGGTGCAAAGCTTGAACTGGGCGATTATGGAAATGAATCGCCGTTATGGGCTTTTTGAACAAATGAGCCGTTCGGGTTCGTACGTTGTGAACTTGGATCAATACAATGCGCAAGTAGAAAAGAATGAGCGCTTGCCGAAAATCGTAATTATAATCGACGAGCTTGCCGACTTAATGCTTGCGGCGAAAAAGGAAATGGAAGATCGAATCCAAAACCTTACCCAAAAAGCGCGTGCGGCAGGTATTCACCTTATCGTTGCAACACAACGTCCGTCCACCGACGTTATTACGGGCGTTATTAAGAGCAATTTGGCTACGCGTGTGGCATTCTACGTTGCAACCGACGTTGACTCGCGGGTTATTCTCGATCAAACCGGGGCACAAAAGTTGCTTGGCAAAGGCGATCTTTTATACACAATGCCCGGTGTGGCGGCACCTATACGTGTGCAAAGTGCATTTATTTCCACGGAAGAATCGCAACGGGTTGTCAACTTTATCAAGGCAAACAACGAAGCCTATTACGACGAAGAAGCAACGAATTATATCAATTCTCGTGGTGGCTACGCAGGCGGAGATGAGTCTTCTGGTGGCGCTGGCGGCAAAGATGGCGACAGTGTTGACCCGATTTATATCGAAGCATTACGTCACGTAATTGTGTGTGGAAGCGCCTCTATTTCTATGATTCAACGTAAGTGTGCTGCGGGTTACAGCCGCGCAGGTAAAATTGTAGAGTGGATGGAGGATATGGGTTATATATCCGCTTTCGATGGCGCAAAAGCGAGAAAAGTGCTTATTACCAAAGAAGAGTTTGAAAGTAAATACGGGCCGTTGGACAATTAAAGTTATAAAGTCGGCGTAACGTGTAAACTACGTTCAAAAAAAGGAAAAGATATGTTATCACAAAAAACTTTTGGCGTTATTTCTCTCGGTTGTGATAAAAACCGTGTGGACACCGAAAAACTGCTTGGATTAATCAAAGCGAAAAATTATAAATTGACGGACGATTTGTCAAAAGCGCAAATCGTCGTCGTCAATACTTGTGCTTTTTTACAATCCGCGCGAGAAGAAGCGATTGAAACGATTTTAGAATGTGCGGATTATAAATGCGGGAATTTGGAAAAAATCGTTGTAACAGGTTGTCTTCCTCAAAAGTTCGTTGGTGAATTATATGAACCCTTGACGGAAGTGGACGTCTTTTTAGGGATTAACGATTACGAGAAAATTTTTGATGCACTGGAAGAATCTTACAGAGAGGGTATTCGCACAAACTACGTGGGGAAAGGCGCGGACGGATATTTATCCGAACGTGTTCAAACGACGCAAGACCATTATGCGTATTTAAAAATTGCAGACGGTTGTTTCAATCATTGTACCTATTGTTTAATTCCTAAAATTCGCGGCAAATATCACTCATACCCGATGGAAAAGCTGATTCAAGAAGCAAGGGATTTAGGGGAACTGTCCGAATTGATTATAGTGGCGCAAGATACCACGCGCTACGGCGAAGATTTATACGGGAAAAATCGTTTTGTAGACCTATTGCGTGAATTGTCTAAATTGGATAATATTCAAGCCATTCGTTTGCTTTATTGCTATCCCGACGTTATCACCGATGAACTCATTGAGGAAATTGCAAACAACGATAAAATTTTGAAGTATTTAGATATTCCTTTGCAGCATTCCGAAAATCGAGTTTTAAAGTTGATGAACCGAAAAGGAACGAGAGAGGGCTATTTGCAGTTGTTTGCAAAATTGCGGGCGCGAATTCCTGGGGTTGCAATTCGTTCCACTTTTATTTCAGGTTTTCCTACGGAAACAGAAGCGGAATTCGAGGCGATGCAAGACTTTATAAAACAAGCAAAGCTTTTAAACTGCGGTTTCTTTGCGTATTCGCGTGAGCCTGATACGGGCGCGTATAGAATGAAACCGCAAATTCACCACAACACGAAAAAACGCCGTGTTCGTGCCTTGTACGCAGTGCAAGCGGAAATTGCGCGAAGTCTTTTATCGAAATACGTTGGCAAGGAAATCGAAGTCCTTTGCGACGGGATCGATTATGAGAGAGGCTGTTTTGTCGGTAGGGCATATTTTAATGCCCCGGATATTGACGGGAAAGTGTATTTTTATGCCGCGGAAGCGATGCAAGGCAAACGCTACACGGTTTTAATTGAAAAAAACGACGAGTACGATTTATTTGGACGTACCCGCGATTACGAAGGAGTTTAATATGAATTTACCCAATAAAATTACTTTAAGCAGAATTTTTATGATTCCTGTTTTCGTCCTTTTCTTTTTCTTGGACGTTGTGCCTTTTCACTATGGTATTGCCGCAATTATTTTTGCGCTTGCGGCGTGTACGGATTTTATCGACGGTTATATTGCGCGTAAATATAAGCTGGTTACAAACTTGGGTAAATTCCTTGACCCCATTGCGGATAAAGTACTTGTTTCAACAGCAATGATTTTGATGCTTGTAATGAAAGACGGCATTTTCCAAACACTTGGCGGAGCTGCAAACAGCGTATATATTGCTACCGCGGTTTGTATCTGCGTGATTATGGCGCGCGAATTGATTATTAGCGCGTTTAGACAAATTGCGGCGGTGAACGGCGTAGTAATGGCTGCGGACAAGCTTGGTAAGTTTAAAACGATTTTCCAAGACATTGCAATTTTTGTTATTATTTTAGCCGGCGGTATCGGGGAGATTTTACCTATTGAATATGCCGTGCCTTGGGATATGTATATTCTTATCGCAGGGCTTGCTTTGTTTGCGGTTGCCACCGTTTTAACAATTTTATCGGGTGTTTCTTACGTTGTAAAAAATAGAAAGGTTTTAAAAGACGCTTAACGAAGAGGTGTTTGGATGGCGAAAGTGTGCGTAATACTCAAAAATACGTTGAATGCGGACATGGGTGCTTCGTCCAAGTTTTTTAATGCACTTGCAAATCACGGATATTCCTTTGATGAGGTGCGCATACTTTCTCAAAACGACGTGCAAAGCGTTGATAAACTCTTAAAAGAATTTAACGCAAAAGATTTATCCGTCTTTTTGCTCGATGAGGATGCAATAAATGGTTTAAAATCGACTTCAATGCCTGCGCGTAAGTTAAGTTTTCAATCCTATTTAGACGGATTTGACGGCACCGTGTATGAGTTTAACGGAAATTCCATCGAAAATGAGTTGGTGGAATTGCTGAAAGCGCGCGAATTAAAAATTAGCGTTGCGGAATCTTTTACGGGTGGTGGTGTTGCAAGGCGGATTACTTCCGTTTCGGGTGCGAGCGCGGTCTATTTTGAGGGATTAAACACGTATAATGAGCAGTCGAAAATAAAACGGCTTGGTGTTTTAAAACAAACCTTGGACGAATATGGCGCAGTGTCCAAAGAAACGGCGTACGAAATGGTTTGCGGATTGTTAAATACGGGGGATTGCGACGTGGCTATTACTACAACGGGACTTGCGGGTCCGGGTTCGGACGCTTCCGGTAAGCTTGTTGGGCTTTGTTATTTAGGGGTTGGAATAAAAAACGAGGTATGCGTCTACGAATATCTTTTTAAAGGTAATCGGCAGGAAATTACGGAACAAGCAATCAACCGTATTTTAGAGCATACGTGTAGATTGTTGCAAAATTTATAACGAAAAAATATTATTAGGAGAATATATAAATGGCAAACGAAAAAAATACTGAAAAGATGCGTGCGTTAGACGCCGTCTTACTGCAAATTGAAAAGCAGTACGGTAAAGGGTCTATTATGCGCCTTGGCGATGAAGCAGGCAAAACGGAAATAGAAGTGATTCCGTCTGGCTGTTTAACGTTGGACCTTGCGTTGGGCGTTGGCGGTTTTCCTCGCGGTAGAATTATTGAAATCTACGGGCCTGAATCTTCCGGTAAAACCACGGTTGCACTTCACGCTATTGCGGAAGCGCAAAAAATGGGTGGCGTAGCGGCGTTTATCGATGCGGAACACGCACTTGACCCCGTATATGCAAAAAAACTGGGCGTAAATCTTGACGATTTGTACGTATCTCAACCTGACACCGGTGAACAGGCGTTGGATATCGCAGATGCATTGGTAAGAAGCTCCGCTGTTGATATTATCGTTGTGGATTCCGTTGCTGCATTGACGCCGAAGGCGGAAATTGAAGGGGATATGGGTGATACGCACGTTGGCTTGCAAGCAAGATTGATGTCGCAAGCGCTTCGCAAGTTGACGGCAATTGTCAATAAATCGAAAACTTGCGTTATCTTTATTAACCAACTCCGTGAAAAGGTTGGCGTTATGTTTGGAAATCCCGAAACGACACCTGGCGGTAAAGCATTGAAATTCTATGCAAGTATGCGCTTGGATATCCGTAAAATGGATACGCTCAAAGATGCCGACGGGGCGATGGGAAACAGAACGAAAGCAAAGGTTGTTAAAAACAAACTTGCGCCTCCTTTCCGTCAAGCAGAATTTGATATCGTTTTCGGGGAAGGCATTTCGCAAGAAGGTTGTATTATGGATATGGGCGTGCAGTTTGACATCATTGCAAAGAGTGGCTCGTTCTTTAGCTATGAAGGGGTAAAAATTGCACAAGGTCGTGAAAAATTGCGCACCTATTTAAGGGAAAACCCGGAAGTAAAAGCGGAAATTGAAAAGAAAATTCGTGACGCCGCAAAGGGTAAGGCGGAAGAAGAACCGACAAAAGAAGAGTAAAATATTCGTAAAAAAGGAGACTTAACGGTCTTCTTTTTTGCTATGCAAAATTATTGTCGTTTCCACAAACTATTTTTCCTCAAACAATTGACATTTGCCAAAATATGTTGTACAATGTGTATGATGGAAAAAATTATGGGTCGGATTTTTTTGAAAAACCCGTATAGATAATATTTTTTTCAATTTAATTTTATACAGGAGGCAACAAATGAGCACTATTAGTTTGAGCGTCCTGTTTCTCGCTACATTGCCCTTAGAGGCGGTTGTAGGTATTGCTGCTGGCGCGGCGGTACTTGCGGCGGTATTAGGCGTTGCCCTCACCCTTCTCATCTACAAAAAAGGCGTAGAAAAAAAAGTTGGTTCTGCGCAAGAACGTGTGAAAAAAATCGTTACGGATGCAGAAAAGGAAGCGGAACGCATTAAAAACCAAGGCAAAGAAGAAAGCAAAAGGGCATTGAAAGAGGCTCTTTTGGAGGCAAAGGAACAGGATTTAAAATTAAGAAACGAATTCGAGCGTGAATCCAAAGAAAAGAAAGCGGAACTTCAACGTATGGAGCAACGCTTAACGCAAAAAGAAGATTCCCTCGATAAAAAGACGGAAGCCCTTGAAGAACAAAAAGAAAAACTCCATAAAAAGGAAGAAGAAGTGGAGGAATTGCAAGATAAACTCAATTCCCAACACGAATTGATGATTCAAGAGCTTGAAAAAGTTGCGCAACTTACGCGTGAAGAAGCGAAACGTATTTTAACGGAAGAAATTTTAGACAGCACTCGTCACGACGTGGCTATTCAAGTTCGCAACCTTGAACAGCAAGCAAAGGACGAAGCGGATATGAATGCTAAAAAGATTATCTCTTTGGCGATTCAAAAATGCGCGGCTGACCACGCATCGGAAATTACGGTTTCCGTTGTTCCTCTTCCCAGTGATGATATGAAGGCGCGTATCATTGGCCGTGAAGGTAGAAATATTCGTGCCTTGGAAAATGCAACGGGCATTGAGCTTATCATTGACGATACCCCCGAAGTGGTTATTTTGTCGGGTTTTGATCCCGTGCGCCGTGAAATTGCACGCCTTTCTTTGGAAAAGCTGATTAACGACGGCCGTATCCACCCCGCTCGCATTGAAGAAACGGTGGACAAGGTTACCCGTGAGATGGATATCCAAATCAAAGAAGCGGGCGAAGCGGCTGTGTTTGAAGCAGGCATCTTTGGCTTGCACCCCGAACTCATTAAGCTTATCGGTCGTTTGTAATTTAGAACGAGCTATGGGCAAAACGTATATAAACATTCCGTTGAAGTGTCTATGCTCGCAGGTCAAATGGCAGCTGAACTTGGCTTGGACGTAAACTTTGCAAAACGTGCAGGTTTATTACACGATATCGGTAAGGCAGTTGACCAAGAACAAGAAGGCACGCACATTCAAATCGGTGCGGATCTCGCTAAGAAGTACAAGGAAAATGCAAATATCGTCAATGCGATTATGGCGCACCACGGCGACGTAGAGCCCAAAACGATTGAAGCCGTGCTGATTCAAGCAGCAGATGCTATTTCCGGCGCTCGCCCTGGCGCAAGACGTGAAATGGGTTCCAACTACGTGAAGCGTTTGGAAAGATTGGAAGAAATCGCATCTAGCTTCCACGGCGTTGATAAGAGTTACGCAATCCAAGCAGGTAGAGAAGTACGTGTTATCGTTAAGCCTGAACAGGTGGACGATGCGCAAGCGCTCTTTCTTGCCAAAGATATTGCAAAGAAGATTGAAACGGAGCTTGAATATCCCGGACAAATCAAAGTCAACGTTATCCGCGAATTCCGCGGTGTTGAATACGCAAAGTAAGCAAAAAACCTTCCCTGCTTGGGAAGGTTTTTCTTATATTTTTTGTTCCATAATCATAGAAAGCGGGGTTAAACCAAGTTTGTTGTAAAAGCGGATCGCACTTTCGTTTAAACACCACACATTCAAACGAATAGCGGAATATCCATCTTTTTGTGCGTGCTGTTTTACGTGTTCGTATAACTGCGTGCCGATGCCTTGTCCACGCAAACTTCTATCTACGCAAAGGTCGTCGATATAGCAATATTTTACGTCGTGGAGCATTGGACTGCCTTGAATAATTCGGTATTGACAAAAAGCATATCCCACTACGTCGCCTTGTATATTTAATGCAACGAAAATAGGGGTGTTAGGGTTTTCAATAATCGCGATTAACTTTTCGTCAGAATATTTTGCGGTGCCTTGTTTAAAAATGTCGGGACGGCCTTCGGCGTGTACGTCCAACACTTGCCGCAATAGATTATTAATTGCAGGAATATCTTCTAATTTTGCATTTCTAATCATAAACATACCTCGTATATGAAAAATCGGTCTATAAGCATTCTTACAGACCGATTCTGGAGCTACTAGGCGGATTTGTACCGCCGACCTCGTCCTTACCAAGGACGCGCTCTACCTACTGAGCCATAGCAGCATTTCAAAGTTACAAACGATATTATAGTGAATAATTTGTCAAATGTCAAGTCGAAAAAGGGTGTTTTTCAAACTTTTTTTATAAAAGCTCTTGAATTTTTTATTGAAAGATGATATAATAAACTCCCTTATTAAGAATATAATAAAACGTAAGGAGTGGGTATGGAAAAATTCATTGAAACAATGTTAAACAATGTTCGGATTGAACAGTTGTGGATGGTGTTAGATTTACTCCTCGCCGCAGTGTTGGGTTTTTTAATCGGCTTGGAAAGAAAGTCTAGATATAAAGAAGCTGGTATAAGAACACATACTATCGTTGCATTCGGCGCGGCGTTGATGATGGTCATTTCTAAAAATGCGTTTGGCTCGGATGCGGATTCCGCGCGTATTGCCGCGCAAATCGTTGCAGGTATCGGTTTCCTGGGTGCAGGTATTATTGTGTATAAAAAGAACGTAGTGCACGGCTTAACGACGGCTGCGGGCGTTTGGACGGCTGCGGGCGTTGGTATGGCTTGCGGTGGCGGGCTTTGGATTGTTGCTTGCCTTGCAACGGGACTCTTGATTTTTATTCAGTGGTTCCTGCATAGAAACTGGCGCATTTTCAAGACGAAAAAGATTTATTCTATCAAAATTTCGTTTGTGCAAAGAACGGACGAACGTGATAAAATTAAGCAAATTTTCGACATTGATAGATATAACCGTTTGGTTGTAGAAAGAAAGGGGGAAGAATTGATTTATCACGCGAAGTTGGATACGATTGAAGAATATTCTTCCACGCAGCTTGACGATATTATGAAGAAAAATACTTTCATTATTTCCATTGAGCGTTGTGATGATAATTAAAGCGGATAGGGCTGCCTTAAAGGCGGCCTTATTTTATAAAATAAGGATATTTGCCATAATATAAGTTGACAAATGCTGTAAATTGTTTTACAATAGCATTATAAAATATTTTTTAAGGTGCAAAAGATAAAATGAAAATTTTGAAGAAAATTTCAATTGCATTAGCGGCTTTGCTTGTTGCGGCTGTTCCTTTCAGCATTATAGGGATAAAAGCAAACAAAGCAGAGGCGGCGAGCGACTTGTTGCTTGGGAATGCAACGGGCTATACGCAAGCTTCGGATGTCAAGTACAATACTTCAGGTACATATTTAGCGAATTGGGGCGCGCGTGAGGAAGATTGTATTTTTCTTTCTACTGATGCGCAAAATTTTTATACTGGAAGCTATACCTACGATACGCTTTCAAAGCAATCTGGCGGTTCGTCGCAATCTAATGCGCATAATAGCGTGCTGTACAGCTCCTTGAAAACTTTGATGTCCTCAAAGCAGACCAAGAGAACAAGCTACGATAGTACAAGAGAAATGTACCGCTATACGGATTGTGTTAATGGTAATTCTAATAAAATTTCCTCTTTTTATTCAGCCAAAGGAATAGGCCCTGCATGGGACAGTGGAGCCACTTGGAATCGTGAGCACGCGTGGCCAAAGAGTAAAAGCTTAAACGGCGATGGCAAGGGTGGGGATGATGAAGCTGATATTATGATGCTTCGTCCTACATGGGTGCAGGAGAATAGTAGCCGTGGCAATACGGCTTATGGTCAAAGCAGTGGATATTACGACCCTAATAGTGAGGGAAATGGTAAAGTAAACCTTCGCGGAGACTGTGCTCGTATATTCCTTCATACGTATGTACGTTGGGGGAATACAAGCTATGCGTGGGGTCAAAGCGGCGTTATGGAAAGTATGAACGTCCTTTTGCAATGGATGGAAGAAGACCCCGTTGATACTTGGGAAATGGGGCGCAACGACGTTGTGGAAGACATTACGGGAACGAGAAACGTTTTTGTTGACTATCCTGAATTTGCTTGGCAACTTTTCGGGCAAGAAGCGCCCAACGATATGCCTACTCCTTCGGGCAAGGCAAGCAATGGTCAAGCGGGCGGCAACGGTGGCAGTTCGGGGGGCAATTCGTCTACACCCGACGGCAGTACGGACACTGACACGGGCAGTGGCGATATCGATACGCCCGACCTTACCACTACGGAAGGTATTTTGAATGCACTTTATGCGTTGAGCGACGGTAAGACCATCAATGGTTCGTTTACGCTCACTGGTAAGATTACTGCGTTTGATGAGCACAATTACCCTACTATTGAAGTAGAAGGCTTTGAAGATATGCCAGTATTCTGTTATGAGCTTAAGGTTAGTAATCAAATTGGCGATATTATTACCGTAAAAGCTGGCGAAATGAAAAACTATAAAGGCACGTATGAATTTAAGAATTGCACGTTGATTTCCAGCGAAAGCGGTGGTGGGAACGGCGGTAATGGCGGTGATGTCGCAGGCAACGTTCTTGCAACCTTTGATTTTGGCGCAAATACTTCTACTGCCAATGATGGCAAGGAGATTACAGGTTCCAAATCTTATACCGAAAATGGCTATAAATTAAATCTTACGGATTTAGTTAAGGTTTTTGACGAAGCGTATGATGTAAAGGGGAACTCCTGTATTAAACTTGGTTCCAGCAAAGCGGTTGGCGGGTTTAGTTTCACGGTTCCCGACGATGTTAAGCAAGTTGTTATTTACGCGGCAAAATACAAGACAAATGCTTCGGTTCTTAAAATCAATGGAGAAACGCATACACTCACAAAGTCTTCTAACGACGGACAATATGATGCCATTGTGATTGATACAAGCTCTGTGAAAACTATTGAAGTGGAAACCACGTCTAACGCTCAGCGCGCGATGATTAACACTATTGAGTTTTTAGGCGCGGACAATAGCGGTGATAGTAGTTCGGATTCTTCTAGCGGTGGCACTAACGAGGATAGTAGCTCGGATTCTTCTAGCGGTGGCACGGGCGGGGATATTGATGCCTGTGAACATAGATTTGGTGGTTGGACTGTTGTCGTAGAGCCCACGGAAACGACAGATGGGTTGCAACAACGCACTTGTCGTCTTTGCGATGAGGTCGAAGAAGAAACGATTCCTGCGTTGGGAGATACTTCCAGTGATACTGGTTCAAGTGGTGATGGCAGTGATGAGCCTAACGTTTGCGAACACAATTTTACTGACTGGGTAACAAGGAAAGAGCCTACGGAAACAACGGAAGGGAAAGCGATTAGAACTTGTTTGATATGCGGGGACAAGGAAGAAAAAATACTTCCAGCTACGGGTAATCAATCAAGTGATTCCGTTGCGGATTCAGACTCGGATTCCTCTAACGTGGACAGTAATTCACAATCTAGTGATACAACCAGTGGGGGAGATGCCTCGTCTGACACCGCAAATGATGATGAGGTAAATTCAAATAACGGTGAAACTTCTAACAGCGATACTGCGCCTATTGGTGAGGTTGGTTGCTCGGGTTGCGGGTCTTCTATCACAATTGGCACGTCGATAATTAGTTTCGCTGTGCTTGTTGGCTGTGGGCTTGTATTTAAAAAGAGAAAAGAAGAATAAGAGATAAAAAACGAGCCGTCACTAGAATTGGCTCGTTTTTTTATGAAAGCAATATAAAGAAAAAAACAAAGAGCTTCAATCGAAAAGATTGAAGCTCTTTTGGCAGGGGCTATAAGAGTTAATCAAAGGTCAAATATTTCCACGTTTCTATGGTTATTTGGGTATAAAATACATTAAATCTCGCTAAAAAACAGCTATTTTTTGCGGGATTTTTTTATTTTTGCAAATTTTTCTTGGA
>JAZRDM010000063.1:0-8511 GCA_045660265.1 Candidatus Scatosoma sp. | reverse complement strand
TGCAATGCTGTTTTGTCCAACATCACCCCAAAAGCCTATTGCCTGAGCGAGATTATCACTCCCGTCTGAATATTCCCCAAGCTTAAACGTTGTAAGAATAGAAACACCTTTACTTTTTTGTTCCATTTCAGTAAGTGTACTGTAAAAAACCGTTCTAAAATCAGAACAAGCAAAGGGGGCATTTTTCCCTATACCGAAAGAACCTAGTTTTTCATTTTCTTTGTTGGAACTGCCCGCTTTATCAATTAAGCCATCCCAATTTGAACCAGTAAGTCCTGTGGTGTTAAAGTCGCTGATGCGCAACATTGTAATATGACTGCCGCCGATTTTCTCTAAAGCACTATCAAAAAACGATTCCGCTTTTTCATTTCTCTCTAAACAGGCGTAATCTTTACAGCGTGTCAAAACATCTCTAAAATCTTCCACATCAGGAAAATCCGCAGAGTTAATGGTAAACGTGCTAAATTCTACTATAGCTTTTTTGCCTTTAATTGCAGCATCAAGAGAGTTTTGGCAGATTTCTCTTGCCAAACTTCTAATCGGTTTATCTTTAAATGTTTCAATACCAGAATCATTCAATCCAGCCTTACGTCCGCCTCCCGTTGACGGAAAATACCATTTAGCACTCATTATTTTTCCTCCTTAAAGTAACTTAAATTTTTCTTCACCAATCGTATCAAATTTGCGCTTTGCCGTTGCAAGCTCTTTCTCAATAGCTCCGAAAATTTTATCAACTTGTTCTTTTGTGTATGAATAATTAGAGGTATTAGATAGATTTCCGAGCAATCTTATCATATCCAACACTTTATTCGTTCTATTTTCAGCCAATCGAATAAAATTCTCTTCTTTTTGCTTAGACATAACTTTCTCCTGATTTTGTACTTGTTTTAATTTTATCACAACTTTATTAAATTGTCAATATATTTTTAGAATATTTTTCAATTATTTATTAAATATGAAAAATGTACTAAAATAAAAGACTGGTTTTATGCCAGTCCTTTATTCTTTAAGTATACGAAAAATTCGCTTTCGCTTAAATTTAATTGCTGTTTTAGATAATTTCTTAACTCATCAATATTTTTAATATTTAATGATTTTCTAACCAAAATCGGTTTGGCAAGTATTACGCCGTGCATCTTAAACATATTGCTTGATGAGATTACGTTGAAGTTTTCCCCGTACTTATTTATTGCGCTATACAACAACCAATCCGTCCATTGTACTTCTGTGGGGAAATAAGGATAACTTCTTAATTTTTCAACAAAAATAAAATTGTCATTTCCTATTTCCTTATCAACGAGTTTTTCTACAAGAGCCACATTATACTTGTTAATATTCGTCTTTTCTTCAAGAATAACACAAGTTTCGTCCTTAAACACATACCCATCCAAAGAATTAACACAGTCTAATATACTGTATATGTGCATTTGACTCTCATATATGAAGTCTAGCAATTCTTCGATAGGGCAACTGTCTTTTGCCGATACAAATTCATTAATACGTTCCGTTTGGTTTCCAATTACGATATTTTTGTTCGCTATAAAAGGGCGCTTAAATTCAAACTCATCGCCGTAAAGTTCAGAAAGAACACTAAATAATGCAAATTGTTCGGTAATAAATAATTTCTTTAACAAATCGTTGTTGGCAAGTTTTAGATATTGCAATAATTGACTTGCGTGATGAATTTCATTATCTGATAAAAGCTGCTCCAAAATATCTTTAAGATAAGTTTTTTCTTCTGTGGTAATATGTAGAGAATCAATGTGGATAAATTTTTTCCTATACCCAAGTATTCCTTCTTGGGATAACGCCAATGATAAAATAATATCTGTAGCGCCTTCAAAGGTTTGCTTGATTTCATCATATCCTACTAACCTATTTGCGTTTTTAACATAAGAAAGTATTTCGGCATAGATATTAAAATCGCCAGGCGTTGTGCTAATATAATCTCTTCTAAAATAAAGCTTATTATCAAAATGTTGTCTTAATGCACCTTGTAAGAAATACTTATTGTCTATGCCCTCCGACAATAAGTCTTCACGGAATAAACTAAATAACGTATTTGTTAAAAAGGTTTGACGCCCGCTTTCAAGAATATAATTATATATCTTATTGGCCAGCGCTTCGCTCATATAGATTCTATCGTTAATTCTATATTCGCCTCGACCACAAACCAATCCTATACGAGTTAAGATGCTAACAATGGCTCTGTCGCCATATTCTTTATGATCATCAAACGTTGTCGCATATATCCTTTTGAAATTATCCAAAAACGCTTCATCGTAGATATTCACGGCAACGGGGAAATTTTCCCTCCAAATCAAGCGATAGCGCTCTGTTAAATTCATTTTATTTTTAGAAAAAATATCGCCGGATTGTTTATATGTAGACAATACAATTTTTTTACAATCTAGTTCAGAGATATGAACTCCATTATCCTCTAATCTATTTTGTAATAACACTACGTGCTCATTCAGTTCGACTTCCCGCATTTGTTCGGAAAAGGTTTCTATATAAAGCAAAGCATCGTTATACCAATTATAATTATCAACAAAATAAAATTTCCCAAGTTCTCTAGAATATCCCAAAGAGTCGTTATCCATATTAAGCAAGAAATACTTAAACAATAGCGGATTTGCTGGGAATAAATTAATAATATCACTATCTAGAATGAAGAGTTCATTTTTCACCATTGCTCTAAAAAAATTTGTTCTCTTATTCATTCCTAAATAAAAAACTAGAAAATGATAAAAGTACCTATTTTCTAATTGTCTAACCCTTTCTCGAGTAACGTCAAAAATATCTCCCACTGCTTCAAGCGTTTTTCCTTTTGCTCTATTTTCTAATATTGCCACATAGATTTCCCATAATCTATGTGGTTTATTTTGTTTATTAACCTGTTGAAGCAATAACTTGAATTCGTCGTTATATCTCTCTTTTAAGCTAAATTGTAAGGATTTCAAAAGCGCTAAAATAACTTCTTCATAATTCAAAAGTAACTCAGCAACAGTGTCCGATAATGCATGAAAATCAACCACTTGATAGATATGATTATCATATAAAATGCTGGATAATGGTGCGGTAAATAAATATTTTACGTTTAATTTCAAATTATCAGCATGAATGTAATTCATACTAAACGCCATTTTATCTTTTAATGCTTTTATTTTACTTTCCTTTTCATTTTTTTGCTTAAAATTGAAAACTTCTTTTGTTATATATTCCTCATCTTGAAGCATTTCCATCAATTGTGATTCTTCAAACTGCGAAATGAAAGAATATAAAAGTTATGCTTTATTTTCTTTAATTGAATCTGTGAGATTATCGTTTTCTACAAAACAGCTAGCAAAATCATAATATTTTTTCGTACCATTCAATAAGATGTCTTTAATAACGTCAAGCCCTAATACTTCGATTGCTCTAATTAAGTAGTCTTTTCTTTCTATAAAAACTGTGTCCAAAATCTCAAAATTTACCGCTTCAGTATCTTCGCAAGAAACAACGTGCTGAATATACAAATCTTTGACCGTATTAAAATCAACTTCTGATTGTGTATTCAATAATGCCATTAAGTTTGCACGGTTGAAGGATTTCATATTAAATTCTTCACGTAAAAAATCGTAAATTTCGGATAACCCTATAAACTTCTCATTCTTTTTGTTGAAATAATCATAAATTTTTAAAACAACATCTTTTAAGGGTATTTTTACGAGTTTTGAACAACTATAATATTCCATTATTCAACTTTCCTTTCTTCTTTTGCACACAATTCTTCTTTGCTTTTTAATTTAGTATAGCATATTTTTCACTTTTAAGCAACAATTTTAAAAATGCGAAGATGTTTTTAATTCAACAAGAAAAATTATACCAATTAAAGCACTATCCTAATCCAAATAAAAAGATAATCCGAACCATTCGCTTGTTGTAAACAAATAGTTCGGATTATACTGATTTGGAGCAGGTGACGAGAGTCGAACTCGCCAGAAGCAGCTTGGGAAGCTGCCGCCATACCGCTAGGCGACACCTGCATTTTTAAGCGATTGACGAGTTTTATTATACCCCCTTTCGCCTAAAATGTCAACAATTTTTCTTTCGTTTCCCAAAAAAATTACGCTTCTATTTCGTCAAGACAGCTTTCGCACTCACCGAAAAATTCGATGCCGTAACCCCTTACGTTAAATCTTGAAAAGGTGCGCGCCGAAAGCCCACAAGACGCAATCCCTTCCACGGCAACGTCCACTACGCGTCCGCATTTTTCGCAACGCGCGTGAAAATGAGGCTCTACGTTGTAATCGTACCTAACCTCGCTGCCTGCCGTACGCAGTTCCAACGCCTTCCCAGCGCCTGCAAACCCACCAAGCACACGAAAAACCGTCGCTCGCGATACCGTCGGATACTGTTCGTGCACGTACGAATACACTTCCGTCGCCGTCGGATGGTCCAACGTCGTCAACGCCGTATATATAATTTGCTTTTGCTGTGTCTGTCTTTCCTTCATTGATATATTCCTTAATAAGATTGATTATCAATTATAATATAGCATACTCTTGCCGTTCTGTCAATAGTTTTTTGCGAAAAAATCTTAGAAAAGAGAAAAACCCTGCGTGAGAGCTTTCACGCAGGGTAGTTTTTATTGCATTACGCGTGTGTTGACAATTGAAATTTCGTCGCCCGTTTTCGCGTCGACGTACACGAAATAGTTGTCGTCTTGATAAGAACAATAAAACTCATAGGCAAGGCGCTCGCCCCTAATCGTTTTTACCACCGCAAGCCTAGACGCGTCCACGGTCAAGGACGTATGCAACTTGCCCTGCGCCTGTTCTAAACTCAAAGTTGGCGCAATTTCCGCCCTATCCTTGTGGTTGCGCAAATATTTCGTGGCGTCCATACCCGTCACGACGCCACGCGTTCGGCAGACCTTGACGACGACTTCGTCTGGATAATACACCGTGCCGTCCTGTTCAAAGGCGTACGTGAACACCGCGTTCGAGCCGTTTTGGCGTACGCGCACCGCCGACATATCTTGATAGCCGAGCTTGTCTAAAAAATTTTCGGCAAGCGTCTGCGCGTTGTGCATATCAAAGCGTTCTTCCATACAATCTTCATAGTAGTCAAAGGCAACCAGCGCGCCCTTTTCCCTATCGATTTCCGCGTACAACATCGTGCCTTTATCGTCGTAGCCCTGCACGTTATACGCGCAAAGCCCTTTCGTCACCGTTTCGCCGACGCATTGAAAATCTTGCACGTTATACTCTGAAAAATACGTTTTGCACAACTCTTCAGCGCGGTACGGCTCAATGGTCAGTTTGCCTTCCGTATCCCTTGGCATAGGAGGGGCGGGCATTTTTCCCTTCATCCCTTCCATAAACGCGCGGTTTTCCTGCAAAGTGCTTTCTTGCAGTTGCTCAAAACCGTCTTTAATCATACCCGTACCTTTTTTGATATACTCGCTAAGGTCGTCGTCCGTCATCACGTTCATCATCTCGTCGAGTTTCGCGCGCACGCCGTGGTTCGTTTCGTACAGTTTTTCCAACGTTTCGCCGTCCGCCTTGTCCAAGCTTTCGCCACGGCGGAGTTTCGCAAGCATACGCTCGCACTCTCTTGCCGTACGGTTGATAAAACCGCTGATACCCTTCGTTTCTTCCGCGCTCAAGGGCAATTTTTCAAGGTCCTGTTCCGCAAGCCGAGCCTGCACCAAAAGGTCGGTTAAAATTCTGCCTTGTTGAACGGGCGAGGCGGAAATGCGAACCCTGTCCAAATCCGCGTCCACGTTTTCCATTGCGCCCGTCAATTCGTGCATCGTCGCGCGATATCCGTCCGAAATCATACCGTTTTTCGCTTGCATATCCACCGCGCCCACGGTAACGACGCCTGCCAACGCCAACGAGACCGCACCCAACGTAACCACGGCGGCAATCCAACCGCCATACCCTTGGCGTTGTTCCTTCCTATTCTCACGACCCGCCTTTTTTCTGGCGTTGGCGCGATTCTTGTTCGCCTTTTTTCTCGCGTGTTCGCGAAGTTTCATTTCCTTTTTTGCGGCGCGTTGTTCGGCAATCTTTTGGCGCTCTGCTTTATGCTTTTCCGCGCGCGCCTTCTTTTCGGCAAGCCGTTTTTCAATGCGCGCCTTCTTTTCCGCCGTCCGCTTTTCCTTCAATTCCTTCTTTTTCAGCGCACGTTCTACGCGTTCCTTTGCGCGTGCGTCTTCCTTTTTTACAGGGCTTGACTTTTTCCCTTTTTCAATCGTTTCCACCTTCTCCGCACCCGAAGAAACGTTTTTCGAAATTTCCGTCGTTTTCTTTTTCATACCTTCTTCCACTCCTTATCTTACATAGCAAACACGTGTTTGCCGATGACGGTAATCGTCGGTCTGTCGAAAATCCAAGCGCTGGTTGCGACGGCAGGATTATAATAATACAATGCACCGCCCGACGGGTCCCAACCGCTCATCGCGTCGCGTGCCGCGCGCATCGCCGTTTCGTTGGGCGAAAGGTTAATTTGCCCGTCCGAAACCGCCGTAAACGCGTGCTTTTGATACACGACGCCCGAAATCGAGTTGGGGAAATCGTTGTCGCGGACACGATTCAAAACCACCGCGCCGATGGCAACCTGTCCCACGTACGGCTCGCCCCTGCCTTCTGCGTGAATCACCTTCGCCAAAAGGTACACGTCCGAGCTTGAATATCCGCCTTGACCTTGCCCCTGAGACGAAACCTGACCCAACAACGCTTCGTACGAACTGCTCATACCAAGCGCCTTATAAGTCGCCTTTCCAACGACGCCATCCGCCGTTAAACCGTTCTTCTTTTGGAAAGCGATTACCGCTTTTTTCGTGCCAGCGCCAAACACGCCGTCCACGCTTCCGTTATAATACCCCCACAGCTTTAACCTGCGTTGCACTTCTTTCACTTCCGTGCCGTTTGCGCCCTGTTTCAAGACGGCGGTTTCGACAACGATTTCCAAGGCGTCCTGTGTCGCGGAAAAACCCGTCTTCTCCACAGCCCCCACGCCCAAGCCAAGCGCCAAACACGCCACCGTGGCAAGCGCGCCTCTTCTTATAGACTTTCTCATACTCTTCCCTCCTGTATGTACACGCAGACACGAATACGATTAGTCGTCGAAAAACCGAGCGATAATTTCCTTAATTTTGCTTTTATACACGACGTTCCCCTGACCGCCCGTGAAACAAAGCGGTGGATACACGACGCACCACCAGTTGTCGCCTTCGCCTTTCCCAAGTCGCAACACAAGCGCGGTGTATTCCCCCGAAGGCAGGGTGTAACCGTCGTAGACGCGCGTAGGAAACGTTTCCCGTTCAATACTCGCCGTTGCGCCGTACGAAAACCCGTTTTCGCGCAAAATCTCCGTCGCAAGCGCGGAAAGTTCGTCCGTCCGCTTTTCTACGCCGTCCACCGCCTGCGCCTTCGTTTGAAAGCGCGCAACCAGGGGCGTCAAATACGCCACGACGCCGTCGCGGACGAGATATTTCACGTCCTGCGCGTCGCGCTCGTTAGAATCGGCGCGAATATGCACGCGCAAATACTCGTCGCAAACGGGCGCGTTTTGGGCAGTTTTGCCGTCCGAAAAACCTAACGCCGTCAAAGTTATTATGAATAACGTCAAAAAAATTATGCAGATTTTTTTCATAAAAAGAAAACTCCCGTGATGATACACGGAAGTTATTGACAGTTTTCTATTTATTTATACACCCTTTTATTCGGCTTCGTCCCAACTGTGGTTATGCAATTCGCCCGCCTCTTTCAAGCCCTTGTACTCCGTTTGGCGCAACGCCTCGTACAACGCAATCGCCACCGAGTTGCCAAGATTAAGCGAGCGCGCGTCCGCAAACATCGGGATACGCAAACACGTTTCCTTGTTTTTGAGCAACAAGTCTTCGGGCAACCCCTTCGTTTCCTTGCCGAACACGAGAAAATCGCCGTCGCGGAAAGCAACGTCCGAGTGTCGGTTTCTGCCTTTCGTTGTGAAAAAGAAGAAACGCGAATCCTTGTACTTTTCCTGCAACTGGTCAAAGCTGTCGTAATAGGAAATGTCGACGAGATGCCAATAATCCAGCCCCGCCCTTTTCAAATATTTATCCGTCACTTCAAACCCAAGCGGACGAATCAAATGCAAATGCGTACCCGTTGCCCCGCACGTACGCGCGATATTGCCTGCGTTTTGCGGAATTTCCGGCTCGACCAAAACGATATGAAACATAAACCCTTCTCTCTTTCCTTTATTGTATTTATATTGTACCCATATCGCGGAATTTTTGCAAGCGTGTTCCATACTTTGTCATAAATTCGGGCGAATATCTGCAAAAAGTCGGCACATACTGAACGTAGAAGGCGACGCCTTCGGGAAAATAATGGAGAGAAGTATGCAATTTGAAAAAACGGAAACTTTTAAGAATTTAGCCCGCAGTTTCGCAGGCGAGTGTCAGGCAGGTATGCGCTATCAAATGATTGCCAAGCTTGCTATGAAGGAAAACTTGAAAACTTTGGCGGACGC
>JAZRDM010000062.1:0-1716 GCA_045660265.1 Candidatus Scatosoma sp. | reverse complement strand
TTTATCTTAAAAGGCTCCACCGTACGAGCCGTTTCTTCGTCGGAAATAAGATTTAAATTTAAAGTCTTTTCTCCCTCGCTTTCAAAAAGCGTAATTTCAACGTCCTTGGGCGCGGTTGCATAAAAGGCGAAGTTAACTTTCTCGAAATATTTATCAAGCACTTTATGCAAAATGGTTTTGTATTCCAAATAAGTAACGGATTCTATCGGTACGGCAGACCATATAATTTTTCCTTTCCCGTAATTTTTCATTACGATCATGGGAATTTCCGTTACAACGCCCGGCGGATCGCTATGGATCGAAGCGTACTTAATTTCATTGGGTTTCGTATACGGTTTTATTAACGTTGCAACAATCCCGTCTTCCTTTTTTAGTTTTATAATAGGCGCCGTACCTGTAAACGGTAACGGATATTTTGAATTAAAGCCTATAAAAACGTCTTCATTATTCTTCGTAGGAGCTAAATATATGCTCTTTTCTTCCGTTCTGCCTAAAACCTCACAAGAAAGAAGTTCTTCCACAAGCGTCTTATTTCCTACTCCGCTTACATATAAATTCCCGCCATTCTTCACAAACTCGAACAAGGTTTCATTATCACATTCTTCAAGTTTTGAAAGCATTGGCGCAAATATGGTTTTATATCCGTCTAACGTATGGAAATTCCCCGTAACGCCGAACGGGATATGATTGGCAATTAAATCTTTCGCAAGTTCCACCGAACAAGTTAAATTGTTATACGATTCGTTATTATTCGAAAATCTACTCTTAAACCCGTAATATATCCCTAAATCTTCCACCATTTTTCCGTGTAAATAGGGTTGATATTTTTCGACTTCACTGTATATCTTTTCAAGTTTCTCGTAAACACGCTCGTCCATCGTCCCTATGGGATCAATCGCGTCAATAAATAGCGTTGCACCGTGATGCGCAGTATTTAACATTATTTCACTACGCAAAACATCCTGTGTTTTCGTAAGTGTATGGGAACGCAACGCAGGCTTACAGCGTGACATCATATATTCAAACGGTTGATTTTTAGACATGTTTTTATACAATTTACAAGCAAAAGAATGGCTAAACATACCGCCGTATAAATCCCCGCCTGCGTAATCGTTGTTATCGTTAACCTCTTTACCGCAACCACTAAAAGAGCTTTCCGCTACGCCTGCAGCCAAATTAAATTCTACGCTACACGTAGGTTTTTTTGCTTTCACGTACTCGTATAAAAGCTTCGTCCATTCGCCCATCCATTGTGATTTTTTCTCTACGAGCGTTAAATAATTTTCGTCTGCTTCCAAAAAATTTTCCGGCATAGGATATCCGACTTCGCTTTCAAATCTCTTCTTGCAATCTTTACAATAACAAGTTGACGGCCAGTACGGCATATCAAAAAAGATACCGTCCATATCAAAATATACAAGCATTTCATCTATTTGCGCATAAACAAAATTTCTATATTCTTCGTTATTTGGACAACATAAGCCGTATCTTCTATACTGCAAAGACGCAAATGCCGATTGATTCACGTTTGCGATTTCTTCGTCTTCTCTTACAGATTTACCGTTCGTGTTAAGCTGTCGCCACGATTCGTGTCTATCGTGCTCATAAGTATTATAGTTGATACTATAATACCCTACGACGTTTATATGGTTTAAACGACACAAATCTATAATTTTTTTAACCGTATCTTCTTTCCCTTTAAAAGCATTATGTAAT
>JAZRDM010000061.1:0-97240 GCA_045660265.1 Candidatus Scatosoma sp. | reverse complement strand
GGGATTCGTAAGAAGAAAAACGTGGACGACGACGTAGAATATTACAGCAATATGCGTGCGTTTGACGCGGTAAGACGAAGCGACGTTTGTTTGCTTGTGGTTGACAGTCAAGAAGGGTTGACCGAACAAGACGTTAAAATTATCGGCTATGTACATGAACAAGGGAAACCGTCTGTAATCGTAATGAACAAATGGGACCTTATCGAAAAAGATACGCATACCATCAATAAATTTGAGGAAAAACTGAAAGAAGATTTGAAGTTTATGGACTATTATAAGTCTATCTATATTTCAGCAAAGACGGGGCAACGCGTGGATAAATTGCTTGCCGCGGCGGAAGAAGTGTATGCAAACGCTTCGTTTAGAGTACCTACCGGCGCGCTGAACGATTTAATCGGCGACGCGGTGCGTATGCAAGAACCGCCTTCCTATCAAGGCAGAAGAATGCGTGTATTCTTCTCGTCGCAAGTGTCCGTTTGTCCTCCTGTATTCGTATTGCATGTTAACGACGAAGGGTTGTTGCATTTCTCCTACCAAAGATATTTGGAAAATACTATTCGCCGTGCCTATGACTTTACGGGTACGCCGATTAAGGTTGTTGTTCGCGAGAAAAAAGACGAAGACTAATTCACTTTAAAGGCGGAAAGAATATGCAAATAAATCTTGAAAAAGATTGGTGGCAATTTTTAGTGATGGCGGTGGTCAGTTATTTGATGGGTTGTTTCAACTTCGCCGTCATCATCTCAAAAATCCGTAAAAAAGACATTACGAAGATGGGCAGCGGTAATCCTGGCGCAATGAATATGAGCCGTGAGTTTGGTATGGGCGTCGGCGTGTTGACGTTTGTATTCGACGCGTTGAAATGTATTCTTCCGACGGTGGCGGCGCACTTAATTTATAAGGACGCTACGTTTGCAGGAACGAGCGTTTGCGTCAGTGATACGGCTAGATATTTTTGCGGGCTTTTCGTGGTGATCGGCCATATTTTCCCCGTTACCATGCGCTTTAAAGGTGGTAAGGGCATTTCGGCAACAATGGGGATGTTTTGGGCGGCTCTCACGTGTGAAGAGCTGTGGTTTTTCTTGATGGGCTTTGTGGTAGCTGCGCTCGTTTTAGGGTTTATTAAACTTACGAAAATGGGCGGGATGGGCTCGATGCTTGGGGTGGCAGGTTGCAGTATTTGGCAGGCGTTGATTTTCTATTTCAGATACGCTGAAACGCCGTTCACCGCATACCTGGGCACCATGCTTGTTATTTTGTTGCTGATTGATATTCTTACGTGGGCAGCGCATCATAAGAACGTTATGCGCATGCTGTCGGGAGAAGAACATCATACGGGCGAAAAAAAGAAAAAATAAAAAATGTTTCAAATCAGGCGAAAGCTGTGTATAATAATAGTGTAGCCTGAAATATGGGGATGCACCGGATTCGATTGCCGGTGAGCGAAAGGATAAGCATACCGCAGACGGAGTGGCTGCGTAAAAACATTCCATTAAATTTAAATGCAAATAGAAATGCAAACTACGCTCTTGCAGCGTAACTTCGTTTATTAACGAATCGTCGCGCCTAATTTATCCGTCGGTTAGGGCCGCGGCGTCAAAAAGACGGAAAAATCTATAATCAATCGGGAAGTGTTATTATAGATTATTTAGCTTTCTGCGTTTTGCAAAGCGTGTTTACCCGCGTTGTAAAATTAAGAAATAATAGATAAACTAAGTATGTAGAAAGTTTTTTGGCAGCCGAGTAAGACGTGGGTTCAATTCCCACCATCTCCACCAAGTTAAACCTAAATTGAACCACCTATGGTTTGGTTTAGGTTTTTTATTTTGCCAACGAATAAATATCGCGTAAAAGGGCTTTTGTTTGCCCTACGTTTTCAAAGAAATAACAAGTCGAGTATTTATTCAAAGAATAAAAATCAAGCTAAAAACGGCGGTTTATGCCGCGAAAGACTCTTGACAGGAGAAAGGAGTGTGTTAGGCTGTTGCTGCCAAAGGCAACAAAAAAGCCCCCACGGGGCGTTGGTAGTTGGCTCTTTTCAGCCTTTACAACGCACTCCGCAGAGGCTCTTGTCAAGAGTACCGTGGAATAAATAGCCGTTTTATTATACGCCTATTTCTATATTCATTTTTACTTCATATACGGTAGGTTTATTCGGTATCGTATAAGTGTAGGAATGATTTTTGTTGTAAAAGAAAAAGCCCTGACCATCGTCAGGACTCGTTCTTAATGGATTGTTGAAACGGATAATAATTTTATCGTCGAAAAGTACGACTTCTTTTATGAGATAATTGACAAGCATTTGCGGTTCAAGCATAAGCGCGCTTTCGTAAAATTCGCGTATATCCTGCTCAGACATTACCACGGCAAGTTTGCTACGCTCTATCAATATTTGCTTTTCAAGTTGGGATTGTTGTTCTTCTAATTCACGCAAACGCTTATTTGTAACGTTCGATATAATACCTTGCTCAATAGCCGATACGATATTATTTAAAGAGGTTTCCACCTTGCGTTTATCGTGTAAAAGAACGTTCAACATAGAGCTTTCTTTTATTTGGGATTCTTGGATTTTGAGCAACCCGTGTACGAGTTCATTCATAGATTTTTGGCTTGTAAGCTGTTCTATGATAGCGTTCATCACGATTGTTTCTAACGTATCTTTACGGATAACTTCTTTTTTGCACGCTCCGTTATGTTTACGATTCCAACACTTGTAATAGTATTTTACAGTACCGTTTCTTGCTGTACCCGTATCGGAGCTTATCGGCTTACCGCAATATCCGCAAGTTACCTTAAAGCGTAATAAATACGGTTCTTTTTCGTTCTTCTTGCCATACTTGTTTTGTTCTACTTTTTTACGGACTTTTTCAAATACTTCTTGGGGAACGATTCTCGGGAAAGTCTTTTCAAAGATTTCATTTCCGCGCTTATAACTACCCGAATATTTCTCATTTTTAAGTATGCCGTAAATGGTATTACTTGCAAACGGTTTTCCGCGGTGGATAACGCCTTTTTCATTTAACGCTTTGAGAATATCTTTCACGTAAACGCCCGTCGAATACTGTTCATAGATATAACGCACAATTTCCGCTTGGTATTCGTCAATCACGACCTTTTTATCGACGATTTTATATCCGTAAAGAACGTAACCGCCTGTGTAATTGCCTTTTTGACGGCTTTCGTTCATTCCACGGCGAATTTTTTGTGAAAGCTCCGCCGAGTAGTATTCCGCATAACCTTCAAGCATAGATTCAAGGATAATACCTTCGGGGGAATCGGGTATGTATTCCGTAGCGGAAAGCAAACGAGTACCGTTATCTCTCAAAGTCTTTTTGTGTATTGCCGTTTCATACTTATTACGGGAAAATCGGTCTATTTTGTAAACAAGAACGTAATCCCAATGGTTTCTCGCGCTGTCTTTTAACATGCGTTGGAAGTCGGCGCGATTGTCGTTTGTACCTGTCATTGCTCTATCGATATAGGTATCGAGTAGCAAAATGTCGTTGTTCTTCGCATATTCTTGACATACGCGAAGTTGCCCTTCAATAGACTGTTCCGTTTGGTTATCGGACGAGTAACGGGCATAAATTACTGCTGTTTTCATATAGTTTTTACTCCTTATAATGTATTTATTTTGTCTTTCGACAGGAGCAACCGAAACGAAGCCGCATTGATAATCTTGCTTTTTATATGCCCAAACTTTTATACAAGGGTTGCGCCAAGCAATGCACTTTACCCTTGTATAAAAGGGCGGTTTCGTTTACGCTCCGACCGCTCGAAAGATAAAATAATTTATATTCCGTTCTCGTCGATTCTACTATTTTGGTATAATTCTTGAATCCGCGCAAAAAGCGTGCTGTAAAAACTTTTGCGTTCGCTTTCGGGCAGGAAATCAAGGTCGATAGCTCCTATAAATTCAATTTTTAATTTTCCTGTTTCTTTCACTTTCTCCTGTGTTTGATATGACTGACAACAAATAACAATCGGGAAAGATTAGTGGCGAACGTTCTTTCCTTTTCGTCGTATATTTATTTTAACATAGTATTTTTGAAAAGTTTACCAACTCACCCACCGAATTTATAAAGTAAGCCCGTCAATTTACCAACTAACACCCCGTAAACCCCAACTATCCCCACATTGATACGGACTTGCTCGTGAGCGCGCAAAGATAAAAGACAAGGACGGCTCATTTTTAAAGTGGAAAGTTAGAATACAATCAAAAGGAAAAATGAAAATTAGACTAACGAAAAAATAGCGAGAGATCGCCAAGCGGTTCAGCGGCGACTCTCGCTTTTCGTGTATTTTCTTTTTTTGATTGCTTGATTTCACCGAAAAGGCGTGTGCTTGTCTCGTGCGCGCGCGAGCGCGCACGACTTGTATCTGACAAGCACACGCCTTACACTCATTTGATAGTTTTTGGTTTTATACGGCGCAATTATGCCCGTATTTTTCAAAGATAAATTCGCGCAAAATCGGGGTCATATCTTTTCCAAGATTATCGAGAGCCATTTCTTCAAGGTCTTTATAGGAAATAATAATATTATCGTCGTCCTTTTTTGCTTCTGCGCAAATATATTGATATAAATATTGCGATAAAACATTAGACTCAATTAAAACGGCAAGTTCTTTTTCAATATCCGCTTTAACCCCCGAAGCAAACGACGGAGCAACAATCAACGTATAGCGCGATTTAACGGCTTCACGGTGTTCTCTCAAACGGCGTGGGTTAATCTCGCTCAATCTTCTATTCCTTGATTTTGCTTCAACGTCGAATTTTTTCTTGGCTTTGGGTAATATATACAAACATTCAATATCCGTTTTGCCTGCGCCTCCGATTTTTTCAGCTTCCACGTCGGCAAACAAATTCAAAACGTCTCTTAACACATACTCAAACCCAACGCCCGTTAAATCTTTCAGCTTATTGTAAGCATACTCATTGATAACGTCAACTTGATTAAGCATAGCCGTTAATTTACGTTCTTTGTCGGTAGGCATACCTAATTCAACAAGAAGCTCGGTAGGATAGAAGTTATACAATCGGAAAATAATGTCTTTTTCAAAACCGCTTTCTTGTTCTTCTTCCGTATATGGAATAACGTTATAAGGATAATTTTTCAATAAAGTCGATAAATAATTTTTCATTTCGGGCTTTACGGAAATGCAATCCATTTTATAAGTACGCATTGTAGGTTTCTTTGCGTGTCTTTTTGTTTCAACGCCTTGCGCTAACTGTCCAATGCTTTCTTTGGGAATATCCCAATTAACGATATTTGCGGAAGATAACATACCGCAGGCATATTTCCATTCTTGGATAGCAAGAGCCATTACGCCTTCATTTTTCTTGAATAATTCATATTTATCTTGCGGTTTCATAGCCCTAAAAGATAAAATATCGTCAATTAAGTTTTCATATTTTTCTTCGTCTATCGTTTTTGTAAACATTAACAAATATGTCGCTTCATCGCTATACAATTTACCGCCCAAACGCTCATCGCTCAAAAGTTGGAATAACAATCTATACGGGTAAATATTGAATTTGCGATTCATCATACTAAACTGTTGACGAAAAGCGAGAGAAAAAAGCATTGTCAAGAAGATTTTAGAAGTCTTTGCTTTATCTTCAATATTATCAAGCAAAAGATTTCCCAAAGGGCTGAATACGAATTTCTTTTGTTTACGTTTATTGCTGTTTTTATCGTAATAACCGAACATATACCAAGCAATTTGAACGCTACGGAATAAAGCGGTGTTTAAATTCTTTTCCGCTTTACCGTCTTTTTTCGGTTTTTTACTTGTGGGGTGATAAATCCCTTTCGCTTCTAATTGCCCCATAATTTCCAATAAATTTTCTGCGGACAATTCCGTGGGAGATTCTCGTAAGGCATATGCAAATGCGGTCATAAGGTCGAAATCTCTTAAATATTGCATTATCGTCCATTTTTCTTTTGACGATTCTCTATTATAATCAAGTTTCATATATTACCTCAACATTTCCTCAACAATCTTTTTGCTTAACATCGGGGGAATGGCTTCGCCTATGATTTCTCTTATAAACGTTTCCTTATATTCATCGGGAATATTCCAAGTCAGGGGCAACGAAGAAACGATTATAAGTTCGCGTAAAGTTAAAACGCGCGCGTCGCTCCAAGTACCGTCGGGCAATAATCTACCAGGGTGAACGTTATTATGTCCGCTGATTAACGCGCTGTTTGTCGTTCTTGCAGGCGCAGGCTCGTCCCATTTCATTCTTTTATAAGTGTTGTGGAAACCTTTTACTTTACTACCGTCTTTCTTTTTAGGATAATAAACTTCGTTCGCCATTGCGCTTTTGCCTTCGGGCGTATGCTTCAACGCTTCAACTTGCATAGGGCTATGAGTTAAAGCGTTATGCCATTTAATATCGCTTTTTTCACCCGATTCTAAACTTGGCAAGTCGCCAATAGCTTCACGCAGGGTTATGATTTTTTCTTCCTTCGGCCACGCCCATTTTAATCCTTTTTTATACAATTTAATAATTAAGCGTGGTCTGCTTTGGGGAACGCCGTAATGCATTGCGTTGACAATTTTAGAATCGACTATATATTCGTCTTCATAATGGTCTTCTAAAATTTCAATTACGTCGCAAAGTTTATCTTTATACGGATATTTTAACTGTAAAAACTTGGGAACGTTTTCAATTAAAATGTAATTAGGTTTCAAAATGTCTATTGCGTTAATAACGTAAAAGAATAAGATATTTCTTTTGTCGGTATCGTACTGCTTCAACCCCAACGTACTCATACCTTGACAAGGCGGCGTAGCGATAAGAAATTCAATATTTTCTTTTTTTGCGGCTTCAACTATTGTATCAAAAGTTTCTTGGTTGGTAATATCGCCGCAAATCATATTCGTATCGCTATGATTTTCCTTATAAAATTTTGCTCTTTCGGGCAAAAGTTCGTTTGCCACGACAATATCTACGCCAATTTCTTTAAAATATGTTTCCGCTATGCCACCACCCGAAAACATTGATAAGCCTTTAATTCGTTTTTGATTGATACCGCCAAGAATTTTTGAGAGCATAAGCGGCGGTATGCCTTCTCCCACAATTTGTCTAAAAGAAGTTTCCGTTAAATTTGTGGGGATTTTTACGTCAGGCGGCATAGACGACACGATGAGGAGTTCTCTTAAAGTTAAAACGCGCGCATCGGAATACGTTCCATCGGGGAGCAATCTACCAGGGTGTACGTTTTCCTGCGAAGAAATAATATCGTTTCTCATCGTAATCGTCGCGGCGGGCTTATCCCACGACATTCTTTTAAAGGTATTCTTAAACCCTTTTACCATTTCACCATTTTCTTTGCGAGGGTAATAATAAGAATTATCGTATGCGCTTTTTCCCGTCGGCGTATGCTTCATACATTCGATATGATTTGCAGGGTGTTTTCTCGCAAAATGGTTTGGAATATTGCTTGCTTCCCCCGATTCCAAGCTTGGTAAATCGCCAATAGCTTCCTGTAAAGAAATATGTTTAGTCTTTTCGGGGATACTCCAAGTTAAACCCTTTTTCCACATACGGAAAACAATACGTTGTCTATATTGAGGCACGCCAAAATCTGCGGCGTTAAAAACTGTAACATCGATATTATAATCGTTGGAAAATTGCGCGTTTAATAATTTTTCCAATGAAACCAGTTCATCGTTATAAGGAAAAAGCATTTCAGCAAAACGTGGAACGTTTTCAATCACAACATAGTTCGGCAATACTTTTTCTATGATTTCAATAGCATTTAAAACCAAGAAATTGCGTTTATCGGAAAGTAATGCTTTCATATTTTTATTTGCGCCTGCCCAACTTAACCCTTGACAAGGGGGAGTGGCTATAATAAGCTCAACGTTGTTTTGAATAGCAAAATCAGATATGCGCTTTTTTACTTCATCTTTACAAATATCATCACAAATAACGTTTTGATTTTCGTGAAGCTGCTTATATGCTTCCGCACGAGATTCTATAATTTCATTCGCTAAAATTACATCAATCCCGTTTTCTTTTAAATAAAATTCATCAATACCTGCGCCCGAAAATAATGATATAGCGTTCATTAGTCGTTCTCCTTGTGAAAAGCAAAGCTCATAACTTCTCCAATATCGCATTGCAAAAAGAAGCAAATCTTCATCATTACTTCCATAGAAACAAGGTGATTGTTGTTTAATTTTGTCATAGTGGTAGAGCCTAACCCCGTTGCTTCTTTTAATTCCTGTTTTTTAATATTGCGGTCAATTAAAAGTTTCCATAAATTGTTGTATGATATTTGCATTATTTGCCCTCAAATAAGATATTTAAACTATTATAACATAAAATCACCGATATATCAAATGTTTTATCCTGTATATCGGTGATTTTTTTTGATATATATTGCGATAAAATTATCTTATTGGTTTATTATTTCTAATTGCAAAAACACAAAAAATATGCTATACTATTGGTATAAAAAGGATATTGAGTAATGGCGGATATTTTCGAGAAAGAAAAACGCTCTAAAATTATGAGCGCAGTACATTCTAAACAAAATAAAACAACGGAAATTAGATTGATTAAAATTTTCAAGGAAAACGGTATTATCGGTTGGCGGCGTAATTATAAAGTTAAAGGACATCCAGATTTCGTGTTTCTCGATAAGAAAATCGCTATTTTCGTTGACGGTTGTTTTTGGCACGGACACGATTGCCGAAATACGCGCCCTGCCGATAATGCGGAGTTTTGGCAAAAAAAGCGCGAACGTAATATGCGCCACGATAAAGAAATAACCGCACTTTTTGAGAAACGCGGTTGGACGGTAATTCGTATTTGGGAATGCGAATTAAAAAAGAAGAATTTTGAAAACTTGAAGAAAAAAATTTATATTTTAATACAGGAGAACATAATATGAAACTTATATCGACACAAATTGCCTTGTTTACAAAAGATTTAATAGAGCGCCCCGACCTTGTAATGAATAATATAAACGAAGGCTTGAATGGTATTATGGATTCTATGCCTAATATTCAAAATTTGCCTATTGACCTTTTAGATATACCCCTTGCACAAATAAACTCAAAAGATAATAAATTTGCTCTTAATGTAGCAAGGAACCGAGTTGATTTATTCGTAAACTCTGATTTTCACGATGATAAAACACCGAATGAATCATTTAAGTTAAATGAAGATATTATAAAAAAATACTGTAAAACAGTTAAAAATAATAATGATATATTAAGGGTTGGGGTAATTTTTACTCTTTTCAAATTAACAGCGGAAAACGTACAAGAAATATATCAAAAATATATAAAAATTCCTTATTGTGTTAATGATACGGAAATAGGGATTCGAAGTAACAAACAAACCTTAATAAAAAAGAAAGTTTATAATAATATTCTTAATGTCAATGCAGGAAATTTACATATTAACAATGATAATGGTTCTGCGGAAGATTATAAGGGCGTTATTTTCCAGTTGGATTTTAATAATAACCCTAATGATGATGTTTTAACCATAGAAGAAATTTACGATATACTGTCTAACGCAATGTCAAAATTGACTCCAAAGGCGTTAAAGGAGCTGATATAATGGAAAGAGAGCCTTATAAAAAGCAAAAAGCGAATACTGATAACGGGGGTCAACTGCCCAAATCTAAAACGCAAGCATATTTTTCCGCACAAAATGCGGGAGTAGCCACAAAAAATGGAAGAAGTAACGGGGTTTCTTTAACGGAAACTTCTCCTAATTCTACAATGCAACAAGGAAACGCACTTGAACAAATAATGGCTAATCAGTACAAAGAAGTTCAAAAATTTAATGAACAGGTAAGTGAATTAAAGGCAGAGATTCAAAAAACAAAGGATTTTTATAAAGCTGTTACAAAATTAAGCAAAATTTCTTATACGGCTATTATATTGCTTTTGGCTGTTCCTATTTTACAGCTAATAGCTTGCACCGTTGTTACTTATTATTTAGGCATTCAGGAACAATTGTCTCCTATAATAAATTGGATATTAGGTAGTTTGTCGGTTGCATCTCTTATTGAAATTATTATGTTTTTCGTAAAAATGTATGATTGGGAAAAGAGACTGAAAAAATTGGAAACCGAAAAAGAAATTTCACGGGAATAAATATTATTAAGCGGTTCAACTTACGTTAAACTCGCTCCACCACACGAATTGACGCCTTCGGGCGTCTTTTTTCGTGTGGTGGAGATGGTGTTTGCGAGAAGGCGCGAATTCTCGTGGGTTCACGCGAGGAGCGAGATACGAAACGGCTAAACTTTTTCGTAACGGTTTTCGAGCGACGACACTTTGGCGAAGCCAAATTCCCACCATCTCCACCAAGTTAAACCTAAATTGAACCATCTATGGTTTGATTTAGGTTTTTTAATTTGTTTAAAAAAAAGTTGAAAAAATATTAAAGAAGTTATTAAAAACTATTGACTACAAGTTCGAGTTGTGTTATACTATAATTGTACTTGGCCAAAGTATTAAAAATTTACAGTTATAGGAGTTATAAAAATGCAGATAGAGTTATCAGATATTGTAAAGTTGTACAATCGCATTGAAGAATTAGAAAAAAGAGTTTCTCAATTAGAAGAAAAGAGCAATTTACAACAAAGTGCAAGCGTACCTTGCGTGGACCGCCCTACTTTCCCTGTAGAATGCACAAATAGCAAATATAAGGCGTTATCAGAGTTTTTATATGAAAGTTGGGAAAAGCGAATAGTGTTATCTTATGAACAGTTGGAAGATATTTTGGGGTTTGCCTTGCCCGCAAGCGCTCATAATCTTCCGCAGTCTTATTGGGCAAATACGGAATATCACACGTATGCAAAAAGCTGGTTGAAATTAGGTTACAAAGCAAAAGTTGATGCAGAAAATAAAAAAGTTATATTTGAGAGAAATTTATATTAAGGAAGGTAAGTATTATGGGATTTTTCAAGAAAGAAAATCAAATTAGTATTATTATAAAAGAAAAATTAAAAGCAAACGGAGGAAAAGCGTTAATGCTCACTTTAAGAGGCAATCCCATAGCTTTTTGGGCTTCCCCTACAGGTATGGGTATAGAAACGGATAAATTGCCAAATTATATATTGGAATGGGAGCATTTTGACGAAATTGTAAAGAAAGCAAATTCATTGGGCGGTAAAATGTATCGTGGCGATGTTATAGCAATGAATGGCGGCAAGCTTGGAGAAGAAATCTCCTATGATTGCATGGAAGGATTTATTGCAAGTGAGTTGTTGTTTTCAGAAAATGGAATGTCTGTTACTCGTCGCTCTACATATTATTCAGGTATTCTTGCTTGGGCAGGGATTATTACTATACATAGAAGCCAAGGAAATGGAAGTTTTATTACTGTCAACGCCAAATATCGTAATATTTAATCGGTTCAACTTACGTTGCGCTTGCTCCACCAAAAAGAACAACCGCCTGAAAGGGCGGTTGTTTCTTTTTGTATAGACCGAAAATATGGTGGGAATTGAGGGTGGGAGCCGTTTTGCGAGAGCAATACGCTTTGCCTAGAATAAACAGGTGAAACAAAGAAGTGAATGGCAAAGGCGACAATTGATAATTGTCGAGTGGGGCGCGCCGCTAAAGGCGCAATTCCCACCATCTCCACCAATCCAGCACACGTCACTAACCTTGATTTTTAAGGTGTAGCGGCGTGTGTTTTGCTTTTTCGTAGTATTTTTCTCTATGGAATTAGTAGTAGCACGAAACACATCAAGAAACCCTATCGTGTTTCGGGCGAAAATCCCCATTTTTGAAAAATTGTCACCCTGAATATTAAGAATTTTGTGAAAAATAGTTAAACGCTTGAATTTTCACGGGAATTGTAGTATAATAGTTAAAACAAATTGTGAGAGGAGAGTATTATGGTGGAAAAGAAAGAGAAACAATATTTGAGTGATAATGCTCGACTTATGGCGGAATGGAATTGGGAGAAGAATAATGAAGAATGTCTTACGCCTGAAACTATTACTCTTGGCAGTGGCAAAAAGGTATGGTGGAAATGCAATAACGGACATGAATGGCAGGCTATGATAGCAAATAGAAATCGTGGCAGGGGTTGCCCACATTGTTCAGGAAAAAAAGTTTTACTAGGTTATAATGATTTGGCAACACTTAATTCAAGCTTAGCGAATGAATGGAACTATGAAAAGAACGGTGATTTAGGACCTGAAAATTTTACTGCAAATAGTGGTAAAAAGGTTTGGTGGAAGTGTTCCAAAGGGCACGAGTGGCAAGCAGTAATTTATAGTAGAAAATCTGGTCATAGTTGCCCGTATTGTTTTAATCAAAAAATATTGAAAGGATATAATGACTTAGGAACTCTTAATCCTGCATTGGCAAAAGAGTGGAATCATGAAAAAAACGGTGACTTAAAACCAGAATATGTTAGTGTGGGTAGCAATAAAAAGGTTTGGTGGAAATGTAATAAAGGGCACGAGTGGCTAGCAATAATTGGAGATAGAAATAATGGTCATAGTTGTCCATATTGTTCTAATCAAAAAACATTGAAAGGATATAATGACTTAGGAACTCTCAATCCTGCATTGGCAAAAGAGTGGAATTATGAAAGAAATGGTGACCTAAAACCAGAAGATGTTACTGTGGGTAGCAATAAAAAGGTTTGGTGGAAGTGTTCCAAAGGACACGAGTGGCAATCAATTATAAATAATAGACATAAAGGAATTGGTTGTCCTGTTTGTAATGCTGAAAGAAACACATCCTTCCCTGAATACGTATTTTTATATTACTTAAAACAATGCGGTTTAGAAGTGGAACATGGTTATAAAGGAAAAGGATATGAATTAGATATTTATATTCCATCAAAAAAAATCGCTATTGAATATGATGGGTATTTTTATCATAAAAGTAAAACAAAAAAAGATTTAGTGAAAAATCATAAATGTAAAAATGATGGAATTAAACTTTATAGAATAAGAGAAGGTTTACCTTTATTGAACGATAGTTCAATTGATTTTACTATCGATAAAAATCAAAAAGGATTAGGGATAATAACACAAAAAATTCTAAGTGAAATCGTTGGTTTTATTATTGATATTGACTTAAATAGGGATGCTATTGCAATAGATAATTTACGAGAATATACAGAAAAAGAGAACTCTATTTTAAACACTAACCCGACATTGACAAGTGAATGGAATTATGAAAAAAATGGCAATTCCAGACCAGAACATTTTATGGCAAATAGCGGTAAAAAAGTTTGGTGGAAGTGTTATGAAGGACATGAATGGCAAGCAAGGATAGCTAGTAGAAATAATGGAACAGGATGTCCTATTTGTTCAAATAAACAAGTTTTAACAGGTTATAACGATCTAGCCACTATTAATCCAAAACTTGCAAGTGAATGGAATTTTGAAAAGAACAGCGGCTTAAAGCCAGGAGATGTTACTATGGGTAGTAACAAAAAAGTCTGGTGGAAATGCAATAAAGGGCACGAATGGCAAGCGACGATTGCTAATAGAAACAATGGCAATGGATGTGTATATTGTACAGGACAAATGGTTCTAAAAGGATACAATGACTTACAAACAATCAATCCACTATTAGCAATTGAATGGAATTATGATAAAAACGGCAATTTAAAACCAGAAGATTTTACTGCTGGTAGTGGTGTAAAAATATGGTGGAAATGTAAAAAAGGGCATGAATGGCAAGCACGGATAAACAGTAGAAACGCTGGGCAAGGCTGTCCTTATTGTGCTAGCAGATATGTTATTAAAGGTGAAAGTGATTTAGTCACATTAAATCCAGAATTAGCAAGCGAATGGAATTATGATAAGAATGGCGATTTGAGACCAGAAGATTTTACTGCTAAAAGTGGGATAAAAGTCTGGTGGAAATGTAGTAAGGGACACGAATGGCAAGCAAATATTTACAATAGAAATCGTGGTAGAGGTTGCCCATATTGTGCTGGGAAATATGTTATTAAAGGCAAAAATGATTTAACGACAATAAATCCTCAATTGGCAAGTGAATGGAATTTTGAAAAGAACAGCAACTTAAAGCCAGGAGATGTTACTGTGGGTAGTAACAAAAAAGTCTGGTGGAAATGCAATAAAGGACACGAATGGCAAGCGACGATTGCTAATAGAAACAATGGCAAAGGTTGTCCTGAATGTGCAAAACAAAAGCGGACGAAAAGCTAAAACAAAAGGCAATAAATCTGTTTTAACTGGTGTTGATTTAGCTCGTAAAACTTGGTGACGTGGGTACGAAAATTAGCACCTATAAGCAGTTAGAAAACGTATAGAAAACCACGCAAAAATACCTAAAAAATGGCAAAAATCGGGTAAATTGATGGGTTTTGATGGTCGGTGACTCGTGCTCGCTCAGCGACCTTCCATCTCCACCAAAAAGAACAACCGTCTAAAAGGGCGGTTGTTTCTTTTTGTATAGACCGAAAATATGCGGAAAAGCGATATTGGATTATTATATGCAAGCCTTGCGGCTTGACTTTATTTGTTATTTTGTAGTATAATAAAAACACCGATAAAGAAGAATTTGAGGGGGATAGTATGAAAAAATCATTTATATGCAGTTTATGCCATAATGGCATATTGGGCGGTACTTTATATCTTGATGAAAATTCGGTTACCTATAAGACGAATAAACTTACAGTAGATAAAGCGTACAGGAATCTTGTATTACCGTATAAAGAGATAGCCGAACTTACATGGCAAGAGATTGTTTTACCGATAGCGACATTTCATATGAAGAACGGGCAAAAATATAAAATTATTATATTTAATAAGCGTCGCTTCGAAAAATGCTATCAAGAGTATTGACAATATAAAGGATAAATATTATACTGGGTTTAATAAATTTTTAACATTTGATGGAGAGAATTATGGAAAAGAAAAAAGCATTTATGATAGGCAATGCGCATTTAGATCCGGCGTGGGTTTGGTCGTGGCAGGAAGGGAGCTGTGAAACAAAGGCAACCATTCGTTCTGCACTTGATCGTATGAACGAGTTTCCTAATTTTAAATTTGTTTGTTCGTCCGCATCCGTGTATCAATGGGTGCAGGATTTTGATCCAGAGATGTTTGAAGAGTTAAAAGCGCGTGTGCAAGAAGGGCGTTTTATTATTGTCGGCGGTTGGAACGTGCAACCGGACTGCAATTTGCCCAGCGGTGAAAATTTTGCAAGAATGAGCTTATATTCTCAAAGATATTTTAAAGAAACGTTTGGAAAAACCGCGTTGGTAGGATACAACGTGGACAGTTTCGGACACAACGCTATGATGCCGCAAATTTTACAAAAAAGCGGTATGAAATATTACGTGTTTATGCGCCCGATGGAATATGAAAAATCTTTAAAGGATAACGTCTTTACGTGGGAAGCGCCCGACGGCTCGCAGGTTACGGCGTTCCGTATTTATGAGGCGTATTGCAAGAGATTTAACTCGCTTGAAGAGCTGGAAACGTATTTGGATAACTGCTCTGAATTTTATCACGGCACCGATTTCATGGGGTATTACGGCGTGGGCAATCACGGCGGCGGTCCGACGATAAAAAATATCCGTTTAATCGAAGAATACAACAACAAAAAGGACGGAAAATACGAGCTGAAAATGGCAGACCCCGTCGAATTTTTTGAAAAATACAAGGCGGAGAATAATTTACCCGTTTTAAAGGAAGAGCTTCAACATCACGCCAGCGGATGCTATTCGACGGTGTCGGAAGTGAAAACATTGCTTCGAAAGGGAGATACCAAGCTGACGGCGGCGGAGAGATTTTCCGTATTAGCAGAACTTTTGACAGGAAAAGAGTACGACACGGAAAAAATGAAAACGGGCTGGGAAAATTTAAACTTCCTGACTTTCCACGATATTTTGGGCGGTTGTTGTATTAAAAGTGCGTTTGACGATAGCTTGTATATGGGCTATGAAGCGATTTCTATCGCGGAAAAGCAAAAAAACAGCGCGCTGCAAACGCTGTCTTGGAAAATTGATACCACGAACAAAGAACACGGCTTGCCGATTATCCTTTTCAATCCGCACGCCTTTGCAGTGGAAGAAACGGTTATGGTTAATAATCACGTTACGTCCATTAAAGACGTAAACGGCAACGACGTCCCGTTTGCTAACGCTGTGTCGGAAGCGTTGACTGTGTTCGAGCGTGATAACGCTATCTTCCGCGCGAAAATTCCCGCGCTTGGCTATGCGGTATATTATTATCAGCCGTCGGATGAATTTAACAAGACGTTCCGCTCGGAAGGGGATTACGCGGACCGCGCAAAAATCAGCAAAGAACTTGCTTTAGAAAACGATATTCTTAAAGTATTGTTTGACGAAAAGGGTAACGTAGTATCCATTTTCGATAAACGCACGGGCAAAGAAACGCTTGCAGGCGCTTCGCGTACCGTCATTATCGACGAAAACGAGCACGATACTTGGAGCCACGGCAAAAATTACTTTGATAAAGAAATCGGCGCGTTTGAATGCGTGCTGGCGGAAAAATTAGAATCCAACGCCATTAGAGAAACGGTAAAGGTTTCTTCGGTTTATGGAAAATCGGAGTTAACGCAGTATTATACCTTGCACGCAGGCGAAGAGTTTGTGCGGGTGAAAGTAAAACTCAATTGGAATGAAAAGCATAAAATGCTGAAATTTGCATTCCCTGTGCAAACGCAGTCGCCTACAAGCGTTTACGAAATCCCGTTCGGTACGCTCGAAAGAGAATGCAACGGCGAAGAAGAGCCCGCGCTTACGTGGGCAATGGTTGGAGATGCGGATACGGGGCTTGCCGTATTAAACGATAGCAAATACAGCTATTCGGCAAAGGGTAATGAAATTGCTTTGACGGGGATTAGAAGCCCTATTTATTGCGACCACGGCTTAAAGCGCAGTACGGAATCAAATTACACCGATCAAGGCGTTTGCGAATTTTCTTATGGGTTAATGCCTGCAACAACCAAAGACAGCGCGCGGATTACGCAAAGGGCGTTGCAGTTGAATACTGCGCCGACGGCAATTATGGAAAATCATCATACCGGCTGTTTGCCTTTGGTGTACGAAGGGATTTCTATCAGCCAAGCAAACGTGGTGCTTTCGGCGTTTAAAAAGGCTGAAGACGGGGATGGCTACGTGCTTCGCGCGTACGAATGCGCGGGTAAGCCCGTTTCGTGCGAAATTGACTGCAAAACGCTTGGCGTTTACACTGTGGATTTCACGCCGTATGAAGCGAAGACTTTGCGTATTCAAAACGGAAAGATAAAAGAAGTTCTTTTCACAGAATACGATTTTGAAAATTAAAAAAGTTTTTAGGAGAAAAACGTTATGAAAAAGACGGTAAGTTTTCTTTTAAGCCTTATGGTTTGTTTATCGTTTGGGGTTATGGCAACTTCTTGCAGTATAGACGGTTTGCAAACGGGCTCTTCTGGGGTTCAATCGGAAGAATCGGGTAATACGGCTAACTCGTCTGACAGCGGGGAAATAGGCGGGGCGGAAGACGAAAATTCTTCTAATTCTGATACGGAAAACGATAAAGACAATTCTGGTAAAAATGAAAAAACGGGCTTGACAAAAGAAGAATGGGACGAAGTATTTGCAAATACCATTTCCAGCGATAACTTTACGGCGACTTTAGCCAGAAGTATGGTCTATGAAAATGGCGATACTTGGAACGATACGCAAATTTTCAAATCGACGAAAAACGCTGTTGAGTTGATAGAAGATGGCGAAACGAGATACTTCTTTATAGAAAATGGTCAAGAATATTGCTATTATTTCCGCGAGGGTGAATGGGAAAAAAGCTCCTGTGATGAAAGCGCTTCTATGGTCGGGAAAGTTATGCAAGACCTAGAGTTGCCCATCGTAGCTAAGGCGTACGAGCAATTGACTTACGATGCGGAAAACGATTGCTATACGGGAACGGACATTGTTATTTATGAAGATGGTTGGGAACATTTGATGGATGAACTCATCGTCAAAATACAAGATGGAAAAGTAGTGCGTGTGGAAATTACGATGCTCAATGTGGCAAGCGGGGGGCCTTCTGCTGCAAGCGGTTCGGGCGTAGCAGTTATCTCTATCAGTGATTATAACCAAACGGAAGTAAAACTGCCTCAAATAAGTGTAGATTAAGCTGGATAAGAGAATTTAGGTTCTTATAAATAAAAACAACCGCCTGCAAAGGCGGTTGTTTGTTTTTGACGTGTTATAGTTCGCATAAGTATTCTAATAATTTTACGGGATAGTTTGCAAAGCGGTCGGCTTTTAATAAGGCGAATAGTTTGTCTTTTTCAATCCATTCAAACGCGTTGCTGTCGTTGTGGAGCTGTTCGATTGCAACGTCGTAGCCGTGGACAACGTAAAAATCAAAAATTAGCTTATCACGTGTTGTCGTAAGCGCAGGGGCAAGTTCGCCAAAATAAAAGTCTAAACCTAAATTTTGTTTTATTGCGCGCTGAAAGGCGATAAGGCTGTTATCTTCGTCTTGTAAGACGAAATCGTGAATGGCGAAATCATATTTGGGCGCTGTGTCCGTTCTGGTTTTTTTTACCAACACTTTGCCGTCGCTGTTAAAAAACAGCCCTGTAAACGCGTGCTTGTTGAAGATGGGAGGATACCCGTCTTCCGCGCAGGAAAAGTTTTCGAGTAGGTTTTTTTGGCTGTCGAACAGGGCGAGCTTGCGCGCAGGCTGAACGCCGTCTATCCTTTCGCCGTAAACCCAACAGCGCGTCAACGCATCAACCGTTTCGCGCGCGCTGTCTAATTCTAAAATATACGGCGGATAAGGCTGAGCGTTGTTAAGCGTTTGCAACGCTTTCACAAAAGCAACGGTATCCTGTACAAAGGTTTGCAGGCTTGTCTGCTTAACGATATCGTTATCAATAGATTGCAAGCCGTTTTTCAAAAGATACTTTTCAACAACGGTCTTTTGCGCAAGGATTACGCCGTTGCCTTCGTACTCTTCGACACCGCAATCGAACGTGCGCTTTGCGTCGCTGATAACGATTTTGTCGCCGTAATCGATAAAATAAAACTCAAAAACGAAACTGTCAAAAGAGTCTATTTCCACGAGCCCTGCATTAGAATAAAACGGGAAGTTTAATACAAAAAAATCTTTTACGCCAGGGTTATTGATTATGTTTTGGCAAACGTATTCGGGCAAATGCTTTTCACACTTGCGCGCGTCGCTGTCAATTACACTGTATTCGACAAATTTTCCGCAACGTTGCAGGAAAAATTCTTTTATTTTTTGAAAATCCGTCATAAATAATCTCCTTGTATAAAAGTATAACATAAATGCAGGATAATGTAAAGAGTAAAAATATTTTTTTAAGCGGACGCAATCAATAAAGTATAAATCAATCGCCCAACGCTTGCGTTATCGTTGAATTTGTGATAAACTGATATTGTTAACGTCATTTTACAAAGGAGAAACGTGAGATGAACACCGATTTCGGCGTGAAACACTTAACCGGGCTTGCGTGGCTGTTGCCATTAATTGCAGTTTTGCTTGCCGTGCTTTTATTCATTCGTAAGAAATATAAATTCGGAGAGAATTTTGACAGGGCGGTTATTCGCTATATCTGCTATTTTATGTAGGTGTGGGAAGTTATAAAAACGATTAGAATGATTAACTGCGACGACTATGGCCCGATTGGCTATTATCCGCTTTGGATGGCGCCGTTCCATATTTGCAGTATGGGGCTTTACGCTGATTTTATGACGCTTCGCTACGGAAACGGAAATCCGCTTGCGTTCTTATTAAAAGATACGCCTGTTTTGTATTACTTATTGCTTACGGCTGTTTCGATAGGCGGTATGGCTTTGGTGCTTGCCGTTACGATATGGATTACAGCCTTGTCGAAAAAACGCGAGGGGATAAAAGAGCAGTCTGCAAAAGACGGCGATTGAAAAAGCTGACAAGCTTTAAATGGGAGAAAATTATGATTATTTTAAATAAAAAACCGCAAAAAGATTTTGTCGTTTTAAATTTAACGGACGTTCAGTTATCTGCGGAAGAATGGACGGAAGGCGCAACGGCTAGAAATATTGCGGTGCATACCATTACTCAATTGATTAAAAAAACACAGCCCGACTTAATTACGCTTTCGGGCGATTTGGCTTGGGCTGGGCAAGAAAGCGCCTATATGGCGTTGGCAAACTTTTTAGAATCCTTTAACATTCCTTGGGCGCTTATTTGGGGAAATCACGATAACCAAGGCGGATCGGAATTTGTCGAAAAAATCGTCGATAAATATTTGGCTTGCCCGCACTGCGTTTACGAAAGAGGGGACGAAAGTTTAGGAAACGGAAATTACGTGATTCTTATTAAAGAAAATGATACGCCCGTGGAAGCGATTATTATGATGGACTCGCACGATCGTTTCCCGTATACGAATGAAAAAGGCGAAACGGATTTGCATTGGGCAAAGGTTACGCCGGAACAAATTGTTTGGTATAAACAGCAGATTGCCTCGTTAAAAGCGCAAGGGTGCGCTGATGCGACGGTGATGATGCACATTCCTATTTATGCTTACCGCGAGGCGTCTAACGAGGCGTACAAGGAAGGGATAAATTTACAGGAAGTTAGCTTAGAACAATCGCAAAACGGCGAATGCTGGAAGGATGGGTACACGGATAGCTACGGGGTGCAATACGAGGCTATCTCCAGCTACCCTGCAGAAGACGGTATGTTTTCTGCAATGAAAGAAAGCGGGATTACAAAGCATATCCTTGTGGGGCACGACCACGTAAATAACTGGATTATCCGCTATCAAGGCATTTGTATGGTGTATGCGTTAAAGACGGGGTTGGGGTGTTACTGGAACCCCATTCTCAATGGCGGTACGGTGCTTAAAATCAACGAAAACGGCGTGTATGACGTGTATCACGAATATGTTGATATTTCGGATTTTATAAAATAAAACGGTAAAGGATAAGGGGTATATTCTTACAATTTTGATATTATGCGCGCTGTATGCAGTTGCGGTGTATTGTATGAAATTTATGAGCAATATCAAAATTTGCAATCTTTGTTTTACCGCCTTTGTATTTATTCCTTACGTGCTGTTATGTGTTATTGTCTATTTAGACGTAGGGTTTTACGATTGGAATTTTCAAAATACGTTGCCGATGGCAAACGTCAGTCCGTTTATGTTTGCGCTTACGCCGATATTTTTGCTTTTGCCAAAGCAATTAAAAAAACACGCGTATTTGCTTGTTTCTTTGCTCTCGGTAGGGATGTTTTTATCGACGGTTTTCAGCTGTGTATACAATGCGGTGATTGCGTATAAATTTCATTTCCATTTCTTATTAGATTACGTAGCGCATTTTACTCTTTCGCTCTTTGGCGTGTATCTGATACGAAGCGGACAAGTGGAATTAAATAAAAGAAACGCGCTTATCAGCAGTTCGTTAATTTTTGTTTCAGCGCTAATCATGATGCTGTTAAACGTGATTTTGGATACCACGTTTTTCGGGCTTTCTTTAAACGGAAAGCATAATATTTATAATAACGTGCTTGTGGATAATTCTTATTTATCGGCGTTGCTGTATTTTATCGGGCTGACAGCTGTGTTGCTGTTAGGATATGGTTATAGCGCGTGGATAAAGAAAAAGCTGGGTACGGAGATAGTGTAAAATTATATAATTATTACTGCCGATTTCTTCTTGTAGAAATCGGCAGGTTTGTCTTACATAAGGCCGTTTGTTTATAAAGTATGCTTAATAAAATTTTTCAACAAAAATAAAGGTGAAAAAGTCTTGCTATATGATAAAAATTATGATATACTAGCATTATAAAAGGGGAGGAAAGGGATAAAAATCGACAAATTTCTTTTTAACTGTTGACTTTTGATTTGCCCTATGGTATAATTTGAAAGTAAAAGAAAGGGGATTTTGTGTTTCTTGTGAATCCTTTGTGCGCCACGTTTTTCGTAATAGAAAAGGGGAAACGCTCATAAAATAGAAAACAGCGCGTAATTAAAATGAAAAAAGGCAAGACGTTTTTGTGTCTTGAAGGAGAAAAAATGTATCAATTATTTTGCGATTCTAACTGCGAGCTTTGGCATACGACGGTAAAAGAGCTTGGATTAAATTTAATCCGTATGCCTTATGTAATAGATGATGAAGAGTATTTTTACGATATGGGGGAAAATACCGATTTTAAGGCATTTTTCGATAAAATGCGTGCGGGCGCAACCCCTAAAACTTCTGCGTTAAACGAATATGCATATTTGGAATATTTCGAGCCTATTTTGGCAAGAGGCGAAGATATTTATTATATCACTTTCTCTCATCAAATGAGCGCGACCTTTAATTCAATGAAGAGCGCGATTGCACAATTAAAAGAAAAGTATCCCGAAAGAGAAATTCGTTATAAGGATAGTAAGTTGATTTCGCTTGGCAGCGGTTTTGTTACCTATTACGGTGCGCTTAAGTATAAAGAAGGCGCAACAATGGACGAAATGGACGCGTATTTAGACGAACTTATCGAACATATCGCAATCTATTTCGTGGTAGACGATTTAACGTATTTATATCGCGGCGGCCGTGTTTCCGGCGTATCGAAGGTTGTAGGAAACTTGCTTGGCATTAAGCCTATTTTACGCTTCAACGAAGAAGGCAAAATTGTCAACTGTGATAAAGTGAAAGGTTTGAAAAAAGCCCTTTCCACCTTGATTGGATATATGAAGAGCAAGGGTACGGAATTGGATAAATATAAGGTGTTTGTCATCAATGCCGATTGCGAAAAAGAAGCGGAAGCGTTTATTGACAACATTCGTGCGGAATTTGGCGATTTGGACATTGTTTCTCAACCCGTCGGCCCTGTTATCGGCGCGCATTGCGGGCCTGGGACAATCGGTTTGATTTTCCACTCTAAAGAAAAATAAGAAAGAAAAACGCGAGGAAATCGCGTTTTTTATTTTTCTTGAGACAATGAAATGTGAAAATCAGATAAAAAAATTTTTTTACGTATTGACAATGAATTTTTGAAATGTTATAATACGTTATCAAAACTTTTTCAACGGCTTTGTAAACACAGCGAAAGAGTAAAATAGCTCGGCTGGGCGATAAGCTTGTTACCAAGCGAATGCGCCGTTGTTAAAACCGAAAAAGTTATAAGGAGGAACTATGAAATTGTTTAAAAAATTAGCGGCTTTTCTTTTAAGTTTATCTATGTGCGCTTCGATTACGGCTTGCGGGCAGTTTTCGGGTAATACGAATAATGCTGGCAATACGGACATTACAAGCGATAATAGCGGCGGAACGGGAAATAACTCGGAAAACGGCAGCCAAAACGGAAATAATACTGTCGACGCTTCTACGTACATAGCGGCGATTGAACAGCAGTTGCAATCGGCGAATACCATTAAAATGACGGTTGTTTCGAAATCGATGGAAGATTCGCAAAGCAGAGAAGGGGATTATTATTACTGGTCGCAAGAAAAGGTAGAATATACGTATGCAAAGACGGAATATGGTTATAACGTATATACAAAGACGACCTTGGAAACAATTTATGAAAAAGGCGGCGAAAGTGAAATTTACGTAAGCGAATCGTATCTTATCGACGGCGTTGAATACTATTACGACGACGAGGAAGAACGCTTTGTAGAGAACGGATATATTGTAATGGAAGGCGGTCAGAGCTGGACTGGTTTAATCGCTGGTATTTTGCAAGATTCAGAGGATGTAAGGAAAGGTCTTACGGACTTATTTAACGAGGTTGTGGATATAAACAACAGCCAAGCAACGTTTATTTATGAGGCTGTGGAAGAAGCGAATGGATTGTTAGATTATATCGGTGCGTTGAATCCTGAAACCAAAACGGTTTCCGCTGTTTTAAACGACGCGCTTGGTTTGTTGGCGGAAGACTTGACGGTGGAAGCGTTGCTTGCGGAAATCGAAGCGTTGGATACCTTAACAGTAGGGCAGGCGGAAACGGCTCTTGATGCGTATTTGCAAGAAAATGCAGATATGACGTTGCAAGAATTTAAAAATTCAATTCTCGATAATGAAAGCGTAAAGGCTATGCTGGCAGAACAAGGCATGTCGGAAACGCAAATTGCGCAGTTAAAGCAAATGAGTTTGAAAGAATTGCTTGGTTATTCGGAAAACGATTCGTTTGATAAACTTGTTTATGACGTAGTTGCTTCGATTACTTCAAGTGCGAATGGGGATGAGGCTGTTGGAGGAATGCCTTCCTATGAAGAATTTATGCTTGAGTTACCTGTTTACACGCCCTATGACAGTGCAATTACTTATTTTCTTCAAGAAAATATAATGCCTATGTTAAACAAAACACTTAGCGAATTTGCTGCACAGGTAGATGGTGAAAACGTTGTCAATACATTGGGAACTCTTATTATTGTTGGCCAAGCGTTGAACGTAACGAAATTAGGCGGGCAGATGAAGGTTACCTTTGGTAATATGTATAACATCAGTAAGCTTGAAATTCTTGCGGAATTTGCTTATACCGCTATGATGGAAGGGACGGAGGCAATCGGCGGAAATTCGTATGCGATTTATATCGATTTGATTAGCTCGGACGTTACAAACATTGTTTTGCCTAACTGAAAATAAATGGTGATATAAAACTCCCTGCGGGCGATAGTCTGCGGGGAGTTTAACTTCTTGACTTTTTCGCCTTTGCGTGTTATAATACCATGCAAGGAGAAAGGGTATGCAAATGGATTTGTTAAAAACAGCAAAGGAATTTTTGCAAAGGAATGAGCTTTTATATTTGGATATGTTAGAATGTATCCGCCGAAACCGCGCAAAAATTGTATATGCCAAATGTGAGAATAGCGATTTAGACGGCGTGTTATTATATGACGCGCCAAGCGGTATTTATATGCTCGCTGCACGGCAAAGGGCGGGGGCAGGTATGGCTTTAAGCGCATTAGAAGACAAAGAAATAGCGAGAAAAAGCGGTTGGATTGTAACGCGCGGCGACGAGGCGCGCGCGGAAGTGTACGCCCGATTGCATATTACGCACGAAACACCCGTTTGGCAAATTGCCTATTTATCCAAAGAGCTGTTTGCCGTAAACAGCAAGCTTACTTTCGAGTTTGCGCAACGCGAGCAAATTGAATGGATTAAGCAAAATTACGACAAAGAATCCCCTGAAAATATCGAAAAATTGGCGGCGGATAAAAAGATTTATTGTGCGTTTGCAGACGGGGAATTCGTCGGTTTTATCGGCGAACATCCCGAAGGGAGTATGGGTATGCTCCACGTATTTCCCGAGTATAGAAGAAAGGGGTATGCGGAAGCGTTGGAAAAATTGCTCGCTAACGAATATATAAAACAGGGAAGAATTCCTTACGGGCACGTTGTTGTGGGAAACGAGCCGTCGATAGCCTTACAAAAAAAGCTTGGGTTTAAAACGGCAAACGAAAAGGTGTATTGGTTAAAAGAAGAATAAGAAGAAAAACGGGCTTTTTGCCCGTTTTTTTGTGAAAGTTTTGTAAAAAATGAAATATAGCGGGGTTTTTATTTGATTTACAGAAAAAAAGCGGTAAAATAGTATATAGAGAAATATTATTAAGAGAAGACGAAAGAAAACAACAAAAAACAAAAAAAGAGAAAGGAGAAAAAATGAAACAACAACATAATAAGTTTCGTAAGCCTTGGTTTGAAAGAATAAAAGGCTTTATGCGGCTTTTTATTAAACCGTCGGAATTTGTCTATTTAGGCGAAGAGATGACGGAGGGTGGGATTGTGTTAAGCAATCACGTCGGGACGAGCGCGCCATTAGCATGGGAATTATACGGCGAAAAACATATTCGGTTTTGGGGCGCGTATGAGATGAATGGAACGCTTGGTCAGCTCTATCGTTATCAAACGAAGGTGTTTTATCACGAAAAAAAGCATTGGAATTTACATTTGGCAAGGTTGTTTTGTTTACTTGCTTCGCCGCTTACGTACATATTTTACCGCGGATTAAATTTAATTTCTACGTATCAAGATTTGCGTGTGCGGGATACTTTAAAAGAGAGCTTTGAAGCACTTGAAAACAAGCAAAATATCGTTATTTTTCCCGAAGATTCTACAAAGGGGTATTTAGACGAGCTGGAAGGCTTCCACAAAGGTTTCGTTTTGTTGGCAAAGCGTTGTTTGGAAAAAGGGATTGACGCGCCCGTATACGTAGCGTATTATCAAAAAGCAAAGCGAAGATATATCATAGATAAGCCGATAAAAATTTCGCAGATGCTTACGCTTGGAGAAAATGCGGCGGAAATTAGCAAAATTATGTGCGATCGCTGTAATGAACTTGGAAAAATGTAACCATTCGATACTGTAACAAACTGCCCGTATACGCGACGATAGCGTATACGGGCTTTCGATTATTGCGGGCTTGCAATGGTTAAGCCCGTGCTTGCATTTTGGAAAATGACAAAAAATCCTTTTTCGGTATCGTAGGGGGATTTTGGTACGAATACGCACGCGTCTTTAATTTCTTGAGGGGGCGCGGTTTTATTGTCGGTTGGAAGCGCGTAGCAGATGTATTTGGGTTTTAACTCTTCGTAAACGACGCCAACCAAACAAAGAGGCTGGGTTTCGTCTCCTTTTACGCGCACCCATTCGCTGTGCGCAATCGCTTCGTTTAAAGTTGTATCACGCGGGTATTTTTGGAAGAGTTCGTCAAGTTCGCCTTGGATGGCGAGATAGTATTCGGTGTTAGGCGTAGTTTTGTCGAGTACGCTTTCAGCATATTCATCTTTTGAAGAATTTGCTTGCTCTTGCTCTGTTTGTTTTTGATTTCCGCTTTCAAGCGGTGCATAGTCGCAATTTTTTGTGTTCGGATGGGATTCATTTTCTAACTCCTGAGTATTGTAGTAATTTTCTTTGGAAACAAGCTCGTCGTCGTAGATGACGGGCTGTTGTAAGGGGATTTTTTCTGTCGTTTCGGACATGGTGCATGGGTTTTCTGCTTTTACGGGTGCGGGAGAGGAGTTCTCGGCAGCGGCAGAAACGGCAACGTCGGGGCTTTTTTCCTCTTTTATACTTGTCAAAGCGTTAAATGGTTCTGCAAAGGGCAGGGCGTTGAGAATGTTGCGCCAGTTATACGTTGCTTTTCCGTTAACGCCGTATGCAATAGGCATAATTTCGTTTTTGACAAAGCAAATTACTGCGCAGTAGCCGTCGGAGACGTCTAAGTCGGTAATGATATTAAATAGGCTTTTACTGCGCAAGGGTAACATTTCGCAAACGCCTTTTAGATCGCAAAGCAGACAATAATATTCCCCAGCGGATAAAGGCGCAAAATTGATGATTGAGACTTCTACGGCAAGATTTTTGCCGTATTGTTCGAGTTTCACAAGCCCTGAAAGCGTTTTTCCGTCTCCCGAAAAGCCTTGTTTTACTTGGCGTAACACGCACATTTTTTTGACGTAATTCATAAGGTTCTCCTAATAGAATGTATTTTGTATTATATATGTTTGAGCGGGGCGATTTTTGACTGTTCTTAGCGAAAATAAAAAAAATTAGCGGAAAATGTTGACCTAATACATTTTTTTGCGTATAATAATAGGGTATGAAACAAATGGTTAAAAAAGGACAGCTTCCGCCGTGGCTGGTGTGGATACTGAGAATATTTTTTAGTTTTGCGGTTGTCGGCGTTTTAGCGTTTATATTTTCTAATTCGTTGGCGAGCGGAGAAACCTCTTCCGAACAAAGCTACGCGGTAACCGAGCAGGTGCAAGAGGTTGCCCGTATCATTGCACCCGAATCGAAAATCGCTACGGCAACTGGCGAGGATTTTATACGCTTACATATCAGCGTGCGGATGGCTGCGCATTTTTGTCAATTTGCGTTGCTTGGCGCGCTTGCGTTGTGGTGCTATTTGTCTTATACCAGAAAAAAAGAGTATTCGCTGATTGCTGTGGTAGGAACATCATTAACTGCCGTAATGGATGAGTTTTTACAAATCTTTTCAGACGGAAGGGCTTGGGAGTGGACGGATATACTCGTCGATATTGCCGGCGGAATGGCGGGATTGCTTTTTGCTTGGGTTGTCTTTTGCTTGGTTGCGTATATATACCGTCGAATGAATGATAAGGAGAAAAATTAAGCATGCCGCAAGAAAGTATGGAAATTGCCTTGATTAAATACAATAAAAAAACGTGGTGTAAAAGCGCCATTTTAGGCTTTTTTATAGGGCTTGCCGTGATTGTGCCGGGAATTAGCGGTTCGACAGTGGCGATTATTTTTAAATTGTACGATCAGTTTTTGTATGCGCTGGGGAATTTGTTTAAGCAATTTAAAAAATGCTTTACCTTCTTACTGCCCATTGGTGTGGGCTTGGCGATAGGGGTATTACTAGGCTTTTTTACAATCAAGCAGTTGTTAGATATTTTGCCGTTTGCAATCGTTGGATTGTTTGCGGGGCTGATGGTAGGGGCTTTTCCCGCAGTAAAAGATGAACTCAAGGGTGCGGAATGGAACGCAAAACGCATAGCGTTGTTTGGACTTGGGGTTTTAATTCCTGTAGCGATAGGCGTGGTTTCCGCTCTTTTAGAAGGAAATGCGGGCGGTTCAGGTACAGATAAATTTGTTAGCGTACAAATCGGGCAAGTGCTTATCAGTGTGGTAATTGGTTACGCGTTGGGGATTACACAGATTGTTCCCGGGCTTAGCGCGAGTGCTATTTTAATGGCAATCGGTTGGTTTTCGTCGTTGATGGATAGCGTAAGCTTGCATTATTGGATGGAAAATCCTGCAGTATTTTTTATTTATATCGGCTTAGGCGTGGGCTTATTGCTGGGCTTGTTTACGTTCTCGAAGTTGTTGACGATTGCCTTTCAAAAGGCGAGACATACGGCATATTCTTTGATTGTCGGGCTGTCTTTAGGGTCTATTTTATCTATGTTTTGCAACGGAGATATTGTAACGGTATATGCAAATTGGGCGGTGAACGGCGTAGCATGGTTGGACGTTATCCTCGGTATATTGTTGTTTGTATGCGGTATTTTTGGCGCTTATGCGCTTGTGAAGGTGCAAAGAAAAGCAGACGGAAAAACGGAAGATTAAATGAAAGAAATATAAAAGAACCCACCCGTGTATTTGATGAATTCAAAAATGCGGGTGGGTTTTTCAAAGAAACTATGGGTGTATTAGAAAGCTTTTTAGAAAAAATTCGAAAGGGTGCAAGCGCGTATGGGTTTACCTGTGATGGATGCGGAGAGGAAATATTTGCCTATCCGCAAATTAGACTGTGCGAAAATTGCAACCGTAAAATATTAAAAAATGAAAAGATAACGTGTGATAAATGCGGACGCTCGGCAAAAACGAAGGGCGTTTGTTTAGATTGTAAAAGCCATTTGCCTAAATTTAGCTTGGGGCTTTCTTCTTTTGTCTATCAAGGATACATCTGCTCGTTGTTAAACCGCATGAAAAACGGGGATAGATATTTATCCTACTTTTTCGGCGAGGAGTTGGCGAAAAGTTATTTACGCCGTTTTTCTGACAAAGAGGACGTCTTGGTATTATGCGTACCGTTGACAAAAGAAAAGCAAAGGATAAGGGGATACAATCAAGCGGAAGAAATTGTAAAAGCGTTACTGCCTTGTTTAGAGCGGGCGGGTATCCGCGCGGAATATGATAGCGAGATTTTACGAAAACGCTGTGAAGCGCCTTCGCAAAAGACTTTGACAAAAGCCGAACGTATAAAAAACGTAGAAGGGCTTTTTCATGTACATAAACGAACTGCCTGCAAAGATAAAATTATCTTACTAATCGACGATATTATGACGACGGGCGCGACGGGGAGTGAGTGCGCAAAACTCTTACTTTCGGCTGGCGCGAAAGAGGTGCGCTTTTTAACCTGTGCGTCTTTAGAAGAACACTCTTAATACGATACAACGGGGGCAGAGTTGCGTTGAGTTAAACAAAGCGTCTTGCCTCCACGTAAAAATTCCAGCGTTGTTGGCTCATTTTTTCAATGCGTGCATAGTCGGACGCGGTGTGTAAAATGTAGTTATTGCCAAGGTAAATTGCGACGTGGCCGATACGCTCGATACCCGTTTTGTATTGCCGTGTTTCGTTGGTGAAATAAATGCAATCTCCCCGCTGAAGATTTGACTTAGAAACGAAGGATCCTTGTTTAAATTGCGTTCTTGTCGTGGTTTGTAAAAGAGTGCCTGCACCATGATAGAAGGCGTACTGAACCAAAGAGGAACAATCGAATTTTTGCGCGGTAAAGCCTTTTAAAAAATTACCGTTGCCGTCGTGCAGGCGCACGGCGCCGTAAACGTAGGGTACACCCAACAGCTTATAGCCTTCGTTGATGACGTTTTCTGCGTCTTCGTTATCGCTTTTTTCCAGTGTAAGAATGGAGGCGTATTCGGCATAAAAATACGCCGTTTTATTTTTATAATACGTTTTGTACCAATTGCCTGTTTGGCCGACAATGGCGTACATTTCACCTTTTTCCGCTTGACCTAATATGGCATAGGAAGTACCCGCGCCCGAGCGGATATTGACGTTGTTGCCCGTACAAACTATGTATCGTGCATTGCTTTTTTCAACGGGTTGCGTAACGGGCGGAGCGATTTCTTCCGTGTTTTCGTTGTCTGCTGGCGGAATTAAGTCGCTGTCCGTCGGTGGTATTTCGGGCGGTGCAACCGAATCGTCGCTGTCTGAGTTTTCAGGGATGGTTGGGTCTTGAACGTTTTCCGAATTGTTGGGAGGGATGTCCAAGGTTGGATTTTGCGGGTCGGAGCAAGCGTTCATAACGGCGCAAAATGAGAAGGAAACAGCCAAAAGTATTGCTGTTAAAAATCTTTTTTTCATAATATTCTCTCCTAAAAATAGATTGAGAAACGGCGGGGAAAAGAGATTCAACAAAACCCTGCCCCGTCCATTTTTCGTTTTTGATTATAAGGGAATTGCAAAACAAAAGGCAATAGGAGAGAACTGTAAGCAAAGCCAACAGCTGACAGCATTGGAAAAATTAAGTTAAAAATGAGGGTAAAATAGATAAAAGCTGATAAAAAAGGCAAAAATTCCCGTGAAAATGTTTGAAAAGTAAAAAAGCAAGTCCTTTGGGGCTTGCAATAAATAGAAAGCTGTGTTATAATAAAAAGGCTGAAAAGAAATAAAAAGGAGGAAATGCCGAATATGAAAATTGATTTGCATACGCATACCAAATTTTCTCCCGACGGACGCGGTGAGATGGAAAAAATGTTGAAAACTGCCGATAGTCTGGGGATAGAATATTATGGTATTTCCGAACATTTTGATATTTCTGCCGAACGGCTGAAGCGTATTCGGTTGGGAACGTTGCATCCGGATACCGATCCTACGAGATATTTTCCTAAAGCCCGTAAAATGCAAAAGGCATACGAAGGGAAAATGAACGTGTTAGTCGGCGTAGAGTTTGGATTTATGGATGACGAAATTTCTATAAAACGCTATAATGAAATTGTGGCGCGCTACAAGCCAGATTATATAATTAACAGCGTTCACCGCATTGGAAACGGCTATTACGAAAAAGATAAGTCGGGCGCAAAGATTGTACGCGAAAAACGTGTTGTATATAACGAATATTTCGATTGCGTATTGCGCAGTTTAGAAGCGCCGTATCCATATGACGTGGTGGGGCATTTGGGCTATTGTACCCGTTACGCACCTTACGCAGATAAGCGTGCAAGCTTGGAAGAATACGGCAATAAAATCGATAAAATTTTAAAACGAGTGATTGAGCTTGGAAAAATTTTAGAAATCAATTCTAAAGACGAAGGCGGTAAAATTTTACCTCAAAACAGCGATATTTTCTGTTTGCCAAACGTAGAAGTATTAAAACGGTATTACGCTTTGGGCGGTAGAAAGGTAGTGTATGGTTCCGACGCGCACGGCGAAGAAATTATTGGCTACCATTATAACGAAGTGGTGAAAATGCTTAAAGAAATTGGGTTTACGCATCAAACGATTGCTTGCAACGGCAGGGAGTTGAAAATCCCGCTTTAACGGATAAGGATTAAATAAAAGGGAAATTATGTCCAAATTAGATTTACTCAAATTTTTGCAAGCGTATGGCGACGAAACGGAGATTGCCGATTTTACGCCCGACGAATTGCAAGAGATGATTGATAGAATAAACGCAGACGGCGAGCCGTTGCCTCTGACTAAGGAAGAATTTAAACGGCGCTATTTCGATTATTACGACGACGTGAAGGATAAATCTTTGAAACGTCAAGATTGGTGAGATATGAAACAATATAAATACCTTATTTTTGACGCGGATTATACGCTGGTCAATTATAAGCAAGACGAGCTTGCCGCGCTCAAACGTTTGTACGACGAGATAGGTTATCCGTATGACGAGCAAGTGTTAGAGCGCAGCCATCATTTTTCGGAAGAGGCTTGGGCGGAAGCGGGATTATACGAAGTACACAGAGAGGATATTCAGCGAGAGTATCATACGCTGTATTGGACGCACGTTGACGATATGTTTAAAAAGGAATTTGCCGTTACCGGTTTTTCCTATAATCCTAAAACTGCCAGCCGAAAGCTAATGGAAAATTTAACGGCAGACGGACATTTTTTGCCTAACGCCAAGGAAACGGTGCAGGCGTTGCATGCGCGCGGGTATAAAATCTGCGTTGCAACCAACGGGCTGATTCAAATGCAGACGGGACGCTTAAAACCTATTCGGCAATACGTGCATCATTTGTTTGCTTCGGAAGACCTGGGGATTATTAAACCCAACAAGCTTTTTTATCAAAAAATGCTGTCCATATTAAACGCAACCGCGGACGAGTGTTTAATGATAGGCGATTCTCTCTATTCGGACATTGCCGGCGCGAACGGCGTTGGCATGGATAGCTGTTGGTTTGATACAAGAAAAATGGAAGAAAGCGATCAGATACATCCTACCTTCCATATTGCCGATTTGGCGCAATTATTAACCATTTTGCCATAAGATAAAAAAATCCGTCTTCTTAATGCAAGAAACGGATTTTTGTATATACTGTTTAAATGAATAATGGTCTATTTTTCAACTCGTACATGGTCTGGGGGATTCAACTCGTACATGGTGGGCGGAAAGAAAAAATCGTGTATTCAATGCGACCATGCTACCCACATAATACAATGTGGAAATGTGGATAACTTTTTAGCGCAATCAAATATTTTATGCAAAAATGCACGAAGTTATCCCCAGAAAAAAACGAAAAAAAGCGCAAAAAAAGGAAGTAAAAAGAGAAAAAGGAAGGAAAAAGTCGAATAAAGTCGAAAAGAATTTTCTTTCCAAGTTGCTTATGTGGAAAACTTTTTTATAAAAAATAAAGCCTTGTGGATAAAGAAAAAGGAGGACGGGTATGTCGCTTAAAAAAGGAATTTATAAACATTATAAAGGAAATTTATACGAACTGTTAGAGATAGCGACGCACTCGGAAACGTTAGAAAAGATGGTTGTTTACCGAGCTTTATATGGAGAGAAAGGCGTATGGGTAAGGCCGTTTTCTATGTGGGAAGAAGAAGTGTCCGTAAATGGCGAAAGCGTAAAGCGTTTTACGTTAGTGAAGGAGATGGAAGAAAATGCATAAACAAAATTTACACACGCACAGCGTTTTTTGCGACGGGAAAAACACGATAGAGGAAATGACGCAACGGGCGATAGAGCTTGGATTTGATTCGCTTGGTTTTTCGGGGCATATTTATAAGGATTATGCAATATGTTCTATGTCGGAAAAAAATATAAACGCGTACAAACAAGAAATCCATCGCGTTAAGGAAAAGTATAAGGATAAAATTAAGATATATCTTGGCGCGGAATACGATATGTTTGCAGACCAAGATAGAAGCGAGTATGACTACGTAATCGGTTCGGTACATTGTATCGAAATGGACGGGGAAATTGTAGATATGGACGTGAGCGCAACGGAAGTGAAGGAGCTTATTCAAAATCGTTTCCACGGGGATGGGCTTGTGCTTGCAAAATCCTATTATAAAATGATGGCGCGCTTATCAGACTTCGGCCCGTTTGATATTGTAGGGCATTTTGATTTGGTGAATAAACATTGTGAAAAGCAGGGCATTTTTGATGATGACTGCAAGGAATATAAAGATGCGGCGTTAGAAGCGCTCCATACGGTTGCAAAAACGCATAAAGTATTTGAAGTAAACGTCGGGGCAATTGCAAGAGGATATAAAACCGCGCCCTATCCTGCGCCTTTCTTATTAAAGGAAATGAAAGCGCTTGGCTGCGGGGTATTGATTTCGTCCGATTGCCACAAAAAAGAGTTTTTAGACGCTAACTTCGATTTAGGGGCGCAGTATATTCAAAGCTGTGGATTTGATGAAATTCTTATTTTTGACGGGAAAGAGTTTGTTGGCCAAAAAATAAAATAAATATATTTTCACACTTGACAAAATAAAGATTTAATGATATAATACCGTTATAAAAACAAGAAAAGGAGCTGTATATGAAAAAATTTATCGGATTATTGTTAGCAATTTGTATGTGTATTTTCTGCGTAGCTTGCGCGCCTGCTGATATGAGCGAAGCAAAGGGAAAAATGGAAGAAGCTGGGTATACCGTAACGGTGCTTGGAGAAACGGCAACGGAGCTTTTTGCGGGTCCTGCTGCAATTGGTAAACTTACGGCACGTAAAATTGCAGAAGGTGATTACGATTCGATTGAAGCAATTTTGTTTGAAAATTCAACGGCTGCAATGAATTATTACGAAGAAGAAAAAAATGACGTAAAAGACGGTAAAACTTGCAAACAAGAAGGCAACTGGGTAATTATTGGTACGGATGCTGCTATTGAAGCGTTTACCAAGTAATTTAAAATAAAAACAAAAATAAAAGGAGAGCAAACTCGCTCTCCTTTTTTTGTTGTGTTTTCGATTAGAATTCGATTTTTTCTTGAATGTACTTAATTGCTTCGTCAACGCTTACGCGGATTTGTTCCATAGAATCTCTGTCGCGCACGGTTACGGTGTTGTCTTCAAGCGTTTGGAAATCAACGGTTACGCAGAAGGGGGTGCCGATTTCGTCTTGACGGCGATAACGTTTACCGATAGAACCCGTTACGTCGTAAGTCGCGGGGAATTTCTTAAACATTTGCGCGTAAATTTCGTCTGCCTTTTCAGAAAGGTTCTTTTGTAAGGGCAATACGGCGCATTTGTAAGGCGCAAGCGCAGGGTGTAATCTCAAAACGGTACGAACGTCGTTTTTCGCTTCGTCTACCACTTCTTCGTCGTAAGCATCCGTAAGGAAAGCAAGAACAACACGGTCAGCACCCAAAGAGGGTTCAACAACGTAGGGTACGTATCTTTCGTTGGTAACGGGGTCGAGATAGGTGATAGGTTTGCCGCATTCTTTTGCGTGTTGATTCAAGTCGTAATCCGTTCTGTCTGCGATACCCCAAAGTTCGCCCCAGCCGAATGCGAAATTATATTCGAAGTCCGTCGTTGCTTTCGAGTAGAAGCAAAGCTCTTCTGCAGAGTGGTCGCGAAGGTGTAAGTTTTCTTCCTTCATGCCCAACGAGAGTAACCAGTTTTTACAAAAATCTTTCCAGTATGCAAACCATTCAAGGTCGGTGCCGGGCTTGCAGAAGAATTCGAGTTCCATTTGTTCGAATTCACGGGTACGGAAGGTGAAGTTTCCGGGGGTGATTTCGTTACGGAAGGATTTACCTACTTGTGCGATACCGAAGGGCACTTTCATGCGGGTTGCGCGTTGTACGTTTTCGAAGTTTACGAAAATACCTTGTGCCGTTTCGGGACGAAGATAAACGGTGTTTGCCGAGTCTTCGGTAACCCCTTGGAATGTTTTAAACATCAAGTTGAATTTACGGATAGACGTGAAATCGGAATTACCGCAAACGGGGCAAACGATTTTGTGTTCAGCGATAAATGCTTCTAACTCTTCGTTGCTCATGCTTTCTACTTTTACGTCCATATTCTTTTTAGCAACGTAATTTTCAACGAGATTATCTGCGCGGTGGCGGGCTTTACAGCTCTTACAGTCCATTAAGGGATCGGAGAAACCGCCCAAGTGTCCGGAAGCTTGCCACGTACGCGTATTCATCAAGATTGCGCAGTCAACGCCCGTGTTATGAGGATTTTCCTGAACGAATTTTTTCCACCAAGCTTTTTTTACGTTGTTTTTTAATTCTACGCCCAAAGGACCGTAATCCCACGTGTTTGCAAGACCGCCGTAAATTTCACTGCCGGGGAAAATAAATCCGCGCGTTTTACAAAGGGAAACGAGTTTTTCCATCGTAACCGCTCTTTTTTCTGCCATAATCATACTCCTTTGTTTTTGTTTGGTTGCGCAAGCGGTACACCGCAAAGATTGCGGGTGAACCATTTTGGGCAACGCAGACTAAAATTTAAAATATTATCTTAAACATTATACAATGTTTTTTTAGAATAAGTCAAATAAAAGCAGGGGGATTTTATAAAAATTCCCCCTGCGCGCCCATTAGATTTTTAATTTTTTAAACAGCATAGGCACTGCAAGCGCGCCGACGATAACCAAACAACAATATTTAATCCACTTCATCCAAAGAAATTGCCAGGGCAAAATGGAGAATATAACGTACACAGCACCTACGATAGCAAGCCCGATTACCGCGCGCAAAATGCGGTTTTTTACTCCCGTTGCATTTTGCAAATCAATGTATTTATTTTCGAGGGGTAAAGCGATAGCGCCCCCGACGCAAAGCGCGCACATTTCAACCATGCTCTTGGTGGGGCAAATAATTGAAAAGATGATACTCAGCAATGCAAAAGCTGCGCAAACGATATATTTTTTGTCTTCCGCTTTTTGATAAATAAACTCCCAAAAAACAGCAAACAAGGCACCCAGGGTTGCGCCGACGAGGACGTCAGTGGGGTAGTGTACCCCAAAATACAATCGGGACAGCATAACCCCCAGCGTTGCCAAAGGGAAGACAATCCACGACCAAGTTTTTTTAAAATGAAAGGCGGACGTGAAGAATAATCCCGCGCTCATTTGCGAGTGTCCGCTAGGAAAGGACGCGTGTGTTTCTAAGTCGGTTGTCGATAGTAACGGCGTGTCGATATCTACCCTTGTAACGACGCCGTCCACGTATGGTCTAGGTCTTGCGACCATGCCTTTTAAAAACCCGTTCAACGCCATAGAGGAGAAGGAAACCGCGATTAGCTTTTCGCCGAATTTTTTATCGTAAATCCAGTAGATTAAACAGATGACGACGATTAAGAAAATAGTTTCCCCAAACAGCGAGAAAAGACAAGCTAAAAAAGTTCCGAAAGAAGAGCGGAGCCCTTCAAAAAATTGTAAAACATAAGTATCCATAGCATCAGTATACCATATCTTTTTCAAAAAATCTTGTTTTTTTATAAAAAATATAAAAAAAGTTGCAAAAAAGATAGGGCGAACTATTCCCTTTTTTTTAAATGTGTGCTATAATTAGCATGAAATAAAATTTACAATAGGAGAAAACTATGCTTTCAGATATTCAAATTGCGGAAAGTGCCGAACTTCTTGATATTAGGGAAGTGGCAAAAACGTTGGATTTGACGGAAAACGAGTTAGAGCTTTACGGTAAATACAAGGCAAAGCTGACTCTTCCCAAAAACGCAACGAGAAAAGCCAAACTGATTTTGGTAACGGCGATTAACCCCACTTCTTCCGGCGAAGGAAAAACCACCGTTTCCATCGGGCTTGCCGATGGCCTTTCCAAACTTGGAAAAAAGGCGTGCTTAGCACTGCGCGAGCCTTCGCTTGGCCCTGTATTTGGGATTAAGGGCGGCGCAGCGGGCGGCGGTTACGCACAAGTTGTGCCTATGGCGGACATCAATTTGCATTTCACGGGAGATTTGCACGCGATTACGGCGGCAAATAATTTGCTTTGCGCATTGATGGATAATCATATCTTCCGCGGGAACGAGTTGAAAATTGACGTCAATAACATCTATTTCCATCGCTGTATGGATATGAATGAACGCCAGCTTATCAATATCACAATCGGCGGTAAGGGCAGAGGGGTGGAAAGAGAAGACCACTTTGACATTACGGCGGCAAGCGAAATTATGGCTGTGCTTTGTTTGGCGACGGATATTGACGATTTGAAAAAACGTTTAGGAAACATTATCGTTGGCTTAAACATGGACGGCGATTACGTCCGCGCAAAAGATATTCCTGGGGCGGTTGGGTCTATGGCCGTGCTGTTAAAAGAGGCAATGAAGCCGAATTTAGTACAGACCCTGGAACATACTCCTGCTATTATACACGGCGGTCCGTTTGCGAATATCGCGCATGGCTGTAACAGTGTTCAAGCGACGTATGCGGCAATGACTTTTGCTGATTATGCAGTTACCGAGGCTGGTTTTGGCGCTGACCTTGGCGCAGAAAAGTTTTTGGATACCAAGTGCCGCGCGGCAGGGATTGAACCTAATTGTGTGGTAATCGTTGCGACGGTTAAGGCGTTGAAATTGCATGGCGGCGCGCAAAAGGAAACCCTTTCGCAAGAGGATTTGGTTGCCTTGGAAAAGGGTATGCCGAACTTGTTAAAGCACATTGAAAACATTAAAAATATCTACAAAAAGCCCGTTGTGGTTGCTATGAATAGATTCTTTACCGATACGCAAGCGGAAACGGATTTCGTAATTCAAGCGGTAGAAAACGCGGGTTCGAAAGCGGTGTTTACCGACGTATTCTTAAAGGGCGGCGAAGGCGGAAAAGAATTGGCGCAAGCGGTGGTAGAGGCTTGTGAAATTGAATCAAAAATGGAATACGCGTACGATTTAGATGACGGCGTGTGCCAAAAAATTGAAAGCGTAGCAAAGAAAGTTTACGGCGCAGACGGCGTAGATTTTTCGGAAGAAGCACTTGCGAAAATACAAACGATTGAAGCAAAAGGCTGCGGGAATTTGCCCGTTATCATTGCAAAAACACAATATTCTTTGTCGGACAATGCGGAATTGTTGGGGCGTCCGGAAGGGTTTAGAATTTGCGTGAGAGATATTGTCTTAAAAGGCGGCGCAGGGTTTATCGTAGCGATTGCAGGCAAAATTATGCTGATGCCTGGTTTGGGCGCACATCCTGCAGCGGAAAAAATCGATTTAACCAGCGATGGACAAATCGTTGGGTTGTCATAAAAAGGAAGAGAAAATATGAAAACGATTGAAGCAACTAATTTTATCGAACAAATTATCAACGACGATTTAACGAGCGGTAAGCATACGGAAATTCAAACAAGATTTCCCCCCGAGCCCAACGGCTATTTGCATATCGGGCACGTAAAGAGTATGCTTGTCAATTTCGGTACGGCGGAAAAATATGAAGGGAAGTGTAATCTTTTCTTCGACGACACCAATCCGTCTAAAGAAAAGACGGAATTCGTGGACGCAATCCGCAAGGATATCGAATGGATCGGCTATCACTGGGAAAAGGAAGTTTACGCGTCCGATTTCTTCGAAATCATCTACAATTACGCAGAAAAGTTGATTATGGACGGCAAGGCGTTTGTTTGCGATTTAAGCCCCGAACAAATCAGCGCGACGCGCGGTACGCTTACGGAAGGCGGTAAAGAAAGTCCGTACAGAAACCGTAGTGTAGAAGAAAACTTGCAACTCTTCCGCGAAATGCGTGCAGGGAAATATCCCGACGGAAGTAAGTGTTTGCGTGCAAAAATCGATATGGCGTCGCCGAATATGAACATGCGAGACCCCGTTATCTATCGTATTTTGCGCAGTACGCATCACCGCACGGGTGATACGTGGTGTATTTATCCTATGTACGACTACGCGCATCCTATTTGCGACTATTTGCAAGGGGTAACGCATTCCCTTTGTACGTTGGAATTTGAAGACCACAGACCTTTGTACGACTGGGTAGGCATCAATTTAGGGTTTGAACCTAAGCCCCGCCAAATTGAATTTGCGCGTCTTGCTATCACCAACACGGTTATGTCTAAGCGTTATTTGAAAAAGCTTGTGGAAGAAGGCCACGTACACGGCTGGGACGATCCCCGTATGCCTACGGTAGCAGGTCTTCGTAACCGCGGTGTACCCCCGATGGCTCTTCGTGATTTCTGTACAAAAATCGGTATTGTAAAAGCAAACTCCGAATGTCAGCTTTCTTATTTAGAAGCTTGTATCCGTGATAATTTAAACGAAAATGCAGAACGCGCCATGGCGGTTGTCGAACCGTTAAAAGTTACGATTACCAACTATGAAGGAACGGAAGAATTAGAAACTTCGTTGCACCCCTTAAAGCCCGAACTTGGCACGAGAAAGCTTTCTTTCTCTAACACGGTATATATCGATAAAGCGGATTTCTCGCTGAATCCTCCCCCCAAGTATCAACGCTTAAAGGCAGACGGCTACGTGCGCTTAAAGAATGCGTATATTATTCATTGCGACGAAGTGGTATTAGACGAAAAGGGCGAAGTTGCAGAATTGAAATGTTCGTACGTACCCGAAAGCCGTTCCTCCAACGATACGAGCGGTATTAAGGTAAAGGGGACGATTCAATGGGTTGACGGCGCAACGGGTGTAGACGTAGAAATTCGTAAATACGGATATTTGCTTAATGATGCGGCATATCCCGGTCAAGACTTTGGTGAACGTATGAATTTGGATAGCGAACATATCTTCAAAGGGAAGGCAGAACCGTACTTGGCGGAAAGCGAAGACGGCAAGCAATTCCAATTGATGAGAATTGGCTATTATAAAAAATGTAAAGACGAAAAGGGCGGTTTAGTGCTTTCTGAAATCGTTTCGTTGAAGGATAATTTTAATAAATAATTTTGGTAAGGAGAGAAAACTATGTTAAACGTAAATTCTCTTATGACAGAACAAGCTGGAATAGAAGGAATGATTCCTTGGATTTTGGTTGGTATATGCGCGTTAGCGTTGGTTATTTCGCTAATCGCAGGTTACGTGAAAGGATTCCGTAAAATCGGGTTCGGCGGTTTGACGCTTGGCGTTGCTTGTGCGGGATACTTAACAATTCAGCTTTTATTGGGGGACGCAAATCCCATCAAAGCAATCGTGTTACCCGAAACGTTGACGGCACCCGTACAAAGCTTGGTGCATTCGGCGATTACGGCGGTGGCTTGCATTCTTGTTGCGTTAATCGTATTCGGTTTGCTTGCGTTAGCGGTGCGTCCTGCGGAAGAGTCGGTAAGACAATATATTATCGGCGCTGGAATGAGTAACGACGACGAAGAATATGAAGAAGACGATTGGGATGACGATGGACATATCGACCCTAGATCTCTTAGAGAAGGAATGAAAATTCAAGGCTCGCCTTGTTTCTTTAATAGATTGATGGGCGCAATTTTCGGCGTAATCAATACGGCGGTGATTCTTGCGTTTGTAATGGGCACCATTCTTTTGGTTGGGTACGTAACGCCTTTAAAAGATTCGTTGTTAAAGGTAACGTATGAAACGGAATGGATTATGTCCGCCTTTACCTACGTACAATCGTATGCGGTAGATTTCTTAATTATCGCCATTTTGATGGGTTGTATTTCTAGCGGATATAAGAGTGGTATTTTCGAAGGTGTACGCGCAATCTTCTTGCGTATAGGCTATCTCGTAGCGTTCGCAGGCGGCGTATATTTGGTATTTTCGCCTTTGGCGGCGGAAGGACAGGCGTTTGCGTTTATTGATAACTTCGTTGTGTTGGTTTCTGCACCCTTGCAAGAAGCAATGCCCATTGTTCCTGCGGATATTGCCGTGGTGTTAGGAAAAGTAGTGGTAGGTATTGCGCTTGGCTTAATTTTGGATATTATTGTCTTTATAATCGGCTGGGTGCTTGGTAAGTTTGCAGACGTTTCTGCAGACGGCGGTGTAATTGGCTTTATCGACGGCGTTTTATCGGCTATTATCCATATCGTTATCGGCGCATTGGTTGTGTTCTTACTCGGGCTTATTTTGTATTGCTTGATGCAGTATAACGTATTTGCCGTAGGTGATTTGTTTAATGAAAACTCCTCGTTAATCAATGGGTTGTTTACGTTGTATGAAGAATGGGTTTTGCCGTTATTAAAAACGTATTTTAATCTTGTTTAAACAAAAAATCGATAAAAAAATCGGGTATGCGGTTGGCGTATCCGATTTTTTTTTGGTAGGGGGCATGTACGCGTTGAATTTTTCTAAACGCGTACATGCCCCTAACGCTTATTCAAATTGATTTGCTAAAATATCGGCGGTAAGTTTGGTTAAATTAACGGCAGCCGAATCTATTTTATCTCCATCCGTTTTAGAAAGTAAAATAACCGCGCCAAGACAATCGCCGTTAGAGACGATAGGCACAATCGCTTGTGCGGTGATGCCATCTATACTTGGATAAATAGTAGGAACAATGCGTTCGCCTTCGATAAGCGCGGCAACGTGGCTTTTGCGTTCGCGTAATACTTTTTCCATTTCGTCCGAAATTTTTTGTCCAATAAAATCGCGTTTTCCTTCCCCGTAGGCAAATAATACTTCGTCGTTGTCGCAAATGACGGCAAGTTTACCGCTTAAATCGTTTAACGAACGCGCGGTAGCTTCACTAAACCGTTCTAACGAAGCAATGGGTGAGTATTTTTTCAACATCAATTCATCTCTATCGGTAAAAATTTCTAACGGGTCGCCTTCTTTGATGCGTAAGGTGCGGCGAATTTCTTTAGGGATAACGACGCGCCCAAGCTCGTCGATACGTCTGACAATACCAGTAGCTTTCATATAAATCCTCCATATACGCTTACTTTGTGTAAAAGGGTGAGAGAATATACGCCAAAAGCGGAAGAAAAAGGTTATAAAACAGAAAAACGCAAAAAAAAATAAAAATTTTAAAAAATACGGATAAAATGAGTTGACAAACGAAAAACATTAAGCTATAATAATTTTCGCTAATGCGGTCGTGGCGGAACTGGCAGACGCGCAAGACTAAGGATCTTGTGGGTAACTCCATGCAGGTTCAATTCCTGTCGACCGCACCAAACAAATGAGCACCCCTTGTGGGTGCTTTTTTGTTTGCTATGATACCGATCATTCGACGGGAATTGAGGGTGGAGCCGCGAACGGGAGTGAGCGTTTTGCCTTACGAAACAAAGAAAACCGTTTTTACAAAGGCAAAACAAACGATTGATAATCGTTTGGCGGGGCGCGCCGCTAAAGGCGCAATTCCTGTCGACCGCACCACAAAAATAGGATGTCCGGAGGGACATCCTATTTTTGTTTGTTACGAATCCTTAATGTGAATTGAGGGTGGAGCCATTTTGCGAGAGCAAAATGTTTTGCCTGACGTCACTTGGATAACATTTAAACTGAAGGCAAAACAAACGATTGACAATCGTTTGGCAGGGGCGCCGCTAAAGGCGCAATTCCTGGACGCTCGACGGGCTCGCTATTCCGTCGTTTCACTTCTTACGACTGCACCACTCTAAACCTAAATTGAACCATTGTGTTCGGTTTAGGTTTTTTGTTTTATTACGCGCATATCAAAATCAAAAATAAGGGCTTTAATATATCCCGTGTATGCGTTTACTTTCTCTTTCGGGTTCTTATTCGCCTATATAAAAATCACGTAAAACGGCGGTTTATTCCGTCGAAAGACTCTTTTCTTTTGTCAAGAGAACCATGGAATAAATAGCCTTTTTATATTGTTGGAAAGAGATTATTCAAGTAATTGTCGCGTGTTGAAAAGTTTTTGCTTGACGTTCATTTTTATTTCGCCACGGTACCAATTTTTAAACTCTCCATATTCCGCGCAGGTACGCGCGGAGAGGTATTCCTCCAGGCTTTCACACGCATCGCGGAGGAATTTTTGCATCGTTTCTGAATCTTTTTGGTCATAACACTTCTTTGCTTCGTACAGACAAACGTACCAACGATATTCATGCAACAAGGTTTTGGTGTACAACCACCATTTGCATTGGATGTGCTGTCTTACTTCTTTGGATAAGCTTTCCATCCACGATTCCAAATCCTTCGCCAAACCTTCGTATATGGGTAAAACTTCTTTCAATTTGGTATACATTTTTTCAAAAATGGGGCTGGGGAGAGTTTCCTTAAAGTGATAGGCAAGCCCATTGCCGCGCGCCATAATTAATCCGTCTTTGATGATGAAATTTTTGATACCGTGGGCAACTTCTTCGTAGTTGTAATTGAAATAGTTTGCGTGTACGTATTGCAAATCTTCTATAGGCAGGGTGGGGAGATTGTCAAAATAAGCTAAGATAAACGCCTTTGCTTGTTGCGCCTGCCCGCCAAAACTTTGACAATAGTTCTCTAAGTAGCGCTCCGTTGAAAATCCTTTAAAATCCCACAACATATTCGCGTAGGCGGAGATTTCAAAGACAAATTCGCGCAGGTTGGAAACATTTAAGATATAATAGGCGTGGTCGCCTTTCTTTTGCGTGCGTTGGATGTTATAATACAGCTTGTCCAACCCCGTTTGCGGAGCAAGATGGGGGCCAAGGTCGTAATATTGTACGTGGTAGTAGATGCCGTATTGTAAGTTGTTTTTTCGAGGAACTTTATCGTAATCCTTCCCAAACATTTGGTTTGGTCCGTTGTCTGAAAATACGATAATCATATCCTCGTCTAAAGCGAGTAATCCCTTTTCCATCAGGGTTGAGCCCTCCATCCACAGAGTTGTGGAAAAGTATTTTGCCTTTCCCTGCGTTGCCTGTAAAACGATGCGCTTTTGCTCTTGCATGGCGTTGCTGATGTAATCGGCGTACTCTTTTAATTGGGATTCGGTAGGGGTATCCTCTTCCCAAACGGGGCGGTCAGCCTTTCCGCGCAAGCCCACTTGCCAAACGACGTTGTTGTACCCTGCCCATTTTTCGGCGTAGTATTTCCAGCCTTCTAACAGGGTTTCTTTGTTGTGAATGTAGGAATACTCGCCCTGCTTTCCAAACTTTTTACAGTAATTTTCGTAGGTAAAGTGTGAAAGCCCAAGGGGCTCTAAATGGTGTTGGGAGAGGAAAATTCCTCGACGAGCAACACAGTCGGCAAGGGCCTTTTCAGGCGGGTTGTCGATATCCAAAAAGGAAGCGGGGATTATTAAATTTATCTTCAAACGCAACGCTGTTTCCACAACCATATCCATAACGGATGGCGCAACGGTGGTGGCGTAGAATGGATAATCCATATGGCGAGGTCCGCCGCCCTCCTTCCACTCGGTAAGTAAATCCTCGTCGTTGATAAAGAAACCGCGGAAGCCTACCCGTTGAGGTGCTTCCTCAATGCGCAAATCTTCTATTTGTAAGCAACGGTGTTTTTCAATGGGGAAATCATTGAAAAGATAACAAGGGGAAATGCCAAGCACCTTTTCACTGAAGGTATAAATTCCCCACATTGTGCCCAAATAGGTGGGGGCGGAAATCTTAATTTTCTCCCCGTCGCAGGTGATGGAAAAGGCTTCGCTGGCCAGTGGATTGTCATCGCGCAACGTGTTTTCCTCAATAATCAAACAGCCTTCCTTTTCGTTGGAAATAATCGAAGGCAGGCGGGGAAGATGGCTTACAAGTAAGAAATCCTTGCGCAAGTCTTCCACTGCCAAACGGACGTAGGGATTGGTGTTTTTAAGATAAAAGTCGATGCAATGCTCTTCGTTGAATAAAAACATAGGGCACTCCTATTTTGTGTGTTGAAAATAGTATAGCACAGCTTTTATGACAATTCAACTGTTTGCAACGTAAAAACTCTTACAATTTTGCAAGAGCTTTGAAATGGAGACTCAGAACGGACTCGATTCCCGAAACAACATGGGCGCAAGCAGGCGATTTATAGAAGTTGCATATCCATTTAAAAAAGCAAATGATGCGGTAGTAAAATTACTATCATGCCGTTTTAATGTTAAGCCGAATTATTGAGAAAAAGAAAAAACGCGAATCAAACCTATTCGGTTTAATGTTGATAAAATTAAAAAATGACAACGAGAAAATTGTTAAGAAAAAAATAAAATTTCACAAAAAAAATAATTGACAAAGTAAAATCTTTATATTATGATAATATAAATTATTTTTATAATGGATAATTTTTTATTTTTTTTAATAAATTTTTAATAAAAATAAGCCGTTTTTCTTTTACAAAGCGTCTTATTTGCAGTTTTAAGTGCAAATTATAAAAATATTATTTGAAACACTGGTAACATTTTTTAAATTCAAGGAGATGAATTTATGCAAAATAAAATTAAGAAATGGAGTTTATGGGTATGCGGTATCGTATCGGCAATTTGCCTTGGTATCGGTGCAGGCGTTTCGACAACGTCTTCTTTGCAAGACAGTGTTATCCTGGCGAAAGCAGCACAGCATACTTACACGGTAAACAGCCTTACCTTTACAGGCGGTGATGCGAACGTGGTAAATGCGTATCCCAACGACGGTGTTGGTAAGCCAGCGGTTGGTAACTGGAGCGATCAATACACCGTGCAAGAAGGAACGGGCTTAGGTATTATTTTAAACGGCGACGTATTGTTGAACGCTGTAGTAAAATTCCCTAACGACTTTTACATTGAGTTAAATGCAAGTGTAAACGTCGGCGACGTATTGATTATCGACGGTACGTTTTATAACAAGAACACGGATACGGAGTTTTACTTCAATAATTGTGGTTTAAAATGGAACGGTACTGCTTGGGAGCAATGCGCTGCGCTTTCCTTTGATAACATTAAGGCAAACGGTACCGGTAACGCAAATACCCTTTGTATAGAGAGCGAAGACAATACGCTTGCTGGCAACGGAACGCAATTGACGTATGTCGGCGGTTTTGGTGTTCGCCTTAACGGTGAAGACGCAAACAATAGAGTTGAGTCTGTTTTAATCGAAAACGGCGGTATTACGTTTAACGCTAAAATTGACGACGCAATCGTGGACGTTGTTCACTTGAACGGTCTTTATACGGACGGAACTACATATTACGCAATTGCAGATTGCTATTTTATTTGGACTGGTGAATTTTGGAGATTGCTTGAAGGGTACGATACCATTGTTAGTAAAATTGTTCCTATGAACGAAGGCAATTTCACGGCAAGAGCAGGCGGTTTCTATTTCCCTCTCGATAACCCCATTGGGATAGAAGATTGGTCGGCAACGCCTAATCCTTACGGTCATGGTTTGAAATTGAATGGTGAAGAACTTAGAGACGGCGCAATCAATTTTTATTTCAATTATGCGTATGTAAAATTGGGTACTGATGCAAAAGTGGGCGACGTATTGACGATTAACGGTTTGTATCAACATGCAAACGGCTATAAGTTGCTTTTTGCGCCTACGCCTGCATTGCGTTGGAATGGTGCAACGTGGGAACGCCTTAGCGGTATTTCGTACGACTTTGATAAAATGATTGTACACGAAAGAAGTGTTTCTGGTGCAGAAGCAGTGGCAAACAAGTTGTACTTAACGCGTGCAGACGGCGGTTGGAGCCCTGCGCAATCTTGTAGAGATTCGCATATTTGCGAAAGTGGTTTGGGCGTTCTTAAAAACGGTAGCGCGGTAGCGTACACAATGAAGAGCGGCAGCGATGGTTTGCTTTTGGAATTTGACAATGTAAACGTAGGCGACGTTATTGGAATCGGCGGTACGTTTGTGTGCGAATCCAAACACGAAAGATATGCAAGATACGCCATCAAAGAAAGTTATTTTGAATGGACGGAGTCTGGCTGGGTAGCAAGCGCGCCTTATTATCGAACGGAAATCAATAATGATGTTTCCATTAGCGATGATGGCAATATTGCAGGCGGATTCTTCCTTAATTTGCCGAGCAGTGTCGGTCTTGCGACGTGGGAAAAATCCTTCTATCGTGTATCTGGCGAAGGGCTTATGCTGAATGGTAAGGCTACAAACGGCGTAGTAATTAAACCAGTAAACAGTCAATTATACTTTGATGCCAACGGCATTTCCGTTAAAAAAGGCGATATGTTGACGGTAAGCGGTATGTTTACTTGCGAAGTGGGCAACATAACGTCTGAAATTAGTTTTGTAAGCCCGAAAACGTTTGTTTGGAACGGCGCAAAGTGGGAGTTGGATTCGTATACGACGTATAATATCGGCTCGTTAATCTTGCATGCCAACAGTTCGATAGGCGATGCAAGCGGAGATAATTCCGTTTTATATTTACAAAGAGCCGACGGAAACGATTTGCCGTTGTTGGACTGGAAGTATACCTTTACATACGAAAGCGGTGTTGGGTTTACAATCAATGGTCAACAAAAAACGCCTGCGGGTATCGCAAGTACGGGCGACGGTTTCTATTGGTCGTTCAACGCTTTAAGCGTAGGGGATGAAATTACGATTAGCGGTTCCTTTATTTGCGAAGACCAAAAAACTAGATATATTATCAATGAAAGTAATTTTGTATGGGAAGGCAATAAGTGGGAAGCTGCTAAATACACCAAACATACCATTCAAAATTTACAACCCGTTGCGCCTAGTACGGATGCGTCTTCCTCGCTTGCGCGTAACACCATGGTATATCTTAAAATTGATGGGAATATCAATTTGCCCGTGCAAACGTGGGATGAGGTATTTACTTTAAAAAGCGGCGCTGGCTTGACGGTAAACGGTCAACCTCGCGCAATTTCTGAAATGAAGAGTACTCCTGACGGTTTGTGGCTTTCGTTTGACGGGGTATCCGCTTTTGCTGAAGTTGCCCTTGACGGTGTATTTATTTGTACAGAATTAAACGTTTCGTATACGATTAAAGACAGCGTATTTATGTGGGACGGTACGAAATGGACTATCGTTTTAGATGAAGAGGATCTTTCTTTTGCAGACACGGTAACCCTTCTTGATTTAGGTTGGGATTTAGACGAAAACTTTGCAACAACGTTTAATGAGACGAAGGATCTCTCGGGAACGACGTACCAAATGAGCGCGAATAACACAACGGGTTCGATAAAACTTCGTTTTGGTTATAATTCCATCAACGCTGGCGCGGGTTGTATCGATATTCGACTTCGCGGTGGGGCTTGGACAGGATATCATTTCCGTATTTTGAACAACTACGTTGAATTTGTGGATGAAACCAGCCAGTTTAAATTAGTAAACGGCCAAGACTACGTAATTGAAATTGGCGTAATCAATTTGGGAAACAATGCAAACGTTTATATGTACATTAAAGTAGATGGCGTTGTAATCGCTTCGAAGATAACGGCAAATACGTATAATTCTAACAGTGTAAGTTTCTATTTTGATAACGTAGCGGAAACGACGCTTACCGATTGCGACCATATTAAGCTTACGGACGAAACGGGTGAAACAAGCATTGTGGAAAAGGGTTCGGAATATACCCTTGCTGGCGAAACAAGCAGTACGTTTATCGGTTGGCTTGTAAATGGCGAAGTATATTCTGCAGGCGAAACGATTATTATCGGCGATACGGACACGACGATTACGGCGTATGCAATCGATTTCGTATTAAAAGACGGCGCAGCTATCAGACTTTCTACGACGGCAGACGAATCGGGTATCCGTTTCACGCCGATGGTGAATGCGAACGACTGGAATGCTTTGGCAAGCTACGGCGTAACGATTAAAGAATTCGGTACGTTGATTATGCCTAACGATTATTTGGCTGCAAACCAAGCGCCGAATTTAAATGACTTCGTGGTTAATTCGACTATCTTAAAGATTATGAACACGGGCGACGGTAAAGAAGGTTACACCGAGCAAATAAACGACTATATCGTATATTACGGTGCAATGAAGACGGTGAAAGAAAAGAACTATGCAAGAGATTTCGCTGGCCGCGGGTATATGATTGTTCAGCTTCCTAACGGAGAACTTAGAACGCTGTACACGCCCTTCTCTTCGAAGAACGTGCGTTCCGTACGCACCGTAGCGCAAGCGTTTAGAGCGGATGAAACGGAAGCAAAGGAAGGCGAGCTTCGTTATTATCTTCTTTCTGAGACAAGAAAAGCGATTGTAGATGCTTACGCAGACAGCGGGAATTATCAATCGGGCAATGCTGTTCAACCTGCAAGCGCAACGCTTTCGCAAGTGGAAGAAGGTTATCAAGCGGCATACGTTATCAACGTAAGCGCTAAAAAGTATTCTCAAACGGGCTCTGTCGCTCAGAGAAAGGAGTAAGATATGAAAAAGTTATATCAAGAATTAGAATTCAATATTATCCTTTTCAGCGCGGCGGATATCGTAACGTTGTCGGAGAATGAAAAGGATGACGTAGGCGTCGATATTTTCGACAACTAAGCATAGCTTAGAGACAACAATTTAATCAAATAATAAAGAGCAAGCAAGTTGTAAAACGGCTTGCTCTTTTTGCTTGTAAATATTAAGTATTTTTGTTAAATGAATTAAAAAAATAAAGTAAAATACTTGATTTATTTTATCTATCGTGCTAAGATACAAATACGGAGGATTGCCTATGAAAAAGAAATGGATGGGTTTGGCTGCGATATTAGCAGCAATATTTACAATGGGCGCATGCAATATCGTTTTAAACGATTCTAGCCAGGTTGAAGATGATAGTGTAAATAACAGCGAGATCGTAAACGATAGCGCAACTGATAATACGGGGGAAACTACCGGCGATAACAACGGTAACGGAGATAATACCGGTGATGACGGCGATAACAACGGTAACGGAGATAATACCGGTGATGACGGCGATAACAACGGTAACGGAGATAATACCGGTGATGACGGTGATAACAACGGTAACGGAGATAATACCGGTGATGACAGCGACAACAACGGCGAAAACCAAACCGCAGGGTTTACGGCGGACGAAAAGGCGTTATTTAACGAATATTTCGGTTTTGTGATTCCTTTTGCGAACAGCGACGAATACTACGTAGAAGAGTATGAAGAGTATTATTCGGAATACAACGAAACGGAAAAGGGTATCAATTACTATGCGTATGGATTAACCGAAGTAGAATTTACGTCGTATAAATCCTTATTTGCAACCCCTAACGGCTATATAAGCGACGGCACTGAAACAGACAGCGACGGCGATACGTGGTATTATTTTACGAAGGGCGATTATTATATCGACTTTGCTTATTATTGGGATGGGGACGGCGATTACGTATTAGACGTATACGTGTACGGTATCTATGAGGATAGTACGGGTGGCGGCGCTGGCGATAACAACGGCGGTAACGACGATAACGGCAACGACGATTATGATGATAACGGTAACAGCGGCGGTAATCAAAGCACGGATTTCACAGCTGACGAAAAAGCGTTGTTTAACGATTATTTTGGGTTTGTTGTTCCGTTTGCGCCCAGCGACGAATATTACGTGGAAGAATATACGTACTATTATGAAGATTATGACGAAACGGAAGTCGGCGTCAACTATTATGCCTATGGGTTAACGAGTTCGGACTTTACAGCGTATAAAGCGTTATTCACAAGCGCGAACGGTTACATAAGCGACGGCACGGAAACAGACAGTTACGGCGATAAGTGGTATTATTACACGAAAAATAATTATTTTGTAGACGTAACGTATTACTACGAAAATTATTACGGCGATTACGTATTAGACGTATATGTGTACGATTTATATGAAGGCGATTTAAGCGGTGATGACAGCGGTAACGACGATTATGAAAACGGCGGTAACGAATCGGGAGATATCGAGATTATTACCAACAAAGGTAAAGGCTTACCGAAAGATGCAAGCGGTGTCTATACCGTCGATTTCACCAAGGCTACAAACGTAAAAAACGTTACCGATCAAGGCTATTATTTAGACGGATGCCCGACACTTTCAAAAGATAATAAAAATCCTTCCGTTTTGGTGATTCCGGTTGAGTTTAGCGACGTAACTGCGAAGAAAAAGGGGTATACCGTGTCCGCGATTAATACCGCTTTTAACGGAAAAACAGGCACGACGGACTACTATTCCGTAAGCGAATATTATTACATTTCCAGTTATGGACAGTTGAACGTAGAATTCACCGTTTTAAACGAATGGTTTATGCCGAAATATAGTAGTTCGTATTACGCAAAGCAAACCATGAATATGGGCGGTTACGACATTTTTATCGGCGACCAACTGATTATGGATGAAGCGCTTACATATTTGGCAGGCAAGATGGATTTAACGAAGTTTGATTCGGACGGCAATTCGGTGATTGACGCGGTTGTTTTCATCAACACGCTTGAAATTAACGGTGATGTGGATTTCCAATGGGCGTATCGTTATTGGAATATGTACACGGACGAAGAGGGTTATTCTTACAAATACGATAACGTTTCCGCAAACGACTATATGTGGGCGTCCTATCAATTTTTACATGAAAGTTATGATAGAAACGGAGAACTTTATTACGATAAGAACTTGATTAACACCTATACGTTTATCCACGAATTCGGCCATATTTTAGGGGCGGACGACTATTACGATACGGAGTATACCGGTTCCGCACCTATGGGTGGTTATGACGTTATGGATTCTGGTTTGGGTGATCATAACGCCTATACGAAGTTTAATTACGGCTGGCTGACGCAATCACGTTTGGTGGTAGCGGAAGAAAGCATAACGCTGACGTTGGAAGATTTTTCTAAAAACGGCGATACCATTTTACTTGCAAATAACTGGGATGAAACGCTGGGCGCGTACCAAGAATATTATATCCTAGTATATTACACAAACAACGGCTTGAACAGCGGTGAAAACGCGGGGTATTTTTCAGATGAAGGCATTGTTGTGTATCACGTAAACGCTAGCTTGTATAAAGAAATTTACGAAGGCGAAGTGTATTATGACGTTTACAACAATAACACGTCGGAAAAAAATTCGGAAGGTTACGGCACAAAGGATAATCTAATCGAATACGTGCAGTCGGCAAGCGGTAGTTATATATACGGAGAAGGCGATAGTCTGCCGACAAACGTAAAAGACGATAACGGAGAATATTTGGCGTACAGCTTTGTAGTAAATAGCATTCAAGGAGACGTAGCAACCATTACGTTTACAAAAAAATAAAGAGTATAAAGCGCGTTGAGATTTTCTCGGCGCGTTTTTTATAAAAAAGAAGGTGTTTGCGGAATATGGAAATTTATGGAAGAATAAAATAATAAGTGATAGAATTATTATAATAATGTAAAAAAATATAAAAAAAAGATTGACAAATTGACGATAGTATTGTAGAATAATAATGTATGAAACTATAAAATTTTCTTTCCTTTTTGCGTATTTTTGTAAAAACAAAGCGCAAAGAGGCGGTTTTGCGTTTAAAAATATAAACAAACTTAACAAAATTGATTTTTCTTTGCAGAACTTTTTGAAAAACAAGAAAATATGTATAATCATAACAAGAAAAATTTTACAGAAAATCTGTAATAGAAAGGAGAGGGAATCGTATGAGTTATACGGCAGGCGAAAACGCACTCGATCATTCTTATTGCGAAGCAGACCTTGTCCGCAGTGCAAAATCAAACGTTCGATTTTTCATTGAAATAATTTTAATTCCCGTTTTATTGATTTTGGTAGTTTGGGGCATTCTCGGCTCAATTAGCTGTATCGGCGGTTGCTTGGGTTGTGAAGCTTGCGTAGAAACGGCGGCGTGTTTAGATTCTTGTTCAATGAAAAAAGGCTGCGATAACTGTAAGGCAAGCTGCGAACAAACTCAAAAAGACTGCGAAGAATACTATAACGGCGATATCGGTTTTTGGGAACAAATGACGACGGATACTAAAAACTGTATGCAGGGAAATGGCTGCGCAGGCGAAAATGCAGACAGCGAGTCGCAAGAAGGTACGGAGAGCAGTTCGCAAGAGAATGCGGAAAGCGGTTCTCAAGAAGGAGCAGACGGCGAATAATAAGCGCCTTGTGTAATAAAAGTAAAAAATAAAGGTATATAAGGAGATATATACATGAGTTATAGAACTGGTGAAAATGTAATTGACCATTCGTATTGCGAATCGGATTTAATCCGCAGCGCAAAATCGAACGTTAACTTTTTCATTGAGGTTATAATTGGTTTGGCTATAGGTATCGGCTTGATAGGGCTTTTAGGCTCTACTTTGTTGGGTATGTTCAGCTGTTTTGGTGGTTGCTTGGGCTGCGAAGCGTGTTTGGAAACCGCAGCTTGCGCAGACGAAACCATGGAAGAAATGGGCTGTGAAGATTGCTCGGACGACTACTACGACGACGTAGGCTGTTGGGAAGAAATCACAGAAGAAAATCTCGAAATGGCTAACGAATGCGCTACGTGCGAAGGAATCGACTGCTTCGGCAGACAAGGTTGCTTTGCAAGCGACGGCTGTGGCGATTGCGAAGACTGCATGGGTGAAATGTATTATTCCATTACGCTTGTTGTAGGAAATACAAGCAAGACGTTGGAAATTCACGAATCGCAGACGAGACTGGAGATTTACTATCCCTCGGACGTAGACGCTGGCTATTATAACTTCAAGGGTTACTACGATAAAGACGGCAATCAATATGTAAATTCTAGCGGTGTTATCGTAAAAACGTTGAAAAACAACTTGACCTTGTACGGAAGATACGAAGAATACGGCGTAGGCAACGAGTACACGTTCAACTTGATTTTAAGCGAACTTGGCGAACACAACAAGACGGTTGTATTGTCTGTTGGCGATCCTATTTCTACGCAATTGATTCCTATTGCGCCTGAAAAAGAAGGCTACGAGTTTGTCGGCTGGTACTTGAACGGTCAGTTGGTACATAAGGGTAACATTGAAGACGGCGAAATATTCCACTTGTATACGTTCGGCTTGAATTTATATTCGAGTGAAGGCCCTCACGAATTAACGGCTAGATACGCGGTTAAGACGTACACGATTACCTTGATGTACAATAACTATCCTTACGAATATACGGCGCAATACGGTTCGACCTACGGCGATATTTATAGTAAATTCTATTGGAACATTAAAGATCTTACGTATGATGAAAGATTCTTCGGTTGGGGTCCTGAAGCTACTTCGGCTCCCGAAGAAAAACTCAAGGATGACGCAACGATTGTATCTAACGTAACGTTGTATGCAATTTTCCGCGACCCTGTTTACGTATCCTTCTATAATAATAGATCTATGTCTGATTCGGCGTATTTCAATGTTAAGTTCTACGAAGGTCAATCGAACATACTCTTTGAAACCGTAGACGAGTTGCAATACACCATGACGAACGAATCGGCAAATCCTGGTTATAAGTTTGTCGGCTGGTATGCAAGCCGTTACCCGTCTGGTGACGAACAAGCGGTAAACGGTATCACGATGGTGAATAAGTACAGCACGTACGTATATTATGCAATGTGGGAAACGACGGATTATGCGATTGACTACTATGCAATGAATTACGAAAGCGGTGTATTAGAACATATCGACACGGATAAGTATTATTATTCGTCTTCCACGGTAGAATTGAAACCTGCAGAAGAAGTAATGAGAAACTTCGGTTACGAATTTGTGGGTTGGTGCTTCACGGAAGACTATTCGGATACGCCTGTAGCCTACTTACCTTCGTACACGTATGGTACCAAGAAAGCGTACGCGAAGTACGAACCTAAGAAGTTTGAATATTCTTGGTTTGCAAACGGCGGTACGGTATACGGCGACTATGACGGTATGGATATAATTACTTACGGTCAAGGCAATCAATTGCCTATTCCTACGCGTGAAGGCTACAACTTCCTCGGTTGGCAGTTAGACGGAACGGACATCTTCGTGGGTGATACAAACGCATACGTAGATAAGTTTACGTTTGCTACAATCGGTTTAGAAAACACGTTGGCATCTGAAAACAAGGTGGCAGACGAAGGCTTCTTGTTGAGAGCGCAATGGGAAATTAAGAAATTTAACGTTACGTTTGTTTCGGACGGCAAGACGTATAACGAACAAGTTATCAACTGGGGCGACGAGGTAATCGAACCCGCTCAACCTGTTAAGAAAGGCTACACGTTTAAATATTGGGTAAACGAAAACGGCGATCAATTCTACTTCTCGACGGAGATCAAGAAGGATTGGACGTTGACGGCATATTTCGAAATCAATAGATATACCGTTGTCTTCTACGTTGACGGTACGGCTAACGTAGCGGAAAACGTTACCCACGGTATGACGTTAAGTCAAGCCTTGGGTAAAGTAGAATCGTGGTGTCCTGCATACTACGAAAAGGAACAACGCAGAATTATCGGTTGGTTTGATTCCATGTCCGATGACGCTGTTCAATATGACAACGATTTTACCATTGAATTAAATGCAATGGATGATGAAATCTTGATCTACGCGCATTTCGAATTAGCGAGAGTATTTACCTTTGTTAATGCAAGCAACGGCGAAACGAAATACTTCTTCGTAAATGAAAGATACGCATTCCCCGAATCTGCAAAAGAAGGGTATACCTTCCTTGGTTGGAGCACGAGTGAGTACAGCTCTACTCCTATGGTAAGCGCCGGCGGAGATATGTACATCCTCGAAAGCACGGGAACCACGTGGTATCCTATCTTTGAAACGATTAAGTATACGATTACCTACTATTTCGGCAACACAGAATTCACTACGGATACGTATACCATTGAAGATACGAAGTATTTGCTTTCCGGCAGCGAAGCGCCTGGCAAGACGGGTTACACCTTCGTAGGCTGGGTAGTAGATAGCGACGGCGACTACGATTATACGGACGAAGTGAAATCGTATATCACGCAATTAACAAACAGCACGGGCAACAAGAAATACCTTGCAGCGTTTGAAGCAAATGATTATACGGTTGCTTTAACAACAAATACCGGCATTGAATACGTAACCGTAACCTACGATCAGCCCTTCAACTTCGGTGTAGCTCCCTCGAAAGAAGGCCATGACTTTGAAGGTTGGGCATGGAGAGAGTACGGCGCAGACGCAACGAATAAGGAAATTGTTACTTATGCAACGGGCGCATCTAAGGGCGTTTACAACCTTGCAAAAGATACGAATGCATATCCCGTATACACAAGAACTCCTTACACGTTCACTTGGTATGTAGACGGAAACGTAGCTTCGACAACCCAACAAAAGCATTTTGATACGAGAGTATCCAAACCTACCGATCCTATCAAGGAAGGTTACACCTTCGTAGGTTGGTATAAAGATTCTGGATTGACGCAGGAATACGACTTCAATCACGAAGTTATCGGTCCTGAAAGCATTTATGCGAAGTTTAGCATCAATTCGTACACCGTAACGTTTATTGTTGGCGGATCGCAAAAGAAAGAGGTAACGTTGACGTATAACGAAAGCATGATGACGGCAATTAACGATGCTCAGCAATACGCAACCGCATACGCAACCGAAAAGACGGCAGTATTTAAGGGTTGGAAAGATAAGTACACTGGAAATTACTGCGACGTAAGCAGCCGCGTACCTGCAAGAAACGTAGAATTGGTGGCAGTATTCGATATGCCTATCTACATCACCTTCAATGCAAACGGCGGTGTGCTTACCGGATATGGTAATCAAGCGTCTATGACAACGCAAGCTTATCACGATTCGATAACCTTAACGCCTCCTACGGTAAGCCGTACTGGCTATACCTTCTTGGGATGGTTTAAGAATAATAATGAATCGGATAAGGCAGGCAGTACGATTACGGTAAACGGTAATGAAACTAGCCAAACGAACGTAACCTACGTAGCGCGTTGGCAAGCTAACACGTATACGATTTACTACTATCTTGACGGAACTTATCAAAAATATGAAACGTATACCATGGACCAAACGGAAATATCCGGCGGCTTCAAGCTGTGGGACGGCGGCGTTGGTAAAGGTCATAAGTTAACCGGTTGGTATACAAACAACAGTTACTCTGGTGAAGCGATTGATAAAATTGATAACAGCAAGGACGGCTCAAAGACGGCGGGAGATCTTTATCTCTATGGTAAGAAAGAAAAACAAACCTATCAAATTATTTTCAAAAATAAAGATGGTAGTGAAATTTGTAGAGAGAATGTAAGATATGAACAAAGCTTAAGCTCGGTAGATACCAGTTGGGTTTTATCGTATGCCTCGGGAGCATCCAATTTTGCAGGGTTTGTACAAGAAGGTACGAACAAAACATATTTAAGCAATAAGGGCGAATGGAGAAACGTTACGACTTATGACTGGGATACCAACCTTGTCCTCGTTGCAAAGTGGTACTAATTAACTAATTCCTAACTTAACAATCTCGGTTGGGGCAACCCGCCCCAACCGAACAAAACAAAAAATCAATCGAAAAAAAATTTCGTATGATAACATAGGAGGTAACTTATGAACGCAAAATTCAAGAAATTCTTCTTGACATTGGCTACGGCGGTTATCGTTGCATTCTGTACGTTGTTGGCGGCGTGTGGCGAAATTGGCGCAGTGGATCAAAGCACTATTAAGTATGACGGCTCTACAATTACGTGGGGTGCCGTAGAAGACGCAGAAAATTATACCATTCAAATTGATGGCGAAAAAGAATACACGTCGTCCACCAATAAGTTTGCGTATAAAGTAAAAGCAGACGTAGAACAGGTAGAAATTACCATTACGGCAAACGGCAAAGATAAATCGGGCGAATCCGCTTCGAAAATCTTTACGCGTTTACCTAAGATTACCGAAATTACCTTTGACGAAGAAGGTAAAATGTCTTGGCCTGAAGTAGAAGGTGCAAACGAATATATCCTTAAAATCAATGGTGAAGAACTTCGTACGCCCGCTTTAGAATACAACGAATTTGAAACGGGTGTAAACAAAATTCAAATTAAGCCCATCGCGCTTGACGATTCGAGCTTCTCTGAATGGAGCGTAGAAGTAAGCAAAGAATACTTAGTAGCTCCCACCGACGTAAAATACGACGGCCAATACTTAACTTGGACGGGTATCGGTAAGGCTGCAAGATATGCAGTATACATCAACGGTAGCCTTTATGACGATAACGTTTCTGGTACGCTTGTTGATTACGACGCAGAAAACAACAACTTTGCTGTAACCGTAAAAGCACTTGGCGATAAGGTAAACTCTTTCGACTCTGCTGAAAGCCAAGAATCTAGCTTTGTATTCTTGGGCGAAGTTACCAACTTCAACATTGTTGACGGTATTTTGAAATGGGACGAAGTTGACGGTGCGCAAGGCTATGCAATCCGTGTAAACGGTAAAGAATTAGCTCCCGTAGAAACCAACGCTTTCGAAGATATCGAAGCAGGTAAAGAAATTAAAATTGAAGTAAAGCCTATCACGCAAGAAGGTACGGCATACTTTGCAAGCTGGTCGCTTGAACAAAGAGTAAAACTTTTGCAAGCTCCCAAGCTCGAATGGATTGAAGATATCGAACTTGACGGCCAAGAAGCTAACTTCGTAAGATGGAATGTAATGACGGGCGACGTTGCTGGTTATAACTTCAAGGTTGTTAATCCCGATGGCAAAGTAGACATTTACGATTTAGGCGTAGGCATCACGACGTTCGGTTCCGAACAAAACGTAACCTTCTCTCAAGTAGGTACGTATCAAATCAGCATTCAAACGCTTGCCGTAGACGATACGGGCGCGTATGATTCGCAATATTGCAAACCCATCACCGTTACCCGTTTGGCAGCTCCTAACCGTCCTGTAAGAGAATTTATCGTCAGCGACGCTACCAACATTAAAAACGGTATTTCGATTAAGTGGTTACCTGAAACGGCAGCTGCTGGTTATGCAATTTATAAAGAAGATCAAAAGATTCGTGATAACCACGAAAACGCAGTTGTAAACATCAACTACGAACAACTTAGCAGCGTAGAAGAAAAAGACGAAAAGCAAATCAACTTCTTCATTCAATCCCTTGGTACGACGAAGTACTTTGCTACGGAAAGACGTATCAGCCTTTCTTCGCTCACCAGCGAAAACTTGAAGGCAGAAGTTACCGTACTTGCGCAACCTAAGGAAGTAAGCTTCCAAGAATATAAAGCGCAATGGGACGGCGTTTCTAACGCAAACGGCTACGGCGTAAAATGCCTTGCGGATATCGTTACGACGGAAGTTGCTGAATTCGACTTAGAAAACCTCGGCGCAGGCGAAGCAAAACTCAGCGTTTGCGCAGCAGGCGACGGCGAAGCATTGCTTGCTTCTAACTACACCTCTGAAATTAGAATCGTTCGTTTGCAAGCTCCTACGCAAATCAAGCTTGTATCCGATCAAGATGGCGATATCCTTGACTGGAACGGCGGCGCTAACCCCAAAGCAACCGTATACAACGTATACTGGTCTGGTTCTGAAACGGAATTTGCTAACTCTAACGAAGCGATCAACATGAGAGATTATATCACGGAAGGCAGCAACACGTTGTTTATACGCGCAGTTGCAAACAAGATGGACGAGGACACGAATACTTACTATGTAACGAGCGTTCCTTCCGCTGTAGCAACCTTCACCAAGCTTGCTGCGCCTATCTTCAATACGGAAAAGGTAGACGGCAACAACTGGCTTGTATGGAACGCGCCTACCAACGTTTCGGGTGTTGATATCAGATATCGCGTTTACAACTTCGATACCAGAGAAGATTTAATTGTTGACGCTAATAGATTTGATATTTCCGATCCTGTAAAATATCCCGCAGCAGACTATGAATTCCGCGTGCAAGCATACAGCGATAACGGCATGTATATTTCTTCCGATTTGTCCGAAAAGGCAGCGTTTACGAAGCTTCCTAAGCTTAACGTTACCAGAGATGGCGATTCGTATACGTGGGATGAAGTTCCTAACGCAAAAGAATATTTTGTAAAATACGGCGATAAGACGAAGACCTTGTCTGTTTCGGAAACGAGCTTCGCTCCCGGCTTTATCGATCCTGATAAGACGTTTGCAGTAGAAATTTATGCAGTTGGTGATAGAATCAACACCATTAACTCTGAAAGCTGGAAAGCAAATCAATTGACGGCAAGAGTAAGAGATCCCGAATTCTCGTTGTCTTACGTAGATGCAGATGGTAATCCCGCAACGCAACACGAAGCAGGCGGCTCTATCGTAATTACGATTACGTACGAACCTACAGCAACCTACAATTATGAAATTAAGATTGGCGGTACTAGCCGTGAATTGAAGGGTATTGACGATAATAGAAACGGCGAAGGTCAGTTGACGTATAAATATCCTGTAGAATCCGCTAATGCTTACGACGTTGTAGTTATGGCAAAGGGCGGTAAGTTCGAAGGTAGCACCTATTACGTACAATCGAAGGGTCAAAATCAGCAAACGATTACCGTTTACAAGGCAGTTACTCAGCTTGAAAAAACGACTAGCCAAATTTCGTGGACCTTCCCTGACGAAGCAAAATTCGGTTATTCCATCAAGATTACCTTGAAAGATGGTTACACGTTAGCAGACGGCAACAACGAAATTGTTGTTTCCAAGTGGACGAACATGAAGATTACGTATGCTGAACTTAAGAGCTATGCTCCTTATATCGAATATGATGGAGCTGAAGTAACGAAGATTACGTCTAACATGATTGACGAAGTAGAAGTTGTCGTAAACGGCGGTACGAGAAGCACGGGCGTTTATATCGCTTCTGCAGCTGCACGTATCTAATTTCGTTGTCTAACATTTAAACAAACGCAAGGAAACCCGTATAGTTTTATACGGGTTTCCGTTAAAAAGCGCAGTTTTTGCGCTTTAAGGAGAATATATGTATCCTACTTTAAAAATAGGCGAATTAAAAATCCCTATGTACGGGTTAATGATAGCAATCGGCGGTATTGCCTGCCTTATCGTGATGTACAATCTTATTTTCCGTCGCGAAAAGGTTACAAGCAACACGTTTATTAGGCTCTTTTGTGTGTCTATTCCCGGTGCTCTTGTTTTGTACGCGTCTGCATATTTGTTTAACGGGTTATTTCACTCGATTGAAGCAGGCGAATGGAAATTCGGCGGTATCACGTGGCTGGGCGGTGTTTTTGGCGCATTTCCTGCCATGGTATTGCTTATTCATTTCTTTGTTCCTGCGGCAAAAGGCAACGCACTTACCTATTTTTCGTTAATCGTACCCGGCATTGTTATTGCGCACGGAATCGGGCGTTTAGGCTGTTATTTTGCGGGTTGTTGCTATGGCGGTGTAACGGACAGCATCTTTGGCGTATCCTTTCCTGCTGGCAGCCGCGCGGCAAAATTATATCCGGGCGGTCCTAACGGCGGAAGTTTGCCTTTGCTTCCTACACAGCTTTTTGAAGCGGTGTTCGAGCTGGCTCTCTTCTTAGTAATGATTATCTTCTATAAAAAGTTTCGTGAACATAATATCGAGTTGTACTTTATTGCCTACGGTATTTTCCGTTTCATTATGGAGTTTTTCCGCGGGGACGACCGTGGTTCTACCGGCTTCTTCTTAACGCCCGCGCAATTCCTGTGCGTAATTATGTGGATAGAGGCGACGCTGTTAATTCTGTTTAAAAAGAATATCATATTTAAAACGTTACACCGAAAATGTGAAGTATGGCAAGCGGAAATCAAGGTAGAAGCCGCTCGTAAGCGTAAAGAGTTTGCTGATAGGGTAAAGGTTGCTAAAATGGATGCTTTGCGCGAATTGAAGGCTCTTTACGACGACGGCATTATTACGCAAACGGAATACGAAGACAAACGACAGAAAATTATGAACGAAATTTAGCGTTACATTAGGTTTCGTTGTTTGCATACAATAATAACGAGCCTTATTTAGAGATAAGGCTCGTTTTAAACAAAGGGGCTAATTATGGATATGGTACTATTGACGGCGCTTGGCGTCGGCGGCGCGACGGTAATCGGCGCGGCAATCGGGTTTTTATGTAAAAACATTTCCCATAAATTTTCGGATATTGTATTATCCTTTGCGGCAGGGGTTATGCTTGCCGCTGCGGTGTTGGGTTTGGTGCTTCCTTCGCTGGAATACGGCGGGGAATGGAAACTTCTTATTACGGTGTTAGGGATTTTTACGGGCGCAGTTTGTTTAAATTTCGTCGATAAGCTGGTGCCGCATTTACATAAGATGATGGGGCCTGACCAAGAAGAACACAACAATGCTAATTTAAGTAAGGTATTGCTGTTTGTAGCGGCGATTGCTATTCACAACTTACCTGAAGGGATTGCAGCGGGTGTGGGGTTTGGCTCGGGCGACGTAACGCAGGCGTTTTTAATTGCAGGCGGTATCGCGTTGCAAAATATTCCCGAAGGTATGGTCATTATCGGGCCTATGCTTGCGGCGGGTGTATCCAAGAAAAAGACTTTCCTTTGTGCGTTGGCAACAGGGCTTGTGGAAGTGGTAGGCACGTTGATAGGTTATTTTGCCGTGAGTATCGCTTCGGTAATTTTGCCTTTCGCACTTGCCTTTGCAGGCGGTACAATGCTGTACGTAATCAGCGACGAAATGATTCCCGAAACGCACGCGCACGGCGGTGAGCGCGGCGCAACGTATGCGCTTTTGGTGGGCTTTTGTTTGATGCTGGTAATGGACGTATTGCTTGTATAATGGCGATTTGCAGCACCCATGTATGCGTTGAAATTTTTTATAACAGTTAAAAAAGTAAAAAGCGGACGGTTTTCGTCCGCTTTTTTTGTACAGAGAAGAGGATTTTCGCCTTTAGCGGCGCGCCCCACTCGACAATTATCAATTGTCGCCTTTGCTGTCAACTATTTCGCAATAGAAGTAATGCGAGGCAAAGCGTTTTGCTCTCGCAAAACGGTTCCCGCCCTCAAATCCTCTTCAAAATTCGGTCAACAAAAAAATACAGATACGCTTGTTTGCGTACCTGTATTTTTTGGCGCAGAGAAGAGGATTTGAACCTCCGGATACATTCCTGCATCACACGATTTCCAATCGTGCGCCTTAAACCACTCAGCCATCTCTGCATTTATTAGGCTCTCATCTGAAAGCCTATTTATTTTACATTATTTCTTAAAAAAATGCAAGCAATTTCAATATGCTTTATTAAAATATTTAAAAAACTGTAAAAAATTACTTGTTTTTATAGCAATCGCAGGAAACGCCGCTCGGTAAAAATCCCGTGTCCGAACATTTCTTGCATTTAAATTTAGGCGAAAGCTGTTCTTCCGTGATGCCTAATTCTTTTAAAATTTGTTTGCGTTCATTTGAAAGGGCAGTTTTTTCTGCAAGCAACGAAGGCATTTGTTCGGGGGAGAATACTTCCGCTTTTGCTAAAGAAATTTCCATTTTGGAAAGCGCTAACGTAATTTCTTTAAATCTCGGGCTGGTTTGCGCCTTTGCTTGATATTTTTCCGCTATCGACAATGCCTTGTCTCGTAACGTTGCATAATATTTTTCTCTGTCCGCTTTGGCATTGACGGCTTCTACCGTTTGGTCGATATACTTCGTCTTGGCTTGTCTTTCCGTTTGTTCAACGGCAGGAATCTCTTCTGTTTTGAAAACGCCTGCGCGTTTCCATTCGGAAAGAATTTTGTTCATATACGGGATAGGACTGGCGCTGGTTGCGCTGCGTTTTGCTGCTTCCAATACCATTTCATCAGAGAATTTCCAATCTCTCCAAGTTTGAATAAGCGCCAAATTTGCCGAGCTTTTTCTCAGTCCGCCGCAAATATTTTGAATTGAAATAAACAGTTTAAGTTCGTCATTTTTCGTTTTCAGATAAGATTTTACACTTTCTTTAGAAACCACACCCGCGGTAAACATTTCCCGAAGCTGTTCTCCCATAGACGAAAAATCACCGCGTTCGGTGCGTAAACAATACAAAGCAACGTCAAGCAAAGAACCTTCTTCAAAGCCATAGTTGTACCATTTTTCCACATATTCGTCGATATAACCTGCAGGATTGCTGATTTTCACACCCAGCTTTCTAGCAATACGGAAGGTTAAGGAAACCAACGTATCCCGTTCGGTAAGATAATGTTCCACTTCTTCCAAAGTGCGTTTTTCTTTTTCAAACAGCTCGTTTAACGTCAAATCGAGAGAATTGAGCGAGCCGCGTTTTAAATGCTTTGCGGTATACAAAATAGCGTCTTTTGCAAAGCCCCATTCTGCCGTCCATTTTTTATATAAAGCATAATCGCTTTCGTCTGCTGTTTTAAAGATATTAAGAACGGTAAACAGCGCGCTTACTTCCGCTTCGTGTTCGTGGTAGCTAGAAAGTTCTTTTTCTACCTGTTCGTAAGACGTCCAACCGTTGCGGATAAACTTTTTCGCTTTATTAAAGATATAGGAAGGGGATACCGCCGAGCCTTGTTTGTTGATGCAATATTCTGCAATTAGTAAGAAGGTTTGCGGTTGAAGGCTGTTTTCTTCCAAAAAGCGCATATATTTAATGTAATCGCCCGCGGAGATAAACTTGCCCACTTGTTGCATTTTGCGTTGTAATTCTTTATTGAAGTCGGCGTATTGCTCGTAACGGATTTTCTTTGGTTTGCCGAGCGCCGCGCGCACGGGTAAATATTCAACGATAAAGGGGTCTTTGGATAAAATTTGAACCAAATCATAATCTTCCCACAGTGAAAACGCGTTTTGCACGTCGGATACGTCAGCGCCTAATTCTTTTGCCATTGCGCTCAGCGAAATATCCGAATCTTGCGCTCTGCAAAGGTATAAGCCGTAAAGATAAACTTTTACGGCAAATCCATCTGCTTCGGGCAGATACTTGGTAATAAATTTATTTTCGACAAGCGTGTAAGCGTTATCGTTGCAATCTTTTGAAAACGAGCAAAATGCCATTTCTTTTCTCCCTAAAAAATAGAATTGTGTAAAATACGGGAAATTTTTATCAGTATAAAAAATCTTCTTGCTTTCTTTGAAGAAATGTTGTATAATAAAATAGTATAGGTATCTCTTTCTTTAGTTTATTATAGCTGTTTTTGTTTGGAAAAGCAAGGCATTTTAGAGAGATATTCAAAAAAAGCGAAAAAATAGCTTTATCAAAAAAGAAAGGGGGAGCTACCGTTGCGTATTTTGCACACGTCCGACTGGCATATCGGCAAACGCCTAATGGGCAGAGAACGACTGCTTGAACAAGCGCAAGCACTTGACGAAATTGCAGCCGTTTGCGAGCAAGAGAAAATTGAACTCGTGTTAGTTGCAGGCGACGTATTCGACGTTTATACGCCTAGCGCGGATGCAGAAGAGCTCTTCTTTAAAAAGATACACAAAATCGCGGGGCAAGACCGTGCGGTGCTTATCATCAGTGGCAACCATGACGACGGCGTGCGTTTAAGCGCAGCTTCACCGCTTGCGGAAGAGCTGGGGATTTATATCGTTGGAAATTCGCGTGCGCCTTTGCCGTTATCGTCGGTGAGAAAAATAAAACCTACGGCGTCGGGAAAAGGGTATGCGGTGTTTGAAAACGAACGGGGCGAAAAGGCGTTCATCTCAACCCTGCCCTATCCTAATGAAGCTCGCTTTAAAGAAGAGAAATCCGAATTACCTTACGTCGAACAAATGCAAAAATGGATAGAAGAAGGGGAAAGCGGTAACCAAGAAAAGCTCCCGTCTATCTTTTTAGCGCATATCTTCGTGGCGGGGGGTAAAATCTCGGAAAGCGAAAGAGAAATCGATTTAGGCGGCGCAAGGGCGATTCCTATAGAAGCGTTGCCGCAAAGCGATTATATAGCGCTTGGACATTTACACAAAAAACAACATATGGGCAAAGGTCACGCCTATTACAGCGGTTCGCTTTTGCAATATTCCTTTGACGAAAGCGCGGATAAAGGGGTTAAAATTTTTGATTTAACGGTAAACGGCGTAGAAAATTTACACGACGTCCCCTTGACGAAGGGTAGAAAACTCATTCGTTTAGAAGAGTCCAGCCCTGCACGTGCAGTCGAGTTATTAAAGAAATATCCTAATGAGTTGGTGGAGTTAAAGCTTAACCTCACCGAACCTCTTACAAGCGCCGACAACGCATTGCTTGCATCTTGTGAAAACTTGGCTTCGCTAATTTGTGAAGTACAATCGACGTCGGAGATAGAATTTGAATCGCGTAAGGGCTTTTCAGACAAAAAGCTGTTTGAGGAATTTTACCGTATGCAGTACGGTGAACTTCCAAAAGCGGAATTAACGGAATTATTTTTATCCGTATTATCCGAAGAAGAATAATAAAAGGAGAAAGTTATGAAACCCGTATATCTTGAATTTTGCGGTGTAAATAGTTTTTCGGAAACAGCGTCTATCGATTTCCGAAAGCTTTTAAACGGCGGTTTGTTTGGGATATTTGGGAATACGGGCAGCGGGAAAAGTACCATTTTAGATAGTATTCATTTTGCGCTGTATGGAAAAATCGAACGCGCGTCGGGGGCGGGGGCAGATTGTATCAATTACAATTGCGATAAAGCAACGGTACTTTTCGATTTTGAAATTGTTTTACAAGGCGAACGCCGCACTTACCGCGTGCAACGTGAAAGACGTCGTAAAAACAACGTAGCGAAAGCCTTTTTATACGAGCAAACTAAGGACGGCAAATGGCTCTCGCTTGCTGAAAAAACAAGCGACGTCGACGATAAATTGCAAGAAATTATCGGATTGAGTTTTGATGATTTTAAAAAATGTATCGCCCTTCCGCAAGGGGAATTTGCGGGGCTGGTGCAATCTACTCCCAAAGAACGTTTAACTTTGATTTCACGGTTATTCGACTTGGAAAAATACGGCGATAGGCTGGGGTTTGCCATTCGGAGAAAGTGTGATGAAATCACGCGCGAAACGGATGTATTACAAGCCAAAATGCAAGAAAACGACGGGGGCAGGGAAGAGGTTATTGCGCAAAAGACGGTAGAAATCGAACTGCTGAAAAAACAAAAAACTGACGTGGAAAGCAAGCTGTTGCAGGCGGAAACAACGTTAGTACAGGTAGAAAAATTACACGAGCGGAAGCTTGCTTACGATTCGCTGAATACGCGTTTACAAGCAGCCCAAACGGTGCATAAAGAATATAGCGAGAAAAGCGAACGTTTGCACCGCGCAGAACAAGCAAAAATTATTTACGAGTTATATCAAAAAGCGCTTGAAATACGAAAGAGCGAAAAAGGCGCGCAAACCGCGGTGGAAGAAGCGCGCAAACAAGCAGAGCTTGCCGCCGCGCAAATTGAAAAAATCGACGTCTACGTAAACGAAAATAAGTTTGACGAGAATATCGAAAAACTGACGGAAGAGATCGCGTTATTAACGGCGGCGCAGACGCAGATTGCGGCGTGCAAAAACGCGAAAGAAAAGTTGGAGGCTTGTACGCGCGCGTACTCGCAATTGAAAGAACAAGCAAAGCGCGAAAAGATTATCGAGGAAGACTTTGATGGTCAAATGAAAGCCTTAGAAGTACAATTAGAAACGTTTGGAGCAGATGAATCGTTTACAGAGTTTTTAAAGAGAAACTTCAAAAATTTGATGGTTGCGCAAACTCATCAAGAAATTCAAAACGACTTAACAGCGCTGTCGGAAAAATATCCGCAAACGCAAGAAGATATCAATATTTTAAAAGAAAAATATACCGTTCAAACGCAAGGGGACGATTCGTTGTTTGACGTTGCACAAGCGAAGAAACAATTTGATGAAGCGGAAAACGCAAGAAAAGAACTCAAGCGCGCGCAAAGTGAAACGGAGCAACGTAAAAAGAAGTATCAAGATTTTAAAGAACGCGAAGCCCGCGTGATAGAAGATGGTAAACGCTATCGCGAAGAATACAATGAAGCACAAGAAAAAATTGCGTTTGTGAAAGAAATGGATAGCTTAGAAGTGTGTAAGCAAAAGCGAGAAGCACTTCGCAAAGAGAAAGAAAGGGCAACCCTTTCCAAGCAAACGGCGATGGAAAAATCGAACACTTGGTTATCTGAAATTAAGGCGCAAACGCTGTTAAAAGAAAGCTATACCAAGCAAGCGGAAACGCAAGAAGAAATTGTAAAAGCAGAGCTTCTTATCCGTCAATTCGAGAGTGTGCTGGAAGTAGAAGAATTGTTACGAAAGGTCGGCGACGTTGAAAAAGCCAAAGCGGAATGCGAGCAATTTTTTGAAAACTACAACGTATTAAAAACGCAAACGCAACAAGCGTATGAGCCGCTGTTTGATAGATTTGATGAAAATGCTCTTACTCAAGCGCGTACACAAAAGTTGGCATTAGAGCAATTAAACCTTTCCTTAAACCGCGAAATTGCCGTTGGGGAAGACAATATCCAAAAGCTTAAAGAAATACAAAAAAAATATCTTGAATATCAAAAAGAGCTTGCCGAAAAAGAAAAACAAAAGCGTCTTTGGGAACAATTAAAGGCTATGGTGCGGGGCAGTCAATTTATGGAATACATTGCCTCCGAATATCTCCAAGAAGTTTGCGTTTCAGCAAGCCGAACGTTAAATTCTTTAACGAACGGTCGGTATTTCCTTCGTTACGATAAAGAATTTAAGGTAGGAGACAACTTAAACAGCGGCGATTTGCGCGCAGTGAAAACGCTGTCAGGCGGCGAAACGTTTTTAGTTTCCCTTTCGTTAGCGCTTTCATTGAGTAATTCCATTTTTGCCCGCTCTATGCGTCCTATCGAATTTTTCTTCTTAGACGAAGGGTTTGGTACGCTGGATGCAAAGCTTGTGGATACGGTGATGGACGTGCTTGGAAAATTGAGTAAAAATTTTGCCGTTGGCTTAATTTCTCACGTAGAAGAATTAAAACACAGAATAGAAAATAAAATTGTCGTAACAGGCGCAACCGAAACAAGCGGTTCGCGTTTGAAAGTAGAAACGTACTAATCGATAGGAAGGACTTATGATTTTAAGCGCAGTATCGTTATGGAAAAAATTTAATACGGCGACGCCTTTGGGGGCAAGCGAGTGGGGGGAAACGATTGATAAATCGGCAAAGATGAAATTCCAACACGTCGCTTTTTCAGGCCACCGCGTCAGCGACGGTACGGTGCGTATTTACGCGGAATTCGGGCGTCCGTTGGGCGAGGGAAAATGCCCTGCTATATTGCTCTTACCAGAAGCGGGTAAGGAGTTGGATAAAGAGCTTTTATATTATTTCATTGAAAAAGGCTATGCCGTATTGATGCCTGATTATACAGGAAAAATGAGTACGGATAAAGAAAATTGCACCCGTACCTTCTATCCGCCTTCCCTTTCTTATGCAAATTTCGAAACCAAACGCGGTTTTGAATTTGACGAAGCGGAAAAGAATATAGACGTTGAAAAAAGCTGTTGGTTTGAATGGACATACGTTGCATTGTTTGCAATCGAGTATTTAAAAAGCCGTGAAGATATCACAAATATCGGCGTTATTGGGATTCGTACAGGGGGGGAAATCGCATGGAAAACAATGCTTTCGCCCGATATTAAATGTGCGTTGCCCATCAATGCAGCGGGCTGGCTTAGCAGTGTGCATTTATCGAAATTCGGAGACAACACGCCGATGGCAATGAGTGCGGAACGCCATCAATTTATCGCGGGGATCGAATCGCAATCTTATGCGCCTTTTGTAAAGTGTCCTGTGTTGATGCTTTGCGCTTTGCACGACGATAAATTTGATTGCGACAGAGCGTATGATACTTTTTTGCGCTTGGGCGGGGATTACGAAAATGCTATTTTATATTCGCCGGAAAGCGGTTCGTGTATTGGCCATCACGCTTTGACGAATATGGATTTATTTTTAGAAAAGCATTTAAAGGGCAGAGAAATTTATATCCCCGATCCTTTAAATATCAGCTTGCATGAGAAAAACGGAGAAATTATTATCGAGTTAGAGGGTGATGAAGACGGGCTTGTGCAAGAGATGGGGATTTACTATGCGGAAGCAGACGTAAAGACGAAATCTTCGTATCGCGATTGGCAACGTATTTGCCGAGCGGGAAAATCGGAAATTAACAACGGAAAATTCTCGTATAAAATAAAGGCGTTTGAAGGCGCTTCCGCTGTCTTTGTTTACGCGTATGCGGAATATATCAACGGCTTTAGAATTGCCTCTAAAATCACCTCGAAGAAATTATTAAATCCCAATGCGGATGCAATGAAAAGCCGTATGGTCTTTTCGGGCGAAAGTGTCGATTGTTTCGGCGTGGCACAATACGAAGACTATTCGGTGGCGGGTATTTTTTTGGAAACGGAAGCTGTGCCTAAGCTGATAAAAGGATACGGAGATATCAAGGGCGCATATTCTGTCGGCGGTATTAAGACGTATAAAATCAGTTCGCCTAAGTTTGTGCCTTCGGAAAACGCTTTACTCGAATTTGACGTATATTTTAAGGAAACGGGCGTGTTGCAGGTTGCAATTGACGTGGCAGATATACAGCTGAATGCAGAGCGTTACGTTTGCGAAGTGGACGTAACAGGCGGCGGAAAATGGAAACGCATTATTTTGCAGTCGGGCGATTTTAAAAGCCGATCTATCGGTGCTCCTCTTGCGAATTTCTCCAAAGGCAGAGCTATTTTATTCGATTGTGAAGACGAAGACAACGAATATGCGGTAACAAATATTTTGTGGCTGTAATAATTTGAGCGGTGTTATCGTAAAGAAAATTATCTAGATGGGTACGTGCTAAATACAAAAAAGGAGGCATTATGAACGAAATTAACGAAATGTTAAAAAAAGAAGACGATCAGCAAGAGACAAATAAAAACTCTTGGTGGGGCGTCATCATTTTCATGGTTGTTCTCCTGTTGACAGTATTAGTGTTTCGGATTGTTTGGACGCAAAATTACGGCGGTGTGCAAGTAGCGGGAAAGTCTATGCAAAATACGTTGCAAGACGGTGAAAATTTATTAGTACATTACACCAAGAGCGGCGCCGTTGCACAACGCGGGGATATTATCGTTGTGTACGTGGGAGATTATCAAGAATTTAAAACAACCACTACGGAATATTTAATCAAACGCTTAATTGCTGTGGAAGGAGATAAAGTGAAATGCCAAGACGGCGTCCTTTCCATTTGCTATGCAGGGACGGATACCTACCAAGAATTAGACGAGTCCAGCTACGTATATTACTCCAACGCGGACGCGTACGATTTTGACGAATACGTGGTAGGCGAAGGGGAAATTTTCTTTCTTGGCGACAACCGCAATAATAGTATGGATAGCCGTTATAATCAAAAAGACGGTTCGCATTTAAAAACGTTGTATAAGGTAGAAGATATTTACGGGGTTGTACCCGATTGGGCGTACGAAAACAGGGAAACGCTTGCAAAAATATTCTTTGGAGAAAACGATTTTTCTCGCTTTATCAACAAAATAAAACAAAGTTTGACAAAATAGACTAAAAGCTTTAGAGATAAAAAAAAACATAAAAATTAGTTGGAAAAAATTCCAATAAAGGAGAAAAAATGAAGATACGTATCACTTCAGACAGCACTTGCGATTTAGGAGAGCTTGTGGCAAAACACGAAATTGGCATTGTGCCTTTAAAGGTAAATTTAGACACGGAAACTTATTATGATGGCGTGGATATTACCCCCCAAGACATTTTTGCATTTGTCAGCAAAACGAATATTTTGCCTAAAACGAGCGCGCCGAGCGTACCCGATTATCAAGAATTTTTTGAAAAACAATTACAAGAGAGCGATTACGTATTGCATTTTAATATTTCGGCAAAAAGCTCTGTTTCGCACAACGTAGCCAAGCAGGCGGCGGAAGAATTCGGCGGGAAGGTAAGAGTTATAGATAGTATGGCGCTTTCTTCAGGGCAAGGCTTGTTGGTTATGAAGGCAATCGACTTGCGCAATGCAGGGAAAGATATCGACGAAATCGAGCAAACCATCAATGCTTTGCGCTCGAAAGTAAATACATCCTTTATTCCCGATAAGTTGGAATATTTGTACAAGGGCGGGAGATGCTCGAAAATGGAAATGTACGGGGCAAACTTATTAAAAATCCATCCCCTTATTGTTATGCAAGACGGCGCGCTTGGCGTAAAGAAAAAGTATAAGGGAAAAATGAACGTTTGTATCCGTCAATACGTAGAAGATTTAAAAGTAATGTATCCGCAATACGATAAAACCCGTTGTTTCGTAACGCATTCTTGCGCAGATGCCGATTTAGTTGCGCTTGCAAAAGAAAAGGTAAAAGAATGCTTTGCATTTGACGAAGTAGTAGAAACGGTAGCTGGTTCGATTGTAACGAGCCATTGCGGCAGAAACACGCTTGGGGTACTTTTCATTACCGAATAATTTTACGATTATAAACGTTGTACACAAAGGGCAGGAGTTGCTATGATTTCAGTATATAACGACCAAGATTTTCAAGCGGTCATCAAACAAAGAAATAGTATATTGGGTGTATTTTGGGCGGTTACGGGCGCCTACGCGGTACTGAGTATTTCCTTTTGGATTTACTTTATGTCTTTGCCGTACGCACATCCTGATGCGTGGTTTCCCGAATTTTTCGTAGGGCTGATTTCCGTGCTTTACGTAATTTTTGTGTTTCCGTTTATGGGGATAAAATTCCACCGCGTTAATTGCTATTATAAAATGATGTATTACCTTTCCGAAGGGTTAAAACATAAAGAAGAAAATTATTTTATTTGTTTTGAGAAAAAGGATTTGCAAAAGGACTGTGTCGACGTAATTGGCTGTGTATTTAAAACGTGGAGCAATAAACGCCACGAATGGTTAGAACGCGAGGCGTACTTCGATCCTGAAAAGACCCTTCCCAAATTTGCTTACGGCGATTTGATTCGCTATATCGTGCAAGGGAATTTTATTGTAGAATACGAAGTGATACAAAAGGGCGCGTTGGATAACGACGATAGAGAAATTTATTTAGACGAATTAGACGATTTTGACGAAGCGGAAGTAAACGAAGAAATCGAAAAATAACACACATTTAAAAAATGCGGTAGGCAGGTATGCGTCTACTGTAAAAATAGGAGAAGAAATATGAAAGCGGTAGTTACGGTAACAGGAAAAGATAGAAAGGGAATTATTGCAAAAGTTAGCTCGTTTTTATGCGAAAGAGGCGCAAACGTTGAAGATATTTCGCAGACGTTGCTTGGCGAATATTTTGCAATGATTATGCTTGTAGATATTTCGGAAGTACAAGTAGAGCTTGCCGAACTTTCTAAAGAATGCGCAGAGCTGGGCAAAGAAATCGGTATGAGTATCTATATGCAACATGAAGATATTTTCAAGGCGATGCACAACGTATAAAGGTGGAGTATGTTTAATAAGTTCGACGTATTAGAAACCATTGCGATGGTAGAAAAAGAGCATTTCGACATTCGTACGATTACAATGGGCCTTTCGCTATTGACTTGTATCAGAGACAGTGCGGACGAAACGGCGCAAAAGGTCTACGATTTAGTTTGTAAAAAAGCGGAAAAAATTGTAAAAGTCGCGGCAGATTTATCCAGTGAATACGGTGTGCCTATCATCAATAAACGTGTATCCGTTACGCCCGTAAGTTTAATCACGGCGGCATTCCCCAAAGAAGCCTACAAAGTAGGCTATGCGCTTGATAAGGCTGCTCAAACGCTGGGAATAGACTTTTTAGGCGGTTATTCGGCATTGGCGCATAAAGCTACGGCAGAATACGAAAGAGATTTTATTCAAACCATTCCTGAGGTTCTTGCCAACACTCAGCGTCTTTGTGCGTCCGTCAACGTGGGTTCAACGCGTACAGGTATCAATATGGACGCGGTGAAGATGATGGGCGAAGCTTTTCAAAAGGCTGCTTTTTTAACTAAGGAGCAAGACGGCATTGGCGCGGCGAAGCTCGTTGCTTTTTGTAATGCGGTAGAAGATAATCCCTTTATGGCAGGCGCATTCCACGGCGTAGGGGAAGCGGATACGGTTATCAACGTCGGTGTTTCCGGTCCTGGTGTTGTCAAGCATGCCTTAGAAAAAATTCCGACGGCGGATTTAACGGAAGCGGCGGAAATGATAAAACGTACGGCGTTTAAAATTACGCGCGCGGGTCAGCTTGTTGCCAAAGAAGCGGCGAAACGCTTAAATGCAAGCTTTGGTATTGTCGATTTATCCTTAGCGCCTACCCCTGCGGTTGGCGACTCGGTTGCGGAAATTATTGAAGAGCTCGGTATCGGGTGCGTTGGTGCGCACGGAACAACGGCGGCGCTTGCAATGCTGAACGACGCGGTTAAGAAAGGGGGCGTTATGGCGTCTTCGAGGGTGGGTGGACTCTCGGGCGCATTTATTCCCGTTTCCGAAGATATCGGCATGATTCATTCGGCGGAAAAAGGCGTAATTACGTTGGATAAATTAGAGGCAATGACCTGTGTTTGCAGTGTTGGATTAGATATGATTGCAATTCCCGGCGATACGCCTGCAACGACGATAGCGGCAATGATAGCCGACGAAGCGGCAATCGGTATGGTAAACAATAAAACGACGGCGGTGCGTATTATTCCCGCGCCTGGTAAAAAGGTAGGGGATAAGGTTTGCTACGGCGGTTTGCTCGGCGAGGCGCCCGTTATGCCTGTTCACAGCGAAGACAGTTCCCGTTTTATTTTAAGAGGCGGAAATATTCCTGCGCCCATTCATAGCTTTAAAAATTAAGACTTATCAAGACGATAAAAACAAGAATACATCATAAATGAGATAGGAGAAATTATGGAAAGAAAAGACCTTCCTTTACACTTAAAATGGAATTTAGCAGACCTTTACGCGTCTGACGAAGCGTGGGAAGCGGAGTATCAGTGGTTAGAGGATACGTACGGAAATTACGATTTTTCTCTCTTCCAAGGCAAGCTTGGAGACAAGCAAACGCTTTTAAAGTTTTTTGAAATGAATGATGGGATTTCCAAGAAAATCGAAAAACTGTACGTTTACGCGCATATGTGTAGCGACCAGGACGTTCGTATTTCAAAATATAATGCATATATGGAAAAAATGCGTGCTTTTGCAGCAAAAACGTCTGCTGCGCTCGCCTTTTTCGAGCCGGAATTAACCGCTTTAGACGACAGCGTATTAAACGGTTATATCACTGACCCCGACTTTGCGGCATACGATTATCAATTAAAGCGTATTGCGGCGTCTAAAGCGCACGTGCTTGGTGAAAAGGAAGAAATGATTTTGGCACTTGCGTCCGACGTACTCGGCGGATTCCAAGGCGTATTTGGTATGTTGGATAACGCAAACTTAAACTTGCCCAAAGCGAATTTAAACGGTGAAGAAACACAAATGAGTCATGGTTTATACGGCTATGTATTGCATTCGGGCACAAAGGAAGAACGCAAGGAATGGTTTGAAAAATATTATTCGTCGTATATCAAGCTGATTGACGCCATCACGCAAACGTATTCCGGAAACGTAAAAAAGGATATTTTCTATAAGACGGCTCGCAAACACGAAAGCTGTTTATCTATGGCATTGTACGGTGAAGACGTTTCCCCTGCGGTGTATAAAAACTTAATTGAATGCGTACATGGTGCCTTGCCTGCTATGCATCAATACATTTCTTTGCGTAAAGAAATTTTGGGTTATGACGAGCAACACATGTATGATATTTATGCGCCTTTGGTGGAAGATTCGGAAATTAAACTTCCTTTCGATGAAGCGTATGAGTTGGTAATCAAAGGTCTTGCGCCCTTGGGTGCGAACTATCAAAACTTACTCCGTCGCGGCAAAGAAGAACGCTGGATTGACGTATGTGAAAACGAAGGCAAGCGCAACGGCGCATATTGTATCGGCGTATACGATTGCCATCCTTACGTTATGCTTAATTATCAAGAAACGACGAACGAAATTTTCACCATTGCACACGAAATGGGGCATGCGCTGCACACCTATAAATCCACGCACGCACAACCGTACGCAAAATCGCAATACACCATTTTCTTGGCGGAAATTGCCAGTACGGTAAACGAAGTGCTGCTTTTGAAATATTTATATAATTCTACGCAAGACATCAACTTAAAGAAATATTTATTAACTTATTATTTGGATATGATTCGCGCAACGCTTTTCCGTCAAACTCAGTTTGCTGAATTTGAACAAATTGCACACGAAAAAGCGGAATCGGGCGAGCCGTTAACCAAAGAAAATCTTTGTGAAACGTACTATCAACTTAATAAACAATATTATGGCGAAGGGATTGTGCATGACGAGCAAATCGCGTATGAATGGGCAAGGATTCCCCATTTCTACAACTCCTTCTACGTATACAAATACGCAACGGGTATTATTTCGGCAATCTCTATTGTAAAGCGTATTTTAACGGAAGGGGAAAAAGCGGTTGCGGATTATTTCGAATTTTTAGAAGGCGGAAATTGTACCGATCCCGTATCTATTTTACAAAAAGCGGGCGTTGATTTGACAAGCGAAACACCTTTTGTTTCAGCTATGAACGAGTTTAAGGAAACGCTTGCAGAATTTGAAAAACTTTGCAAATAATTACAAAAGGATAGGGGCAGGGTTGCGTTGAACGCGCCTTCTCCCTAATAAAAACGCATTTGGAGGAAGAAAAATGGCAACGGAAGTTAATATGATGCCGCATAATAGAGACGCGGAAATGGCGTTGCTTGGCTGTCTTTTGATGGACAATGATATTGCAATCGAGCTTGTGGAAAAGCTCTCGGAAGAGGACTTTTATCAAGAATCGCATAAATACATTTTGCACGCAATGCAAGAAGTATTCAACGCAAGAAAACCTATCGATTTGGTAACGGTATCCGACCAGTTAGACAGCACGGGATGTTTGGAAAAGGCGGGCGGTATTGTCTATTTAACCGAGCTTGCGCAAATTACGCCGTCGGCGGCAAACTACAAATCGTACTTTGAAATCGTTACGCGCGATAGCACGAATAGAAAACTTATCCGCGCATCAAGAAAGATTATCGAAGAATCTATGAAGAGCGTTGACGGACAAGCGTCTATCGCCTTTGCGGAAAAGACCATTTACGACATTTCCAAGCAATCGGATAGATCTTCGTTGGTTGGTATGGCAGAAGGGGACGTCGTAGGACAGGTGTTGCATAAATTTGAATTATTGCAATCGGACGCGTCGGCGTTTAAAGGGATCCCGACGGGCTTTAAGCGTTTAGACCAAATGACCAACGGGTTACAGGCTTCCGACTTAATCGTTTTGGCTGCTCGTCCCGGTATGGGTAAAACGTCGCTCGCTATGAACTTAGTGGAAAACGCGGCGCTTCGCAACAACCGCGTTTGCGCGGTATTCTCGCTCGAAATGCCCCGCGCGCAAATCGTGCAAAGATTGCTTTGTTCGTACGCAAACGTAAGTATGGCAAAAGCGCTTTCTGGGCAGCTTGCGGCAAAGGATTGGAAAAAACTGATGGTTGCGGGCGAAAAGCTTAAAGATAGTAAAATATTTATCGACGATTCCTCGCGTGTTACTCCGGCGGAAATTTTATCCAAATGCAGACGTTTAAAAACGACGGCAGGCGGCGTGGATATGATCATGATCGACTATATCCAGCTTATGACCAGCGGTTCATCTACCATGGCGGGCAGCGAAAATAGACAACAAGAAATCGCGTCGATTACGCGTGATTTATAAATTATGGCGAAGGAGCTTAACGTTCCCGTTATCGCGCTTTCACAGCTTCGCCGTATTCAATCCAAAGAACCTCAGCTCTCCGACCTTCGTGAATCGGGTGCAATCGAGCAAGACGCAGATATCGTTATGTTCATTAACCGTCCCGAAGCAATCGCGACGAAAGAAGAATTAGAATCGGGCAAAATTGTCAAAGGCGCGGCTGATCTTATCCTTGCTAAGCACAGAAACGGCGAACAGGGCAGAGTGCAGTTGAAGTTTATCGGCGAAAGCACGAAATTCGTTGACGTTGACGAACAAAACCGCGATATCGAACCGCCCGATTATTCCCGCAGAGAACAACCCGAATATTATGATGAAAATCCCGCATACGAAGCGTTTGAAGATATGGCTCCGCCCTTGATGGACGCGCCTGGTATGAAGGGCGACGGGGATGACGAATTGCCATTCGACTAATACATGGGTGGCTTATATGCAAACGGAAATTAAAAAAATTAACGAGCAAAGTCTTTTGCAGGCCAAGCAAATTATTGCTAACGGCGGTGTGGTTGCTATGCCTACCGAAACGGTATATGGGTTAGGCGCGGACGCGTGTAACGACCAAGCGGTAAAAAGCATTTTTACCATCAAGGGTAGGCCAAACGACAACCCTTTAATTGCGCATGTACATCAAGACTTTGACTTAATGAAAATTATCGACTACGACCCGCCGTATGCGGAAAAAATCCGCCAAGCATTTTTACCTGGGCCGTTGACTCTTGTATATCCCTCGACGGATAAGGTAAGTCCGTATGTTTCTTGCGGATTAAATACGCTGGCGGTGCGTATTCCCTCGCATCAAGGCGCGCAAGAATTTTTAAAAGCGGTGGATATCCCTATTGTTGCGCCCAGCGCAAATTTATCTAAACACGTCAGTCCCACTTCAGCACAACACGTGTTTGACGATTTTGAAGGTAAAATTCCCCTCATTTTAGACGGGGGGAAATCGGAAGGTGGGATTGAGAGTACTGTGCTCGACGTTACGGGCGAAATCCCCGTTATTTTGCGTCCCGGTTTAATCACCCGCGAAATGATTGCGGCGGTGGTGGGGGATTGTAAAGAATACGAACCTAACTTCCGCTCGGGCGAGAAAGTAAAAAGTCCCGGGGTGTTGTATAAGCATTATTCGCCTCGTTGTCAAACGAAGTTGTTTGCTGCGGATAAGCTGCAAGATGCCCTTGCATTTTGTCAAGAAAAGCAAAACAGCGAGCGTGTCGCGGTACTGTGTGATTCTTTTGTAAAAGGTGCCTTTGAAAGTATCAACGTTTCCGTATTAGATTTGGGAAGGACGCCAGAACAAATGGCGGCGAACTTATACGAGTTGTTAAGACAAGCAGAAACGCTTTGCACGCTGTTAATCGCTATCGAGCCAACGGCTCGCGGCGGCGTAATGACGGGGGTGTTAAACCGTTTAAAAAAGGCGTGCTCGTCCACAGATATTCCACACTAAAGAACGCCGTTTGAGGTAGGCAGGGTTGAGATGAACGAAAAAAAATGTCAAAAAATTATATTCGTATGCACGGGCAACACCTGCCGTTCTCCCATGGCGGAAGCGTTGTTGAAATCGGAGATTAAGCGCTTACATATTCAAGGCGTAGAAATTTATTCGGCAGGCATATCCGTGGGGAAAGATACAACAGCAAACGCTTACAGCGTCAAAACGCTTGCGGAAAACGGGCTGGAGCTTATCAATTTTCAGTCTACTCCGCTTTGCGAAAAAGATTTGGAAAACAGTATTATTATTTGCATGACTGAACGCCAGCGCGAACAAATTTTTCAAGCGCGTTTACGCTTATATCACGAAGGTAAAATTTCGACTAAAGAAAACAACGTTTTTTCCTTTTTTGAGCTTGTCGGCTACGAAATTCCCGACCCGTATGGATTGACGATAGAGCATTATCGTTACGTATTCCAAAAGCTTTCGCAAGCAATGCCAACGGTGATCGAGAAATTCTGTCAGCCCAAACCTGCGCCCAAAAAACGCGGGCGGCCTAAAAAATCAGAGCAAGCAAAACCTACTGCGCAGGCGCAAGAACCAACGCCGCCTAAAAAACGCGGACGCCCCAGAAAAAAACCTGTGGAAGAAAAAATCTGCAATTAAACACTTGAAAAAAGAATAAGCTTTGTGTTATAATGACAGGGCATTGCGGAATAAAAAGCTTTGTGAACAAGGAGAGAAAAATATGAAAATAGCAGTTGCATGCGACCATGGTGGCTTGCTTTTAAAAAATTCTATGATAGAATACGTCAAAAAACTCGGCCACGAAGTTCAAGATTTCGGCACGTATACAACGGACTCTTGCGATTATCCCGATTTTGCTTTAGCGGCAGCGGAAGCGGTGGCAAGCGGAGAATGTCAGCGCGGCATTGTCGTTTGTTCGTCAGGGATAGGCGTTTCTATTGTAGCCAACAAAGTGCCGGGGATTCGTTGTGCACATTGCCACGATTTATATTGCGCGAAATACACCCGTTTGCATAACGACGCAAATATGATTGCGTTTGGCGAAAAAGTACTTGGCGTTGGCATGATGCAAGAAATTGTTTATACGTTTTTAACCACCGAATACGAAGGCGGCGAGCGCCATGACAGACGTCTTGCAAAAATCAAAGCGGTAGAAGAAAAATATAATAAATAAGAAGGACAAAATTATGGGGAAACTTGAATTTTACGAAAATCCGAAATTTCATCACGTACAACATCCGCTTATCGAACATAAGCTTGCAATTTTAAGAGATGAAAAAACTTGCGTGAAGCAATTTTCCGAATTAGCGGAAGAAATTGCAATGCTTTTGACGTACGAAGCCACCAAGGATTTGCCTTTGGAAGAAGTAGACGTTAAAACGCCTCTTGAAGTGGCAAAGTGCAAAATGGTCTCCGGTAAATCGGTGGGTATCATACCCATTCTCCGTGCGGGGCTTGGTATGGTTTCTGGGGTGCAAAAACTCATCCCCAGCGCAAAGGTTGGGCATATCGGTTTATATAGAGACGAAACGACGCATCAACCGGTAGAATACTATTGTAAATTACCCGCTGATGCCGAAAAAAGAACGCTTATCGTAGTTGATCCTATGTTGGCAACGGGCGGCAGTGCGTCTGATGCGATTGCTATGATTAAAAAGCGCGGTGTTACCAACATTAAGCTTTGCTGTTTAGTTAGCGCGCCTGAAGGAATTAGACGTATCCTTGCCGATCATCCCGACGTAGATTTATACGTTGCGGCGGTGGATAGACAGTTAAACGATAACTGTTATATTTTACCTGGTCTTGGCGACGCAGGCGACAGATTGTTTGGCACGAAATAAGACGAAACACTCTGCGGATATTTTTCGCAGAGTGCATTTTTTAGCATTCGATAAGTACATGGGTGGGGGATTTAAGGAAATTAACTACCAAAATGGTACAAGACAAGGAGATTGAATATGAAAACGATTATTGCAATCGGCGGCGGAGAATTAAGGGAAAAAACCACGTTACAAATAGACGAATATATTGCAAATTTAGCCAAAGCGCGCGCAGGCGAAAGACGTGCAAACGCGTTATTTATTCCGACGGCAAGCCACGATTTTATGCCCTATTACAATACTTTCCATAAAGTGTATACAGGGGTGTTTAATATCAAAACGGACGTTGCGCTGACGGTATTTAAAGAAGTGGATTTGGAAAAAATGAAAGCCAAATTTGAAAAAGCGGACGTCATTTACGTGGGCGGAGGTGATACCGTATTCATGATTGAAAGCTGGAAGCAAACGGGGTTGTTGCCCCTCATTCAAGACGCGTACAACCGCGGTGTAATCATTGCAGGGCTGTCGGCGGGCGGTATTTGCTGGTTTTCGGATATTTATACCGATTCGTTAAAAACGGATGACGGAAACGCATATGCTATGTTTAAGGGGTTGGGTTGGTTAGAAGGAATAATTTCTCCCCATTATAACGAAAGAATGCTTGACTTTGATAAAATTGTATGCTATAATTACGATTGTGCTTTGGGGATAGAAAACGATTCCGCGCTTGTGTTTCACGACGGGGAATTGCAAGGCAGTATTACAAGCGGCGGCGCGGCATGGAAATTAAGTGTCAGCGGCGGTGTCTTAACGAAAGAGCAAATAAAAAGCGTGTAACGCTTTTTAATAAGCGGATGTGGCGAAACTGGCAGACGCGCAGGTTTCAGGTTCCTGTGGGCAACCGTGTGGGTTCGAATCCCTTCATCCGCACCAGTAAATCGACAAATTTCGACAAGAATTTGTCGATTTTTTCCTATAAATATACAAAATTATTTGTGTGACGAAAAAAAGTTGGCAGTACTCTGTTGACAAAGAAAAAATGTATGCTATAATACGCTCACGTTTGCAAGCGAAATAAAAAGTACGAGAGGTATTATGGGGATTTTAAGTGATATATTTGAGAGCGTAGTCAACTTTTTTAAGGGAATAACAACGACATATAATAAGTCCAATCGGTGGAAAGAGTGGTTGTTGGGAAAGAATCCAAATCATTGTTGGTATTGCATAAAACAAAATCATAAAATTTTTGAAGTGATTGATGGTAAGGTGTGTATTTCAGAAGAAGAAACACCCCCAGTTCATATAAATTGTGGCTGCTATTTAGAATGGTTGAGAATGGTTGCGATAGGTGCAGCTACAATGCTTGGAGATGGGGGCGCTGATTATTGGATATACCATTATGGCAAATTGCCAGATAATTATATATCCAAAGAAGAAGCAAAAGCTCTTGGCTGGAAACCGATATTAGGGAATTTAGATGAAGTTGCACCAGGGAAAATAATCGGTGGGAATATTTATGGAAACCGTGATGGTAAACTTCCTACTGCCCCAGGAAGAATTTGGTATGAATGTGATATAGATTATCAAGGTGGTTATCGTAATAATGCGCGGTTAATTTATTCGAACGATGGTTTAATCTTTAAGACGGACGATCATTACACGTCGTTTATAGCAGTTGAATAAAAGGAGAAACAATATGAAAAAATATATATTCAATAGAGATGAATTTACTTGGGCGGAAGAATTTTACGAAATTATAAAAAAGAAAATGGGATTGCCTGATTATTTCGGTTGCAATGCGGATGCGCTTTGGGATATGCTGACGGGATATGTTGACACGCCTTGCGAAATCGTTTTGGTTGGGTTTGGCAAAGAAGAAAACGTATATAATAGAAATTTTCTTCAACGGATTATTTCTTGTTTTGAAGATGCAGCAAAAGAATATCCCGAACAATTCAAACTAACGAAAATAGCTTGAAAATCTTTTCCGCTGGGTTCAAGTCATTAGTAAAACCTGATTTACAGCAGAATTGTTCTACATAGACATAAAAAGACTGCAATTTTGATACAAAATTGCAGTCTTTTTTACTCACACGAAAATGCACCTCGTAGGGGTGCGTTTTTGCATTATACCTTTTTGGAGCGCAGGGCGGCCTCGGTTTGTGCGATTTGCTCTTCAGCCATCGGTATATGACAGACTAAATAGGAATAAATCGTGTCGATAATGGCAAGCTGTGTAATGCGTGAATTCAAAGCCAAAATCCGATAATTTGTTTCGTCGGCGACGGTGTATAAAACAATATCGCTAGCGCGGACAATGGGGGATTTATGGTCGCTTGTTAAAGAAATGGTGACAGCCCCATTTTCTTTGGCTGTCTTTAAGGATTGGACGATATCCTTCGATCGTCCTGAGTGCGAAATGCCCAACACAACCGTTCTTTCATTGGTATGGGCAGAGGCGATTGCTTGCAGGTGATTGTCTGTGTAAGCAACGGCATTCAGCCCCAAACGGAACAACTTATGGGCTACGTCTAAAGCGATGGACGCCGAATTGCCAAGCCCGAAAATAAAGATTTTTTCCGCAGCTAACAGCTTTTTGCAACAATCGGTGAGTGCTTTTTGGTTGATTGTTTTTTTCGTTTTTTCTAGGGAGTAGTAAATATCTTCGCAAACCTTCGTGAAAATATCGAAAGGCGAGTCGGTATCGGTGATATTATCCGCAATCGGTCGAGCGGCGATTTCTTGCGCGATTGCCAGTTTAAATTGTGGATATCCACTAAAACCAAGTTTCTTAACAAAGCGTACAATCGTGGCTTCGCTGACATCACATTTTGCCGCTAAATCGGTAATAAAAAGGTCTAAAATATCCAAAGAATTTTCAAATAAATAGTCCGCAATTTTCTTTTCAGCACAACTAAAAGTATCGTATTTGATCTTGACATTTAAGACAATTTTATGCATGAAACCTCTCCTTATAAATGAAAATTATTTTCATAAAACAAGTATATCATATGAAAATATAAAAGTCAAGTGAGCAAATAAATAAATTTTTTTTTAATACTTGAAATTGCTTTATTTCTATGATATAATGAAAGAAAAGCGATGAAGGAGAAGATGAAAACGATTTTCATGTGGTTGGAAGGCGAAAGACAGGAGTTGTAATATGTTAATTAAAAATGGAAAGGTGATTACCTTACAAAGGGTGGTGGATGCCGATATCCGTATAAAAGACGGACGAATCGACGAAATCGGCGCGAATTTGCCCTGTCAGAAAGGGGAAGAAATTATCGACGCGTTCGGCGGATATATTACGGCAGGATTTATCGATATACACACGCATGGTGGCTACGGTGCGGATTTTATGGATTGTACACAAGAATCCTTTGATTCGGCTTTATCCTTTCATTTGGATAACGGAACAACGACGGTTGTGCCTACTTCCTGTACCGCCCCGAAAGAGGAAATCATCAATTTTTTGAGATTTACAAAGGCGTATATGCAGGACAATGATAAAAGGGGTGCAAGCGTTGTCGGCGTGCATTTAGAAGGTCCGTATTTATCCATAAAGAATCGTGGAGCGCAAAAGTTGGAAGAGTTGGCTGACCCCTCCAAGGATGATTATTCGTATATACTTGATTATTCAGATATTATCAAGACAGTTACGATTTCTCCAGAACTTAATGGCGCAGCACAGATGACCAAAGCGTTGACGGAAAAAGGGATTTTGGTGAGCGGCGGACACGATGATGGAATATATCCTGAGTTTATGCCTGCGATAAATAATGGGTTAAAGCATCTAACGCATATTTATTGCGCGATGAGCGAGCTTCGGTTTAAGGATGGTGTAAGAAACGTAGGATTACGTGAATACGCATTGATTGACGATAATCTTACAGCGGAAATGATTGCAGACAATAAGCATATTATTCCTGAACTTGCTAAAATGATTATTCGGGCGAAAGGTGTTGACAAGGTTTGTGTCGTTTCGGACAGTTTGCGCTGTGCGGGAATGCCTAATGACGGTAAGCTGTACAAGCTTGGTAGCGGGGGAACAGCGCAACTTGTACGAGTAAATGGCGGAGTAGCAACGCTCGCTGACGGCTCAAGATTTGCAGGAAGTATTACATGCGTAAGACAAATGGTAAAAAATTTGATTGACGCAGGGATTTCCCTTTGTGACGCTGTAAAAATGGGGACGATAACTCCGGCGAGAATTATTGGGGAGGATACGAATATTGGCAGTTTGGAAGTTGGTAAAGATGCGGATATTTGTATTTTAAATGAGAACTTTGAGATAGAAAAAGTATTCTTAAAAGGAAGGGCGAATGCATAATGGAAAAGAAAGTAAATGGTATTTCGTTAAAAACAGTGGCGAAGGAATGGGATGTTTATTTTGATATGGCGCTTGCTATGTTGGAAGAAATTATGAAAAACAACGCGATTGGCAAAAAAACGGTAATGATTGTTCCTGTTGGCCCCACTGATCAATATCCTATCTTGGCAAGGCTTGTAAATCAATTAAAAGTTTCCTTGAGGAATGTTTGGTTTTTCAATATGGATGAATACATGTTGTCTCCTACGGAAATGATTGCTCCGACACACAAAATGAGCTTTCAAAAGCGTATGAATGATGAATTTTATTCGCGTTTGGATGAAGAATTGATTATGCCTAAGGAGCAACGCTTATTTCCTTGCGTCGGTAAAGAGAAAGAATATGATGAGTTGATTGAAAAGCTTGGCGGTGTAGATATGTGCCTTGGCGGGCTTGGTATTAATGGGCATATAGCATTTAACGAACCAGCAGAAGTAGATGATCCGATTACGGCAAAAGAATTTGCGGCGTTGCCTACGCGTGTGTTGCCTATTTCCCGCGAAACAAAAACAATCAATGCTTACGGCTATCAGCGCGGGGATTTGCGAGGAATGCCTGAGTGGTGTATTACAATCGGGATGAAACAAATTTTAGCGTCGCGCAAGATTTACATTGCGCTTAATAGACCTTGGCAGCACGGTATTGTTAAGCATGTGTTGTTTGATACACCGCAGGCACAGATCCCTGCAACGTTGTTGCAAGGACACCCAAATACGACCATTTGTGCATATAGCGACGTGGCGAAGGGCTTGTTTGAATAAAGAAAGAATAAGGAAATAAAAGAGGTAAGATATGAACGATTTTTTATTTGCACAAATTTTAACCGAATTGGAAGATGCAGTGGGCAGAGAAAACTGCTCGGTAAAAGAGATTGATAAAGTAACGCACAGCGCGGACTTTTTCTGGCTTTCGAGAATGTGGGTAGACAGAGGCCAAAGAATGCCCGAGGCGGATTTTATCGTTGCGCCGAAAGACGCGCAAGAAACCTCGAAGGTTTTAAAAATTGCAAATTATTACAAGCTTCCCGTAACAACGTGGGGCGGCGGCGCAGGTTCGCAAGGGGGCGCGCTTCCCGTTTGCGGCGGTATTTTGTTGGATACCAAACGCATGAATAAAATTTATGAAGTCAATACGGAAGGTATGTATATCGAATGCGGCACGGGTGCTATTTATAAGCATATCGAATGGGCGGCAAACGAAAAGGGCTACGCAACCATGCATTATCCTTCGTCTTTGACGTGCTCGACGGTGGGCGGTTTCTTGGCGCACAGAGGTATCGGTGTTGTATCCAACAAATATGGTAAGATAGACGATATGGTATTGCAGATGGAGGTAGTATTGCCCAACGGGGATATTATCAATACCTCGGCAACGCCCAAACACGCGGCAGGCCCCGATTTAAACCAAATTTTTATCGGCAGCGAAGGTACGCTCGGCGTTATTACGAAGGCGCAAATTCGTATTTACGAACAACCTGAGGTTAGACGTTTCCGCGGTTTCCTTTTCAAGGATATGACGTCGGCGTTTAAGGCAAGCAAGGAAGTATTGCAAAAATTCAAGCCGTCCGTTATGCGTTTGTACGACGACGCGGAAACGGCAAGCTTGATTAAAAAGATTGTCGGCGTAGCAAAGCCCGGTGCGTTTATGAATATTGCCTACGAGGGCGTCAAAGAATTGGTGGACGTAGAAGAGAAGATCCTTTTGGAAACGTTTGCAAAGTATGGCGCAGAGGATTTGGGTAGCGAATATGGTGAAAAATGGTGGAACGAAAAGATTACCTTCTTCTACCCCGGGCACATGATGGATATTCCGCAGATGTTTGGTACGATGGACACTATCGCCCCCTATGATAAAATTGAAAAAATCTATTGGGCAATGAAAAACGCCATTGAAACCAAATATCCGTACGCGAAATTTATCGCGCATTTCTCGCATTGGTATGAGTGGGGTTGCATGATGTACGACCGCTTTATTATCGACGGCGAGCACGTACCCCAAGATCCCGTAGAAGCCATGCGCTTGCATAACGAAATTTGGACGTTGGGTATTAGAACGGCGCTTGCGAACGGCGGTGTTGTCAACGACCATCACGGTGTAGGGATTAAGCTTGGCAGAATGATGAAAGAACAATACGGCCCTGCGATGCAAGTTTTCGAGGGAATCAAAAAAGCACTTGACCCCAATGGTATTATGAACCCGTTCAAGCTTGGCTTATAATTAGGAGAGTAGAAAATGAATATTACAGAAAAAGCAAAAAATATTATTGATAATTGTAGATTTTGTTGGATGTGCCGTCACATATGCCCCATTGGTAATGCGACGGGTTTAGAAAGAAATACCGCACGCTCTCGTGCAATGGGCGCGAGCATGGTTGTTCGAGGCTCAACCGAGCTGAAAGAAATTGCGGAGAACATCTACGAATGTAGCCTTTGCGGAGCTTGTACAAATAATTGTATGACAGGGTTCGATCCGAAGGTGTTTATTCAAGAATTGAAAACGCAGATTATTTTAAACGGCGAAACGCCTGCGTATATTATGGCGTTGTTGGAGAAATACCAGCAAACGGGCAACGTATTTGGCGTAGAGGCTTGCCAATGCTTGGACGGCTTGTACAATACGAACAGCGCAACGGCGTTATTTTTTGGACAGGACGCGCTGTATTGCTCCCCTGAAAGCGTTAAAAATGCAGTAGCGCTTTTGAAGAAAGCAAACGTTGAGGTATCGCTGGATAAAAATCAAGACAGCGGTGCGGCGCTTTGGTTCTTGACGGGAAAAACGCAGGAAACGCAAAATGCAGCGAAGGCGTGTGCGGAAATGCTGAACAAATATGACACGGTAATCGTTTACGATCCCGTGGATTTGAAATTGATGTTGCACGAATATAAGGAATGGGGTGTTGAAATCACGGCGAAGCTTGTAAGCTTTAACGAGTATTTGCTTTCTCTTATAGAAAATGGTACAATAAGCGTAAAGAAATCTCAAAACGAATATTCGTTGCAGGATAATTATGCGTACGCAAGAGAATTGGACGACTTGGAAACGGGCAGAAAGCTGATTGAAAAGGTTGGCAAAGTGAAAGATATGCTTTTAATCGGCAAAGAGGCAAATCTTGCAGGTCAGTTGATTATGGCGGAATATATGCCCGACGTTATGACGCAGGTTGCAAAGGATAGATGGTTCAACGCTAAAAATATGGATTGCAAGACCTTGGTTACGGAAAATCCTGCCGAATACGTTGCGCTCAAAGCAACTTGCCCTGACGGCTACCGCGTGATTTCGGTGGAAGAAATGATTTTGGAGAATATGTGATTATGAACTTAAAAAAATCTTACGTTGAAAAATACGGTTATGAAAGAGTGGTAACGGATAGAAACTCTCCGCTCGTATATGCGGAAATGGATATGTTAAAGCTTGCGGACGGACAAAGCTATACCATTGAAGAGCTTGGTAAAGAATTTGTTTTGGTCGTTTTGTACGGACAATGCGAAGTAAAGGGCGATGGTTTCAGCTTTACCGTAGGCAAACGCACGAACGTATTTGAAGGGGCGGCGGAAACTGCGTACGTAGGAAAGGATACTCCTTTTACTGTTACAGGCAAAGGCGGCGACGTGAAAATTGCCGTATGCAAAGCGCCTGCGGAAAAGGCGTATAAGCCCTATCAAATTAAGATGGAAGAGGTCGTTGTAAAAACCTTTGGGAAGGGCGCGTTTGTACGTGAGGTTGCTTTTACCTTCCCCGAAAGCGGTGAGGCAAATCATTTGTATATCGGCGAATTTTGGGTAGAAGACGGCAAATGGGGAAGCTATCCTCCGCACAAGCACGACGTAGACAATCTTCCCACCGAAGGTGCGCTTGATGAAATTTATTATTACGAATTCGATAAACCCCAAGGTTTCGGATTCCAAGCGGTGTATACTTCGGAAAATGAAGAAATCAACGAGGTGTATAAGGTGCAAAATGGGGATATGGTCGTAATCCCTAAGGGGTACCACCCCTTCACGGTTGCACCCGGCTATAAAAATTATTGCTTATGGGTAATGGCAGGTAAGAAACGCGGACTTTTGAGCTCGGGTGAGGCGTGCCATAAATGGGTAAACCAGTAATGAAAATTTATTCAATTCATGACAAAGAGTTCTCGCAATATGGTAAAGTACTTGACGGGGCGTTCTACGAAGTACTGAAAAAAGCATCTGACGAAATTGCCATGCCCGAAAGCGGAAGTGCATACCGCGCAAGCGAACCGACTTTTGAAAGCGCGGACGTGGTGGCACACTATCGTAATTGCTTTGGCGGAATGGATGTGCAAATTGGATACTGTTGGGGCATGAACAACGTCTTAAATGCGCTTGAATGGCATAAAAATTCGGAAATTGCGGTGGCGTTGTCCGACTTGATTATGCTGTTTGGCGATCTTCGTGAAATGCAAGAGGGTAAATACGATACTTCCAACGTAAAGGCATTTTTATTCAAGGAAGGCGAAAGCGCAGAGATTTATGCGACGACGATGCATTTTTGCCCGTTAGGAGTAGGCGGAAAGGCGTTCAAAAACGTCGTTGTTTTACCTCGCGGCACAAACACGCCCTTGGAGACACCTTCAATGGATAAGATGCTTATCTCTAAAAACAAGTGGTTGATTATTCACCCTGATTTTAAAAAGCAGGTGGAATTAGGACGCGTAGTTGGGCTCGTCGGTGAAAACATTGTAATTGAGTAAAAGGAGTATATCATGTACGTATTGGGCGTAGATTTTGGCGGCGGCGCAAGCAAAGCGACGCTAATCGATAGAATGGGAAAGGTGGTGGCTACGGCTACCGCCGAATATCCTACGCATTACGGCGAAAACGGGAAGGTGGAGCAAAATCCTCTGGACTGGTACGAAGCTGCTTGCCAAAATATCCGTTCTGTGTTGCAGGGGATAAACGCGGAGGAGGTGCAATGCCTTTGCTTTGATGCCGCAACGCATACCGCTGTTTTAATGGACGAAAGTAACTCGCCCATTTGTAATAGTGTCTATTGGACGGATACGCGCAGTATAAAAGAAAAACAGTATCTTGCGGAAAACTTCGGGGAGGAAATTTTTGAAAAGTGTAAACATAACGTGGACACGATTTGGACGCTTCCTGAAATTTTATTTGTAAAGAATAACAATCCTGAACTTTATAAAAGAGTAAAAAAAGTAACCTTTGCCAAGGATTTTGTTCGTGGGAAATTTACGGGCGATTTTGTTACCGACTTTATCGAAGCTCAAGGCAGTATGCTGTTTGATTTTGATAAACGAGAGTGGGACGAACACCTTTTAAGTCTTGTCGGTTTGACCAAAGAAAATATGCCCAAGGTTGTAAAACCGCTCGAACGAGTGGGGCAGGTACGCGATGAAGCGGCAAAGGACACGGGCTTGAAAGTGGGTACGCCCGTGATTTGCGGCGCTACGGACACCGTTATGGAGGTGTTTGCTGCGGGTGGAGTCCGTAAAGGGGATATGACCTTAAAGCTGGCGACAGCAGGTAGAATTTGCGTTGTGGCGGACAGATATTATCCCAATAAAAATATTGTCAACTATTCGCACTTAAAAGAAAAATTGTATTATCCAGGCAGCGGCACGAAATCGTGTGCGGCGTCCTTACGTTGGTTTCGCGATACCTTTGGCGGCTCGTTTGAAGAGTTTAGCGAGATGGCGAAAACAATCGACGTGGGGGCAAACGGCTTAATTTTTCATCCCTATTTGGTGGGCGAGCTTACGCCGTATGCCAACCCTATGCTGCGCGGTAGTTTTATCGGCGTTTCAGCGGGGCACACGAAGGCGCATTTTGCGCGCGCTGTGATGGAAGGGGTTGCGCTCAGTTTGCTCGATTGCAAACAGTATTTGCAGGAGAAAGGCGTGGAAATCGGTGCGGCGGCTTACGTTATTGGCGGCGGCGCAAAGAGTGAGGTTTGGCGGCAAATCGTAGCAGACGCTTTAAATTTAACCCTTTTGCAGACGGAGAATAACGATTCTTCTTTTGGTTCGGCTATGTGCGCAGGGATTGCGGCAGGATTTTTTAAGGATTTCGACGAGGCGAACAAGCAATGTCAAAAGGTTGTCGGTAAAACGGAACCCATTGCCGAAAACACCGCAAAATATGCAAAACTATTTAAGAAGTACAAAAAAATCAGCGCGTTTTTAATGGAACTTTCGAATGAAAACTAAGAGAATTGTCGTATGCGTGAAATATTATAAAGGGGAATTGAACCCCTTTGACGGGGCGGCGTTAGAGTGTGCTTTGGAAATGGGTGCAAAAGAGGTAATTGCTCTATCGATGGCACCCATGTCCGCGTTGAGCGCTTTTCAAAGCCTTTCAAGGGTGGGTGTTCGATGCGTTATGATTAGCGACCCTATCTATGCAGGCAGCGATACGCAAGCCACCAGCCTTGTTTTAGAGGCGGCGATACGACGTTTGCAACCTGACCTTGTGTTTTGCGGCAGACAAAGCGTAGACGGCGATACTTCGCAAGTACCGCCTATGCTTGCGCAAAGGCTTGGGTGTGCGATAAAAACGAAAGTCATCGCGTTGGACGGCGGCAGGATAACGTTGCGCAGCGGAGAGAGTTTTATCCCGCAAGACAACACTATACTAACGTTTGAAAAAATGCGAACGCTTCGTTTTCCGTCCATTTTCTCTAAGCTTGGAGAGGTGGAAATTTGGGATAATGCCGTATTGCAATTACCTAAGGAAAAATGCGGTTTGCAAGGCTCTCCCACACGCGTTATGAAAAGCTATGAAAGTAGTGTCGGGCGACGAGATTGTCAATTTGTCGGGGCGGAAAGCTTGGGACGTCTCATTGAAATGGGTTTGCAAAAGACGCAGATAAAACAGTCGCAAGAAGCTGGGGAAAAGATAGACGAGGTTTATTTTGTAGGGAATATCGAGGAGGTTGCGCAAAGCATTGCAAAGCGCGTTTGCAAAGTAGAAACGGCAGGTAAAACTGCGGAAATGCTTGCAGAAGAACTCCAAGGGAAAACAGTGCTGTGGGAAGACGGCGAGGACTTGAAAATTTTGGCGTCGAAGGTAGCCGTTTTGTGCGGCGCAGGATTGTGTGCTGATTGTATTGCGTTTCGGGCAGAAAATGGGAAAGTAATCATGACCCGTCCTGCCTTGGGAGGCAATATCACCGCCGATATCGTTTGTGAGGGCAATACGGCGTTTGCCACAGTACGAACGGTAAGAAGGGATGGCGCGGACGTTATCTTTTCCGTAGGGAAAGGAGCGATAGAGGATATAGAGCAAATTGAGAAGTTTGCAAAAAAATACAATGCCGAGCTATGCTGTTCGAGGATTGTAGCGGACAGCGGTAAATTACCCTACGAAAAGCAAGTGGGGTTGACGGGTAGGACGGTATGTCCAAAGGTGTACGTAGCGTTTGGGATTTCAGGCGCAGTACAGCATACCTGCGCAATTGCAGGGGCAGGTATGGTGATTGCCGTAAATACGGACAAAAAAGCGAGAATTTTTGATTATGCCGATTATGGGATAGTTATGGAGGTAAAAAATGTTAAATTATAAATTGAAAATAGGTGTATTGCCTATTCGTCGATTGATTAAAGAACCCCCTAAGCGTATAGGGATGTTTCAAAGCGATTATGCCATTGAAAATAAAAATCAAACGCTCAAATATCTTCGTGAGAATTTTGAAGACGAAAACACGCAGTTTTTAGATTTGGAGTGGCTGAATGAAGAGGGTTTATTGCGTTTACCTGAGGATTGCGAACGGGTGGCGGAGCATTTTCAACAAGAAAAAGTCGACGCTTTATTTATTGTAAATTGTAATTTTGGGGAAGAGCGCTGTGCGAGCGAGGTTGCTAAAAAGCTCAACGTTCCCACCTTGCTTTGGGGACCGCGCGACCGCAACTTCACCAACGATTTACGCTATACGGATACGCAATGCGGTTTGTTTGCTATGAGCAAGGGCTTAAAGCGCGCAAACGTAAAGTTTTCCTATATTGAGAATTGCGATTTAGGAGCACCTGCATTTGACGAAGGCGTGAAGCAGTTCCTTGGCGTCGCTTGTATGGTTAAAAACTTTAAAGATATTAAAATTGTTCAAATCGGCGCGCGCTTAAAGCCGTTTAAGTCGATTATGTATAACGAGCTTGAGCTTAGTGAAAAATTCGGGGTAGACGTGATTTCCGTCAACCTTGTAGAGGCGATGAACGAGCTTAAAAGTATTTACGAGACGGAGCAGGACACCTTGAAAGACGAGGTATTGGAGCTGCAAAAGCTGTACGATTGTTCGTCGGTAAACGAGGAGACGTTGTTAAAGGTTGCTGCGACTATTCGTTTCTTTGAAAAAATCGCAAAGCAATATAACACGAATATTATCGGTACCGATTGCTGGTCTGGTTTTGCAAACGGGTTTGGCGTGCCTCCCTGCTTGGCGATGAGCTTGGCGGCGGAGAAAGGTATCTACGTAACGTGTGAAGGGGACGTATTTATGTCCATCACAAACATCTTATTGCTTTCGGCTACGCGTGGACAGGAAAAGCCCATTCAAGGGGAGTTTACTTGCCGTCATCCTGAAAATGACAATGCGGAGCTGTTATGGCATTGCGGACCTTTCCCTGTTTCGTGCAAAGCGGAAGGGGAGAAGCCGTATTTGTATAACATGAAACCAACCTTCCGTGTGCGCGATGGTAAGTACACAATCGCTCGTTTCCAAGCGGAGAAGGGGAAATACTATTTACTTGGCGGAGAGTTTAATACCTGCCAAGGCCCGAAAACCTTTGGTACGTATATGTGGGCGGAATTTGATAACTTGCCCAAATTAGAGCGCAAGCTGATCGAAGGGCCGTATATTCACCACGTAACGGAAGTTTTTGGTGCATACGACGCATACGTTAAAGAATTTGCAAACTATTTTGATGAAATACAGTACGATAATATTAACGATTAATAAGGAGTAAATGAAAAATGTTGGTTAACTTTCAAACGATTTTAAAAGATGCAGATGAAAAAGGGTATGCGGTACCCGCATTCAACGTCTATAACATGGAAACGGTAATGGGGGTAATTCAAGCGGCGGAAGAACAGCGTTCGCCCGTTATTATTCAGTTTTATTCCCGTTTGGCAACGACGGGCTTTGTGGATTATCTTGCGCCTATTATTTTGAAGGCGGCGGAAAAGGCAAGCGTACCCGTATGTATGCACCTTGACCACGGCGCAGGGTACGAGGCTGCGGCAATCGCCCTTAAAAACGGCGCAACGGGGATTATGGTGGATTTTTCCAAATTAGATATGGACGAAAATATCGCCAACACAAAAAAAGCGGTGGATATTTTGTCTGTTATGAACGTTGGCGTGGAAGGCGAAATTGGGCATATCGGCGCAGCGGCAGACGGCGTGCCTACCGATTATACGACGGTAGAAGAAGCGAAAAAATACGTAGACGGCACGGGTGTAGCGGCGTTGGCGATTGCGGTTGGTACGGCGCACGGTAGATACAAGCAGGCTCCCGTTTTGCAAATTGAACGAATTAAAGAGATTAAAAATGAAGTAAAAATTCCTCTTGTTTTACACGGTGGCAGCGGTGTTCCCGATGAACAAATTCAACAAGCGGTTGCGGCAGGTATTAGAAAAATCAATTTTGGTACAGACCTTTGCTATTCATTCTTGGACAGCGTTTTTGAGGTGGATAGAAAGATTTATGCCATCGACTTGTTTATGAAAAATCCGATTGACGCGGTAAAGAAATTTGCCATTTCGAAAATTCAACTTCTCGGAGCGAACGATAGAGTATGAAAAAAGTAGTAGGTTTGGGTGCGTGCGTGCTGGATACGTTAATCAACTGTGATACGTACCCCACGGAAGATACCAAGCAAAAGGCGGAAAGTATATTCCTTTCTGGCGGCGGCCCCGTAGGCAATGCGTTGGTCGTGATTAGTAAGCTCGGTGTACAAGCGGAGGTTATCGGTGCTTTTGGCGGCGATAGCGCAGGGCAGTATCTTTTGGAAGACTTCAAAAAATACGGTGTGGGCATAGAAAAAGCCACAGTGTTAGCAAGCGCGACTTCCTTTGTTTCTTATATTATCTTGGCGGAAGATAAGGCGACGAGAACGTGCGTGTTTGATAGGGGGAGCGTACCCGACGATCCGAACAACGTGCAATTGTCTGCGCTCGATAGGGCAACCGTTTTGCATTTGGACGGGAATTATTTAGAATGTGCCTGTGCCGCCGCAAAATACGCCAAGCAAATGGGGGTGAAAGTCAGTTTTGACGCAGGCGGCTTGTATCAAGGCGTGGAAAGGCTGCTTCCGTACGTGGATATTTTAATTCCCTCGGCAGAATTTGCGCTTGGGTTTACCAAGGAAAGTGATATTGCTACGGCGATGCAAAAATTGCAGGAGACGTATCAGCCTGAAATTTTGGTGGTTACGGACGGTAGTAAGGGCGGCTATTATTGGGAAAACGGTGAGGCTGTGCACTACGACAGCATCAAAGTAAAAGCCGTGGACACCAACGGCGCTGGGGACACCTTCCATGGCGCATTTTTGGCGGCGTATTGCGATGGGAAATCAACAAAAGCGTGTTGCGAATTTGCCAGCAAAATAGCAGCCTATAAATGCACGCAAAAAGGAGCGAGAACGTATCCGTTAAATAAAGAAATCGCCGAGGACATTTGTAGACAATAAGATGGTTTGTAGCGATTGCCAAGAGAAACAGTAGTTTGCAAAAAGGAGAAGGGTTGTACTTGTCGAGTTTAAGTCCTAACTTGAAAACCTCAAAAAAGCGGAATTGTTCTGAATAGACAACGAAAAAATGCACCTAAACGGGTGCATTTTCTCGTTGGTATGAATACGAATCCATGAAGGGATTTGAGGGTAGGAGCCGTTTTGCGAGAGCAAAACGCTTTGCCTTGCGAAATTTGGATAACGATACACTTGATGGCAAAGGACGACGTTGATAACGTCGGAGCGGGGCGCGCCGCTAAAGGCGAGAATCCCTTCATCCGCACCATCGACAAAACCCGACAAGTTTCGACAACTTGTCGGGTTTTAACAAAATAGAGAGGGAGGATTATATGTGGAAAGATGGGGATTTATTAGGCAAAGAAGGTAGCGAAGGCGGACAAGTACGAAAAGATGAAGTATATGAAAAGGGATGTCGTATTACGCTTGAAAAATGCCCACACTATTATGCGATTACTTGTGGGGTGTTTGGAGCTTATTGCCATACGACCTACGTTTCAGAAAAAGATGCCTATGCGCTATACGAAGTAATGAAAAGTGAATTGCAAGTTTTT
>JAZRDM010000060.1:0-3021 GCA_045660265.1 Candidatus Scatosoma sp. | reverse complement strand
CCTGCTTAAACGGTAATACCCCTTCGTTTTTCAAAAGTACCATACCTTCTTTGGCAATCTCAACCGCCGCATTGTGCTTTTCTTCTCGCGTATATTTTACCGTTTTTTCCGTTTCCGTCTTTTCAATCAAACGCAAAATATTTCCCACTCGCTCATTGATTTCTTCTTCCGTAATCAATCCTTTATCGTAGGCATTTTTTAACGAACCGTAAGAAGCTTCCACGTAAGGCATCGCCAAATCCAACGTTGCTTTTACTGCACGATAGGGACTATGTACCGCCCACCAGTCAGATACAATAACACCGTCAAACCCAAATTCATCGCGTAAAATGTCTTTTAATAACCATTTGTTTTCCGAAGCAAATACACCGTTTACGGGATTGTATGAACACATTGCCATCCAAGGATTTGCTTGCATCGTATATTCAAATGCAGGCCAATAAATTTCACGAAGCGTACGTTCGTCTACTTCGCTCGTTTGGCGGTCTCTGTCATACTCGCGGTTGTTTGCGCAAAAATGCTTTACGCACGTACCGATGCCACGGGATTGCACCCCTTCGATAAACGCTTTGCCAAGCATTCCTGACAAATACGGATCTTCGGATAAAAATTCAAAGTTTCTACCGTTTAAGGGCGTGCGTTTGATATTCACGCCGGGTGCTAAAAGGATATCCGTGCCTTTCATAATACAGTCGTCTGCAATCAATTCCCCTTCCCAACGAATAAGCTCTTCATTCCACGTATTGCCCATATTGCAGGAGCAAGGAAAGCTTACGCCTTTTTCCGTGCCGTCGGCGTATAACGTTCTTACACCGCAAGGTCCATCGCACATGAAAAGCTCTTTCAGCTTTCCGTTTGCACCGTACGTATGCCACATATCCTTACCTGTAAGTAAATTCAATTTTTCTTCTAACGTTAAGTCGTTTACCGTGATTTTCATGCTTAATTTCTTTCCTTTAATAGAATTTTATCTACGCCGAAGGGCACAACGTTATAGGTGTGCGTGTATCTCGGCGACAAGCCGTCTTTCCAGCTACCGCGCAAAGTGAAATGATAAGGTGCAACAGACGTAAGCTCAGCGCACGGTTCAAAATGGTGAGGCCCCATTAAGTTTCTCAAACTGGACTTTACTTTGATAACGACCTTATTTTTTTCTTCTGTTAAGAAAGCCCCGATATCCTTCTTCGTTTCCGTCACGAAGTCGATTTGCTTTCCGTTGACGAATACGTTTGCCACCAAGAACCGACCTTGTAAATCCAAAACAACTTCTTCCGCAGAAGGTTTTGAAATAACGCCCTCTAACGCGATTTCACCTTTGAAGAAAGGATACCCATTTTTATACAGCTGAGAATTCATACAAGGCAAATCTTGACGAGCCGACAAGGACATATCTTCGTTTACGATGAAATCCCCTTTGATATACGTATTTTCAATGGACGTATCAAAATACAAGCAATTACGCAAACTCTCCGTCGCTAAGGGATGGAACAGCGAAAAGCTTACGCCGTCGTGCTGATAATATTCAATAGAATACGACAGCTCGTTTTCACCTACTTGCAAACAATCACTAATGTCAGCTTCTTGGAAATTGATATCGAAATCGCTTTGCGCGAAGGAAAGTTCCTTTCCGTTCAACGTCATTTCGATATATTTTGCTTTTTCCACCATCAAGCGAGCGTTAAAAAGGGATTGCACGTTAAAACGCTGTTTTACATACAATTTTCCTTTGTAATCTTCGCGCAAAAGCGTTTCATTCGCCTGCGGTACGGGCATATATTCAGAGAAAGGCTCTCCGCCTCGACTGATGGAAACGTAATCCAATAAGAGATAGTTCTCACCAATTTCCGTCAAGCTGAATTGTTCCGTAACATCTTTTTCCGCGTACGTTTTATTCTCCACTTCCGCCGTTTCGTCTTTGATTAAAATAAGACCTTCCGCGCAGTCTAACGTGAGTTCGTTGGAGATGTTTTTCACTTCCAACGTGTTAAGATTTAAGGCTTTATACTGCTCGGCAACGCCCTGCATACACACCTTACTGCTTTCTTCTCGCGAATAATTTTTGATAAACAAGAAATCGCCAAGTTCGCTGCTACGAGCGGATAACGAGCTTTTCCCATCTTCACAGTAGAATTTCACCGCCGCGCCTGCAATCAATGCTTCAAGCGTTACGTTTGATTGCAAATCCACCGTCGCTTTTTTGCCGTCGATATGCGTAATTTCAGAAAGCATACACAATTTGCCTGTATATTTCTTGAAAATATCATACGTATCCGCACCAATGCTGACAATTTTAGGGATAATAATTTTATCGTATTTACAATTCCCTACCACGAGCGCGTCGCCATCAATACGCCCGTATTTTTTCAAAAGCGTTTCATCAATAAACTGATAGGTCACACCGTTTTTGCGTAAAGTGAGTAACAATTCGTTGAAAGCATCCTCAATATGTTCCAATCCTTTCTTTCCCTGACCGAAAATGTAGCCAAGATATACGTTTCTAAGCGGATGAAGAATCGCCACGTCGTATTTATCTTCCGTATTGGAAACGATATGTCCTAAACGAGTGAAATAATCGTTGAACTCCTTGAATTCCTTAAACCAGTTGGACTGCGGCCCGAAGAAAGGTGGATGATCGAATTTACCTTGCGCGGAAAGCGAATAGGGATATAAGTGCTGACAAGTCATATTAACGCCGTTAAAATATTGGAAATCTGCAATGCTTTTCAATTCTTTCGGCGTCGTATCGTAACCGCCGCAAGCAAACGTTTCCGTAAGAACGTATTTTTTGCCAAGCTGCGCCGCAACACTTCCTACCTGTTTCGGGGAAAGTTCCGTTGCACAATTACGCCCCAAGAAATCGACGCCAGGAATATGTTCGTACTCATACGTAGGCATACAGCCCGCACCGCCGTACATTTGTTGATAAACCGAACACTCCTCAATCGAATGTCCTGTCAATTTGCAGTTATGCGCTTCACACCAATCGTACAGTTTTTTGTAGAAGTTTTCAAGATACAATTC
>JAZRDM010000059.1:0-43115 GCA_045660265.1 Candidatus Scatosoma sp. | reverse complement strand
CTATCCCGTGGTATTGTCAATTCCTTCGGCAAGCGGCTCGAAAGGGTATGGCGAACAAGTATTGAAAAATGCAATGGAACGCGCGCTTGGCGTGGATATTTTGTTCCATAAAAACTAAAAGTGAGAAAATGACCGCAAATGCGGAAAAGAGGATAAATATGGCAGGTAAGACAGTTAAAATTTCTGGACCTTTGATTATCGCCGAGGGAATGGCAGACGCAAAACTTTACGACGTTGTACGAGTGTCGGAAAAAGGGCTCATTGGCGAAATTATCGAACTTCGCGGTGATAAGGCTTCTATTCAGGTGTATGAAGAGACGGCAGGCTTGGGCCCTGGGGAAGATGTAATTTCGACGGGAGAACCGCTTTCGGCGGAGCTTGCGCCCGGGCTTATTACGGGTATTTTTGACGGGATTCAACGTCCCCTTAGCACACTGTATTTCAAGTACGGGGATCGTATTTCCAGAGGCGTTTCTGTTAACAATTTAGACAGAGAAAGAAAATGGCATTTTGTTCCCACCGTTAGCGTAGGCGCGTACGTACAAGAAGGGGACGTAATCGGCGTAGTGGCTGAAACGCCTATTGTTGAGCATAAAATTATGGTGCCGACGGGTGTAAAAGGGAAGATTCTTTCTATTTTAGAAGGGGATTACACCATTGAAGAAACGGTGGCGGTCATTCAAACGGAAAAAGGCGAACAGAATATTTGTATGCTTCGTAAGTGGCCTGTTAGAAAGGGTAGACCTTATAAAGAAAAGCTTTCCCCGACAAAACCGATGGTTACCGGTCAACGTGTTATCGATACGTTGTTCCCCATTGCAAAGGGCGGCGCAGCGGCTGTTCCCGGGCCTTTCGGCAGCGGTAAAACGGTTGTACAGCATCAGCTTGCAAAGTGGGCGGATGCGGATATTATCGTATACGTTGGCTGTGGTGAACGCGGGAATGAGATGACGGACGTTTTGATGGAATTCCCCGAATTGAAAGACCCGAAAACAGGCGAGCCTTTGATGAAACGTACCGTGTTAATTGCAAATACGTCGGATATGCCCGTTGCGGCGCGTGAAGCGTCTATTTATACTGGGATTACCATCGCGGAATATTTTCGCGATATGGGCTATAACGTGGCAATTATGGCAGACTCTACGTCTCGTTGGGCGGAAGCGCTTCGTGAAATGAGCGGGCGTTTGGAAGAAATGCCTGGCGACGAAGGCTACCCTGCATACCTTGCTAGCCGTTTGGCTGAATTCTATGAAAGAGCAGGCATTGTAAAGGTGCTTGGCAGTGATGAAAAGCTTGGATCGGTTACCGCAATCGGCGCGGTTTCGCCTCCCGGCGGGGATATGAGTGAACCCGTTTCGCAAGCAACCCTTCGTATCGTTAAGGTGTTCTGGGGATTGAGTTCTGCGCTTGCGTATAAGCGTCATTTCCCTGCAATCGATTGGTTGGTTAGCTATTCGCTGTATGCGGATAAAATGAAGGAATGGTTTGACGAAGAGTTGGGTAAAGATTTCTTCAAATACCGTCAATTTGTCATGACGATTTTGCAAGAAGAAGCGGCGCTTGACGAAATTGTACGTCTTGTCGGTATGGACGCGCTTTCCTCTAAAGATCGTTTGACTATGGAAACGGCAAAGATTATCAGAGAAGACTATTTGCATCAAAATGCTTTCCATGAAATTGATACGTTTACTTCTATGCGTAAGCAGTTTTTAATGTTGAAGCTTATTTACGAGTTTAATCGTTTGGCGGGCGAGGCGGTGGCTTCGTATGCCGATTTAGATGATATTTTGGCTTGTTCTTGTAAGGAAAAAATCGGGCGTGCAAAGTATATTTCCGAAGATGAAATCGCGCAGTTTGACGAAATTTTTGTAACAATGAACGAAGAATTGAAGTCGCTTGCAGTAGGGGGTAGCGAAGATGTTTAAAGAATATAAAACCATCAAAGAAGTCGTAGGCCCCTTAATGCTTGTAGAAGGCGTAGAAGGCGTTAAGTATAACGAGCTTGTAGATATCGTAAACTCTAACGGAGAAATTCGCCAAGGGAAAGTGTTGGAAATTAACCGCGATAAAGCAGTGGTGCAATTGTTTGAAAATTCGCAAGGGTTGCAAATTGCAAACGCAAAGGCGCGTTTTTTAGGGCATAGCCAAGAGCTTGCCGTATCCGAGGATATGCTTGGGCGAGTATTTGACGGTATGGGAAATCCCCGCGATAACGGTGATCCTATTATCCCTGAAAAGAAATTGGATATCAACGGCGAGCCGTTAAATCCTGCCGCGCGAGATTATCCAAACGAGTTTATTCAAACGGGTATTTCCGCAATCGACGGGTTGAATACCTTGGTGCGCGGACAAAAATTACCCGTATTCTCCATGAGCGGTTTGCCGCATGCCGAGCTTGCAGCGCAAATTGCACGTCAGGCAAAGGTACGCAGCGGGGATTGTAAATTCGCCGTTGTATTTGCGGCAATTGGGATTACATTTGAAGAAGCGCAGTATTTCGTAGATGACTTTAAACGTACGGGCGCAATCGAACGTACCGTACTCTTTACAAACCTTGCAAACGACCCCGCGGTAGAGCGTATCGCAACGCCGCGTATGGCGCTTACGTGCGCGGAATATTTAGCGTTTGAAAAGGGAATGCACGTGCTTGTTATCATGACGGACATTACCAACTATGCAGAAGCTCTTCGTGAAGTATCGGCAGCGCGTAGAGAAGTACCTGGGCGCCGTGGCTATCCTGGTTATTTGTATACTGACCTTGCAAGCTTGTATGAAAGAGCAGGCCGTATTAGAGGAAAAGAGGGATCTATTACGCAAATTCCTATCTTGACCATGCCTGAAGATGATAAGACGCATCCTATTCCCGACCTTACGGGGTACATTACGGAAGGACAAATTATTTTGTCGCGTGATTTGTATAAAAAGGGTATCACGCCCCCTGTGGACGTTTTGCCTTCCTTGTCTCGTTTGAAGGATAAAGGGATTGGCAAAGAGAAGACGAGAGAGGACCACGCGGATACAATGAACCAGCTGTTTGCGGCGTATGCGCGCGGTAAGGAAAGTAAAGAGCTTTCCGCAATCTTGGGTGAAGCGGCTCTTTCGGATACGGATAAACTGTATGCAAAATTTGCGGAAGCGTTTGAAAAAGAATACGTCAACCAAGGCTTTGAAACAGATAGAACGATTGAGGAAACGCTTGCTTTGGGTTGGAAACTTTTAAAAATTTTACCCAAGAGTGAGTTGAAGCGTATTCGTACGGCGTATATTGAAAAATATTTAGACGGAGAAGAAAATGGCAAGGCTTAACGTAAACCCCACCCGTATGGAGTTGAAAAAACTCAAAAGTCGGCTTTCGACGGCGGTGCGCGGACACAAACTGTTAAAAGATAAATCGGATGAGATGATTCGGCAATTTTCTATCATCATCAAGCAAGCGAAGCTCTTGCGTGAAGAAGTGGAAAGTGAGTTGGCTCTCGTGCTTAAGCAGTTTGCAATTGCGCGTTCGATAACGCCCGCGTATACGGCGGAAACGGCGTTTGCTATGCCGGCAGTAGCTGTGCGCGCGGAATGCACCGTGGAGAGTATTATGGGTGTGGACGTGCCTAAAGTGCGTATGAATAACGAGCGCAAAGGGGACGGATTGCCGTATGCCTATTCAGAAATTACGGGCGAAGCCGATTACTCTGTAGAGCGTGCGGCAGAATTATTGCCAAAGATGGTAGAGCTGGCGCAAACGGAAAAGGCGGTGCGTATGCTTGCAGATGAAATAGAGCGTAATAAGCGAAGAGTAAACGCTTTAGAATACGTTATGATTCCGCAACTGGAAGAAACCATCAAATATATCAAGGATAAGCTGGATGAAAACGAGCGCGCGGCGGTGGTTCGTTTGATGAAAGTAAAAAGTAAGTCTTAAACGCAAGGGGCGGAAGGTATCCGCCCTTTCTGCATAAAGGAGAATGTATGAAAAATCCATTACAAGATCAGCTGATTGTTTTGTCGGGAGCATCAGGCGGTATCGGACGAGAGCTTTGTAAAATTTTTATTACCAAGTATGGCGCAAACGTAATCGGCATTGGCAGAAGCGAAGAAAAAATGCTCTCGTTAAAAGAAGAGCTGGGAGAACTTAGCGGGAAATTTTCTTATCGTCTGTTTGACGTATCCATAAAAGAAAATTGGATTGCTTTGGCGGACGCGTTGAAACGGGACGGAAAAGAGCCTTATTTACTTATCAATAACGCGGGGACGTTTCCCACGTTTGCAAGGACGACGGAGATAGGCGCGGACGTCATAGAGCGAGTAATGCAAGTGAATTATTTTTCTGCGGTATATGCCTGCGACGCCTTTTTGCCTTTATTTAAGAATATGGGTGCGGTTAACGTATGCTCTTCGTCGGCGCTTTGCTCGGTAGTGGGAACGGCGGCATATTCGGCAAGCAAAAAAGCTATGCAAGGATATACGGAAGTGTTGCAAATGGAAGAAACGGGACGATACGTTGGTATTGTATATCCTGGGACCACGGCAACCGAGTTGTTTAGAAACGACGAAAACACCAAAAACAGCGCGTTGGATAAAGTGGCAATGCCTGCGGAAAAAATGGCGAATAAGATAGCGACGCTCATTGTTAAAAAGAAAAAACGCAGTGTGGTTGGTTGGGATGCAAAGTGTATGAATATTATGGCAAAAATTGCTCCGGTGAAAGCGTTGTCTATGATTGCGGGGATTATGAAAAAATCGAAATCTAAGGTTTTTAGCAACGTATTTAAAGAGGAAAATTAAAAACACCCCGCTTGTTTGTGAAAACAAGCGGGGGTTTCTTTTTACGCAAAATACTTGAAAATATCAAAAGAATGTGTTATACTTATAAGAGAATAGATAAAATAGGTGATTGCGCCCAAAATAAAGGGCTGTTTGCGTTTTTAAAATACAAAGGAGAAAAATGCTATGAAAAAGAAATGGTGGATTTCTATTTTAGCGTCGTTATTTTTGCTTGGCGGTTGCATGGGAACAGGAATGGAAAACTCAAATTCCGGTACCTCGAACGGCGGGGAAACGAGCTCGGATTCAGCTATTGGAAACCAAGATTGTATAGACACTGATAATAACGGGGTTTGCGACGATTGCAACAAAAGCGTGTTAATTACGTTGGATATTTATGCCGTCAACGATTTACACGGCAAAATTCTTGACAACGATTCGCAAGAAGGCGTAGACGAGCTCTCCACCTATTTATCGCAAGCAAGAGAACAAAATGAATATACAGTTGTTCTTTCGTCTGGGGATATGTGGCAAGGTACGGCGGAAGCTGGGTTAACGTATGGTAAGTTGGTTACCGATTGGATGAACGAAATGGAATTTGCGTCTATGACGCTTGGTAACCATGAATACGATTGGGGCGAAGAGTATATCATTCAAAATGAGGAAATAGCGAATTTCCCTTTCCTTGCAATCAACGTCTTTGACAGACAAACGAACAAGCGCGTAGAATATTGTCAGCCGTCCGTGATGGTAGAAATTAACGGGGTTAAAATCGGTATTATCGGCGCAATGGGGGATTGTTATAGCTCCATTTCCTCGGATAAAGTACAAAACGTTTATTTTAAAACGGGTTCGCAGTTGACGGCGCTTGTAAAAGCGGAAGCTACAGCATTAAAAAAACAAGGCGCGGATTGTATTATTTATTCGTGGCATGATGGGAAAGATAGCGATAATTATGCTTATGACGAGTCGCTCTCCAACGGATACGTAGACGTTGTATTTGAAGGGCATTCTCATCAAAAATATACCTATAAAGATAGCTATGGCGTATGGCATTTGCAAGGCGGTGGCGATAATGATGGGATCACCCGTGCAAAAGTGATGGTTAATTTTGCTAGGAATGAATCAATAACAGGTCAAGCAAATACCATTTCAACGTCAACCTATAAAAATTTAGATGACCACCCCGTCGTAAATGAATTGACGGAAAAATACAGTGCGGAAATTTCCCTTGCGAGAAAGGAACTTGGCGGAAACGATACTTTTCGTAGTAGCTGGGATCTTCGCCGAAAGGTTGCCGAGCTGTACTATCAATTAGGCGTAGAAACGTGGGGTGATGAGTATGATATCGTGCTCGGCGGGGGATATTTAAGCGCGCGTTATCCGTATGAGATATATGCAGGGACGGTAACGTATAGCGATTTATATAATATTTTCCCCTTTAATAATCCGATAGTTTTGTGTAAAATTTCTGGGGCAAAATTACGCTCGCAGTTTTTTGAAACGACCAACTCTAATTACTTTATCGCGTATGGCGAATACGGGGCAGAAGTAAAAGAGAATATTGATTCGTCAAAAACGTATTATATCGTAATTGATACGTATAGCTCGTTGTATTCGTATAACGGAGCTACGGAAATTGCAAGATACGACGAAACGACGTACGCGCGGGATTTGCTTGCTGACTATATTGAAGCGGGCGGATTTACGGAAACGGAAGAGGACGATTTCGATCCTACGGACAAGGACGATACTACGGATAATGACAGCACCGGTGATAACACTGGCGATAACAACACGGGTGATGACAACATCGGTGATAACACAGGCGACGATAACACTGGTGATAACAACACTGGCGACGATAACACGGGTGATGATAACACTGGCGACGATAACACTGGCGACGATAGCACTGGCAACGATAGCACAGGCGACGATAGCACAGGCGACGATAGCACAGGCGACGATAACACTGGTGATAACAACACTGGCGACAATGGCAACGATAGCACAAGCGACGATAACACTGGTGATGATAACACTGGCGACGATAACACTGGTGATAACAACACTGGCGACAATGGCAACGACAATCTTCAACACAGTAAGCAAGATTGTGTAGATAGCAATGACGACGGCGTGTGCGATACTTGCGAGCAAAGCGTAATTATCACGTTGGATATTTTTGCTATTAACGATTTGCACGGTAAGGTGTTGGATAACGATTCGCAAGAGGGTGTAGACGAGCTGTCTACCTATTTAAACAATGCAAAAAACACAAACGAATATACCATATTCCTGTCATCTGGGGATATGTGGCAAGGGATGGCGGAATCTAATTTGACATATGGTAATTTGGTTACCGATTGGATGAACGCTATGGGATGTGTTTCCATGACGCTTGGCAACCACGAATACGATTGGGGAGAAGAATATATTATTCAAAACGCAAATATTGCGGAATTCCCTTTCCTTGCTATCAACGTGTTTGATAGACAAACCAACCAACGCGTACAATATTGTCAGCCGTCTGTGATGGTAGAAATCAACGGCGTTAAAATCGGTATTATCGGCGCAATGGGGGATTGTTACAGCTCTATTTCGTCGGATAAGGTGACGAACGTTTACTTTAAAACAGGTTCGGAATTAACGGCGCTTGTTAAAGCGGAATCGCAAGTATTGAGAGAGGCTGGTGCGGATTGTATTATTTATTCGTGGCATGACGATCGTAGCAATTACGACCAAACGCTTTCTAACGGCTACGTAGATATTGTATTTGAAGGGCATTCTCATCAAAAATATACCTATCAAGACAACTACGGCGTATGGCATTTGCAAGGCGGCGGCGATAATAAAGGGATTACTAGCGCAAAGATAGAATTGAATTTTGCCAGAAACGAAGCGCGTACGCAACAAGCGAAGACGGTTGCCGTATCCGTTTATCAAAATTTAGAAGACCATCCTATCGTAGATGAATTGACGCAAAAATACAGCGCGCAAATTACCCTTGCGCGAAAACAACTTGGACAAAACGACGAGTATAGAAGCAGCACCGTAATTTGCGATACCGTTGCCGAGCTGTATTATCAAATAGGTTTGGAAACGTGGGGAAATAAGTATGATATTGTGCTTGGCGGCGGTTATTTAAAGACGCGTTCTCCTTACGATTTGCAGGCAGGTAACGTTATTTACGGGGACGTGTATAATATCTTGCCGTTTGATAATCAAATTGTACTTTGTTCGATTTCAGGTTCAAAATTGCTCTCGCAGTTCTTTGAAACGACGAACTCGAATTATCATATTGCATATGGCGCATACGGCGAAAGCGTAAAAAATAATATTATTTCTTCGAGAACGTACTATATTGTTTTGGATACGTATAGTTCGCAATACTCGTATAATGGCGCTACGGAAATTGCTAGATATTCCGAAACGATATACGCAAGAGATTTGCTTGCCGATTATATCGAGGCGGGCGGATTTACGACGAGCGGTGGAAGCGGCAATACGGGCGGTGAAAACTCGGGCGGCGATAACTCGGATAACGATAATAACGCAGATAACGATAATAACGTGGACGGATTGTATTTGACTGCTATTTCTGAAATTTTGCGTATAGGCAGTACGCTTAGCGCTGGGGAAATGACGACGGAATATTATTACGTAAAAGGTACGATAAAAGATACACCGAACTCGACTTACGGTAATTGCACAATCGTGGACGAAAACGGAAACGAGTTGTGGGTTTATGGAATCAATGATAAAAACGGAAACCGATATGGTTATTCTACGTTTGACGGGGATAAACCGAAGAAGGGAGATACCATTATCATATACGCACCGGTTATGCGTTACGTAAACAATAATACCGGTGAAGATAAATTAGAACTTTATCAATCTGTGTTTATTCAAAAAGTGAATAGTTAAAAATAAAGGAGAAAATACGTGTTCGAGCAAATTATACAGGCGATTAAAGACTATCAAACGATTATCATTCACCGTCATTCCAGTCCTGACGGCGACGCGTTGGGTTGTCAAATCGGTTTAAAAAATTTAATTCAAGATAATTTTCCTGAAAAAAAAGTGTATGTCGTGGGGGACGGCGCGAAGCGGTATTCGTTTATGGAAGGATCGCAAATGGACGAAATTGCGGACAGCGTTTACGAGGGGGCGTTTGCCATTGTGCTTGACTGCGGTGCTAGCGCGCTTGTATCGGATGATAGATATAAAACAGCAGAGAAAACGGCGCGTATCGACCATCATATTTACCAAGAAACGTTTACGGATTTGGAAGTTGTAGATACCTCTTTTGAAAGCTGTTGCGGGGAAATTACGCAATTAGGTATAGAAGCAGGGTGGGTTTTCTCGCCCGCATCGGCAAAAGCACTGTTTACGGGCATGGTAACCGATTCGGGACGGTTCCGTTACGATTCGACAACTTCGCAAACCTTCCGTTTGGCTTCTAAGCTTATGGAACAGCCGTTTGATACGGGTGAAATTTATGCGCAATTGTATGCAGACGAATATAAATACGTGAAATTGCGTGCGCAGTTTGTGTTAAAAATCAAATTTACCGATTATCGAGTGGCGTATATTTATACGACGAAGGAAGAGCTTGCCTCTTACGAAGCGGATACGTTTACCATTTCACGCGGTATGGTGAATACGATGGGTGATATTCGCGGAGTGGATATTTGGGTAAACTTCACCGAAACGGAAGATAAAGTCCTTGTGGAAATCCGCTCGAATAAACACACAGTACAGCCCGTTGCCGTTAAATACGGCGGCGGCGGACACGCAAAAGCGTGCGGTTGCTCGGTAAAGGATAGAGCGGAAGCTATGGCCCTTTTGGAAGATTTAAATGCGTTTAATAAGTGAGAGAAAATTATGAAAGAGAATATGAATGCTATTTTAAATAAAATTAAAGAATACGATAAAATTTTTATTTTCCGTCATTTTCGTCCGGACGGGGACGCGGTAGGCTCGACCAAGGGTTTTCAACGTATGTTGCAACTCAGCTTTCCCGAAAAGAAAATTTATTTACAAAACGCTGATTTTTCGCAATACCTTGCCTTTTTAGGCGGAGAAGACGAACTGTTGCCCGACGAGGAATATGCAGACGCTTTGGGGATTGTCTTGGATACCGCGACGACGGATCGTATTTCTAACAAGAAATTTGCGCTGTGTAAAGAGCTTGTAAAAATCGACCATCATATTCCCGTGCAGTCGTATGGGGTGGCGGAATGGGTAGAAGAACAACGCTCTTCCACCTGCGAAATGATTGCGCATTTTTACGTAACCTTCCAAGACGAATTAACGCTGGACAGCGAAGGCGCAACGTATATTTTCACGGGTATGGTAACCGATTCCGGCAGATTCCGTTTTAGAGAAGTTTCGGGCGAAACAATGCGTTTGGCTGGCGCAATGCTGGATAAAAAAATCGATGTGGATACTATTTATGCGCATTTATATATGAAGGATTTCGATTCGTTTAAGTTTGAGTCGTACGTATATGAAAAGATGAACATCACGGCAAACGGCGTGGCGTGGCTGTACGTAGATACCGCTATGAAAGAGCAGTTTGGGCTCTCCAACGAAGAAGCTAGTGCGTCCGTATCCTATATGGATTCGATTAAAAATTCGTTAATTTGGATGGCGTTTATCGACAACGGCGATGGAAGTACACGCGTTAGACTTCGCTCTCGCTTTGTAACCGTTTCCGAGTTAGCGGAAAAGTATCACGGCGGCGGGCATGCGTGCGCGGCAGGTGCGACGGTGTATTCGGAAGAAGAGATGCAATCGCTTATAAAAGAAGCGGACGAACTTTTGAAAAATTATAAGGAAAATCACGAAGGTTGGTTATGAGAATATTGATTACAAACGACGACGGCATTTGGGCGAAAGGGATAAAAGTCCTTGCCGAATGGGCAAAAACAAAGGGCGAGGTTACCGTTATCGGCCCGAAAGTAGAGCAGAGCGCGAAAAGCCATGCGATTGAAATCGTCAAGCCGTTTGAAATTAAAAAAGTAGAGCTTATCGACGGAGTTGAAGCATATTCTCTCGATTCCACGCCTGCCGATTGCGTACGCTTTGGCGTGTTGGGCTTAAAAAAGCAATTTGATTTGGTGCTTTCGGGTATCAATCGCGGAGTGAACGTGGGTGCGGATATTGTATATTCGGGCACGGTGGCGGCAACGTTTGAAGCGGCTAGGCTGGGTGTGCCTGCAATTGCCTTTTCCACTTTCCCTGATGCACAAGAGCAAGCGGCAAAATATTTCGACGAAATATTGCAATATATCCTCGATAATAAATTATTGGAAGAAAATCCTGTGTATAACGTGAATATCCCTGCACAATCCAAAGGGATACGTATGACGTATCAAGGCTCGCAATATTTCTCGGATGAGTTTGTCAAAGCGGACGGCGAAGATATGTACGTACAGGCCGGTGCGCCTATTCCCGACGTTTGTCCTGACGATTTGAATAGGGACACCGTTGCGGTGGAAAGCGGATATATTTCTATTACGCCTTTGCTTTGTACGCGCACGAATATGGAAGTTTTTAAAAAGCACCAAGAAAAATAAGTTTAAACGCCGTTAAATAGGCTTAAAACAAAGAAAACCCGATTGCTAATGTTAGCAATCGGGTTTTGAATTGTTGTTAAAATTAAAGCAATTTAAACGCGTTTTCTTGATAACGATGTTGGTAGACAGCCGCTAATGCTTTTTGAGAAGGGGTAAATGCTTCAAAATAGACTTCTATGTATTTGGTAGGTTTGTAGTGGGACGTGCTAGAAATCGTGCCACCGCCCGTGATGTTCCCAAACATTTCTCCCCAACCGCCGACGTAGCCTAAGTATTCTTGGAAATCGTTATAGTGGTTGTAGGTATAGAAGAGATGATGTTCGCCGTATTCGTAAACGCCGTTGCCGTTTAAGTCGTCTTTGCCGTACACGATACGGGCTGCGCCGCGCGTGATGGTCGAGCCTGTATTATAAAGTTTGGAAGGATAAGAAGGGTCGCAATCCGTACCCGTTGTGCCGATATCCATTTCCCAGTATTGTAAATCGCCGCCTTCTCCCGTGATGTTGGGTAAAATGGGTTCATAGGGGTATTTGTCCGTGTCGCCGGAAAATTTGGTATGGTTCAAACGGAGATATTTCCCCCAAATACTTTCGTCAGGTTCGGCGTTTTTGTCAGGTGTGTAGTTAGCGGGATAAGTGCCGAATGCGTATACGTATGCCGCAACTTCTTCTAAGGTAATGTAAGCGCCGTCGATATAAACCTCAAACGCAGGATTTCCGTAAGCGTCGGAGACGGTGCAGGTCTTTTTATCTTTGGAGAGCTGTACGTTCGTATTGCGGATAAATTTGCCGTTGCGTTTGGGTTGATAAGCGGAAATTTGCGGGGCCTGGTCTGGTGTTTCCAGTGCGCCTGACATAAAGCCGTTGCGGGTGCGGTAGTAGGCGTCCGCTGCGCTGGTTGCAGGGGTGTAGTTTGCGTAAAATGCGCTTGCGGATACGTTTACGTAAGGGTCGTCTGCGTTTGAAAATCCATTGCTTACGTAAGAGAGTAAAAGACAATTTTTGTCAAATTCTACCGTGCCTTTATAATTTTTGATGGTACCGTAAACGGTTACGTAATCGCCGACTTGTAAATTTTCAATGCCGACGCCTTGCATTTTATAGCAATAGATAGGCGAGCTTTCACGTCCCCAAACGAAGAAGGTGATACCAATAGAGCCGCTTGCATAAGGCTCGTTTATACGAATGATTTCACCTTCGAGCGTATAGCCGCTGCCTAACTTTCCGTTGTACGAAAGGGCATAGGCTTGGTCGACGATAAGGCAGTGCTCTTCGTTGATTTCGTGCGGTTTTTCTTCGTCTTCGGTATCATTTTCACTATCATCTTCGGAGTCGGAATTGTCCGAATTATCGCTGTCGTTTTCCGAGTTATCCGAACTATCGTTAGAATTGCTAGAGTCGTTAGCGTCAGTGCTCTCATCTGTGCTAGAATCGTCGGAGTTGTCTGCGCTGTCGTTAGAATCGCTTACGCTTTCCGTTTGAACGGGTGTAGAGCTGTCCGTAGGAAAAACGCCGCATGCACCTGCAGAAAAGGTAAGCAAGAGCGCGGTGATAAGGGCGGTTAATTTTTTTAATTTCATAAAGCACCTACTTTGGTATTTCGTTCGCTATTTATTATAACACAAAGCGAAAGGGTAGTCAATCAAAAAAGAACGGCTCTCAAAAGAGAGAGCCGTTCAGTTTTCTATTTGCGATTATTTCGTATAAGTTACTTCAATAGCCGAAATTCTGGTTTGTGCCGTTGTCGCAAATGTTACGGAGGTAACAGCCGTAGCTACTGTAAGCGTAACAATTTTTCCGTCAGCAGTAGCCGTATAGCCAGCTGCCTCGAGGGATTCTACAAGAACAGTAGCGTAGTCACTGCTAGTTGCAGTGAATACGATTTTGCTGATATTTTCTCCGTTCTTACCGGAGATAGTAAACTGATTGCCTTTATAAATTCTAAAGTGGTCAGAGTCGCTCGTACGAATCGCATTGGTGTTAGTACCTTTTTCATTCACAAAGTTAAAGTTGTTGGAAGCCCAAGAAATAGACAGTGAATCAGCAGAAAGAGTACCAGTATTTGCAATAATGGAAGCACTTTCAGTGGAAGGTACAACTACTTCGCCTTCATAGTTAGGGTCAACGCCGTTACATACGGAGCAAACGCCTTCTACATAGTTGTGAGCAGCTAAAACGTCGTCTTTTGCTGCGTCGCAGAACTTACAGGAAGCGGGAACTTCACAGGTAGCTTCCTTGTATTCGCAGGTGTGCGCTTGCTTAATTTCAACCGTCGAAGTGTCTTTAGCAATTTGATTTACGTTGTTGGAAACAGTAATCGTACCCGTAACGGTGATAACGTCGCCGATAGCAACTTTCGTCGTCGTTCTGAAAATGAGGATTTCGCCCGTGCCGTCCGAAATGTAGGGAGACATATTGTTGTAGGAGCTCCATTCTTCATAGAGTCTCGTAACCGTACCAGTGATGGTAACAACCGCACCGTTGGATGCTTCAAGAGCTTCCGCAATGGTCATTCCATCAGTAGAGGGAGGATTTTGGCCTTCGTTGCCAGAACCACCTTGGTTATCGTCGCTAGCTTCTTCCATGGTGCAAAGGAAGCCGATGGACATACCTGCTTCGCTTGCGTCATATTGACCAGCAATCGTATCATAGGTTTTATCGCAACCAACGAAGCATTTTTCTTCGCCAAGCATGGTAACAATCGTACCCATATCAGCATCATACGTCCAAACGGAAGGGTTAACCGTGTTGTCGCTGATTTCAGTTCTCAATTCTTCAACAGTGTAGAAGAAAGAAGAGGTGTGCGTACCGCTCTTTACAACGCTGAGATATTTGGTTGCGCCGGAAACTTCTGCATAAATAAGGAAGCCGCCGTCAACGTTTTGGATGTAAAGGTCGATTGCATCAGCGGAATTTTGCGTGGTGCCAAGGTACCAAGGATACTGTGTATTTTTGGGTGCGCCCGTGAAGTAAAGGTCTTTGTCTTCATGAGCGATATAAAGCTTGTATGCAACGTTTTCTTGGGGAGCTGCCGTAATTTTAACGGGAGCGTTCGTTGTTGCGCCTTGGTTATCGTCGCCTTCGTTGTCAGAACCGCCTTGGTTGCCAGAACCGCTAGCAACGATTGCAGTAATCGAACCCATACTGAATTCAACCGTACCATTGCCGTCTTTTTCGTAGTTCATCAAGTCGCCTGTAACGGTAACGGTATCGCCAACCTTAACGCTTGCAGCTAAGTCGCCTTTCGTTCTGTAGCAAACGATAGGTTTATCCGTCTTGTTAGCTACAATCATAGTAAACGTTACGTTCTTAAATTGCGTGCTGTAAGCGTCCGTAATTTCGGAAATAACACCCGTAAGCGTTTGAACGCCAAGGGATTCGCCAAGACCGAGTTCGTAAGCTGCGTCTACGATTTGTGCATCCGTCGTTTCATTGTTGTCGCCGCCAGCTTCGCCTGCAGTAACAGCGGTAAGTTGACAACCCGTAGCAAATTGCGTCTTGCCATAGTGGTTCATAAGCGTACCGGAAACGGTAATAACGTCGCCTACCTTCAAGGTTGCAGCAGCTTCAACGCCGTCAGCATTCTTCAAGCGGTAGCACTTAATCTTAGTGTCGCCTACCATAATGGAAACGGTAATGTTTTTGTAGTCTGCGTCCCATTCGGTATCGATAGATGCGATTGTACCAGTAAGGCTATACTTACCAGGAAGTTCTTCACTAGGTGCAAGGTTTGCAGCAGCAGCAAGGATAGCGTCTACGTCCGTCTTGTCTGCAACTTCAACCGATTTAGGACCAAGTTGAATAGAGAATTCTTTCGTTTTAACTGCATCACCACACATAGCGGTAGCCTTCAAAGTAACGTTAGCTGCTTGAGCGGGGATGGTGAACTTCAAGATTTCTTCGGTAAGGTCTGCATATTCGCTGTCAATCGACCAAACGATAAAGGTTTCTGCATATTTAGCGCCTTCCGTCTGAAGCGTAACTTGAGATTTCAAATCCGTCGTGATTTTTTCAACGATGCTTAATTCTTCTAACGTGCTTTCTGCTTTTTCTTCGTCCGTAATAACAATCGTGCTTGCGGATTTCATTTCAGCAAGTTTACCGATAGACATGCCTGCTTCGTCTTTATCATATTGACCGGAAATCGTGTCGTAAGATTTATCGCAACCAACGAAGCACGTGTCGCCGCCAGCCACCGTAACAATCGTACCTAATTCAGCGTCCCACGTCCAAACGGATTGTAAGGTGTTGTCGCAGTCTTTTTGTTGTTGTAATTCTTCAACCGTCATGAAGAAGTTGCTCGTGTGTCCGTCGGTCTTTACAACGCTGAGGTATTTGGTTACGCCTTCAACTTCAGCATAAACGTTGAAACCGCCGGTAACGTTCTTGATATAGAGGTCGATTGCTTCTGCGTGATTTTCCGTGGTGCCAAGATACCAAGGGTTCTTTGCTGCTTTAGGTTCGCCCGTGAAGTAATAGTCTTTTGCTTCATGATCGATATAAAGCTTGTATGCAACGTTTTCTTGAGGAGCTTTCGCGATAGGCGTAGCAACTACGTCGCTAGAGGGAAGAGCCGTACGGTTAATAGAATAAGGACTGGAAGTACAGCAACCATCGGGGCAAGTAATCGTAGCGGACAAAACGTAAGGGGTGCTTTCGCTTACATTAAGTACAACAGCGTCTTTGCTTTGAGGGCCTTTGCGAAGGGATACACCGTTTACAGCGTTACCATCAGCATTTGCAACAGACCAGTTGATCGTGTAAACAGCCGTTTCGCCGTCGAACGAGAACTTATTGCGGAGCGTGTAAGCTTTGCTGGAAGAGCTTTCTTGCGAACCGATAGGCATAAGGAAAGCTGCTTTTACGTCGTTCAAGTCAGCAGCGTGCTTTTGCACGGTGGAGGAGCTGTCGCTAGAAGCGCTGTTAGACGTCGTGTCGGACGAAGAGTTGTCGCCCGTTTGGTTACAAGCTGCCAAGCAACCGAAAGACATTAACAGTGCCAAAAAGCCAGTTAAAAGTTTTTTCATTTGGTATTTCTCCTTATAATAATTTTTTTTACTGTTTGTAGTAAGCATTGCCGTTTGGGCTTTGCTGTTATTTACGGCGGAGGGGATTATTTTTCCCCTTACGCTGTAAGTCGATTAGTTTTCGCGCTTTTTCGTAAGCGCAACCGCTACTGCCATCATCATTGGCAATACGGAAACTGCAATCGCGCTGCCGCAACCGCTATCTTCTGTATCGCTGACGGATTCGCTGGTCGTGTCGCTCGTTTCAGGAGCGGGAGCAGGTTTTTCAACAGGGGGGAACAAGAGTTCGCCGTTTTCTACGAATGCGCCTGCGTGTAAAATTTTAATTTGATAATCGCCCTTGAAGTAGTCAACAACGCCCGTAATATCAAGGGTTTTGCCGTTTAATTGGTCAGCCGTAATCAATTGATTGGTTTCAGGATCGCGAAGAACAACCGTACGGAGCGTTACATACTCGCCGTCTGCAGATTTACAATCAATCGTCATTGCACCGTCGTTATCACCGCCGTTATTGGTGGTATAAATACTTTTAACAGTTAAGCCCTTCATGGAAATGGAGGTGTTCAATGCTAATTCCGAATATTCGATTTCTTGCGTTACTTCGCTAGCTTCGCTTGTTTCAGGATTGATATAATTGTAGGTAACGGGAACCTTGCTGTTGAATTTTTCAGCCGAAACTTCTACGTTAGAAGCCGAATGGCCCATAGAAATCAACTGAATGTCTTCTGCCGTGGGTTTGTAGCCGCTATACTTCAAGTCGGATACTTGGTAAGAATCGCCTGCTTCGTAGTATTGTACAACGCCCGTGATACGTACCTTATTGCCAACGGACAAGATTGTAATTGCTTGGCCCTTTAAGAAGAACCCGTAATATACGTAAACGCCATAATACATTTCCGTTTCTGCATCATAGCTTTCTACGTAAACGCCTTGGTTTTCGTATGCGGCGATAATGCCTTCGAATGCAACTCGCTTATCTTTATAATAATCCATATTTAAACGGAGTTCTTTTAAGTCGAGTTCAGTAGACGAACCGTAGTAGAAATCGGGGTCTTGTTCTTGGGAATATACGTGCAATTTTGCTTGCGTTGCTTGGTTGATAGCTGCGGTAGCAAGTTCGCCGTAACGGCTGTCGCCTGCTTTAGAACCAATTGCCAAGCCTTCTTGCAACAATTCAAGGTTTAAGTTGCGATAGGTGTCAGCGCCAGGTGCTTTATACCATACCCAAGATAAATATCTATCGCCCGTGGAATCGGCTTCCCAATCGGTGCCGTCCGATTCGATAATGATAGAGGTAGCATTGTCTAACTTGCTGCGCGTGAACTTTGCCGCTTTTTTGCCCCAAGGCTCAAGCTTACCCGTCGATTCGGGGGTGTTTACTGCCGCATATCTTGCTTTGTAGGTGTTGTCTGTGCCCCAGCCGTCGCAGTAAAAGTGCGTCGTGTCGCCGTCAACGAAATTTTTAACTGTTAATTCCATCGTTTTGCTGTCGCCGTCTAAATTTAAAACAGCTTGGCCGGCATAGTCGATAAATTCTTCCGTTTGCGTTTCCGCGGACGCTACGGCTACGTTAGAAGCCGTAATTGCGCCTGCGAATAAACCAAACGAACAGAAAATCGTTAATATGATAGATAAAGCCTTTTTCATAAATGGATTACCTGCGTATAATTTTTATTAGTCACCGTTCGTAGAACGTAATGCTTTTACGGTCTTTGCAAATGCGTCTTTGATGAATGCGGACATTTCTGCGTCGGTGTTAGGCGAGTTCAAGAAACACGTTTGGATTAACGTACCTACTTCCTTACGAGCGTCGGACGAACCAACGAATGCAGGGGATACGTAAAGCGCGTTTTCTACTTCCAAACACTTCTTAACGCACGTCGTTTGCAAGTATGCGTTACCGTCAGCCAAGGAAAGATCGATTGCGTATTGAGGGAATTTTTGGTCAAGGTCTTTAATTACGGGAGCGTAACCAGATTCCGTGGAGAAGTTTGCTTGTAAGCCAAGGTTGGTCGTAAGGAACTTCATGAACAACCACGTTGCTGCCATTTCTTGAGGGTTATCCTTCTTGAACATACAAAGCGAAGGGCCTTGAGAAATAACTTTAGGGTTGTTTACGTCGATTTGAGGAGGCATTGCTACGCCTACTTCGAAGGGATAAACGCTTTGACCGGATGCGTCCGTAGTTACGGTAGGGCATTGATAGGATGCGCCTGCCGACGAACCGATACACATATACGATTTTAACGCTTCGGGAGCCGTTTCGGTGAAAAGACCGGACGTGTACGAACCGTAAATTTCTTCCGTCGTTACATAGCCAAGCTTGAACCATTTGCTCAATCTTTCAACGAATGCATGGTTATATTCGTTGTCGAAAAGGAATTTTTGACCGTTAACTGCGGACGTATAAGGCGTACCGAGTTGTTCGCACATCGTAATAAACCAGTTTGCTTCAGAGTCGTAACCAAGGGGAACGCAATCAGGGTCGATTTCTAAAATCGCTTTCATGGTAGTTTCCATTTCATCCCACGTGGTAGGAACTTTTAATTGGTGTTTGTCAAAGAACGTTTTATTGTAGTACAATACTTCCGTAGATTTAGAGTAAGGAAGCATATACATCTTATCGTCGCCAAACGCACGGCCTTCGTCATAGTAACCGCGAACGAAGTCGTTTGCTTGTTCTTGGGTGAAGCCCATTTGTTCTTTCGAGCCGTCTTTTTTGGTAACAAGTTCGGTGCTTGCAATAAAGTTGTCTAAGCTTGCTACAGCGCGTCTTGCTTTATACCCTGCAACGTGGTCGGGATAGCAGTATGCAAGGTTGGGGGATTTTTGTGCGTTCAATTCGGTGTTGATTTGCGTTTTAACCCCGTCGTAGTCGCCTTGTTGTTGATGTTCAACCTTGATGTTGGGATACATTGCGTAGAAGTCGGGAAGCCAAGCTTCTAAAACGGCTCTAAGCGAAGCACCCATTGTATGATAGAAAGTAATGGTAACTTCACTGCCGTCGTATGCAACAGCGGGCGTTGCCGTTTCGTCTGCGCCGATATCTGCGTCGCCTACAACGTCGCCCATTAAGCCGCCACCGTTAGAGGTGCTGCCGCCTGCTTGTTGTGCAAGGGTTGCCCAGAAGCCAGTTTCTAACGTGCCTTCATAGCCTTCGCCACCGCCGATTTGGGTACATGCCATCGAATTGAGGGAGATGACCAAAAGGGAGGATAACGCAATAAGTCTCTTTGCAAATTTGTTCATAAATATCTGTTCTCCTTACGATATTTTTATTTTTTTATTAACCTTTGATACCGCTTCTCGATACGCCTTTCATTATATATTTACGAAGGAATACGAATACCAAGAACAACGGAATGGATACCATAGTTACTGCTGCCATTTGACGAGGATAGTCGATATGACCTTGGTCGCCTGCTACCGAGAAGTCCATTTCTCTAATACCGTTTGTGATAAGTCTGTGCGCTTCGTCGTTTGCAACGAGTTTGGGCCACATATAAGAGTTCCACGAACCCATCATCTTCAAAATAGTGATGGAGATAATGGTGGGAAGAGCCAAAGGAATCATAACTTTCCAAAGATATTTAAAGTCGGTTGTGCCGTCTATCTTTGCCGCTAAATATAATTCGTTGGGGATTTGTTGGAAGTTTTGCTTTAACAAATAGATATAGAATACGCTAACCAAGAAAGGCACAATGAGTACGGTGTAGGTATTTGTCCATTGCAAACGGTTTACCGTGATGAAGTTTGTGATGGTGAACAATTCACCGGGGATCATCATGGTTGCAAGCAAGAAGCCAAACAATGCGTTTTTGCCTTTAAATTCAAGGCGGGAGAATGCGAACGCTGCAAGGATTGTGATAATCAGCGAAAGCAACGTCGATACAACGCCTACATAGAGGGTATTGAAGAATAATACGTCCATCTTTGCGTCTGCGAATGCGTTGCTGTAGTTTTCCCAATGAATTTCCGTAGGGAAGAAAGTGGGCTTGAGTAATTCGTATTCGGGCAAAGTCTTTAAGGAGGAGATAATCATCCAATAGAACGGGAAAATGACGATAAGCGCCATAACGCCGAGGAATAAATACAGCCCGAATTGTACAAAGAATTTTACTACGCGTTGCTTTGCGGATACTTTTTGCATATCGCGCTCGTGCATAACCGCTTGCGCTAAAATATCTTTTTCGGCAAGTGCAGGGGTTTCTTGTTCGACTGTTTCATTTTTTAATTCGTCCATTTTTTTAACCCCCTTTATTAGTAGTGTGTGCGCTTTTTACTGATGTGCAAGTTAATCATTGTAACAATGAAGATAATGCAGAACAGAATAAGCGCGGCTGCGCTGGCGCGGCCTGTTAAGTTAGAGTCGCTTTCAAGGGCAGAGTAAATCAAACCTACCATCGTTTGCATACTGTAACCAGGCGCGGGACCCATCTTTTCACCGAATACACCAACGATACTTGAGTATTCCTTAAACCCGCCAATGAAACCAGTGATTACTACGTATACGATCATGGGGGAAAGGAGAGGAACGGTTACGCGGAAGAAGATACGGCTGCGAGAAGCACCGTCGATCTTCGCTGCGTCGTAATATTGCTTATTGATACCCTGTAAGCCGCCCAAAAGAACCAAAATCTTGAAGGGCAATGCGTTCCAAACAATGTAGATAACCATTACAAGCAATTGCGTGCCGTACGAAGAACCAGGGTTAATCCAGTTGATAGGTGCGGCGCCGAATAAGCCAAGGAAGGTGTTTGCAAGACCTAACGTTGTAATTTTGGGGTTAAAACCGCTTAAGTTCGTACCTAAAACTTCGAACATGGTTGCAAATACCATACCGATAGCCAACGAGTTTGTAACGTAGGGCAAGAAGAATACCGTTTGCAAGAATTTTTGCAAGGGTTTAATTGCGTTTAAGCATACCGCAATCAAAAGGGCAATTGCTGTGGAAAGAGGAACGGTAATCAACGTTAAAAGCATAGTGTTTTTTAACGCGACTAAGAATTGATCGTCCTCTACAACAGCAACGAAATTGTCGATACCAAAGGTATATTCCGTGCCGATAAGTTCGCCGATATTACTATGTCCGTTCAAAAAGGCGATACGTAAGGTGTTAATCATGGGCCAAATGGTAAAGACTAACAAAAGTACGATAGCAGGTGAGAGGTATACCCAACCCTTCCATTTATCAAACTTTAATTTGTTAACGATAAAATCTTTCCAAAACGCTTGATAAATCCAAGCGACGAAAAACGTCTTCCAAACCCATTTCACGCAGAAGGTTTGCCATACCCAAGCAACGCAGAACGTTAGCCAAACCCATTTCACGCAGAAGGTTTTCCAAACCCAATCTACGAAAAAGGTTTTTAATGCGTTTAAGACAGCCATTATTTTGCCTCCCCGAAACGTATTCTTTCTTCGGTTTCAGCGTCGAAGATAAAGGTTTTATGAGGTTTAAGCGCGAAACGAACGGTTGCGCTGGTAATATCGATTTTGTTATCAGCGTCGATAATCGAACGGATAGCGGGCGTTTGCATTTGTTCATGAGAGGAAACAATGCTTACGTCGCGGCCCATAACTTCCACGTTGGAAAGCTTACATTCTAATCCGCCGTTGTCGTCCAAAATAAAGCCTTCGGGACGGATAGCTGCGATAACGGACTTGTCCTCGATACCAGGAACGTCTAACACTGCAGAGTCACCAATATAAAGCTTCTCGCTTTCAACGCGGGCATTGAATACGTTGATGGGGGGCGTTCCCAAGAATTTTGCAACGAATAAGTTGGTAGGATCGTCGTAAATTTCTTGAGGCTTCCCTACTTGTTGTACTACGCCGAGCTTCATAACAACGATCATATCCGAAATACTCATAGCTTCTTCTTGGTCGTGCGTTACGAATACCGTCGTGATACCCGTTTCTTTTTGAATTCTTCTAATTTCTTCACGTGTTTGCAAACGAAGACGTGCGTCCAAGTTGGACAAAGGTTCGTCCAAAAGAAGTACGCGGGGCATTTTTACAAGCGCACGCGCGATAGCTACACGTTGTTGCTGACCGCCCGAAAGTTCGCTGGGCTTTCTGTCCATCAATTCGTCGATTTGGACAAGTTTAGCAACTTCGTGGGAACGGGTAAGCATGTCTTCTTTGGTCATTTTATCTGCACCCTTGAGGTTTTGCAAAGGGAACATAATGTTTTGCAATACGGTCATGTGCGGATACAATGCATAGTTTTGGAAAACCAAACCGATACCGCGGTTTTCAGGCGCAAGCTCGGTTACGTCTTCTTCACCGAAGAAAATTTTACCGCCGGAGGGCTTTTGCAAGCCGCTAATCATGTACAAAGTAGTACTTTTACCGCAACCGGAGGGACCAAGCAAACCAACCAACTTGCCGTCGGGAATGGTGAAGGTAAAGTTGTTTACCGCTACTACTTCCGCACCCGATTTTTTGTTTCGGCTAGGGAAGATTTTTGTGAGATTTTGTAATTCTACTTTCATTTTATCTCCTTAGAATCCAAAAAGTTTATTTTTTATTTTTATTTAAATCTTTGTTAATTTAAAAGATTTTCGAGGAAAGAATATAATGGTTAAGCGTTCTTTTGCGCTTCCATGGCTTCTCGCTCTTGTCTAGCGACAAATGCAACCCGTTCTTCTTCCGTTTCAAAAATATGTTGGCTGAGGAATTCGACAACTGCCGTATCTGCCAATAAATCGTGAATGGAAGCGTTGTGGGGCGTTTTAATCATAACGCCGATTTGCAAAGCGAGCAATAAAATTGCGGCGATAGTGCCGACGGGGAAAATGCAGATGAGAAAGGCAAGTGCCATTGTTTCAATGGCGAAAAGCCCTATGATAGAACGGATAAACAATTGAGACGAGGTGATTTTTACACCATTGGAACGTATTACAGCAAGTCCAAACGTCTTTTTCCCCAATGTTTGTCCGTTTTTAAGAATAAGCGGTAAAACGAAATGCGCTAGTAAAACGCCCAAAAATAAGGAAATGCCCGTTGTGGTAAGAATAACGGTAATGCGGTCTGCCCGCAATTGCATAAAATTAGTATCCGCGCTTAAAAGCTCGTTAAAAGCGTTGCTAGCATTATCGTAAGCGATTTTGTCGTTAGGGGAAAGAGCATCGTATTCTTCGGTGGTAATATCTAACTCGATAGAATGCTGTGCTTCAATTTCGATTTTATATGTTTCTTGAATGGAAGCTAACTCTTGAGAGAAACGGTTGAATTGTAAAATTTCAAGGACGGGGATGGCAATGGCAATGGCTAAAAGAACGACCAACGTTGCGTCGACCATCCAAGCCGAAAAACGTTTCCAAAAGTTTGCTTTTTGTATACTAAATGTCATAGAAATTTCCTGTTGAATGCCCGAAATCTAACATTTTGATAATAATTCGTCGGAAGTGCGGGCTAATGTTATATGTATAGGCGTAGCGCGATCGCGAAAGGATGAAAATGACATACTCTCCCTATAATGCTATTCTATCATAGCACGATTTTCGACAAAAAGCAAACTTTTTTCGATAAATTTTTCAAAAAGAAAAAAATTTTCTTTTCTAAAATGGGGAATTTTTGGTGTTTTAACAAAGGTTTACCTGGCGAGAAAAAAATGAAAAATCCTCTTGACAGAAAAGGGAAAAAGGACTATAATAAAGAAAATCAATAATAGGGAGAATATTTATGGAAATCAATTTAGAAAATATTTTATCTAAATGCGATCATACTTTGCTTGCGCAAACTTCGACTTGGGAACAGATTAAAAAAATCTGCGACGACGGCATGAAATATAAAACGGCATCCGTTTGCATTCCGCCCAGCTTTGTAAAACAAGCGAAAGAATACGTAGGAGAGAATTTAAAGATTTGTACGGTAATCGGTTTCCCCAACGGTTATAACACGACGGCAGTGAAGGTTTTTGAAACGGCTGACGCTGTTGCAAACGGTGCGGATGAGATTGATATGGTAATCAATATCGGGTTGTTAAAGCAAGGAGAGTACGACCAGGTACGAGATGAAATTGCAAAAATCAAACAAGCATGCGCAGGGAAACTTTTAAAAGTTATTATCGAAACTTGCCTTTTAACGCAAGAAGAAAAGGTGAAAATGTGCGAAATTGTTACGCAATCTGGCGCGGAATATATTAAGACTTCGACGGGATTTTCCACTTCTGGTGCGACGTTGGAAGACGTTAAATTGATGGTTGAAAACGTTGGGAAAGGTATACTTGTAAAAGCGGCTGGCGGTATTTCTGGCTTGGAAGACGCGCAAAACTTTATCGATATCGGCGCGTCGCGTTTAGGGACAAGCCGTGTGGTAAAAGCGGTACAAGGTATTTCCGATAAATCGTATTAACTTGAACACTACTTATTATTCATAAAAAAGGAGAAAATTATTATGTCAGTTCCTACCCCTCATATTTCTGCAAAGCTTGGTGATTTTGCAAAAACTGTTTTAATGCCCGGTGATCCGCTTCGCGCAAAATTTATTGCTGAGACCTATCTTGAAGATGCTGTACTTGTAAACAACGTGCGCGGAGTACACGGCTATACGGGTTATTATAAAGGAAAAAGAGTGTCTGTAATGGCTTCTGGTATGGGTCAGCCGTCTATTGGGATTTATTCGTATGAATTGTTTAATTTTTATGGTGTAGAAAACATCATTCGTGTAGGCTCTTGCGGGTCTTTCTCGCCTGATCTTCATGCGCGTGATATTATCGTTGCAATGGGGGCATGTACGAATGGAAACTATGCTTCGCAATATAATTTGCCTGGAACCTTTTGTCCGATTGCTAGCTATAATTTAGTAAAAAAAGCGGCAGAGGAATGCGAAAAGGCTGGGGTAAATTATCGTGTGGGAAATATTCTTTCTTCGGATATGTTCTATGATGACGCAAATTCTGGTATGCAATGGGCGAAGATGGGAGTGCTTGGCGTGGAAATGGAATCTGCTGCACTTTATTGCAACGCTGCAAGAGCAGGCAAAAACGCACTTTGCATTTGTACGGTAAGCGACTCGTTTATCTATCCCGAAGAAAATACGACGGCGGAAGAAAGACAAATTTCGTTTACTAAAATGATGGAGATTGCGTTAAATATCGCGGAAGAATAATTATGGCAAAAAGAGCATTTTTAATTGTATTAGACAGTGTAGGAATTGGGGAGATGCCCGACGCTGCGCTGTGGGGGGATGAGGGTAGCAATACCTTGCATGCCATTAAAGATCATCCTGCGTTTAATTGTCCTAATTTGAAAGAAATGGGACTTTTCAATATTGACGGTGTGGGTGAAAAATCTGGTTCAACGCATACCTGCTATGCTCGAATGACGGAAGCATCCAAAGGAAAGGATACAACGATAGGGCATTGGGAAATTGCAGGAATTTATTCTCCGAAGCCGTTGCCTACCTATCCCCAAGGGTTCCCTAAGGATTTACTTGACGAATTTGAAAAACGGACGGGGCGCGGCTGGCTTTGTAATCAACCGTATTCTGGTACGGAAGTTATTAAGGATTTCGGCGAAGAACATTTAAAGACGGGAAAATTGATTATTTATACTTCGGCAGATAGTGTGTTTCAAATTGCCGCACACGAGGATTTGGTGCCCGTGAAAGAATTGTATCGGTATTGCGAAATTGCCAGAGAACTTTTACACGGCGAGCATGGCGTCGGTAGAGTAATTGCCAGACCGTTTGCGGATAAATACCCGTTTAAGCGGACGGCGCGCAGACATGATTATTCGTTGTTGCCCCCGTCGGAAACAGTGCCCGATTATTTAAAATCGGCAGGTTTCGACGTGATTTCCGTAGGGAAAATTTTTGATATTTTTGCCGGAAAGGGTTTTACGGAAAGTTATCCTACAACTAGCAATGCAGATGGTATGGATAAGACCATGGGTATAGCGAATCGCGATTTTAACGGTTTGTGCTTTGTAAATTTGGTGGATTTCGATATGGTATATGGGCACCGTAACGACGTAGAAGGATACGCTCGCGCGCTCTCTGAATTTGATAAGTGGTTGGGCGGGTTTGTAAAGGTTTTACGTGAAGACGATTTGTTGATTATTACGGCTGATCATGGTTGTGATCCTGCTACTCCGTCTACTGATCACTCGAGAGAATATACCCCCATGATTGCGTATGGTAAACGTTTAAAAGAAAACGTGGATTTGGGGACGAGAGAAAGCTTTGCAGATATTGGCGCGACGGTTTTAGAATGGTTTGGATTGTCTGCGGACGGAATTTACGGAACGAGTTTTTTAAAGGAGATCGCAAAATGAGCGATTTAGAGTTGATGAAACTGGCCGTTGAGGCTAGAAAGGCTTCCTACTCGCCCTATTCGCATTTTAAGGTTGGCGCGGCGCTTTTAACGAAGAGCGGTAAGACGTATTTAGGCTGTAACGTTGAAAATGCGGCATATACTCCGACCAACTGCGCGGAAAGAACGGCTGTTTTTAAAGCGGTTAGCGAAGGGGAAAGAGAGTTTTCCGCGATTGCTATTGTGGGCGGTGGCGGTGAAGAGCCTGCGGAATTTTGTGCGCCTTGCGGTATTTGCCGTCAGGTTTTAGCGGAATTTTGCGATCAGGATTTTCGGATTTTGTTGGGTACGCCTAATAATTTTAAGGCGTATACCCTTTCGGAACTGTTGCCTTTTTCTTTTGGAAAAAACGATTTGACCTAAAAGGCGGATAAGAACATGAGAATGTACGATATTATACAAAAAAAACGCGACGGAAAAAGCTTAAGCGAGGCGGAAATTCAATGGGTGATTGAAAAGTATGTGCAAGGCGAAATTCCCGATTATCAAGTGGCTGCGTTGTGTATGGCGATTTATTTTCAAGGCATGACCTTGGAGGAAACGACGGCGTTGACTTTTGCTGTGCGTGATTCGGGCGAGCGTTTAGATTTTTCGGATGTACACGGATTGCGCGTAGATAAGCATTCTACTGGCGGTGTTGGGGACAAGACAAGTTTAGTTGTTGCGCCTATCGTGGCTTGTATGGGTGTAAAAGTTGCTAAGATGAGTGGGCGCGGTTTGGGTCATACGGGTGGCACAATTGATAAACTAGAAGCGATTCCTGGATTTCAAACGGATTTGCCTGTTGAAAAATTTAAAAAAATTGTCAACGAATTGGGGATTGCAATCGTTGGACAAAACGCGTCGCTTGCGCCTGCGGATAAGTTGTTGTATGCGCTTCGCGACGTAACGGCGACGGTGGACAGTTTGCCTTTAATTGTATCGAGCATTATGGGTAAAAAGCTTGCCGCTGACGACGATTGTATTGTATTAGACGTAAAAACGGGCAGTGGTTCATTTATGAAAACCGCGGAAAAGAGCCGTGAACTCGCGGAATGGATGGTCGAGATAGGGAAACGTGCGGGGAAGAAAATGCGCGCTTTAATCACGGATATGGATAGACCGCTTGGTTTTGCCATTGGCAACGCATTGGAAGTGGTGGAAGCAATACAAACGTTGCAAGGGAAAGGCCCCGAAGATTTAACGCAGCTTTGTGTGGCGCTTGCGGCACATATCTTAAATTTGGCAGAAAAAGGTACGTATGCAGAATGCGAACAGATGGCAAAGGAGGCGATTTCCAACGGAAAAGCTCTGCAAATGTTTGCAGATATGGTAGAAGCGCAAGGAGGCGATAAAACGTGGATTTTACAGCCTGAAAAATTCCCGAAGGCAACGTATTCTCGTTCGGTTAAGGCGAAAACGAGCGGTTATATTGTTGGCGTTGATACGGAAAGTTACGGTGTGGCAAGTTTATTGCTTGGCGCTGGAAGAAATACAAAAGAAGACGTTATCGATATGACGGCGGGGATTTACCTTTGCAAAAAGACGGGTGATTTTGTGGCGCTTGGCGAGGAAATAGCTGTGTTGTATTCTAGTAGTCAAAAAGGCTTTGACGCGGCGGAAGAACGGTTGCTTTCTGCAACGAAAATTGAAAAACAGGCACCTGAAAATAAGCCGTTGATATTAGATATAGTAGAATAAAAAGCTCTCCGCCGATTTTCAATTGGCGGTAGTTTTTCTTAAAAAATGCAAAAGGTATGGGGCAGGTATGCGTTGAATTGCTTTTTGCGTATAAAAACAAGAATAAAAGAGAAGTATGGCGATTATCAATTTACAAGGGACAGAATTTGGTTTTTGTTTATTGCCCCTTCGTGTGTTTTCAAGGGGATATTGGGCGAGAACGGAAATTTCTGTGAAAAATGAATACGTGGCGTATCGGCGAATCCAAGAGAAAATCTCAAGGGAAGAGGTGGAGAAACTCATTTTTGCAATGTTTCGTTTGTTGGCGGGGGCTTATTCGAAAGAATACACGCTCTCATTTGAACGCGCAGGCTTGGCGATTGATTTTTATCCGTATACGAAGGACGGAGAAGAGGCTTCTCGTGAAGAGCGCCGTAAAAATGATTGCGTGATGGCGATTCGTTTGATAATGCGTTCGGAAAAAGAAGCGAAGTTTTTAGACGGTGTATATTCGATTTTATTACACAGAAAGGATATTGAAAAGTTTGCGGTTGCGCTGAAGGAAGAATTTGATAAAATCTTTGTTAAATTCGTACATGGTAAGGGTAAATATCTATTTGTAGGGGTAAGTCCCAAAGGATATACGGGTTGTAATTATTGGTATTTAGATCCCTCGAAAAGCGTTTTGCAAGGGGATTGCGTTTGGGTGAAAATGGGACGACATAACACAGAACAGGTTGTATACGTGGATAGTGTTCGATGTTTTAATGAAGAAGACGCGCCGTTTGATCCTAGCACCGTCAAGCAAGTGCTTCGTAAGGCAACGGAAGAAGAGAGTAAAGATTTTTTTAAATAAGACGCGTTTTATTGCGGGAGATAAATGGTCATATTTTGCGCGCTTGTAAAATATATTTAGGTACATAATATATAATATAGTTTGCGGGACGTGTAATGAAAAAAGAATTAGGGCTTTGGCAATTTGGCGGATTTGTTTTTACGGTTGCAGTAGGGACAATCTTGCATTTTTTATACGGTTGGACAAAAAATGTGGGCGTGGCTGCGTTTTCGGCGGTTAATGAGTCTACTTGGGAGCATATGAAACTCGCGTTTTTGCCAGCATTTGCATTTGCGTGTATTCAAAGTAAGTATTTTGCGAAAGAATACAAGGGTTTTTGGTGGGGGAAATTGTTGGGAATTTTAGCGACAACGATATTGGTCCCCGTTTTATTTTATACGTATAACGGTGCTTTTGGAAAAACGTCCGATTGGCTGAATATCCTTTTCTTTTTTGTTGCGGTTGCTTTCGGGTATTTATTGGAATATATTTTGTTTCAAAAAGGCGGGTTGCCTTGGAAAGAAAGCTGGATTGCGATTTTAATTTTATTGGCGATATTGTGTTTATTTATGCTTTTTACTTTTTTAACGCCGACGCTTCCTATTTTTCAAGATCCGATTACAAAAGGCTACGGCTTGTGGGGCTGAAATATTTGGAAAGAATGAATAAAATGACAAAAAAAGAAAAATTTTTAAATTAAAAAACTTTTTTACAAAAAACTAGTAAAAATATTTGACATTTATAAAATTAAGTGGTATTATATACAAGCGTTGTTGGTCCGACAGCGTTGTGATGATATGCGGGTGTAGTTCAATGGTAGAATTCCAGCCTTCCAAGCTGGCCGCGTGGGTCCGATTCCCATCACCCGCTCCATTATCAAGGCGGGCGCTCAACTCAGCATACATGCGCCTGTAGCTCAGTTGGATAGAGCAACGGCCTTCTAAGCCGTGTGTCAGGAGTTCGAATCTCTTCAGGCGCACCATATAAATGGCGGGCGTAGCTCAGTTGGTTAGAGCGCCAGATTGTGGCCCTGGAGGTCGCAAGTTCGATTCTTGTCGCCCGCCCCATTTATTAACCTTGGGGTGTCGCCAAGTGGTTAAGGCACCGGATTTTGATTCCGGCATTCGTAGGTTCAAATCCTGCCACCCCAGCCAAACCTGGCAAAACTAAATAGTGCCCACTATGGCCCATTAGCTCAGTTGGCAGAGCACTTGATTTTTAATCAAGGTGTCCGGAGTTCGAGCCTCCGATGGACCACCAAACGTGGATGATTAGCTCAGTTGGTAGAGCAACTGACTCTTAATCAGTGGGCCCAGGGTTCGAGTCCCTGATCGTCCACCAGAAAAAGACAAGCCTTGTGCTTGTCTTTTTTCGTGGTGGAACAGGGCGAGAAGTCTGCGAATTATCCAGGGTTCGCGCGAGCGAGCTTGAACGAAAAGATGGATTTTTCGAAAAAGAAGTCAAGCGAGGGAAGCTTTGCCGTTTACGGCAAATTCCCGAAAAGATCGTCCACCAGAAAAAGACAAGCCTTGTGCTTGTCTTTTTTCGTGGTGGAACAGGGCGAGAAGTCTGCGAATTATCCAGGGTTCGCGAGAGGTATAGTCCCGACGCGCTCCGGTTGGTTAAATGGTATAAAAAGTTTTTAAAGGATTATATAAAAAGGTGTTTTTATGTAATAATAAAAAATAATTGACAAAAATAGTTTTGTTGCGTATAATAATTTTACCATAAAGAGTGTACGAGGGACAAGCCCGTTGACTACACAGCAACCTGACGAACGTTAAGGTGCTAAAGCTTGGAAGATGGGTGGATATGTACGCAAAACTCATCTTACGATGGGTTTTCTTTTTTATCTCTTTGTGGAAAAATTACAAAGAGGTATTTTTATGCAGTATTTAGTATCGGTAGGGTATGGAGAGGAAAGAGAAGAACGGCTAGAATGGTTGCGTGAACACGGCTATCAAGGAAGTTTGGGTATTTCTTATCCATACAGCGTTGTTGTGGTGGACTATGCTCGTTTTTTTGGTGGGAATGTAACTTGTTTTGCGGCGCATTGTTCTACCGGAAGGCGCGTGCTGGAGTGGAACGAATGGTTGCTTATGAATGAATAGGGGGATGTTGCTAATTTTAACAAAAAAAGACAAGCTTTGCGCTTGTCTTTTTTATGTTTAAAGTTTGTTTTTAGGGCAGACTTTGATACAGATTCCGCAAACGCTTCCCCTGCCGATATCTTGGAAATTTTCTTTCATATATTTCGAGCATTTTTCAGGGTCGAAGTTTCGTTCGCCGTCCGTTGTGGGCAGTGTTCCATAGATAGCGCCTGCCGGACAAGCGTGCATACAAGCGGTACAGTTTCCGCAGCCGTTTTCGATAATAGGCAAGGCGTTGGATAGGGGCATGTCTGTGATGACGGTGGCAAGACGTACTTTACTGCCGTATTTTTTCGTCAAGAATAACCCGCTTTTGCCTACAAACCCCAAGCCAGATAATACCGCGACTGTTTTATGCGGAATTACGCCGCAGTAGGCGTTATTTTTTCCAAGGCTTTGACTAGCGGCGACAGGAAAGGCAGAGTAGCCCGCCTCTTCAATTTTTTCGCTAAGGCGAAAAGCGATATTATCGAGTAAGGCATTTGCCGTGCGGTAATGCTGGAAATACATAAACGACGGTGCGTTATCAATCGTTTTTAAAACGGAATCGGAAAGTTTAACAATAATAGAAAAAGCATAGCGCATATTCGGTTGATTTGGGATAGGCGAAGTGCCTAAATCGCACCCACCGACGAGGATGGCGCCTTGCGCAAGCGCAAAATTTTCAAGCTCTTGTTGTAACATAGAAAAATCCTTATGTGAAATTTTATATATTATAGCACACGCTTGTGAAAAAATCAAGCAGGGGGCTTGTCAGATAGTAGATTTTATGGTAAAATAAAAAAAATAGAAAAAAGAGTGAGTAAATTTCCAAATTTTTCCGTTTAATAAGTGAAAGGAGGGCGAAAGATGAAGGATAAAGACGCAATGCTGTACGCGCAGTTTTTAAAAGGCGATATTTCCGCTTTAGAAGAATTGATTCGTATATACAGTGATAATTTAATTCGATTTGCGTATTTGTACGTCAAAGATTCGTATCTTGCCGAAGACGTCGCGGAAGATACGTTTGCAGCGCTGTTTATCAAACGGAAAAGGTTTACCAGCCGAGCGAAATTTAAAACGTATTTATATCAAATAGCAAAGAATAAATGTATCGATTGTTTGCGTAAGGACGTTCGCAACCTATCCATTTACGATATGGAAAACGTTTTGCAAGGCGCAAGCATTGAAGAAGATTTTTCGACGCAAGAACGAAACAAAAAACTGTATAGATGCGTACATGCTCTGCCCGAACAGTATAAAGCCGTCATTTATTTGGCGTATTTAGACGGGTTTGAAATAGCGGAAATTTGTCAAATACTTGGAAAAACGAAAAAGCAAGTATATAATCTTTTATCTCGCGCGAAAAGCTCCTTAAAAGAAATGCTTATCAAGGAAGGTGTAACCCATGAAGACATATAAGGAAAGAACGGAAAGTATATTAAAAAAAGTAGAACAGGAAAAGAAAAAACGGGCAAAGCGCGGTTGCATTGTTTTTGCTTCTGTGGCGGTAGCGATTACTTCGATAAATTTGGTATTGTTTTTACCTTACGATAACACGCCTGTGGGGTTGGAGGCGCATAAGCAAAGCGAGTACTACTCGTTGATGAATAAGGTCAACGAATTGACCTATTCGCCTCCGCTTTATAAAAATAATTTTGAAAAATGGTTTGGCGATTTATCCTTTGGCTGCGGGGCGAGAGATACAATGGCGGGCGGAGATGCTCTATTAAACGGTGCAGTGCCGGAAAATTCGCTTTTGCAAAGCAATACGGACGCAATCAATAACTACGAAGAAGTTACCAACAACCAGACGCAAGGGGTTATCGAAGGTGATTTGTTTAAACGTAGTAACGAGTATATTTTTTATCTGAATTATCAGGCGGGGAAGGAGGAAACGAATAATAACGGCTATTCATTTGCGTTGCTTGATTATAAATTACAGGCATATTCAATAAATAAAGACAAATCTGAAGAAGCGGGCTCGTTGACGATAGAAGCGGAGGAAGGGATGCGCTTTAACGGATACGTGGATAAAGCGGAAATGTATTTAAGCCAAGACGGTAAGCAAGTAACCATTATTTCGCCTTGTTATGACGCAGAGAAACAAATTTTATATACCGCCGTTATGGCGTTTGATGTAACGGACGTATCAAATATAAAGGAGATTGGCCGAACGTATATTTCCGGTTCGTATATCTCTTCAAGAAAGGTGGACGAAACGCTGTACGTGGTTTCAAATTATTATTTAAAGAGTAATCCAGATTTTAATAATCCCGAAGAATATTTACCGCAGATGGGTACCAGGTATGCGTTGAATAGCGTTAAAGCACAAGACATTGTTTGGTCGGAAGAGGCTACAACAGCGCAATATACTGTGCTTTGTGAAATTGATTGTACTACGCTTGCAATGCAGGATAGTTTGGCGTTTTTTTCCTATTCGCAAGAAATTTATGCCTCTAAAGACAATATGTTTGTTACGCGCTCCTACACGGATAGAACGGAAGAGGACGGCGTGCGGACGGAAGCTTCAAAGACGGAAGTTTCCTGCATAAATTATTCGGGGGGAGCTTTGTCGCTGACGGGAAACGTAACGGTTGACGGATATCTCAACGACCAGTATTCAATGGATGAATATGATGGCGTATTGCGCGTGTTTACCACCCATTCAAGCAGACAATACAAGGAAGAAATAAAAGGCGAATACGCAAGTATGCAATTTGTAGGCAGTAGCGTTTCCGCTAGTTTGTATTGTATCAATTTGCAAACCATGCAAGTGGAGTGCTCGGTGGAGAAATTTGCGCCTGCGGGTGAAACGGTGCGTTCGGCCCGTTTTGACGGAACAAAGGCGTACGTTTGTACGGCAATTCAGGTTACCGATCCCGTATTTGCGTTTGATTTAAGCGATTTGAATGATATCACCTATACAGATACGGGTGTGATTGACGGCTACTCAATTTCACTGATGAAATTCAAGGATGACACTTTGTTGGGTATTGGATATAACGAAGAATTTAATTTAAAAATAGAACTGTATCGCGAAACAACTACAGCGCTTTTGAGTGTAACAAGTTACGAACCGCAAAATTACGTAACTTTTTCGCAACAGTTTAAGGCTTATTTTATAGATACTGCAAATGGATACGTTGGATTGATGGACGGATATTCGGGAAAATATATTCTATTACAATTCGACGGATATCGTCTTGTGGAAATTGCCAAAATCTCTTTTGAGGGGAATATGGACAGAACGCGTGCGGTAATGGTTGACGGTTGGTTGTATGTTATCGGGGACGCGGAAATGAAGGCGGTACAAATCCTTTAACGCAATTGGTGGTAGTCATGTACGGATTGAACAGGAGTTCAATCCGTTTTTTTTGTTAAAAATCAACCGTAAAATAATAAAATTGATGCGTAAGATTATAAAGAAAAAGAGGGACTATTTAATTGACTTTATAAAGAAAAAATGATATAATAAAAACATAAATGTTTTTTAAGCGAGAAGTATGTCTAAAATTTTTCCAAAATTCACGAAATTTGAAATAGGGCTTTGGCTGGTATCTGTACTGACAATGACGCTTGGATTTATCATTGCAAAGCAAGGCGTTGTGCATTTTATTGCTTCATTATTGGGGGTTACCGGTTTGATTTTTCATGCAAAAGCCAACGTTTTCGGGCCTGCATTATTGGTTGTTTTCGCAGTGCTGTATGGGCTTGTGTCTTGGCAAAATAGATACTACGGCGAAATGATTACGTATCTATTGATGTGTGCACCTATGGAGATTATTGCTATTGTCGAGTGGTTGAAGCATCCGCATGCGGAAGGCGCGGAAGTGGAAATATGCGTTTTAGATAAAAGAAAAAAGATAGCAATTGCCATATCTACTCTAGTCGTAACCGTTGCTTTCTATTTTATTTTGAGCGCGTTGAATACGGCGAGTATCTGGATAAGTACACTTTCGGTGGCAACTAGTTTCTTTGCCGCCGCATTGACCTTTTTTAGAAGTCCTTATTATGCGGTAGGGTATTTATTGAATGATATTGTGCTGATTATACTTTGGGCAATTGCCTGCGAGTCGGATATTTCTAACTTAGTAATGGTAGCATGTTTTTTAATGTTTTTCGTAAACGATTTGTATGGCTTTTTTAACTGGTTACAGATGCAAAAACGGCAAAAAGTAGAGAAAGATGAAAATAAATAAAACAAAAATTCACAAGTAATGTGAAAAATTCACAAAGCGAATTTGAAAACATTTTTTTTGTACTATCATTGCGTTTTTTTGATGAGTTTGGTATAATAAAAATGTAGTTTGATAAGGCGCGGGGGAATTTACGAAATAGAGGTGCTTTATGAAAAAAAATGGTGCGGTAAAAAATACGGACAAAGGCCAAAGAGATTTGGCGCTTTGCGTGTTTACCTTGCGCCAAAACGCTCGTAAATCGTCTTATTTCACGCTTTTGAAAACGCAAACGGTTAATTAGGAATATTGGTGTAGCTTTCGGCTACACTTTTTGTTTTTTTTAAAAGGAGAAAGGTTATGGTAAAAGTAGGCATTTTAATGGGCAGTAAGTCCGATTTGGACGTAGTAAAACCTGCTGTAAACGTATTGAAAAAATTTGGTGTACAAACGGAAGTTAGGGTAATTTCTGCACACCGTACGCCAGATGAAGCGCATGAGTTTGCGGCAAATGCAAGAAAAAATGGCATGGAAGTTATCATTTGTGCGGCGGGCAAAGCGGCTCATTTAGGCGGTGTAATTGCCGCGCTTACCACGCTTCCCGTAATTGGCTTGCCTGTAAAAACGGATATGATGGGTGGTTTGGATAGCTTACTGTCTATCGTACAGATGCCTGCGGGGATTCCTGTTGCAACGGTAGGCGTAAACGGCGGGGAAAATGCTGGGCTTTTGGCGTTGCAAATTTTAGGGATCAAGTATCCTGAGATTGAACAACAACTTGTCGAGTACAAACAAGCTATGAAAGATAAAATCAATGCGGACGATAAGTCTTTGCAAGAATTGCTTTAATATAAGGCACTGATAAAAAAGAAATAAATTTTAAACGGAGATATACATCAATGGAAAAGAAAGAACAACTTTATGAAGGCAAAGCAAAAAAAGTATTTGCAACGGCAGACGCTGACAAAGTAATCGTATCGTACAAAGACGACGCGACGGCATTTAACGGTTTGAAGAAGGGTACGATTGAAGGAAAAGGCGTTATCAATAACAAAATGAGCAATTTCCTTATGCAAATTTTGGAAAAGGAAGGGGTGAAGACGCATTACGTTGAAGAACTTTCCGAACGCGAAACGGTTGTAAAAAAAGTATCTATTGTTCCTTTGGAAGTAATTATTAGAAACATTTCCGCTGGTTCGTTTGCAAAGCGCTACGGCGTAAACGAAGGTGTGGTTTTCGAAGAACCTACTATTGAATTTTCGTACAAAAACGACGATTTGGGCGATCCTTTGTTAAACGATTATCACGCACTTGCATTGAAGTTGGCTACGAAAGACGAAATCGAACTTATCAAATCTATGGCATTTAAGGTAAACGAAGTGTTAAAAGCATATTTTGCAAAGCTTAACGTAACGCTTGTTGACTTTAAGCTTGAATTTGGTAAAACGGTAGATGGGACGATTGTATTGGCGGATGAAATTTCCCCTGATACTTGTCGTTTCTGGGATAGCACGACGGGCGAAAAGTTGGATAAAGACCGTTTCCGTCGCGATTTAGGCGGCGTGGAAGGCGCATACCAAGAAATGATGCGCAGATTGATGGGAGAATAATCAATGGCTGTATTCGGCATTTTTGGCGCAGAGACGGCAAACGTCGCGTCGAGCGTGTATTACGGGCTTTATGCGTTACAACACCGCGGACAAGCTTCGTGTGGGATTGTCGTTAACGACGACGGTCTCTTTCACGCATATAGAGATTCGGGGATTGTTAACGAAGTGATTACGCCCGACGTATTAAAAGGTTTGGGGTTTGGTCAAATGGCGGTTGGCAACGTGCGCTATGGTACTTCGGCAACCAAAGAACGTATTAACGCAGAACCGCTTGTTGTAAATCACAGCAAAGGCCGTTTGGCTATTTCTATGGACGGGAAACTTGTTAACGGCGCAAAGCTGAAGCACGAGATGGAGATGGAAGGCTCTATTTTCCATACGGCAAACGACGCGGAGATTATTTCTGCCGTTATCATTAAAGAAAGAATACAGTCTTCATCTATTGAAGAAGCAGTAAGCAGAGCGATGGCAAAACTGGAAGGCGCGTATACGCTTATCGTTATGTCGCCGCAAAAGCTGATTGCCGTTCGCGACGCAAACGGGTTACACCCTATTTGTTACGGGCAACGTGATGACGGGGAATATGTTATTTCCAGCGAAAGCTGCGCGTTAAATTCGGTTGGCGCAACGCTTATCCGTGATTTAGAACCCGGCGAAATGTTGATTTTTACAAAAGACGGTATCAAGGCGGATAAAACGCATTGTAACAAAAAACCCGAACGTCTTTGCGTTTTTGAGTATTTGTATACGGCGCGTCCCGATTCGATTATCGGCGGCTGTTCGGTGCATTTGGCAAGAAAGCGTGCAGGCGCATTTTTGGCGAAATCTTGTCCCGTGGATGCGGACGTAGTTATCGGGGCTCCCGATTCGGGGATAGACGCGGCTATCGGATACGCTGAAGAGTCGGGGATTCCCTATGGACTTGGTCTAATTAAAAACAAATATATCGGCAGAACGTTTATCGATCCTGGTCAAAACGTTCGAGAAGATAAGGTAAAGATAAAACTGAACCCCGTCAGCGAAACGGTAAAAGGCAAGCGCGTTATTTTGGTGGACGATTCTATCGTACGCGGAACTACTTGCGCTAGAGTGGTAAAGCTTTTACGCGACGCGGGGGCAAAGGAAATCCACGTGCGCTCGTCGGCGCCGGCGTTTTTAAACCCTTGCTATTACGGTACGGATATTTCTTCGAGAAAATCGTTGATTGCTTGCAATCATACGCCCGAAGAAATGGCGACCATTTTCGGCGCGGATTCGGTGGGCTTTTTGCCGCTTGAAGACGTCTTTAAGCTGGGTGAAGGCAGTACTTGTAAAGGATATTGTGCGGCGTGCTTTGACGGCAATTATCCGACGGAAGAGCCTATTGATTTAGGCGTGAATAAATACGACCAAAAAATTACGCAAAAGTGAGGATAAACAAATGAAAAATTCGAAATCTGAAAGTTACGCAGCGGCTGGTGTAGATATTACGGCTGGTTACAAAGCGGTAGAACTTATGAAAACACATATTGCAAAAACGATTATCAAAGGCGCGGATACGGATATCGGCGGGTTTGGCGGTCTGTTCGAACTCGACTTGACGGGGATTAAAAAACCTGTACTTGTTAGCGGTACGGATGGCGTAGGTACCAAACTTAAAATTGCGTTTTTGATGGATAAGCACGATACGGTAGGTATCGACTGTGTGGCAATGTGCGCAAACGACATTATCTGCGCGGGCGCAAAACCTTTGTTCTTCTTAGACTATATTGCGTGCGGTAAAAACGTTCCTGAAAAAATTGCCGATATCGTTAAAGGCGTTGCGGAAGGCTGTGTGCAATCGGGTGCGGCGCTTATCGGCGGCGAAACGGCAGAAATGCCTGGTTTCTATCCCATTGACGAATACGATTTGGCTGGTTTCTGCGTAGGGGTAATGGATAAAGACAAAGCGCTTAATAATGCGTCTATTCAAGAGGGCGACGTTGTGATTGCATTATCCTCTAGCGGTGTGCATTCTAATGGTTTCTCGCTTGTTAGAAAGGTATTTGACATTGAAAACGTTGATTTGAAAGCACCTTTGGAAGAACTTGGCGGAAAGAGCCTTGGCGAAACCTTGTTGACGCCTACGAAAATTTATGTAAAGCCTATGCTTGCATTGTTTGAACAAATCACTGTTAAAGGCGTTTCGCATATCACGGGCGGTGGATTCTATGAAAATATTCCTAGAAGTATTCCTAAGGGCTTGGGGGCAAAAATCGAAAAGAAAAACGTACAAGTATTGCCCATTTTCAATCTCTTGCAAAAGACGGGTAACATTCCCGAAAGAGATATGTACAACACCTATAACATGGGCGTTGGTATGAGTGTAGTCGTTGCGAAGGAAGACGCGGAAAAGGCGATTGAAATTTTGAAGGCAAACGGCGAAAACGCTTACTATTTAGGCGAAATTATCAAATCGGACGAAGGTGTCGTTTTATGTTAAAAAAGATTGCGGTTTTTGCGTCGGGCGGCGGTACGGATTTTCAGTCGATTATCGACGCAAATACCAAAGAAGGCTTTTGCCAAATTGAATATTTGGTTGCGTCTAAAACGCAAATCGGCGCGATTGAACGCGCAGAGAAAGCAGGTATTAAAACGCTAGTTTACGATAAAACCGTTTATGCGGATAAAGAAAGCTTTTATCAATCGGTAACAGACACGCTGCAAAAAAGCGGCGTTGAATTGCTTGTACTTGCGGGATGGCTGTTGATTATTCCGCAAAGCTTTATTCAAAATTTCGAGGATAAAATCATCAATATTCACCCTTCGTTAATTCCGTCCTTTTGCGGTAAAGGGTTTTATGGGTTAAAGGTGCATTCGGCTGTAATTGAATACGGCGCGAAGATTAGCGGCGCAACGGTGCATTACGTTGAAGCCGACGTGGATGGCGGTGCGATTATTATGCAACGCGCCGTACCCGTATTAGACGGCGATACGCCTGAAAGCCTACAAGCGCGCATTTTAAAGGAAGAACATGAAATGTTGCCTTTGTGCGTGAAAAAGATATGCGAAGGAAAAGTGATAAAAACGGGTAGGCAGGTACGCGTTGAATTGTAAAAAGAGGTAACGTATGGCAAACGAAATCACGGAAAGAAATTGTTTGCGCAACGTATCCATTAACAAAAATTATTCCAAGTAAAATAGGGAAATGAAAGACGATATTTGTCTATGGTTGACGCGATTGAAGAAATCGAAATGATTTCAAATACGTACGTTACCGTAAAATAACGAAAAAAAGAAAAGGAAAGAAAATATGAACGTTTTAGTCATAGGAAACGGCGGGAGAGAGCATGCTGTCGTTCGTGCGATTGCGAAATCGCCTCAAGTGAATAAAATTTATGCAATGAAAGGCAACGCAGGAATTGCGCAGCTTGCCGAGCTAGTCAACGTGGACTACTGCGACGTGAAAGCGGTTGGCGATTGGGTAGACGCGCACGATATCGATTATACGGTCATTACGCCTGACGATCCGTTGGCGCTTGGGCTTGCGGATGAGTTAGAAGGCCGCGGCCACCGCGTCTTCGGGCCGAGAAAAAATGCGGCGATTATCGAAGCGAGTAAGGCTTTTTCGAAATCCTTAATGAAGAAGTATAACATTCCTACGGCACAGTACGAAATTTTTGATAATTACGAAGACGCTGCAGCGTACGTAAAAACGTGTGAAATTCCTGTGGTGCTTAAAGCGGATGGGCTTGCGCTTGGGAAAGGCGTGTTGATTTGCAAAACGCGTGAAGAGGCGGAAGACGGTGTTAAGGAAATGATGCTGGATAAAAAATTCGGCACGGCGGGCAACAAAATCGTCGTGGAAGAATTTTTAGAAGGCCCCGAAGTATCTGCGCTTGCGTTTACGGACGGAAAAACCATCTTACCTATGATAACTTCGTGCGATCATAAACGCGCAAAGGATAATGACGAAGGGTTAAATACTGGCGGTATGGGTACGTTTGCCCCCGCGCAATTCTATGGCGAAAAAACAGCGAAAGAGGTTATGGAAAAAATAATGCTGCCTACCATGTACGCAATGAACGCGGAAGGCAGAACGTTTAAAGGGGTACTGTATTTCGGCTTGATGAAAACGAAAAACGGTATGAAGGTTATCGAATATAATTCTCGCTTTGGCGACCCTGAAACGCAGGTTATTTTACCTATGTTAAAAACAGATTTAATGGAAGTCTTCCAAGCGGTAACAGACGAAAGACTTTCGGAAATCAAGCTCGAATGGGAAGAGGGCGCATGCGTATGCGTAGTCGTTGCTAGCGGCGGTTATCCCGAAGCCTACACAAAAGGCAAGGAAATCACGTTTGGCGATTTAGAGGAAGACGTCATTGTTTACCATGCTGGTACGGCGGAAAAGGACGGAAAAATCGTAACGAGCGGCGGCAGAGTTTTGGGCGTTTGCGCAAAGGGGAAGAGTTTGGAAGACGCTCGCAAAAAGGCGTATGCAAACGTAGAAAAAATTTATTTTGAAGATATGTATTATCGGAAAGATATTGGCATTAAATATCGTGACGTAGAAAGAGAATAAAAAGGGAAGGACAGATATGATTTATACAATTTACGTAGAGAAAAAAGATAACGTACAAGCTCGCAAAGAAGCGGCTGATATTAAAACGCTGTTAAAAATTGACGCGGAAGATTTTCGTTTGGTTTTGCGTTATGACGTGGAAGGTATCACGGAAGACGAATTAAAAGCGGCGGTTGGCACGGTATTTTCCGAACCGCCCGTGGATAACGTATATTTAGATAATTTAGAAATTCCCGAAGGCTATAAATCTTTTTACGTAAGCTATTTGACGGGACAATACGATCAACGCGCCGACAGCGCGGCACAATGCGTGCAGCTGTTGACAAAGAAAGCTCGTCCTAACGTAAAATGCGCTAGAGTATATTTAATAAAAGGCGTTACGGACGAACAGTTTGCGGCGATAAAGAAGTATATCATCAATCCCGTAGAAAGCGAAGAAGTATCGGGTGCTGTGGCAAAAACTTTGAAATTCACGGCGGAAGAAGGCGCGCCCGTACAAGACGTTTCGCAATTTATTCAAATGACGGATAATGATATCGCTAATTACCATAAGCAAACGGGGTTCGCCATGAGCGTAGCGGATTTGGCATTTGTCCGCGATTATTTCAAAAGCGAAAATCGTAATCCGACGGAAACGGAACTTAAGGTAATTGATACGTATTGGTCTGACCATTGCCGTCATACGACGTTTGCAACCGAGTTGAAGAATATCACTATCAATTCTGAAAATAAATCGGTTGAAAAAGCATATCATTTATATGAAGAGCTCTATCAAGAATTGAATGGTAAACGTCCGGATAAATATCCTTGCTTGATGGATTTGGCAACGATTGCGGCGAAAAAGTTAAAGAAAGACGGAAAATTAGACAATTTAGATATTTCAGATGAGATCAACGCCTGCTCCATTTGCATTGATGCGGAAATCGACGGAAAAATGCAAAAGTATTTGGTTATGTTTAAAAACGAAACGCATAATCACCCGACGGAAATCGAGCCGTTCGGCGGCGCGGCAACCTGTCTTGGCGGCGCAATTCGCGATCCGCTCAGCGGCAGAACGTACGTTTACCAAGCAATGCGTGTAACGGGTGCTTCCGATCCTAGAGAAAAGTTAGAAGATACAATGCAAGGTAAATTACCTCAACGTGTTATCACGCAACGCGCGGCGTCCGGGTTCTCTTCGTATGGAAACCAAATCGGTTTGGCAACGGGTATCGTTGACGAAGTGTACCACGAAGGCTATAAAGCAAAGCGTTTGGAAACGGGTTTTGTTGTAGGCGGTAATTTCCATGAAAACGTTCGCAGAGAAAAACCGCAGGCAGGAGACGTTATCATCTTGCTCGGCGGTGAAACGGGAAGAGACGGCTGTGGCGGCGCAACGGGTTCGTCCAAGGCGCACGACTCGCATTCGGTTGAAAACTGTGGTGCGGAAGTAAGTCGGAGGCCAAGCGGTCTTAGGAAGACAACTCCATGGA
>JAZRDM010000058.1:0-8630 GCA_045660265.1 Candidatus Scatosoma sp. | reverse complement strand
GCCGCACGCGTCGCATTCTACCCAATGGTTGTTTTCGTCATGGTTTTCTTTCGTATAGTTATGGTTAGCTAAATCACCATAGCTTTCGCCGCATGCTTCACATACAGCTTGTGCCGTACAAGTTGCCGTACCGCCCGTGTGTTCACAAGGGGTGTTGTCATCACCCGTGTTGTCGTCGCCGGTGTTGTCATCACCAGTGTTGTCGTCGCCAGTGTTGTCGTCGCCGGTGTTGTCGTCGCCGGTGTTGTCATCACCAGTGTTGTCATCGCCAGTGTTGCCATCACCAGTGTTGTCGTCGCCGGTGTTGTCGTCGCCGGTGTTGTCGTCGCCGGTGTTGTCGTCGCCGGTGTTGTCATCGCCGGTGTTGTCGTCGCCGGTGTTGTCATCACCAGTGTTGTCGTCGCCGGTGTTGTCATCGCCGGTGTTTTCATCGCCCGACGTACTTTCAGATTGGTTCGTATCCGACGTAGAATTCGAGTTAGAATCCGCACCAACCAAACCGCACGATGCAAACATAGTTACAGACAGTGCAAGTGAAAGCGCAAGCATTAAGGCTTTCTTGATTTTGTTCATAGCTTCCTCCAAGTTGTAATTTTTTATTTTTTTAATCAAAAGATTAAATACCAAGATAAAAGATAGTTTTTCCGCAGGTCATCCATTCGACGCACAAAAAAGCACTCTTATCATAATTTTATCACTCTTTTTGCACATTGTCAACTCTTTCAACAACTTTTCGCAAAAAAAAGAGCCCGATTTTCACCAAGCCCTTTTCAAATATACTATCTAATCTTTATTTTCGCCAAGCTTCCGCCGTTCTCGACTGTAAAATCCCCGTCGACAGCACTTGTTTTTTCTCCGTATGAAACTGCGAAACCGCCTCTTCTAGTAAATCGCTTAAAAAACGTTTCCCATCCGAAACCCTTTCGCAAAAAAGATAATAGGCAAGCGAGCCAGGTACAGTATTCACCTCGCTCAAATACGCCTTACCGTCGCTAACAAGATAATCCATTCGCACCACACCGCAAAGGTCCATACGCTTATACAACGTTTTGGTATACCCGCGGATTTTATCCCGCAATTCGCCAGTCAACACGCCCCTGCCCCCGCCGTTTTTCAAATTTCTATCCAACAGCCCGCCTTCGTCCCGCAAATATTTTTCCTCAAAGGAGTACACCCCCTCTCCGCAAGAGGCTTCCTCGGCTTCCGACACACAAATCTCTCCGCCCAGCAAATACGCCGCGCAATTTACGTCCGATTTATTTTTTAAAAATTTCTCCACTACCACCCTGCAATCAAGGGTAAACGCCTGTTGCAACGCATCCTTTAATTCTTCTTCATTCTTCGCCACTTCAATGCCAATACTCGAACCCAAATGCGCAGGCTTGACAATCACAGGATATTTTAATTTCGACTGCACCGTTTTCAGTAAAAACTTTCCTCGTTTTTGGTAATCGCGCTCATTGACGCGTATGTAATCCACCGTCGGTACACTCAGCGCTTTTGCAACAAGCTTTGTCATAGCCTTATCCAAAAACACTCCCGAACCCGTCAAATTAGGCGAAGCCAAGGGAATTTCATTCAACTGCATCAAAGCCGAAACTCCGCCCCCTTCGCCCAGCCCGCCATGACAGCAATTCAGGGCAACGTCTATCTTTTCAAGCAATTTCGCCCGTTTTCTTTTCTCGTTCAACGCGTACATGCCCCCATTGTCAAAAAAAACCCGTTCAAACGAGGAAAAATCATTTTTCTTAAACGTTTCCAACGAAAACATCTTTTTTGATGTATACATTTTTCCATCTAAATGTAAATAAACAGGAATAGGCGTATACTTTTCCCTATCCATCAAATTAAGCGCAAACACCCCCGTTAAAACGGAAATTTCTCTCTCGCACGACTTCCCGCCGAATATCACCGCAACCTTCCGCATAAAAAAAACACCTCCGCAAAATATTCCTTCGCTTTGGTGTTTCTTTCATTATGCATTTGTACACTATCCGCGCGCCCTTGCCGTATAGCCTTATCCATTTTTTCTTAATCGTGATAAGCTAGGTCTCGTTAACTATACACGTCAGGCAAATCATTCAAAAATAACACGCAATCCCCCGGCTGTAAATCCCGCAAATGCGCTTTTGCCTTTTCAAGCGTATCCACAACAGCCAAATTTTGCATATTTCCGCCCGCCGTTTCAAAGCCTTTTTTCACCGCGCCCACCAAGGTATCCCCCACCAGCACGATTTTATCCAACCCCGCAAGCGCAATCATCTCGCCCAACCGAGCGTTTATTTTCTCTTCCAAGACCCCGCATTCTACAATCCCGGGCGTTACGATATATTTTTTCCCGCCAAACGTCGCCAAAACGTCTATCGCCATTTTCGCTCCGCGCTCGTTGCAGTTATACGCGTCGTCCAACACAAAAACACCCCGCTCGCTTTTCAACAGTTGCAATCGGTGCGGCACAGGCACAAGCTTTTCAATCCCCCGCTTAATTTCTTCCAGCGAGAGTCCCATTTCCAGCGCCAAAGTCGCAGCAAGCGTAATATTTTCCGCAGAGTGATCCCCAAGCAATGCCGTCGTTACCACTATTTCTTCCTCCCCAAGCACAAGCGAAAAAGTGCTTACGCCGTCTTGCAAACGATACGCCTTCACCGTCGCCGCAAAATCAACAAATTTACACGCCGAGCCGTTCTCCACCCCCAGCGTCATCACTTTTTCTTGCAACGACCCCGCGCACACAGCCAATTTCGCCCCGCAAGAGAGCGCCTTGCTCTTTTCCAAAAAGACGTTTTCTTCGTTTCCAAAGCTAGCGATATGTTGCGCGCAAACCCCCGTAAACACAACGTAATCGGGCTTCACCAAACTGCACAGCTCGGCAATATCCCCTTGTTTTCTCGCGCCCAACTCAGCCACAAAAACGTCCGCATTATCAAACTCTTTACTCTCCACCGCCAACGCAATCCCCATCGGCGTATTATAAGATAAAGGCGTCGCCGCTACCAAATATTTCTCTTGCAAAATCGTCGTCAAAATATTTTTCACCGAAGTTTTTCCATAACTTCCCACAACGGCAATCTTGATTTTTCCACATTCGTCTAACACCTGCCCCGCCCGTTGAACAAATTTTTTATTCCGAGCGTTTTCAAACCAGCTTTCACAAGCATTCGCCAAGCATAAAATATAAGGCGTTAAAACAATATACACCGCAAACGGAGTATACGCAAACAAGGTATACCACGGCACGTTTACCGCCATGCGAATAAAGTTGAGTATCGCCACAAAAATATACGCAAAGCAGAGCAAAAACAACACGTAAACAACAGACAAACGCACCACTCTCGCCGTCTTTTTCAAAGGTACCTTTAAGGCATACTTCTTTTCCGCAAGAAGATATAATCCGCAAAACAAAAAGAAGGGTACGGCTTGCAAAATCAACGCAACGCCTTCGCCTAAAAAAGAAAAGCAAACGCCAAACACCGCACAGGAAGCAAACGCCATTCCCGCCCACAGCGCCAATCTCGAACGTTGCAAATTCTCCTTCCGTTTGAGCCACGCCAAAAAACCGCCGTTTTTATATCCGGCTTGTTGCAGAGCTCCAATCAACCGCAAATTCGCCAAAAACAAAAAACACGCGCAGAGCAAACACCCAGCTATTCTTTGTAATACGTTATCCATTCCCAAAAAACTCCTCCGCCAACACGTTAAACCGCAAAGCGTTTTCCGCAAAGGCAAAATGACCGCCGTCCAAAACCTTCATTTCACCGCACTCCAAGCATGCCAAATACGCTTCCGCTTCCCTTCTCGTCGTCGTTTTGTCTACATCTCCTTGAATGACGCAAACCCTATTTTTTATCCGTCTTGCGTCCTGACGCAAATCCTCATTGACAATTTTTTTATAACTCTCTTTCATAATCGGCGAAAGAGACCGATATTCTCTACTGCCAAAATGCATTTCCGCAAATTTAGGCGCTATCTTTTTCACCGCTCGATAAGCCAAGACCTTACACCGATACCCCAGTCCCCTTGGCAAGATTACGCCCGCAGGACCGGTTAAGATAATTTCATCAAATACCTGCCCACATTCCCCCGCCATTTTTATCGCGACACGGCACCCAAACGAATGAGCTATTATCTTGGGCTTTTGGATATCTAGCGCCGATAATACACCCTTCGTCCATTCGGCATAATCCAACACGGAAAACGCATACGGGAGAACCCCACTCTTTCCAAACCCCAAAAAATCAAAGGCAGTTACTTTATAGAATTTAGAAAAATACGCTACTTGATTTGCAAACGCCTCTTTCGAAGAAAGATACCCGTGCAAGCACACCAAATCTTTTCCCGACCCCTTTTGTACAACCGAAACGTCCTTGCCGTCCACAGCTATCGTGAACTCACAATCACTCCATTTTTCCAAATTCAGTTCCCTTTACATAATAATCTTTTTCATCACCAACGCGTCTTCACCGTCCGCGTAATATCTTTCACGAACCCTTACCTTCTCAAAACCAAATCCTGTGTATAACGCAATCGCTGGTACATTAGACACACGAACTTCCAAAAAGGTCTGTTTTGCACATAACGCCAAAGCAATGTCTTCCATACTTTCCATCAACAGCTTTCCCAGCCCCTTTTTACGTTCCGTCGGTGCAACGGCAACAATTTCAATCTCCGCGTCTTCAAACAATACCGTCTGACACGCATATCCTAAAATTTCGCCTTCTTCCTCTATCAAAATCCCGTGAAAAAACCGCCCTTCAAAACTCGAAGCCAGCATTTCTTTTGTCCACGGATCCGAAAAGCATTCCGCTTCTAAAACAGCTATTTTTTCAATATCCGCTTTTGTCCATTCACGAACCTTCATCACACGCCCTTACCCAAATTGATTTCCGCAGAGCTCTTTCTCACATACAAAGCCGCCAACTCTCCAAACGCCTGCTTTTCAGCCAAAGCAACCGTCGCATTACACAAGCCCTTCGCAATAGAAACCCTTTCCACGCACACCTTTTCACTGATAGGCAAAACGTTTCCCGCGCGCAAAGTATACCCCTGCTTTGCCAATGCAAGCACTTCCTCTTCCGTTAAATAACAAGGTTCAACGCATATCTGCCCTCCTTGATATCCGCACACGTAATAACTATCATGCAAAGCGTCCACCAAGCAAAGCGTCTTTTTCCCTTCGTCCGCGTCTACCCCATTATACGCTAAAACGTCAAAAGAGGTTACAGGCAAAGTCGGTTTTTTGAGTGCCGACGCAAAGCCTTTTACCGTCGAAATCCCAATACGAATCCCCGTAAACGAACCCGCTCCCACTACGCACGCAAAAAAATCAAAATCGTTAAGCGACAAGCCTTCCTTGGTCAGCAAATCGTCAATTTCATTCATCAAGGTTACCGAATGCTTCATAGCGCAGTCTTGAATAAACCGCTCGTACGTTTTCCCATTCTTCACCGCTACCACGGTCAGCGAATCCCCGCTCGTATCAATCGCCAAATAATTTTTCATACCTGCTCCTCAATAAGAAATCTCTCTTGTTTCTTCGTCCAATTTCTTAATACAAACCCTTTTCGCCGATTTTGGAATAAGCGACGCGATATTTTGCGCCCACTCAATTAAACAAATTCCGCCCATATCGAAATAATCCGCAAGCCCTAAATTTTCCGCCTGCTCCACGCTTTCAATACGGTAACAATCATAATGAAAAAGTCTGCCGTCATAATCGTTCATATACGCGTAAGTAGGGCTGGTAACCTCTTCTTCAATCCCCAATCCCTTAGCAACGCCCTTCGAAAACACCGTTTTCCCCGCGCCCATATCTCCGTCCAACAACACCACGTCGCCGCGTTTTAAAGTCTTTGCATATTCACAAGCAAAATTCTCCGTTTGCTCGCGCGATTTTGAAATAAATACAGCCATAAATCCAAATCCTTATTTCATAAGCTTAAATCTTCCATTTCTTAAAAAGGAAAGATAATTTTTTGTATAAAACAACCGTCAAAACGGTATTCGCCGTACCCTTGATAAGATTAAAGAGCAAAACAATCCACCAAATCTGTTCAAACGTTTCCACGCCCCCGCTTCCCATATAGGCAGGGAATAAAATAAACCGATTAACAATCAACGCCACGCCCGTCGAAAGCAAACAGCCCGCAATCAGCGTAGGAATCACCACTTTCAAGCCCTTTTTGAAATAGTAAACAGTTGCAGGCAATAATATGTACGCGGACGTTACCAACATATTGGCAAGCTCCCCAATGCCGCCCGTCCCATTCTTCAAAAGAATACGCAACATCTCTTTGAGCACGCAGACAATCAAGCTTTCGATAGGTCCCAACAAAAACCCAACGAGCATAATCAAGCTATTGCCAAAATCAAGCTGTAAAAAGGTAGCTGCAGGAAAAATGGGAAATTCAAAAAAACTAACGACCAAACTCAGCGTAACAAACAACGCCATCACAGCGCAACGCTTTGCCGAAAACATTTTTTTCACCCAAGCAAATTGATTGTTTTCCCTAGCCTTTCCTTGTGGCTCTTTCACATTTTCTTGTATAAATTCTTGTTTTTCTTCCAACATATTTTCTCCTCGCGTTTGCAAAAAAACGCTCCTTTCGGGGCGTCTTGTCCCCGCGTGCATAACGCGAAAGAAAGTTTCTTTTCCCATCCGGACTTAAAAATTTTTTATCACCGTCGGTTGAAGAATTGCACTCCATCTCTGCCAAACGGCTTTCGCCGATTGCCAGTCGCAGACTATCACTGCCGGTGGGGAATTTCACCCCGCCCCAAAGAATATATTTAATTTTTAGTATTTTCTTATGCTATTTAAACTATTTTTTGCGGATAGGGAAATCCACGTAGAACAAGCTTCCATGCCCCACTTCGCTCTCCACGCCAAAACGGAAACCGTGCTTTTCCAAAATCGTCTTTACGATAGAAAGCCCCAGCCCCGTGCCCTTTACAGGCCGTTTGTGTGTTTCAGACGAGCGGTAATATCTATCCCAAATAACAGCGACGTCCTCTTTTTTAATTCCCGAGCCGGTATCCCTTACGGAAAATCTTGCTATGCCGTCCTTAGACGAGCGAAGAGACACGTATACCTTTTTATCCTCGCCCGTATAATTGATGGCATTCCCAATCAAATTATACAGCACTTGTCCAATTTTCACCTCGTCCGCTTGCGTGTAAATGCCTTCATCAATTTTTAAAATAAAGGAATACCCTTGCGACGTTCCAAAATCCTCAAACCGAGCCAAAATATCATACAAATATGCCGTCAAGTCAAAGGTACTCATTTTTAACTCGTTCAAGCCAGAACGAATTTTAGACAAGTCAAGCATATCATTGACAAGCGACGCCAATCTATCCGCCTCGTCGATAATAACCTGCGCGTGTTTATCCCGCTTTTCAGGAATATTCCCCGATATCTCCTTTATCATAGACGAATATGCCTTAATCATTGTCAACGGCGTTTTAAAATCGTGCGAAACGTTTGCAATCAATTCCTTTTGCATACGGTCCGTTTTAGACAGCTCGTCCTTGGCATAGTTTAGCGCATTTGCCAGCTCCGCCATCTCAATGGCGTAATCTGGGCCATAGAAATCGACGTCAAAGTTCCCTTTTGCCAGCAATTTTGCTTTTCCCGTAATCTCTTCAATGGGTTTTGTCAGCCAGCCGGAAATCGCGGACGAAAGCGCAAACGCAAAGATAAACACAAACATTGCCACAAACAAAATACGCACGCGAAGCGCTACGGATACCGATTCAATCAAATCCAGCGAACGCGAAATATACAAATACGTTTCTGTCTTTTCAAAGGTTAAAACAGAGCCATACACAAACTCGCCCGCCCCTTCATACACAACGTAGTCTTCGTTTACCCCCGCAAGATGTCCTTTTAACAAATTCAGCTCAGCAGACATATCATAAAACTCGTTCAATTCAGGGGAGTTGGGGTCAAATTTTTCCTCACGGGGATACAAAACCCGTCCGTCTCCCGCAATAATATAGATATCTACCCCGTTACTCTGCGCCAAATAACGCACAAATCCGCTATGATTCCCGCCAAATTCTTCCGGCGGTTCGCTTTTTAAAATTGCTTCTATCGCCCCGCCCTTTACGGTAATTTCTTTCGCGCCTTCTTCTCGATACGTTTGATTAAGAGCCAACGACTGCGTAAAGCTAAACACCAAGACGATAATCAACGAAAGTACAGTAAAAGAGGCCCAAAGCAAGAAATAAATACTTGCGGGCTTACCCTTTTTCTGATATTTCCGTTTAGTTTTCTTTAACTGTCCTTCCATCAATTCCTATTCCAAATAAGGATATTTTCTCTTTTATGTTTTTAAATCATTCTAGCTAAAACAAAAAAAGCTATTCACCGCGACAAAGTATAACGTCTGCTATTCTGCGCTTACGCCTATCCGAAGGGATAAAAACAAAGCAAGATGCAAGTTATACGCGAAGCGCGAGGCTTTCCGACGGGAGACGTACGCCTGTACGCGAGCGAGGAAAACGCAAACGCGACAAAGTATAACGTCTGCTATTCTACGCTTACGCCTATCCGAAGGGATAAAAACAAAGCAAGATGCAAGTTATACGCGAAGCGCGAGGCTTTCCGACGGGAGACGTACGCCTGTACG
>JAZRDM010000057.1:0-58886 GCA_045660265.1 Candidatus Scatosoma sp. | reverse complement strand
GGTCATATCTCATCTTTTCAGCACCGCCGCGAGCTGCCATTACCATCGTGATAGCTGCGGTCAAAGTCGTTTTACCGTGGTCAACGTGGCCAACAGTACCAATGTTAACGTGGGGTTTGCTTCTGTCAAATTTAGCTTTAGCCATAATAAATCCTCCGATTTCTTATAAATATTTATTGATTTAAAAATGATAACCTATCCGATTTCGGACGCAGCTACCTATCATTTTTACAAAATGATGAAAAATTTTCTGTCCATATTAGGACAATTCTATTATACCTTAAAATTTTGAATTTATCAAATATTTTAAAGCACTTTTCTTAATTTTTTTTAATTTTTCCCTACTTTCCCATATTTTTTCATGGGAAAGTAAGGATTTTATTTAAAAATTAGTCTTTCTTACCGCGCTTTTCGATAATATCTTTCGAAATGTTGGAAGGCACTTCGTTGTAATGATCGAATTGCATCGTGAATTGACCACGACCTTGCGTTCTCGAACGAAGTTCCGTTGCATAACCGAACATTTCGGAAAGAGGAATTTCTGCGTCGATAATCTTCGCGCCGTTTCTATCATCCGTACCAAGAATCGTACCACGACGACCAGATACGTTACCCATAAGGTCACCGAAGTAATCTTCAGGGGTAATGATTTGAACCTTCATGATGGGTTCGAGAAGAACGGGACGAGCTTTCGTCATACCATCTTTAAAGCCGAGCGAACCAGCAATCTTGAATGCCATTTCGGACGAGTCGACTTCGTGATCCGAACCGTCGTATACAACAACCTTGAAGTCAACCATTTCGTAGCCAGCAAGGTAGCCGTTCTTTGCAGCTTCTTGGATACCTTTATCGATTGCAGGAATATATTCCTTGGGAATAGAACCGCCAACCGTTGCATCTTCAAATGCATAACCTTGACCGGGTTCTTGAGGAATAAGACGAAGCTTACAATGCCCGTATTGACCTTTACCACCCGATTGACGCTTATACATACCTTCCGCTTCAACTTCGTTACGGAACGTTTCTCTATAAGCAACTTGAGGAGCACCAACGTTTGCTTCTACTTTAAATTCTCTCAAAAGACGGTCAACGATAATATCAAGGTGCAATTCACCCATACCAGCGATAATCGTTTGGCCAGTTTCTTGATCAGTATACGTCTTGAACGTAGGGTCTTCTTCAGCAAGCTTGATAAGAGCCATCGTCATCTTTTCTTGACCAGCTTTCGTCTTGGGTTCAAGGGAAAGTTGAATAACGGGTTCAGGGAATACCATCTTTTCAAGAATGATGTGATGCTTTTCGTCGCAAAGCGTGTCACCCGTCGTCGTATATTTCAAACCTACGATTGCGCAAATATCACCCGAGCAAATGTCGGAAATATCTTTTCTTTCGTTGGAGTGCATTTGTACGAGACGACCAACTCTTTCTTTCTTTTCTTTCGTCGAGTTATAAACGTAAGAACCTGCATTCAAAACACCCGAATATGCTCTAAAGTATGCAAGCGAACCAACGAAGGGATCGGTTGCAATCTTGAATGCAAGACCTGCGAAATATTCGTCGTCAGCCGTTCTTCTTTCTTCTTCTTCACCCGTATCAGGGTTGATACCTTTAACGTGTGCAACGTCTAAAGGGCTAGGAAGGAAGTTGATAACTGCGTCGAGCAAGAATTGAACACCCTTGTTTTTATAGGACGAACCACAAAGCATAGGAATAGCTTCCATTCTTAAGCAACGAGCGCGAAGACCAGCGATAATTTCTTCAGCAGACAAATCGCCGTTTTCAAAGAATTTTTCCATCAATTCGTCGCTTGCAGAAGCAGCTTCTTCTACGAGCTTTGCTCTATATTCTTCTGCGATATCCACATATTCTGCAGGAATTTCTTCTTTACGGAAATCCTTACCAAGATCGTCGTAGTAAACTTCGGCGTTCATGTGAATAAGGTCGATAATACCGCGGAAAGTATCTTCTTTACCGATAGGTAATTCGATGGGTACAGGGTTAGCGCCAAGTCTTTCGCGAATCATGGTTTCAACGCGGAAGAAGTTTGCGCCGTTAATGTCCATCTTATTAACGTATGCGATACGAGGTACACCGTATTGGTCAGCTTGACGCCAAACCGTTTCGGATTGAGGTTCTACACCGCCTTTCGCGCAGAAAGTAGCAACAGCGCCGTCAAGGACACGAAGGGAACGTTCAACTTCTACCGTGAAGTCAACGTGACCCGGCGTATCAATGATGTTGAAACGATGACCTTTCCAAATACACGTCGTAGCAGCGGAAGTAATGGTGATACCACGTTCTTGTTCTTGAACCATCCAGTCCATCGTTGCAGAACCTTCGTGGGTTTCACCGATTTTGTGCGTTTTACCGGTATAGAAAAGGATACGTTCGGACGTCGTAGTCTTACCAGCGTCGATATGAGCCATGATACCGAAGTTTCTGGTATGCAATAAATCGTATTCTCTTGCCATATTGTACCTCTATTAGAATCTGAAGTGAGCGAATGCTTTGTTCGCTTCAGCCATTCTGTGCGTATCTTCTTTCTTCTTAACGGAAGCGCCTGCATTGTTGTAAGCGTCCATAAGTTCAGCAGCAAGTCTCTTGGACATTTCTCTTTCGCTTCTCTTTCTCGTGTTGATAACGAGCCAACGAATAGCGAGCGTCTGACGTCTTTCAGGTCTGATTTCGATAGGAACCTGATAGTTTGCACCACCTACACGGCGAGCTTTAACTTCAACGACAGGCATAACGTTTTCCATAGCCTGCTTGAAAATTTCGAGGGGATCCATATTCATTTTATCCCCCATGATTTGAAATGCTTCGTAAACGATTGTCTGTGCCGTACCCTTCTTACCATCAAGCATAATTTGGTTGATAAGCTTAGATACAACCTTGCTATTATACATAGGATCGGGCAGCACGTCTCTTTTAGGGACATTACCTCTTCTGGGCATGTTTTTATCCTCCTTTAAATAATTTTTATAAGGGTTTAACCCTTCAGTACAGCTATCGCTTGTCCGATTTCGGATAGCGAATCTTCTGCGGATTTTTCCGCATACTGCCTACTTTTATTCGGGGCTTTTCGAGCTATATTCCGATTACAAGTAGGATTTTTGCGTTTTGGTTTCTTTCGTCTTAAAACGCAACCGACTCAGTGGGAAATTCCCACGCTCGTAAATTTGAAAAGCAATTGCTTTTCGAGGAAAATGTTACTTCGCTTGTCCTAAATTACTTAGGGCGTTTAGCGCCGTACTTGGAACGAGATTGCTTACGCTTTGCAACGCCGGCAGTATCCAACGCGCCACGAATGATGTGATAACGTACACCGGGCAAGTCTTTTACACGTCCGCCTCTGATCAATACAGAGCTGTGTTCCTGAAGGTTGTGACCTTCACCGGGAATGTAAACCGTACCTTCCTGCTTATTGGTAAGACGCACACGTGCAATCTTTCTCATAGCAGAGTTAGGCTTCTTAGGAGAAGTCGTGGTTACGGACAAACAAACGCCGCGCTTTTGAGGACAGTTGTCAAGAATAGGGCTCTTGGACTTGTAAACAAGTTTTTCTCTACCTTTCTTGATAAGTTGGTTGATAGTAGGCATTTTTTGACCTCCTTGTAAGAATTTTGGAATATATTTCTCGAAATTGCCCTTATGCAATTTAAAGAAAGCTGTTTTGAGTTGTATTTTCTGCAATTTTGACCGCAAAAAACTTGAAAAAGGGCAAAATATCCCCTTTCCACACTACAACAGTTATCATTTTATCATTCTTTTCCGTTTTTGTCAACTGTTTAAACGTATTTTTTTAAAAGTTTTTCTTTTAAGCAATTCCCCTAAAAATTAAGTAAAGACTCGCGTTCCCGCAAGTCTTTACTTTTACCAATTTAATCTAAATCTGCAAGCTGTGCTACACACTTTTCTTTCATATCTAAATATTTTTTAACCTTTTCCGTTTCTTCGTCCACAAGCTTCTTCGGCGCTTTATTTACAAAGTTCGGATTATTAAGTTTTCCTTGCGCTCTTGCAATTTCGCTCTCAATACGTTCGATTTCCGATTGCAATCTAGCTTTTTCTTTCGCAAGGTCAACAAGCTCTCCAAGCGGTACATAGATTTCCGCAAGTGCCGTTACCGAAGAAACAGTCTTTCCCTCTACTGCAGCCGCGTTTTCTACAAACTTCAACGCACTTGCCCCAGAAAGCTTCATAATGCAGTCTTTATTAACTTGCAATAATCTCTTGCTATCGGTTACAACGTTAAGCTCGACCTTTTTAGAAGGAGGACAATCCGCATTTTTCTTCATTGCGCGGACCGCTTTTATAATTTCCATAACCCCTTCAAATGCCTTCGATTCTTTCTTATACGCCATTTTAGAGTTGTAACGAGGATAATCCGCAATCATAATGCTTCCGCTTACGTTAGGTAAATTCGAATAAATTTCTTCCGTAACAAAAGGAATAAACGGATGCAGCAACTTCAACGAATTTTCTAAGACAAAACAAAGCACCGCCAATGCTTCCGTCTTTCTTGTTTCATCCTCACCGTAAAGCGCAGGTTTAGAAAGTTCAATATACCAATCGCAGAAATCATCCCAAACAAAATTGGTGGCAATTTCGCTAGCAACGCCGAGCTCATATTTATTTAAATTCGTCGTTACTTCACGAATCGTATTCTGCAAACGCGCAATAATCCATTTATCTGCAGGAGCAAGCTTAATTTCGTTAATTAAAGGAATTTTCTTTCCTTCAACATTCATCAACACAAAACGAGCAGCATTCCACAGCTTATTGATAAAGTTACGACAAGCTTCCACCTTCGTATCCGAATAACGCGTATCATTACCAGGCGCAACGCCAGTCATCAAAGACAAACGCAAGGAATCCGCGCCATATTTTTCAATAATTTCAAGAGGATCGATACCATTGCCAAGCGATTTACTCATCTTTCTGCCTTGCTCATCACGAACAATACCATGAATAAGTACGTCATGGAAAGGCACTTTCCCTGTATGTTCAATACCAGAGAAAATCATTCTCGCAACCCAGAAGAAAATAATATCATACCCTGTAACCAATACGTCCGTAGGGTAGAAATATTTATAATCGGGCGTTTCTTCAGGGAAACCAAGCGTCGAAAAAGGCCAAAGCGCAGACGAGAACCACGTATCCAATACGTCTTCATCTTGATGCAACTGCGCGCTATTACAATCGGGACATACAGTAGGGTCTTCTTTCGAGCAAATTACCTTACCACAATCCTTGCAATACCAAACGGGAATTCTATGCCCCCACCAAAGCTGACGCGAAATACACCAATCGCGCACGTTTTCCATCCAATTATAATAAATTTTGGAGAAGCGTTCAGGAACGAATCTCACTTTATTTTTCATAACAGCATCAATGGCAGGCTTTGCCAAAGGCTCCATTTTTACAAACCATTGTTTCGAAACAATAGGTTCCACCGTCGAATGACAACGATAGCAATGCCCTACGTTATGCGTATGAGCTTCTACTTTCACCAAATTACCCAACGATTCAAGATCGGCAACAACTTGCTTTCTTGCATCATATCTATCCAACCCGTTGTATTTACCCGCCAATTCATTCATGGAACCATCATCATTCATTACACGAATAACAGGCAAATTATGGCGTTTACCTACTTCAAAGTCGTTAGGGTCATGCGCAGGCGTAATTTTTACGCAACCAGTACCAAACGAAGGGTCAACGTATGCGTCCGCAACCACAGGGATTTCCCTATCCGTTAAAGGCAATTTTAACGTCTTACCTACCAAAGCACTATATCTTTCATCATCAGGATGTACCGCTACCGCTGTATCCCCAAGCATTGTTTCAGGACGAGTCGTTGCAACAATAACTTCTGCACTTCCATCCGAAGCAGGATATTTCAAATGCCAGAAATGACCGCCTTCTTCCGCATATTCTACCTCCGCATCAGAAAGCGCTGTTTTACAACAAGGACACCAGTTGATAATTCTATCCCCTTGATAAATCAAGCCTTTATGATAAAGATTTACAAACACCTCGCGGACAGCACGAGAACACTTTTCGTCCATTGTAAACGCTTGTCTATCCCAATCGCAAGAAGTACCCATTTTACGCTGTTGCGTCATAATGCGGTTACCATATTGTTCTTTCCATTCCCAAGCGCGTTTTAAAAAGCCATCTCTCCCAAGATCTGCCTTAGTAAAACCGTCTTGCTTCATTTTTTCAACAATTTTTACCTCCGTTGCAATCGAAGCATGATCGCAACCAGGAAGCCATAAAGCCGCATACCCTTGCATACGCTTGAAACGAATAAGCGTGTCCTGCATTGTTGCGTCCATTGCGTGCCCCATATGCAATTGTCCGGTAATATTCGGAGGGGGCATCATAATGGTAAACGGTACCTTATTTTCGTCTATTTCCGCGTGAAAATACCCCGATTTTTCCCAATCGGCATAAATTCTGTCTTCAAATTCCTTAGGGTTATACGTCTTTTGCATTTCCATAATACAATCTATATCCTTTTTTGTGTTCTGCTTTCCGTTCTTTCTTATCTAATCCTACACTTACAAAAAGAGTCGGTTTGACTATTATAATCCTTTTTTCTAAAATTGTCAATTATTAAATACCGCTCATATAATATATTATTCCAAAAATTTTTTTATTCGGAGAATTTTATGAAAAAATTATATAAAACCCTTTCCTTACTCTTATCCTCTTTATTTTGTTTATTCCCGCTTTCCGCCTGCAAACAAGAAGAAACGGGAATAAAAACCATACAACTTAACGAAGTTACGCACTCTATCTTTTACGCGCCTCTATATTTAGCCGATTCCCTTGGCTATTTTGAAGAAGAAAATATCAAAATCGAATTAACAAACGGCGGTGGTGCAGACAACGTTATGTCTGCCGTACTTTCCGGCGACGCCGATATCGGATTCTGCGGACCTGAAGCCGCATTATACGTAGCCATCGGCGGTTCAACGGATACGCCTACCGTCTTTGGACAATTAACCAAGCGCGACGGCTCTTTCCTTGTATCAAGAGTCCCTGAACCTAATTTCAAATGGAGCGATTTGGCCGGTAAAGAAATTTTAGCCGGACGAAAAGGCGGCGTTCCCGCTATGACGTTTGAATACGTACTCAACCAAAACGGACTTACCGACGGTACAGACGTTACGTTAAATTACGACGTTGCTTTCAACTTAATGACAAGCGCATTTGAAGCAGGTACGGCAGACTATTGTACAATGTTTGACCCCGTAGCCTATGAATACGAAGCCGCCGGAAAAGGCTACGTAGTCGCTTCTGTCGGAGAAGCTTCGGGTGAAATTCCCTATACTTGTTTCATGGCTAAAAATTCTTGGCTTGACGAGAATAAATCAACCGCGGAAGCATTTTTAAGAGCCGTAACAAAAGCGGTAAAATATATTAACGAAAACCCCTCCACCGCCGTTGCCCCCTATTTAACCAAATACTTCGACGGAACGACGGAAACGTCCATTAGCGCGTCAGTCGAACGCTATAAAACCATTGACGCTTGGAGAACAGAGTTAAGTATGACGGAAGCAAGTTTCCAACGCTTACAAGACGTTATCGACAACGCAGGCGAGCTTACGCAACGCGTAGAATTTAATAAGCTTATCGATAATAGCTACGCACAAAAAGTATACAAAGAAATTTACAAGCTTTAAAATAATTAGACAAAAGGGAAACTCAAATGAAAGAAGTTTTACGATTTGAAAACGTATCCATGCATTATCACAGCAAGCAAGGCGAAACGATTGCCGTCGAAAATTTAAGTTTTTCAGTACAAGAAGGTGAATTTTGTGCCATCATCGGTCCTTCCGGATGCGGAAAAACAACCCTTTTGTCTTTGGCTGCAGGCCTGCTTTCCCCCACAAGCGGAAAAGTAAAAAACGACGGCGTTTCCTTTGGCTATATGCTGCAAAAAGACCATTTATTTCCTTGGCGAACGATTGAAAAAAATTTATTTCTGCCCTTAGAAATCAAACGCAATAACACGATTGAAAACAGAGCTTTTGTTCTTTCGCTCGCCGAGAAATACGGTCTTGAACAATTTTTAAAAAACTATCCTTCCTCGCTATCAGGAGGAATGAGACAGCGCGCAGCTCTCATCCGCACACTCGCGCTTAAGCCAGACGTTTTATTACTCGACGAACCGTTTTCCGCCCTTGACTACCAAACGCGTTTAAACGTTTGCGACGACGTATATAAAATTATCCGCTCCGAAAAAAAGACAGCACTTTTAATCACACACGATATCAGCGAAGCAATTTCCGTCGCCGATAAAATTATCGTATTATCCGCACGTCCTGCAAAAGTAATCGCCCAACACGAAATTGCTTTTACCGAAAACGAACCTTTAAAGCGCAGAGAAAATAAACAATTTTCACAATGGTTTGAATTGTTATGGAGAGAATTAAACACATGAAAAACATTCCTTACTCAAAAGAACATTTATTATACTTAAAATCCGTAAAAAGAAAAAACGTTTTTATCAATGTCGTCCGTTTTTCTATCCTAGTCGTATTTCTTACCCTATGGGAATTATCCGCTTATTTTTCCTGGATAAATCCCTTTATTACAAGCTCGCCTTCCAGAATCATCAAAGCCATCGGCGAGTTATACAAAAACGGAACTCTTTTTTACCACGTCGGCACAACGCTCGGCGAAACACTTTTAGGCTTTCTGCTTGCCGTTGCGCTGGGATACTCTATCGCCCTATTGCTTTGGTGGAGCGAAGCCTTTCGTAAAATCACCGAGCCCTACTTCGTCGTTTTAAACGCACTTCCTAAAATCGCACTCGGTCCGCTTATCATTATTTGGTGCGGTACGGGCAGTAAAGCCATTGTGTTTATGACCGTTATTATCGGCTTAATCGTCGCCATCTTAAACATGTTGGGCGGTTTTATGGAAACTGATGAAAACAAATTACTCCTCTTAAAATCAATGGGTGCCAGCAAAATACAAATTTTAACCAAGCTCGTAATTCCTTCGTCTTTACCAACATTTATTTCAATGTTAAAAATCAACGTAGGTATGGCGTGGATAGGTTCGATTATGGGTGAATATATCGTCTCTAAAGCAGGGATAGGATACTTGATTGTTTACGGGGGGCAAGTTTTTAAACTTGATTTAGTTATGAGCGCTGTCTTTATCTTATGTATTCTTGCCGCCGCCATGTATACCCTTGTCGCCATTCTTGAAAAGCTTGTCATAAAAAATAATCGTTAAACAAAAAGGTACGGTTTTCCGTACCTTTTCTTTTAACCTTTTACCGCACCACTGGCTATTCCTTCCACATAGTAACGTTGCATACTCATAAACAACGCAACAATAAGACCGCCAACTACAGACGCACCAGCGCAAAATATGGTAAAATTATCATTAAAACTACTCTTTTCCGCGTTAATCATTTTATACAATCCCAACGCCACTGTGTATTTATCTCTTTCACTGATGATAGTATTCGCAAAAATAAAATCACACCAAGGCGCAATAAAGGACGTTATAACCGTATAAATGATAATCGGTTTTGCTAACGGTAAAACCACCTTCAGAAAAATAACAGCTTGACTTGCGCCATCTAATACAGCAGCCTCTTCCATCCCTTTTGGAATTGTATCAAAAAATCCTTTACAAATATAGTAGGATAGCGCAGCGCCACCAGAATATACAAGAATCAATGCCAATCTAGAATTTGTCAGCCCCATCGCCTTTAAAATAAAATAGACCGCAATCATACTCATAAACCCAGGAAACATCCCCAACACTAATAAGACGTTCATAATCGGTTTACGCAACTTAAAACGTAACCGCGACATTGCATAGCTTACCATGACAATAAACAACGACGTTAAGATGCACGAACAAATTGAAATTACTAAAGTATTTAAAAACCATTGCAAAAAAGGCGTTTGCGCAAATAAACGTTGAAAATTCCCTACACCAAAAAGCAAGTTTTCCGGAAACAGACTATTGATAATCCCCGTTGTAGGCTGTTCACGAAAAGCCGAATAAAGCAAATACAAAATTGGCAATACCCATAGTATTCCTAATACGGAAAGGACAAAATAAACCAACGCGTTTTTTAATCCGTCATGGTTCTTTCTTAATTCCGTCATTGAAACTCCTCCTCTTTCTTTGCTGATGCAGAACGATTAAACGCGATCAATGCACCAGCTGCACAAATAACAAAGATAACGATACCAATTACCGAGGCAACGTTATATCTTGGATTTTGCGCCGTTGTCAAGCGATATAACCAAGTAACCAACAAATCCGTCGATTGAGCTTGAGAACCGCCGCCATAATACAAATTATCTATCGGCCCGCCGCCTGTTAACAACCAAATAACGTTAAAATTATTTATATTCCCCACAAACTGCGTAATTAAATACGGAGTCGTAATATGCAACATATACGGCAAAGTAATATCTTTAAAAATACGCATTGAACTTGCTCCGTCAATTTTTGCCGCCTCATAATAATCCGCGGGAATATTCATCAAAATCCCAGTACACATCAACAACGTATACGGCACACCTATCCATATATTTACCAAAATAATCATAACACGAGGCAATAAAGAAAAATTTGCCGTATCTGAAAGCCATAATATATTCGTGCCTAATATTTTATTTAAAATACCATCCCCGTCCAAAATTTTTTGCATTAGCAATAAACTGACAAACTGCGGAACAGCAATAGACAATACGAAAATCGTCCGCCAAAATCGTTTAAATTTAATCCCCTTTTTATTTATCATAAGCGCTATCAGCATACCTAAAAAATAATTTGTAAAGGTAGCAAAAAAAGCCCAAACAAACGTCCATACCAAAACACGAAAAAATACCTTAGCAAAGGTTGCTCCTCCAGCAAATCCAAAGAGCGCTTTAAAGTTAGCAAGCCCTACCCAATCAAACAACCTACCCGGCGGTTGATGCAAATAATCGTAATTTGTAAAGGCAATTAAAACCATAAAGAGCAGCGGCATTACGGTAAATACTAATAAACCAATAAATGGCACCACCAATAAAGGCAAGAAAAACTTATCGTTAAACAGCGAATAAACATCTTGCTTAAAAGTAGGTAATGACAAACCCAATTGAATACGCTTATCATTCTCCAAGCTTCCCTTCACGTTAACCGCCCAAATAACGTTATACAGTAAAATCAATAAAACGCTAACAACGCCGTAAAGCAAAATAAGAAAGCTGTTATCCCCTTTTACCTTTTCAAAAATTTGCAATTGTTCATTCCAAATCTCTCCCGAAAGTCTTGTCCCTAAATCCCCAGAAAATAAATGAAATACATATCGCCCGCCAAAAAATATTAAAAATAATTGATATAGAATGAACACCGCCAAATATATCAATCCTTTCCCTATTTGACGGCGCATAATTTGTCCTATCCCTGGAACAAAGAAAGAGAGCCGAGTGGCAACCGACCCCTTTTTCAACGCCGTAAATACTTCTTTAAAAAAGGATTCTTTTTTTTCGTCGTTTTTCATCTGCTCTCCCCCAACAATTTATTTTTTTATCCCCGCCACACAAGCAGCCAACTGTTCTTTAACGTTAAACGAACCGTTTTGCACACCTGTAATCATTGCATTACCAAAACCCTCCATCGGCACCCAAAGAGTTGAAGGGACATTTACCTGTATTTTACTGTGCTTTAACTGCTCGGTAATCGCTTTAGCACAAACGTCCATTTGCACTTTTTCAGATTTCCTCGCTTCCAAATTTGTCGGCACAGCCCCTCTTTGTTCAAATCGTAAAATCTGATTCTCCTTATTGGTATAAAACTGCGCAAAAGCCAAAGCTTCCGCTTTCACCTTCGAATAATTATTAACCCCCATCAATTTATAACCCGAAAAAGAGACAAGCTGTACTTGTTCTTCCGACTCTTGCCCTTTATTTAAAGTATACGTCGGTAATTTTGCAACCGCAAAATTTTTCTTCAATGATTCCTCTATTGATCTTCTATTCCAAATTCCTGAAACGCCCGCCACAATCGAACCATCATTAAACCCTGCCGTCAGTTTAGAATCGTTAGAATCTGCTTTCACCCGGCCATCTTTGACAAGCTCCCACATAGCTTGCGCAACCTGTTCCCCTGTAGGAGAATCAAAATCACAACGAATTTCCATTTCCGCAAGCGCATCTCCATATTTAACTTCGTACCCTAACCCCTTACCAAAAAAGAATGCGGTTGTATACCAACCATCCGTCATTGGAAACGCAAATTTTTTATCCGCGCTACATTTTGCTAAAATACCGTCAATTGTTTGCACATCTTCATCATTAAAAACTGATTTGTCATAATACAGAAAAAAGGAATTATCCGTATATGGCATACCGTAAACACCTTCTTCCCCATTTACAATAGCCGTCGCAGATTGAATTGCGTCCACCGAATTTTCCGATTTAATAATTTCCAGCCTATTACCCGCAATCCGCGTCAAAGCATCTCCATTGATAAGTTTCCCAATTTGATCGTTGGGATAAGCAAATACGTCCGCCCCCGCCTCCACATCATTTAAAAGTCGGGTCGCCAACTCATTTTCTCCCTGCACGTCAATATTAAACGCATACGTTTTATCAGGGTTTTCTTTCTCAAAATCCTTTGCCACGATTGCCGCAAACGTTTTATCCGATTCCGGCACCCAAATAGTCAATTTAACCGTTTCCATATTCTCCGTCTTTTTACAACCGATAAACGCAAACACTGTACATATAGATAAAATACCGCAAATAATTTTCGTAATCTTTTTCATAATCTCTCCTTATCTTCTTCTTTAGTGTTTTCGTTACAAGCACTTTTTATGCAAAAAAAAGGATGGAGTGGTTCTCCATCCTTTTTCTACCTATGATATATTTCTACCAATTCTTTCAGCCAAACCGCTTTACGCCGTTTAAAATCTTTTTGCGTAAAACGAAACGTCCAATTCCCCTCCGAAAAAGTGGAAGGAGCATTCATTCTCGCTTCACTACCCAAAGCCAAAATATCCTGCATTGGAACAATTACCGTATTCGCCTTAGACGCAAGCACAAGCTCTATCGCGCTTTGACACTCGTCTTCAATTGTCTCCGTTAAATATGGTGTTTCCAAAGTTAAGCATTCCGCTTCAAATTCTTCTTCAAACTCTTTTCGAGCCTCTTCACTTAAGCCTTCTATATACCCCCGAAAAGTATCGTTATCATGCGTACCTGTATAGGCAACGATATTTTCTGTATAATTAGAAGGTTTATGTTCACATTCCGGATCGCCATCAAAAGAAAAAAGCAAAACTTTCATGCCCGGATATCCAGTTTTTTTCATCATAGCACGAACACCGTCGTCTATAACCCCTAAATCTTCCGCGACGATCTTCTTATCCTTCATGTCTATAAACAGATCAGCACTCGGACCATCCATCCACTCGCCTTCAACCGCCGTTTCAGCGCCAGCGGGAATTGCGTAAAAACGGTCAAACCCGCGAAAATGATCTATCCGAACCATATCAAACAATGAAAATGCATATTCAATCCTATGCTTCCACCAAGAATAGTCCGTTTTCTTTAATTTTGCCCAGTCGTAAACGGGATTCCCCCAAAGTTGCCCGTCTTCCGAAAAAGCATCCGGCGGTACACCCGCCACCATAGACGGAACGCCTTTCTCATCTACAACAAATAATTCATCACGATATTTCCAACATTCTACACTATCTTCCGAAACGTAAATAGGCATATCACCCATAATTTCAATCCCTTTTGCATTGGCGTACGATTTCAACGCTTGCCATTGTTGCAAAAAGATAAATTGCGTAAATTGCCAAAAACGAATTTCTTGCGTATTATCAAGCCGATATTTTTCTATGGCTTCTTTATCACAATCAGCAAAAGGTTTCTCCCAGTCCTTCCAAGCTGTATAATTAAATTTACGCTTTAACGCCATAAACGTACCAAAATCAAGATACTTTTCTTGCGCAATAAACGCTTTCCAATTCTCGTCTTCTTGATTAAAACGCAAAAATGCCTTCCGCAAAATCTCTGTTTTATACAAAAATTGTTTACCGTAATCTACCCGACGTTCATCCAAACTCCATTCTACGCTTTCATATTCTTGCTTTTCCAACAAGCCTTGTTCTTCTAAAAAACGAAAATCGATAAAATAGTAATTTAGAGCATCCGCCGCGCACGATTGATACGGACTATCGCCATATCCCGTCGGTAACAACGGCAAAACCTGCCAAATTTTCATATTCGCCAATTGCAACCAATCGATAAAGTCATACGCCTCTTTCCCAAACGTGCCGATACCAAAAGGAGAAGGCAACGCTGATACGGGTAAAAGCACACCCGCTTTCCGCTGTTGAAGATTTCCCATACGTTCCTCTTTATTCTTCCAATTTATTTATCGCTTACTATTTTTTGCAACAATTTTTCCTCAAATAATACTTCGCCTTTAGATTTTTCCGCAAGTAAAAGTTCTTTTGCTTGTTCAATTAAAATATTCGCTTTTTCTTTCAACCCAAACGCCGCCGCGTACGCCGCCAAAATACGTTTTGCTTGCACATTTTCACTCATTAAAAATTCTTGACACAATTTCCCGCTTTTATCGGCATCTGTTTGGTTTCCTAAAATCGAATTAACGTACACAAACTGCGCCGCTACTTGTTGCGCTTGGTTATCCGTAAGATATTCGGAAGAACCCGCCAAACGATTTAGCGTATCAACCGCGCCATCCAAATCTCCTTTATCCAAATAATAGCGATAACGAAGATCAAGCATGATCGCATACAACGGCTCGTCCTCACAAAGTTGCGGCAAGTCAAAATATAAGGTTTCATCAACCTCGGAAAACGTTTTTCCTTGATAAACCTGTCCTTGAATTTCCATCGCGGCAAGCATTGTTTTTTCAGCGTCTGCATCCTTTAAAATGCCGTTTAACACAAGTATATCCGTTTTTCCGCTTACATATTCAAACGGAGCTACGTTTAATAAAAATAAATACGCCGCATACGGCAACGCGCCTACAAACACAAACATTCCCGCCGTTTCATTAAGCAGTAATGCAAAAGCAAGTAACACGAGTGTATATACACCTCCGAAAACCACGCCGCCAACCGTATAATTAGCCGCACGCTTTTTCATATCCCCGCCATAAGTTGCCACCATTTGCGTTTCTTCGCTTTCAAAAGGAGACGCAAAGGAAAATCTCATTTTCCCGTTTTCCTCCACCCAACAAAAACAAAAGAATTTAATATATTTTAAAACCATACCATTTGCCGATCCAAAGCTAAAATGTCCCAACTCGTGCAACATCGGGGCAAGAATACACCCCACAGCAAAACCAATAACACTCTCAATAAGACAATTTAAGTTTGTCCAAGCACAACATAAAACTACGATTTGCCCCGCCAAAAACATAACCAATAGGGTTATCGGATAGATTTTACTAAAAATTCTTTTCATTCGTTTATATAACCCCTTAACTTCGCATAACCTTCCAAGTTATCGCTATCGCTTACTTGTACCATTTCAAACCCAAGACGACGCATAATTGCAGCCAACAGCACCGCACCACCCGCAACAACTTCCGCGCGTTTTTGTGGCACACAAGGATTTTTCATAATCTCTTCCACGCTCATCCCGCAAAGCGTTTTTGACATATTCTCTACTTGTTCGGCTGACATGATAAAACCAGTAACTTTGCCTGCGTCGTATTTACTCAACTGTAAAGCAAGCGCGGCAAGCGTTGTTGCCGTTCCGCCAATCGCCAACATACGTTGTCCACGCGGGACCACCCCAAAGGCTTCTACCGCGTTCGTTGCACTTTCACAAAGTTTACTATACTCTCTGCCACACATATCCTTTAAGCGCACAACGCCGATATTCACACTCTTTTTATATACAATTTGCCCTTTTTCGCGGACAATAATTTCCGTGCTTGCACCACCGATATCAATAATTCCGCCATCTTGCGAGCCTAAAGCCCCCAAAATACCAATTTCCGCTTCTTCTTCACCGGAAAGTATTTCTATCTCTAATCCACACAACTCTTTTACCCTGGAAGTGAAGTCAGCACTGTTTTTAGCCGATCTCGCAGCCGCCGTTGCAAATGCGCAAACACACGAAGCGCCTTCTAAAATCGCTTGCTCATAAAACGAGGCAATTGCCTTAGCCGTTCTTTCGATAGCTTCCACCTTCAAAAAATCCGAATGAGCCAACCCTTCCCCAAGCTGTGTTGTATTTAAAATCTTATATAAAACTTTTCCGTCCGCCAAAAGCATAAGGCGAACGGAATTCGAGCCGATGTCAATCACGGCAATTTTATTCATTTTATTCTCCTTTAGACTGTACAAAGCCCTTTTCAAAGGCAAGCCAAAACTGTCCTATCTCCGACTCTAAATGATCGGCAAGATCTGCATCTTCTTCTTTTTGCTGTTGAAGTTGGTTAATTTCTTGCTCAAGCGTTTCCAATCTATTATTCTTTACGCAAATAGCAATAATCTGACCCACAATGACAGCGAATAAAATTGTAAGAAGTAAAGTTCCTGCAACTGTACAAGCTACAATCACTCTCTTCAATTTTTCTTGTGTCATACTGATTTCTCCTCTCCTAAAGTAGAGTTTTTCGACATTTTTCGCTTTTTTATAGCTTTATTTAGGCAATTATAGCACACTTTCTTTAAAAAATCAAGCATTCTATGCAAACTTTTTAAATAAAGCCCCCATCCGCCTAGATAGGCTATCCACATATATCCTCTAAAATTGGGTAATTGCATATATTTTGCAACAAAAACCGCCCATAACGCAAAGATTATGAAGAATAAAACGTCAAAAACTATTCCCAAAAATTTATTTTTACCTTTTCCACAAGCAAACAACCACCTGAAAAAAGAAAAAATTTCGTATACAATACTGCCAATATATCCAGCCAACAAACAAACGAAAAAAATATAAATTTGATTGGCAGTATCCATTATTTAAACAGTTTCGCCGCCAAATTTTTTGCGCCATAGGAAACGCCCGAAATACTACCTTCCGCGGAAAATCTCCCTTCTGTTTTGGAAAAACCAACGATTTTCATACCCGTTCCCAAAACACTAAGCCTGCCGCCATCTAAAAGCGCCAACAATATTTTTGTTTCCGAAAACGCCAAAACGCTTTCCACACCGCTAATACCAATATTTTTCTTTTGTTCAATCGTAAGGATATGGTTTCTATTATTTTCTTGCATATCCTATTTTATGCCAAAATATTAAGATTATGACAGTTTATTCCTCGTTAAATTTCTCTAAAAAACTGTGTTTTATACCGTCTTGTTTATATTCAGCAAGCGTATCTAATTGTACATTATGAATGCTTTGAAAAATATTATTTTCTACGTTGTCATTTTCTTTTTTTAAATCTGCAATTAGCTCTTTCACTCGTTTCCTAGCGGAAAATACAGGAGAATCCTCTCGTTCAATATTTTCAGTAAAACGACATGCACAGGCAATAAACTGCAAGTTATTATATTCTTTCCAGCGTAAAATATCTCGTTCTAACACGCAATAAAGAGGACGAATAAGCGTCATTCCTTCAAAATTTGCGCTTTTAATTTTTGGAAGCATTCCTTGCAATTGTCCACCATACAACATACCCATTACCGTCGTTTCAATCACGTCGCTTTTATGATGTCCTAATGCAATTTTATTGCAACCAAGCTCTTTGGCTTTTGCGTACAAATGCCCTCTGCGCATTCTTGCACAAAGATAACAAGGAGAATCCCCAGCAGCCATTTCCGACGCAGCAAAAATATCACTTTCAAATATCGTTAAAGGAATACGCAACAACTGAGCATTTTCTTCAATTTGCCGTCTGTTTTCAGCATTATAACCAGGATCCATCGCCAAAAAAACAAGTTCGAACGGCACCTCGCTGTGTCTTTGCAATTCCTGCAGTAATTTCGCCAAAATAATACTATCTTTACCACCCGAAATACAAACGGCAATTTTATCCCCTTTCTCTATCAACCGATATTTTTTTACAGCTAAAATAAAAGGCGACCATAATTCTTTTCTATACGTCGTAATAATCGAACGCTCAATTTCTTGATATCTTTCCAACTGCTTGGCCATAATTACTTCCCAATTGTTTTTTACCATTATATCAAATTGAAAGCGAGCCGTCAACGAATAATCAATAATTTTTCTTTAGCACGTGTAATTGCCGTATACAGCCAACGATTTTTTTCTTCCCCGAATGCCCACGACTCATCAAAAACGATAACAAAATCAAATTCAGAGCCTTGCGCTTTATGACAAGTAACCGCATAAGCGAATTCAAAACGGCAAATCGGTTCATCATTCACCACTTTAAGACGATGCAACAAAGTAAAATTATCTTCATGCGCCACCGTTCCATCCGCAAACGTTACAGCTCGTTCACCGTAATGATGATTATATTTTCCATTCAAGAAAATACCTGTATCAAATGGCACGCGCACGCTTTCTTTGGCGAAATCAACTTTAAAATCCATTATTGCAAGCCCATCCATGCATTCTTGTACATTGCTTGCCGTACCGATAAGCCCATTGACCAAAAAAAACTTTTTATGCTCGTCCAACGGTTTTTCCCAATCATTGAGTGTGCAGATTAGTTTTTCGTTCTCCACTGGAAACTGAGTTTCACCGATTCCTTTATATTGACGAATTTCGTCATTGATAGATACGCGAGTTGAATTTCTCCCGCAAATAATTTGATCCGCCTTTAAAAGCAACCTCTCTCTTTCCTTCCCACGAAACGCATGACGAGAAATGACACATGCTTTATCTCCATAGTTGCCATAAGCAATTAGATTCCCTTGCCGAGCCATTGTGGCAAGCTGAATAATAGGATTATCTTTAGCCTGACGCACAATTTCTTTCATTGTATAATGCGGAGTTGTCAGTAACGGGCAAGCCCCATTTACAGGCGGAAGCTGCGCGCCATCACCGCAAAAGAGACATTTCACCCCAAAAGAAAGCAAATCGTTTAAAACTGTTTCGTTTACCATCGACGCTTCGTCTATGACAATCAGCCGAATCTTTTCGTCTATTTTTTCACGCTTATAAAAAGACAGCTCTTCTCGTTCGACAATCTCGCCGTTTTCGTCAACGTCAAAATCATCTTCGTTACGTATATAGATAAGCGAATGCACCGTTCCCGCCACCGTACCATTTTGCGCTAACACCGTCGCCGCTTTTCCCGTCGGCGTAACAAATACCGCCTCCGTACCCGCTTCCAAATACAAAACGTCTTTTATCACGTGATTGATTAAAAAAGTCTTCCCCGTCCCCGCATATCCAGACAAAACAAATACTTGGTCATCCGTATGCAAAAACCATTCCACTATAAAATTTTTCGCATTTTGCTGGTCCAAAGTAAGTTCTATCTTCATAATACCCATATTTTACCACGTTTTTTTAAGAAAATCAAGCATTTAGCGAACATTTGTTCAATTTTTCTGAAAATCTTTTTTATTACTTTTATCATATGCAAAACTACTGTTAATGATTATTTTTCCTTTAAATGAACATACTAAAACAAAAACCAATGGAGGATTACCATGAAAAAGCAAACAATGGATGCAAATAGTGCAACGGCATATATTTCTTATGCATTAAGCGAAATTGCCGTTATTTACCCCATCACCCCCTCCTCTCCTATGGCGGAAGCCGTAGACGAATGGGCCAGCAAACAAAAAAAGAATCTTTTTGGTGAAACGCCAAAAATAACACAGATGCAATCGGAAAGCGGCGTCGCCGGCGCAGTACATGGTGCATTAACTTGCGGCGGATTAACCACTACGTATACATGCAGCCAAGGCTTATTACTTATGATCCCGAACATGTATAAAATTGCAGGCGAATTGCTCCCCACCGTCTTTCATGTAAGCGCTAGAGCGTTATCTACCCACGCTTTAAACATCTTCGGCGATCATCAAGACGTAATGGCTTGCCGACAAACAGGCTTTGCAATGTTATGTTCTTCTTCTGTTCAAGAAGCTATGGATTTTTCCTTAATTTCCCACCTTTCCACTTTAAAAACAAGCGTACCATTTATGCATTTTTTTGATGGATTTCGCACCTCACACGAATTTAATAAAATCGACGTTATAGAGTACGAGGAACTTAACAAACTGGTTGACGTAAAAGACATTGCATCATTCAAAAACCGATCCCTTTCTCCTAAAAATCCTATCCAACGCGGTACAGCACAAAATGGGGATATTTACTTTCAAAACAGAGAACGCGCCAATCCATTCTATTTCAATACCCCAAGAATCGTTGAAAATATAATGGATAAAGTTACCAAAATCACAGGCAGAGCTTATCACTTATTCGATTACTTCGGTAATAAAAACGCAGAAAACGTTGTTGTTATGATGGGTAGCGGTTGTTCCGCCATGCAAAAAACGATTGAATACGAAAATGAACAAGGAGAGAGTTTCGGCATTATCAAAGTACGTTTATACCGTCCTTTTTCCGCCGTACACTTTTTAAACGCCTTACCAAACAGTTGTAAAAACATTGCCGTCTTAGATAGAACAAAAGAATGCGGTGCGTTAGGAGAACCATTATACTTGGACGTTTGCGCCGCTCTTTTAGAAAACAAAAAAAATGATATTCGCGTTATAGGTGGCAGATACGGTTTGGGGGGCAAAGATTTTACCCCTTCTTGCGCTTACGCAGTTTTACAAAATTTAAAGCAGGAAAATCCTAAAAATCATTTTACCGTTGGTATTAACGACGACGTATCATATACCTCGCTTACAATAAATAGCGAATATCACATTGCTGAAGAAGACTGTATTTCCTGCTTATTTTACGGCCTTGGTTCAGACGGAACAGTTGGATCGAATAAAAATGCCGTTTCAATTATCGGCGATAAAACAAATTTATACGCGCAAGCATATTTTGAGTACGATTCAAAAAAATCAGGTGGCGCTACCATTTCTCATCTACGGTTTGGAAAAGAGCCTATCTCTTCCTCGTATCTTATCGAACAAGCAGATTTTTTATCCTGCCATAATCCTTCCTATCTAGAACGTTATGATTTTTTAAAAAAAATAAAACAGGGAGGAATTTTTTTATTAAATACTCCTCATACAACGCTTGATCAACTAGAACGCTTTTTGCCTAATGCAACAAAAAGATGTATCGCGGAGAAACAGCTTCGTTTTTACGTTCTTGACGGCACAAAAATAGCCAAAGAAAATGGATTAAGCGGCAGAACAGGTATGATTATGCAAGCGGCTTTTTTTGCCCTGCATCCCCACATTTTACCTTACGAACAAGCCATTGCTTATTTAAAAGAAGATTTAGCAAAAAAGTTTTCTAAAAAAAGCCAAGACGTCGTGCAAAAAAACTATAACGCCATTGACCAAACGTTAGCTTCCCTAAAAGAAATAAATTATCCAGAAACTTGGACTGAAGCAACCGAAAAAACACACTTCAACTCAAACAACAATGAGTATTTTCAACAATTTATACAGCCAATTTTACGTCTGCAAGGAAACCAATTACCCGTTTCCAAATTTTCGCCCGACGGAAGCGTTCCCACCGCCACCGCGAAATATGAAGATCGCGGAATTTCCGCGCTTCTCCCCGAGTGGATTGCCGAACACTGTATTCAATGCAACCAATGCGCATACGTTTGCCCACACGCCACAATCCGTCCCTATCTTATCGACGAAAATCAAGAATTGCCCGACGGAATGATTACACTGCCAGCGTTTGGCGCAAAAGATAAACGCTTTAAAATACAAGTTTGCTACGAACATTGTATGGGTTGCGGAATTTGTGCTAACGTATGCCCAGCCCCTAAAAAAGCATTGATTATGCAACCGCCCGAAAAAATACCAGCGTCTCAAATAAAACTTTGGGATTTTTTCCAAAAGCTTCCCGTTCAATCTCTCCCTGCGTTTAAACGAAACACCGTCAAGGGCAGTCAATTTTATCCACCTCTTTTCGAGTTCTCTTACGCCTGCGCGGGATGCGGAGAAACCCCTTATATCAAAGTTTTAACGCAGCTTTTTGGCGAAAAACTGCTTATCGCTAACGCAACGGGCTGCTCGTCCATCTACGGCGGTTCTGCGCCTTCTTGTCCGTACGCCGTCAACCAACAAGGTCAAGGTCCTGCATGGGCAAGCTCGCTGTTTGAAGACAACGCGGAATTTGGTTACGGAATGCGACTTGCGCTTGACGTCAAAGAAAACAATCAAGAAAAAAGCGTTTGGATTATCGGCGGCGACGGCTGGGCATACGATATCGGATACGGCGGCTTGGACCACGTACTTGCTTTAAACCCTAACGTGAACGTTCTTATTCTTGATTCAGAAGTATATTCTAATACAGGCGGACAAGCATCTAAAGCGACACCAAAAGCAGCCGTAGCGCGCTTTGCTGCCGGCGGAAAAAAGCATAAAAAGAAAGATTTAGGACTAATGGCAATGACGTACGGAAACGTTTACGTGGCACAAGTGGCTATGGGTGCAAATATGCAACAATATCTCACCGCTTTATCCGAAGCAGAAAGCTATGACGGGGCCTCCCTCATTATTGCATACTCACCTTGTATCGCGCACGGCGAAAATATGAGCAAGAGTATGCAAGCTGAAAAACTTGCCGTCGACAGCGGTTATTTTCCTTTATATCGCTTCGACCCACGCAAAAAAGCCGAAGGCAAAAATCCTTTGTGCATAGATAGCAAAAAAACAAGCGTGGACATAACGGAGTTTTTAAACACGCAAGGAAGATTCACATCTCTTTATAAAGTTTTAGAACAAGAACAAGCAGAAGAGCTTTTTGCCGAATTAAAAAAAGAAAGCCAAGAACGTTTGGCTTTCTTAGAAAAATTATCGCAATTGTAAAAAAGCCCCCGTCCTATGCAGGACGGGGTGTTTATTTTATTTCTTTGCTCTTTCCAAAAGTGCCGCAACGTCAATTTGGATTTCTTCCAACTTGGCATTTGCCGCTTCTTCGTCTTTTGCTTTCAACGAATAATAGATTTTAAGCTTGGGCTCCGTTCCCGAAGGCCTTACGCAAACGAACGAACCGCCATCCAATTCGTAATATACACAATTACATTTTGGAATATCCATTGTTTGTATTTCGCCCTTTACGTAATCGATACGCTTCGCAGCGCTATAATCTCTCACTGCATTCACTTTAACGCCCGCAAACGCATCTACCTTGATTTGCTTTAAGGCATCCACTACGCCATTCATTTCTTTCATAGCGTTTAAGCCGGAATATTGAATAGATACGTTTTTATCAAGCACGAAACCATATTTCGCATAAATTTCTTGCAAACGTCCGTATACGCTTTTTCCTACGTATGTATAGTAACAAACCATTTCCGCGCAAAGCATAGACGCAACAACAGCATCCTTATCTCTTGCATGCGTACCGCGAAGATATCCGCAAGATTCTTCAAAACCGAATACATAAGTATGCTTGCCGTCTGCTTCCCATTGCTTGATTTTTTCACCAATAAATTTAAAACCAACAGGCGTTTCGTATAAAGTTACGCCGTAATCGTCGCAAAGTGCTTTCGCCATACCCGTCGTAACAAACGATTTTACCACCGCTGCATTGGCAGGCATTGTTTTATCATCAGCCAAACGCTGTAAAATATAGTCTAACAACAAAATGCCTACTTGATTACCCGATAAAGCGACAAACTCCCCGTTGTCATCTTTCAATGCTACCCCTAATCTATCCGAATCTGGATCGGTGCCAAATACAACGTCAGCAGAGATTTTTTCAGCGAGCGCAATACCCATAGAAAGAGTTTCTTTATATTCGGGATTAGGCACTTTTACCGTCGAAAATTCCGTATCTTTTTGCGCTTGTTCTTCTACAACCGTAACGTTAATACCAAGCTTGTTTAAAATGGACATAACAGGTGCGTAACCGCTACCGTGTACGGGAGTATAAACGAGTTTCAAATTCGCCCCACACTTTTCAACCGCCTCTTTGGAGAGCGTTAATGCGGACAGTTCGTTTACGTAATCTTCATCCAATTTCTTAGGCACAGGCACGATTAAATCACTGTCTTCACAAGCGGAAACAGACAAATAATCGGTAATCTCCTGAATGTGATTTACCACTTTTGCAGTATCTTCAGGCGACATTTGCGCGCCGTCTTCGCCGTATACCTTATAGCCGTTATATTCTTTAGGGTTATGGCTCGCCGTAATCATAATACCTGCAATCGTTTTTAAATAACGTACAGCATACGAAAGCATCGGTACAGGATGTACGTCAGTGAACAAATACGCTTTTATCCCGTTTTTTGCTAAAACGCCTGCAGCAGCTTTTGCGAATTCTTCCGATTTTCTACGCGTATCGTAAGAAATGACAACCCCTCTTTGCATCTCCGCTTCGCCTAGGCCTTTGATAAATTCGGAAAGCCCTTGCGTAGCGCGCATAACGGTGTATACGTTCATCATATTCATACCGCAACCGATAAGACCGCGCATACCAGCTGTACCAAACTCAAGTTCGCCGCCAAAGCGATACTCAATTTCCTTCTCGTCGCCCGCAATTTTTACAAGCTCCGCCTTGCATTTGTCGCAAAGACGTTCGTCCATAAGCCATTTTTGATAGTTTGCAAAATAATTCATACTTTCCCCCCGAAAAATTTTATATTTCTATCGTTTGAGTTTCTTGTGTATCTTCCATTATTTCTTGCGCAGGTTCCTGTGCAGGTTGCATATAGTCAAAGAAATGCTCGCTATCTCCATGCGATTCGTTGGTAGCAATCGATTCGTAGGTAATAAAATACTTTTTACCTGTTAACGTATAATAATTTACAAATTGTACGCAAATAAACACAAAAAAGGACATAGGCACCGTCAGCAACAATGCGCTGCCAAACGTACAAAGAGCACCGATAACATTAAGAATAATTACCGCATAAACTGTTCCAACATATGTTGCAAATACTTTTGCACGCTGTTGTTTTTCTTCGTCACTGCGTTTAAACATAACGTCTTTTATTTTCTTGTTATCCACGACCATGGCCGGTAACCAACCCGAAGTAAACGTCAATTTCACCGCTTGACAAACTACGATAATCGTTACAGCTAAAAACAATGCCAGCAAAATGGGAAGATTGGTCAATACCAAAATCGCCAATGCCCAGGTGATTAAATCAAATAAAAATACAACCGGCACATAAACAAGGCTATAAATACTTGCTTTGCCAAGATTGGTAACGTAAACAGAAGAGAATGGCGATTCAGCATACGTTGCCATTTTATCATTTAAAATACCGCCGATAGAAAAATAGCAAAGTGTATCCGCAAAGCGTTGCAATAAATAAATTACTGCGCAACCTATAATTGTCCAAATAATCCCCGTAGCTTTCTCCGCTACAAATCCTGCAAATTGTGCTAACGTACCATTTTCACCAAGTAGCGCATCCTTTGCCTGCGTCAATACACCACTTGCATTATCTGCAGGAACTAACGCTACTAAAAATGCTTCTATACTTTCGATCAACGCGGTAAATTGCACGCTTTCGAAAATTTCAATAAGACCAGGAATCAGCAACGCACTAATTAAAGCCGTCCCTATTAACATAATTATCAGTTTATAAATTAAGATTCTATATACGTTTTTAAAGTTTTCAACAAGTAATAATATACTGTTACGAACCCGCATACAATTCTCCTTTTATCAATATTTTCCGTAAACGTCTAAGTCTGCCCTTTCAATTTGCGCCCTGTCGAAATATACAACTTGCATGCGCACACAAAAGAACATCAACATCAACGTATATGCTGCCATAGCCGCGAGCACCATAACCCATTCTGACAGAAAAATTGCAATTGCCCCGATAACAAGCTCTGCAACAATTAAAATGGCAATTTGGCTAAAGACAATTTGATTGGTTTTAGGCGCAACAAGCTGATAGGAATAACTTAATGCTTCAAAGGGCTTAAATCCCGTGATTTGCATACACGGCAACCACAAATATACCGTGGAAATCGCATAAATTAAAACGAAATGCATACCGATAAACGCTACTACAGTCAAAATGTATGCAAGTACAATTGTTTGTATACTTGCAAACAATGCTACCAGCGCAGCCGTAATTACCGTCCATAATTCGTAAAACGCCAACATCAGTAAGATAAACGCGCCTGTAGAAAGCAAATTATCGTTAAGCTTTGCAAACAAGCCATTAAACGTACGTTTTCCGATACGCATATGTTTTTCCAGCATCGCCATTAACATAGCAACGCAAACAATGGATAGAATAATTCCGATAATACCCGAAATAATTGCTTGCTCGTCGGCAAAATTAAAAATAGAAATCGCACAGAAAGTATCCGCAAAGGTTATTTGATTGATTTGACCGCCAAAAAAACTTTTTAATACCACCTCTAATGCAGGCGCATCCAACGCGAGAGCAAAAAAGAATGCCGGTATTACCGTAAAAGGAAATATATACCAAAAATTTTTAAAAACGTATTGACTTGCTTTAGCTGTATATCTCATAATAGTTTCCTCTATCTTTTATTATACAACAAAAAATTCTTTATGTAAAGTACTTTTTAAAAATTTACCTCCTCCGTACACAAAAAAAGACGGGATATTTAATATATCCCGTAGCTTTTTCTATAGATAACTATTATTTTATATTTTTATACATAGGACCATACGCTTGACACGCGCGATAATCTTGTCCTTCTTTATCCATACCAAACGCATTCCACGAAGCCGGACGATAAATCTTATCCTCGGGCACATTATGCATACAAACGGGAATACGAAGCATTGAACACATTGTAATTAAATCCGCGCCAATATGTCCATAGGAGATTGCACCGTGATTTGCCCCCCAGTTATTCATAACCTCATACGCCGTCTTAAACGCACTGCCTTCCTTCCCGTCGCAACGAGGCGCAAACCAAGTACAAGGCCACGTATAGTCTGTTCTTTTCCAAAGCTTATGGGTAACTTCGTCGGGTACAGAAACAGTCCAGCCTTCAGCAATTTGCATAACGGGGCCCAGGCCTTTTACCATATTCAAACGGATCATTGTAACGGGCATTTCCGCACGCGTAACAAAGCGAGAAGAATAACCGCCGCCACGGAAATATCCAAGGTCGGCATACGGCCAGGTTGTCGCATTCATGCAAGCGTCGATATCCTTCTCCGTCATCTCCCACCATTTCTTCATGACACCGTTGCCATTTTCATCCTTTACCTCTCCGCAAGCGTCTACGCAAGCCGCGCCCGAATTGATAAGGTGAATAAAACCATCCGCATCCTTTGCCTTTCCTTCGATATCATAGCCGGTAACACGCTTAATTGCATCACCAGACCAATATGTACGCACGTCTGCAAAAATTTGCGCTCTGCCTGTAAGCAACTTCATAAACAGCATAGATATACCGTTGAGCGTGTCGTGTTCAGTTGCAAGAATATACGGTTCTCTAGCACCGTTCCAATCGAAAGAAGAGTTAAGAATACTTTCGGGGAAGTCGCAATTCGGATAGAAATCCGTCCATTGTCTTTGCCCTTGGAAGCCCGCAGCAATTGCATTATGTCCAACCATTTCTTCTTCCGCGCCTTCAGGGAGGTTAGGATTGCCGTTCATCAAGTCTTTAATAATGCAAGCCATTTTTGCGGTAAATTCCCAATCCTTCGCTTTTTCTTCGGGAGTACGTTGCATATCTTCAGGATTTTTATCAAAATCTGCATTGCACTTTTCTTTAATCCACGCAAGCGCTTTTTGATATTCTTTTTCGTCATAAATACCTTCCGTCATTCGACGAATAATTTCAACCTCATCCACAGATTCTACGCGCATTCCAAGATATTCTTCAAAAAGCTCTACATTAACGATAGACCCTGCAATCCCCATACAAATCGATCCGATTTGCAAATACGATTTTCCACGCATAGTCGCAACAGCCACCGCACAACGAGCAAATCGCAAAATCTTTTCAGAAACGTCGCACGGAATCGACGTATCGTCTAAATCTTGAACGTCATGTCCGTAAATCCCAAATGCAGGCAACCCTTTTTGAGCATGGCCCGCCAAAACAGCAGCCAAATAAACAGCACCTGGTCTTTCCGTACCATTAAAACCCCAAACCGCTTTAATCGTCATAGGGTCCATATCCATTGTTTCGCTGCCGTAGCACCAGCAAGGCGTTACCGTAAGAGTAATATCTACGCCTTCTTTTTTAAATTTACTTGCGCAAGCCGCGGCCTCAGCAACACGACCAATCGTCGTATCCGCAATAACAACCTTCACAGGCTCTCCGTTAGAATAGAAAACGTTTTTCGAAATGAGTTCAGCCGCCGCTTTCGCCATATTCATTGTCTGCACTTCAAGGCTTTCGCGGACTTTTAAAGGTCCACGTCTGCCGTCAATAGTAGGTCTAATACCGATTACGGGATAATCTCCAATCAATCTTGAAGCTGCCACATTCATTTTCTCCTTAAACTATCTTTTATGATTTAATAATTTCAATTTCATCAACGCCAAAAGGCACCGTATAATATTCAGGTGTGAAATCAGGCGCAATTTTACCATTCCAACTTCCCCTCATTGTAAACAAATAGGGAGAGATGTAACTGCCAGGACCAACACCTCTGAAATGATGAGGCCCAAACAAGTTATGCAAACTAGATTTAAGCGTTACAACAATTTCGTTTTTACCTTTTTGTAAATATTGCGTGATATTCTTCTTCGTATCCAACGAAACAACTTCTACGCCGTTTATCAGCATTTCTGCCACCAAGAATCTACCGCTGAAAGCAATAATACATTCGCCTACGCCGTCATAATTATATTCGCCCTTTATCGTCAACGCACCCTTAAAGAAAGGATAGCCTTGTTTATGCAAGTTAGACGTTACGGGCAACGTAGAAGTCTTTTGACAAATTTCAAACGTTTCAGATAATGCAAAATCGCCTTTGATATACGTATTTTCGATATGCGTATCATAATACAAGCAATTTCTTACACTTTCGGTTGCAAGCGGATCAAACAAAGCAAACCATACGCCGTCGTGTTGTACGTAATTGATACCGTAAATAATTTCGTTTTCACCTTCTTTTATGTACGAAGTTACGTCCGCTTCTATAAACAATACGTCAAAATCACTTTTCTTAAGCGCTAATTCGTTTCCATTTACCGTAACGGAGAAGTAATTTCCCGCTTCCATCATAAAGCTAAGTGGCATCTTATCCTTTACGACAAATTTTTGTTTAATATAAAGCTTTCCTTTATATTGTTGGCGAAGCAACGTTTCAAACAACATTTGAATAGGCTGTACTTCACTGTATTCAACGCCGTCAAGGCTATATTGAGCGTAGTCTAACACCAAATAATTTTCGGTAATATTTTGTACTGCAAACGCCGAGGTGATATTTTCAAAGGTTTGCGTTTTTACTTCTTCTTTCGCTTCGTTGGATTTAATTAAAATATACCCGCCGCATTTTTCTAATACAAGCTTATTTGAAATATTTTTACACTCGAAGGTGTGTAAATCAAGCGCTTGATATTCTTGCGCAACCCCTTCTAATTCCACTTCTACGCTATCGTACAAGGAAAGATTTTTAATAAAAATATAATCGCCTAAATCTCCCGTTCTTGCCGCCACAAATGCGTCCTTCGTTTTACAGGAGAATTTTACGTTCGTTTGTTGCTTAATCTCTTCCCACGTAACGTTGGAAACAAAATTGACTTTTTGTTTTTTGCCGTCAACGTAGTTAATTTCACCAAGCGAAAGTATTTTTCCCGTATACCCGCTTAATACGTCCAGCGTCGTTTGCGAAATTTGCGGCATCTTCGGAACAATCACCTTATCGTATACGCAGTTGCCGATAATCAGCTTATCTCCGTCTGCTTTACCATACTTTTCTAAAATCGTTTCATCCGCAAGGTGATACATAATACCGTTCATACGAAGGTATTCGATCAATGCGTCGAAATCTTCTTGCAGCTTTAATATGCTTTCGCCGTCTTTTTCGCGAATGTAATCCAAATACGCGCTGCGCATAGGGTGAATTAACAATACGTCGTAAACGTCTTTGGTATTTGCAACCAAGTAACCAAGCTTGGTGAAATAATCGTTAAATTCTTTAAACCCTCTCCACCAGTTTCCGTGCTTGGAGAATACGGGCGGATGGTCGTGCTTACCTTGTGCGGAAAGCGAGTAAGGATACAAGTGCTGACACATCAAATTTACGCCTAAAAAGTATTGCGTTTCCGCGATAGATTTCAACTCTTGCGGAGTTGCGTCATTACCCGAACAACCGTACGTTTCCGTTAAAATTTGCTTATAACCAAGCTGTTGCGATACGCTTTCTACTTGCTTACAGCTAAGTTCGGGACAGCTTACTCTACCCAAACAATCGATACCGGGAATATGCTCGTATTCATACGAAGGCGAAACGCCTGCGCAGCACCACATTTGTCCCGCGAAGAAAGTTTCTTCAACGGAATGTCCCGTCAGTTTGCAATTGTGGGCGTCGCACCAATCGTACAATTTTTTATAAAAGTTTTTGGTGTACAAATCGTTTAACGTGCAAAAATATTTATTTTTAAATTCATACCCGTTTTCGTCGTTTACAAATAAGTAGATTAAACCGTCTTTGATATCTTCCCCGTACTTTTCAGCAAATACTTTTGCAGCCTCTCTCGTATACGGCGTACCCCAACGGAAATATTGCGGTTCGTCCGTGAAAAAGCCCACTAACTCTTTACCGAAATATTCCGAAAAACGTTTATAGTATTCTTCGTGTGTTTCCTTAATAAACGCATCAATTACGTCGGGGTTTAAAATATCCGTATTTGCTGGACTCGTGAGCAAATAAACGCAATGGTATTCGTTTGCGCCATTCGTTTGATTATGTATTCTCTCAAAACCATTTTCCGACTTTTTAAATACGCAAAATGCTTGCGCGTCAAATTCCTTTTGCACGCGATATTCAAGATATTGCGCGCGGAATTCTTCAACTTCAAGCAATTTTCCGCCGACAAATCCACTAGGCCAACCATTTTCATCATAAACCCAAGCGTTCATCTTTAACTCTTTTGCTTTCTTTAAACAAGCTTCAATACACGAAAACCATTTTTCGCCAAGGTATTCCGTCTTTAAACCCGTTCTTGCATGCATGATAAAGCCGCCAATACCCACTTCTTTCATTTCTTCGATTTGTTTGACAAGCTCTGCTTCATCCAATTCGTTATTCCAACTCCAGAAAGGAATACTTTGGTATTCTGTTAAATCTGCGCTGAGCGCTTTTTGTAATTTTTCCGTTGCTTTGCTCATAATTCTCTCCGCAATTTTTTGTGTAATGATTGGCAAGCCGACTTGTCTAGCAAGACATACTATACCAATTTACTAAATTATAGCATTCCTTCCCTGCCTTGTCAACCCCCATCCGCCATTTTTTTTGCTTTTTTAGCTCTTTTTTGTGTCAAAAGCTAACGCACAAGCCGCATACCAATAAGCCCCAACCCAAAGCGCATCTTCATCAAAAACCACCTTTTCATGATGCAACGGATATTCGTATCCGTCCTGCTTTGCGCCCGCAGAAATGGCAAATAATACAGATGGCACTGCGTGACTGATATATGCAAAATCTTCCGACCCACCAACCGAAAGTTTTTCTTGCGGCAATACCGTTTTCATCCTACACTCTTCCGCTATATCACTTAAAAAACACGTTAAGTCCTTATCATTATACAAAGAAGGACAACTGCTTGTAAATTGCAATTTTGACTTTGCTCTATACGCTTTCGCTATTGATTTTACAATTTCTTCTAAACGCTGTTTTCCGTTTTTTCGAGTCTCTTCATCAAAAATGCGAAACGTGCCGTATAGTTCTGCCTTTCCGGCAATCACGTTTGCGTTTGTTCCAGAAATCAGTTTTCCAAGCGTCAGTACACCACCCGAAAAAGCTGGAATTTCCCTAGCCGAAAAGGCCTGTAACGCCACAATGGTGTGCGTAGCAACGGATAATGCGTCCACCCCGTTTTGCGGTGACGCTCCATGACAACTTTTCCCGTCAATTACCACCTTAAAAAAATCGGCTGAAGGCGCAACAATTCCTGATTTTGCTAAAATAAGCGTACCTGTTTTTAAAGGCGTAGACACGGCTACGTGTAACGCCATTGCCCCTACAACCATAGGGTTTTGTAACACCCCTTCTTCTATCGCTTTTTTAGCCCCCTCTAAGCGCTCTTCCGCGGGCTGAAAGAACAGCTTGATACAACCGTTCAACTCTTTTTCTTTTTCCTTTAACAATTTTGCCGCCCCTAGCAACATTGTCGCATGAAAATCATGACCGCAAGCGTGCATATTTCCTTCTCGACAAGAAAACGGCTCGCCTGATTCTTCTTTGATAGGCAAGCCGTCTATATCCGCACGCAACAAAAACGCTTGTTTTTTAACGTTTCCTACGGTTACGATAAGTCCGCCGCCCACTCGTTTAGGTAGATAGCCCATTTCGACCAGACGGCTGTTTAAATATTCTATTGTATCTTTTACGTTAAATCCAATTTCTGCATGCTCGTGCAAAAACCGTCTATGCTTTACTAAATCCGATTGCATTTTTTTTGCTGTTTGTTTTAACTTTTCCATATGGAAAGTATTTGCAAAAGCAATAAAATTATTCCGTTTTCTCCTTTTTAAGCCACAATAAAGCAAAAAGCAATACCGTAGGAAATACAAGCGCAAATAAAATCCCCGTCTGCAGTCCTTCCCATGATGTAAAACCAACAAGCGTGGGACCTAAGCAACAACCTAAATCTCCAGAAAGCGCCAACAATGCAAACATAGTTGTTCCGCCATTTTTTACGTTACGTGTCGCAAGGGAAAACGTTCCTGGCCAAAAAATACCCACGGCAAAACCACATACCATACAGCCAATAAATCCAACCAACGCAATAGGTGAAAAAGCAATTAGTAAATATCCAAGCGCACATAAAACAGCACAAATCGCCATCGTCGGTTTTAAGGGTAGCTTTTCACTAAATTTCCCATAAAGAGAACGAGAAATCCCCATCATAACCGCAAACCCGCAAACACCGAGTAAATCCCCCATGGTTTTGGAAACGCCCAAACCCTCCTCCGTTAAAGCGGAAGCCCACTGTGCAACGGCAAGCTCGCACGAGCCTGCGCAAATCATCAACAATACAAGCACCCAAAAAATTTTTTGTTTGAACAGTGTTTTATAATGACCTTTTTCTTCGTTGCCCGTATGCATTTCATACATAGGCACTTGCGTAAAAAACAACGCGTTTAGCAATGGTACTACCGACCAAAGACAAGTTAACACACGCCAACTTTCCGTACCAAACGCCACAAAAAACAAAGTACTCAGCAACACGGTCAGAACAACACCCCAACAATAGAAGGAATGTAAAATGCTCATCATACCTGTTTTATTTTGGGTGGGACACCCTTCAATTGTCGGACTGACCAACACCTCCAACAAGCCCCCGCCGATAGCATATAAGCAAACAGATATCAACAAACCTACTAGCGACGGCAATACGGAGGGTAAAAACCCCATACCAATTAAACCTACCGCGCATAACAAATGCGCTGCAACTAAACATTTTCTATAACCAATTTTTTCTGCGTACTTTGAAGCGAGTAAATCCGTAAGCAACTGCATTAAAAAATTCAGCGTCGTTAACAGTGTAATTTCAAAAAGCTGTAGACCAAATTCCTTTGCAAACGTCAAAAATAACAGCGGTGCTAGGTTGACTATAATTGCTTGCGAAATGTACCCGATTAAACAAGCAGCAATCGTATGTTTATATGTAAAATTTTTCATACTTTTCTCTATCCACCAATATGAAAGCTCGCTTATAAAAGCGAGCCTTTCGTTTAGTTGTTCAAATTTTCGATTAAGAGTTGCAAAGAGCTTTCAAACCGCGCGCCATACCAATGAGATTCGTCCCCTTGCGTTGCTTTAATGCAAGCAACGGTATAATCCGCCGCAATTTTCGCAGATTCAAACGCGCTTTTACCGCGCATAAGAGATCCCACAAACGCCGACGCATAAATATCGCCTGTGCCATGACAGCCTTTGGCTAATTTTTCGTGTTCATAATAATTCGTCTGCGCCTCTTCGGAAACAACCACGCCCGTTTTATTTTCTTGATAACCGATACCCGTTAATACAACCATTTTTGCGCCTAATGCTTTTAATTTTTCTATCAGCGTTTCCACGTCTTTTTGCGTATAGGTTTGTAAATAGGGCGTATCCGTTAAAAGACAAGCTTCGGTTATATTCGGCAACACAACGTCCGCTTGCGCACAAAGCGCTTTCATTTCTTGCACAAAAGCATTATCGAAGCCTACGTATAATTTTCCGTTATCCGCCATAGCGGGATCAACTACTTTGATACAATTCTCTTCTCCGCAGCGTGTAAAAATATCCTTAACGTATTCGATTTGCTTTGCACTACCCAAATAGCCCGTATAAATGCATGCGAAACGAATATTTTCTTTTTCCCAATGATTGCAAATCGCGGGCATATCTTCCGTTAAATCGCGGAAGGTAAATCCGCTAAATCCGCCCGTATGTGTAGAAAGCACCGCAGACGGCAACACGCACGTTTCTATCCCGCACGCTGAAATAATCGGCAACGCAACCGTCAAAGAACATTGTCCCACACATGAAATATCTTGAATAGTCAAAACTTTTTTATTCATACTCCAACCCCAAAAAAAGATTTTTTTCATTATAACACACGGCTTTTACTTTGGCAAGAAAATGTAACGGGTTTTTTTTACTTTTTTTCTTAATCCAACAAAAAAACGGCGACTTCGTACGGACGAAATACTTCTTCAAACCCTAATCTGTCCGCATAATTTTTTAACAGTAATTTTCCTTTTTTAGACAAGGGAATTTTTCGTTCTTTCTCAAAATTACAAACAACAAAAATTTTTTCTTGCTGCCATTCTCTTTCATAGGCAAAATATCCCCTGCCCTTCCCGACGTTACAAAAACTGCCTTTTCTTAAGCATTTATATTCTTTACGAAGTGTGAATAGCGTTTGGTAAAAGAAAAATAAAGATTTTTCACCTTGTTTACTATCCTCTTCTACATTGATTTTTTTTGCGTTTGATGCAACTTTTAACCACGGTTTTCCTGCACTAAAGCCATACGACATATTTTTATCCAAGCTCCACGCCATAGGCCGTCTTGGATTATCCCGCGAACCAAAATTCAAGCGGGAAAACAGCTCTTTTTTATCTACTTTGTTTACCTTCGATTGATAATAATTTTTCGTTTCCACGTCTACAAACGCCCCTATACTTTGATAACGGCTATTGATTTGTCCCACTTCTTGTCCCTGATAAATAAAAGGAATCCCCTTTAACAAATAAAACATTGCCGCATACATACTTGCACTTTCAAAACGAAGTTCTTTTTCGTTCCCGCAAACTGATAAAAACCAACCAAAATCATGATTATCTGTAAACAAAGCATAAAATAAATTTTTCTCTTGACAAAATTCTTGCCAAAAACAAAGCTTATTTTTTACCTGCTCTGCACTACAAGCCGTCCGTTTCCATTTATCTCTTCTCCCGATTTTTAGATGATCAAATTGAAAAATACAAGTCAGTTTTCCCACCTCATTACCGCAAATATCCGTAATAGAATTTTCATCTGCCTGACATTCTCCAACCGTAAAAAGATAGGAATATCCGTTAAACAACTCTTGGATATAGCTAGGCAATTTTTCACCGCCATACATTATGTTTTTAGAAAAATCCTTCGCCGTATAATCTAGCACGTCGCAACGAAATCCATCCACACCTTTTTTGACCCAAAAATCTACAATTCTTCTCATTTCTTGCCGTACCTTTGGATTTTCCCAGTTTAAATCGGGCTGTTGTTTAGAAAAGGAATGCAGATAATATTCGTTAGTGGCAGGATTATACTCCCACGCGCTACCGCCAAATACCGAACGCCATTTATTCGGCGGACTATCAAACCAGTAATAATAATCATGGTAAGCGTTTTTCCTACTTGTTCTCGCTTCTTTAAACCACGAGTGCAAGAAAGAGGTATGGTTGGCAACTAAATCCATAATGATGAGCATACCGCGCTCGTGCAACGCCTGTACAAGACTTTCCCACACCTGCATGCCTCCATACGCTTTGTCGATATCCATATAGTCTGACACGTCGTAACCGTTGTCGTAATTAGGGCTAGGATAACACGGCGTCAGCCATACGGCGTTTACGCCTAATTCGCTTAAATAGTCGAGTTTTTCTATCACTCCTTGTAAATCGCCTACCCCGTCTCCGTCTGCATCAAAAAAACTTTTGATGTAAATTTGATAAATAATATAATCAGAAATGCTTTTTTTAGCGTTTTGCATATCACACCCCTTTTTATTGAGTATGATAAAAACGGCTCGCTTTTATAACGCGAACCGTTTTTTAGCCGAATTTACGGCAAATCTATTTCGTATAAATCTTTCGGGGGAATCGGTTTTGTAGAATTAGCTACAAACTTTGTAACTTCCGCTTTCGCTTTTTCGACGGAAATATTTGTCCCCGCTCCTGCTACACAACCGCCCGGACAGCCCATCCCTTCAATAAGGCAACCATTCTTTTTACCGATTTTTGCCAAAAGCAATATCTTTTTACATTCTTCTAAGCCTTCCGCGTGCTCTATTTTTACATCCACTTCGGGATAATATTCGCGGATACATTTTTCTATTGCCGAAGCAACCCCGCCCGAAACAGCGTAACCTCTGCCTGCGCCCGTAGCTTCGTGTAAAGAACGCTCGCCTATGTATTTGGAGAAATCAACGTTTTTCGCCGCAAAAACACCAGCAAGTTCTTCAAAGGTAATAACGAAGTCGACGTCGCTGCGAACAGATATTCTGGACGCTTCTAATTTTTTCGCAGCGCAAGGGCCGATAAATACCACGCGCGCCTGCGGGGTTTTTTGTTTAATTTTACGCGCCGTTGCCACCATTGGCGTCAACGATTGCGAAACCTTGTCTATCATTTGCGGGAATTGCTTTTTAGCAAGCATTGCCCACGCAGGACAGCAGGACGTCAACAAGAAAGGAAGTTTTCCAGACACAACTTCTTCTACGTATTGATGCGCTTCGGAAGCCGCGCCAAAATCGGCGCCGCTAGCAACTTCGTGCACTTCTTTAAATCCTATATCCAACAATGCGCCTTTAATGATTGCCGGCGTAATTCCTTCGCCAAATTGCCCCACGATAGCAGGCGCAACTTCCGCGACGACGTAATCGCCCTTCTTGATTGCTTGAATCAGTTGGAAAATTTGCGATTTATCCGCAATAGCACCAAATGGACAGCTTACCATACATTGACCGCAACCAACGCATTTATCATTATCAATTTGAGCTCTACCCAACTCATCCGTCGTAATTGCTTTAATACCGCACGCTTGCGAACAAGGACGGGTTTTATGCGCAATTGCATCATAAGGACACGCCTTTTTACATTTGCCGCAACGAATACATTTACTTTGATCAATTTTCGTTTTGCCGTTTTCTACGTAAATAGCGTCTTTAGGACAAGCCGCAACACAGGCTTTTGCTACGCAATCACGGCATTGATTAGATACTTCGTACTCGTTATCAGGACATTGATCGCACGCAGAGGGAATAACCTGCATTAAAGGCGGTTCGTAATATTTATCCGAAATATTACTTTGATCAATCCCAGCCGTAATATGTACGGGTTTATCTGCAGGGCGCAAAGACATACCCATCGCTAAACGAACTTGTTCTGCTGCAATAGCGCGTTCACGGTAAATACTTTCACGATAACGAGGCACTTCCGTTGGAGTGATTTTATAGGGAATTGCTTCAATATCGTCATTTACTTTATCGGGCGCAGACTCAAAGGCTACCTTCGCCACTTCTTTAAATACTTCTTGTCTAAGTTTAACAACCGACGTTTTTAATCCTCTCATACCTACTCCTTTATTCCTCTTTCGTTACTCTACCAAGCTTACCCGCTAAAATAGCAAGGGATGCAGCCAAATCTTCCGTTTTTACTATCATATCTTTAGAGATATGTAAGGGCGCGGGCGCGAAATTCCAAACCGCTTTTATCCCCGCTTTTTCCATCTCGTCCAACACATTTTGCGCTGAAGCTTTAGGCACGGTGATAATCCCTATACGTATTTTCCTCTCGGAAACAAAATTTCTAAACTCCGTCATAGGCAATACGGGCTTGTCATTGATTTTTTCGCCGTAAATTTCGGGATTACAATCAAATGCAGCCACAATATTTAAGCCGTTGCTTTTAAAACCCTCGTACCCTAAAAATGCTTTTCCTAATCCACCAGCACCGACAATAACGGCGTCGGATAAACAGTCGTAACCCATAAATTTTTCGATATCCGCAATCAATCGAACAATGGCAAAGCCTAGCCTTGGACGGCCAGGTTCAGATGAAACCATTGCTAAATCCTTACGCACAAGCACCGCTGAAACGGCGATATTATGCGCAATAACCGTCGAAGAAATATACCCTTTCCCTTTCGCATTTTCTTCTTGCAAGAAACGCAGATATAACGGCATGCGCGCAATCGTTGCTTTGGAAATATCTTTTTCCATATTCTCCCCTTATCATGATATCGATATTTATTTATCTAATTGATTATACTATAAATTTTCATAAAAAGCAAGTATTTTACAAAAAAAATAAATGTAATTGAGCGTATTTAGCACCACTTTTTAATGATCTGTTGATAAAAAAATCCCCGAAAGCTGATATACTTTCAGGGAAATCTATTCTCTTAAAATGGTTAATCTTCTTTTTTGGTGTTTTGCGCCGTAACAGAAGCTACAAAGTTTCTAGAGAAAAATCTCGGTGCAAATACCGTCAGTTTATTTTTAAAACCGACAACAGCGATTCGTTTGCCTTTTTTCGATTGCTGATAGCCATATTCTGCTACTTTCTCAGCCGAAATCGGCTTGATTTTTTCAAAGGTATAACTATTGCCCGCCGTCGAAACAAACCCTGAATCGAATGGTCCGGGACAAAGCGCCAATACCTTAACGTTTGTTTTACGAATTTCATGCGCAACTGCTTCGCTTAAATATAAAACAAATGCCTTTGTTGCGTGATACGTACTCATATAAGGTCCTGGCATAAAGCCCGCAATCGAGCCTACGTTTATGACGTGCCCTTCGTTGTTTTTCAACATATCTGTTAAGAAAATACGAGTAAAATATAACAACGCAGAGCAGTTTACTTGCACCATATTCAATTGCTTATCAATATCCATATCCTTAAAGTCTGTACAATCGCCAAACCCTGCATTGTTGACAAGATTATTGACAAAATACCCCTTATTCTTGGTGTATTCATACAACGCTTCACGTTGAGATTGTTCGGCTAAATTTGCTTGGAAACAATCGATAAAAACGCCAAACTCCGCTTCTAATTCGGTTTTTAACACATGGAGTTTTTCTTGGTTTGTCGCTACGAGTAACAAATCGTTGTGATCTTTCGCATACAGCTTTGCAAAGGCTTTTCCTAAACCGCCCGTTGCGCCCGTAATCAATGTAATTTTCATAATTATACCTCCCTTATCGGTGATTTTTTTCAGTTAATAAAATTTGCAGTAGCGTTTTTCGAATAGGATTTTCTTCGCCGTATTCACAGGGGAAAGTAGCTTTATTTTCTATTCCTGTGCGAATGTCGGCTAAAATTTTACCATTGTCAAGCACTACAATTCTATGCGCGAGCATCAGCGCTTCTTCAAGATCGTGCGTAACAAATACCGCTGTTTTTTTGTGCGTTTTCCAAAGCGAAGCGAATACGCCCGCCATTTTGATTTTTAACGCCGTATCTAAGGACGAAAACGGTTCGTCCATCAAAAGCAACGGCGCGTCGTATAAAAAAGCCCTTGCGATTGACACCCGTTGTTTCTCCCCGCCCGATAGTTGTTTGGGACGGCTGTCTTTTTTTTCTTGCAAATGAATTTTATCTAAGATTTCGTCGATTTCTTCCTTTTTCCCGCCGACATAGCGCAAATTTTCTTCCACTGTTAAATTTGGTAAAAGACGAGGTTCTTGAAAAATATACGAGCTTTTATCTGGAATATTTTCCGTGCGGCCTAAAAAATCGCAAAGTCCGCAAAGCATATTCAACAGAGTAGTCTTTCCGCTTCCGGACGGTCCGAGAATGCAGAGTATTTCGCCTTCTTGTATATCCAAAGAAAAATCTTGAAAGAGTGTTGTTTCGCCATAGCGTTTTGTTACGTTGATAAGCTTCATTTCAGCCTCCCTTGCAAAACGTTTGCAACGGCGTTTCCTATGATTTCGATAACCACACCGACAAAAAACACAATTAGCACAAGCGCAAATAGCGTGGGCATTTCCACGTGCAAACTCGATTCTTGCATTAAGCCGCCAAGACTTTGATATGTATAGGATAAAATCTCCGCAGAAATAACCACTTTAAGCGAATGAGAAAGCGCTGCGCTTGCCGAACGCGTTACACTCGGTAACGCCGAAGGAAAATACAACAATGCCATTTGTTTTTTTAAAGGAATTTGATAGACTTTGCTCATTTGTATCAAAGCTTCGTCCACATCACAAAGCGAAGTATAAACCGCCGTGTATAACATGGGAAACAACGTTAAAAACGCCACGATAATCGGCGCTTGTAACGGCGTTGTTAAAATAAGTAAAATTAACAAAATCGCCATAGTTGGAAGCGAACGCATAAACGAAACAATGGGTGTAAAAAATTTAGAAAACGTCGGCAATAAATAAACAACGATAGAAAAAATTACCGCAAATACAAAAGAAAGCAAAAAAGCAACAAAACATCTTAAAAAGGTAGCAAAAAATGCAGTCCAAAACTCACTTTTCCCCATTAACAAAAAGGCGGTTTCGACACAATCCCAAACAGGCGGGAGTAAATATGTGTTTTGCAGTGCAGCACAAGCGATTTGCCATACGATTAACAAAAACGCCAAGGCGGCAAAACAAAACGCTACGTTTTGTAAAATGCTTTTTTTCATCTTTTAGTTTCCGTAATAAAATTTGTCTTCAATCAATGACGCCGCGCCATCTTGCACGGATATCATTTGTTGTAAAAATTCGGTAATTTGCACTTTATAAGCAAGCGCAGCTTCAAAACGCACCCCTGAATTGCTGATGGCGTTTGGCGTTAAATTTTGCACCGTCAAAGTAGGCGAAAGCCCTTGCGTTAAATGCGATTGTACTGCGTTACAAATAGCTTGAATCTCAGATGCCTGCGTGCGTGCGGGTAATGTTTTTGCGTTTTCTTCCACCTCTTTTAAAAAGCCTTCCACCCAAGCAGGATTGTCTTGTATTAAACTTTTTTTGATAACCAGCGCGGCTTGAGGATATCCTTTTTGTTCGTTATAAAACGCCTGCAAATCCCCCACAAACTCTAACGAGGTTTTTTCCGCCTTCACGCTAGCGGCAGGCTCGGGGGCGACAAACACGTCTATCCCTTGTGTTGCCGGACTAACCGCATCTGCTGAAATAGCCTTTACATTGATTACGTCAGGCGAAGGCGTTTGATCGTTTTTCAACTCTGCCCAAGGCAAGCCTAATTTGTTTAAAATAATTTTAAAAGTAAGTCCAGGCACATTGGCAAGCTGTACAACACCCACCGTTTTCCCTATCAAAAAGGACAAGTTTTCAGCAGTATAAACAGTTGACTGGGTTGACAGCATATATAAATTTCCGTGCGTTACAATACCGCAAAGCGCGTATGTGTTTCCATCCCCTAAGAATTTACTCGCTGTATTTAAAGGTAAAATGCAAACGTCGGCTTTCGGCGTTTCCCCCGTAACGTATGCGTTAATCGTTGTTGCATTTACCACTGTATACGTAACCCCGTCGTCTTGCGTATCTTCTTGCAATAATTTAGCTATCGACAGTGCGGGCGCGCCGTCTGGCGCGTATACTTGAATTTCTTTACTTATTTCTTGCGTACACGCCCCTAGCATACTTACGCAAATCGCGCAAAAAAGACAAGCTAATATTCGCGCTATCCCACGCATTTTTTGTTTCACTTTCAGGTCTCCTTTTTATACAACTCGCTACAATAAACGCAACTTGCTTTATTATATATACGATAAGCGGCGGCGAAAAACGCCGCCGCTGCCTTATTTTATTGAGCTATACACCACTTTTATTTAGAACTCTTTTCAAAGCGTCTCATTCTCTTTATTTTTCTACGTTCTTTTCTGGAAAGTCTTCTGTAATAGGGATTTCTCTTTCCATCTTCTAAATATTCTTCTTGATCTTCCTCGTCAAAATCTTCGTCTAATTCTTCAATCTCCGTAACAGCTACCTCTTCGACGATTTCTTCGACAACTTCTTCAACGATAGGTTCTTCTGCGATTTCTTCGATAACCTCTTCAACGACAGGTTCTTCGACGATTTCTTCGATAACCTCTTCAACAATAGGCTCTTCGACGATTTCTTCGATAACCTCTTCAACAATAGGCTCTTCGACGATTTCTTCGACAACCTCTTCAACGATATGTTCTTCGACGATTTCTTCGACAACCTCTTCAACAATAGGCTCTTCGACGATTTCTTCGACAACCTCTTCAACAATAGGCTCTTCGACGATTTCTTCGACGCACACACATTCTACCACTTCAGGCGTTAAATCCACCTCGGGATCAACTGCTTCATTTTCCCAACGCAATCTAGTGTATGCATTATACAATGAAGCGCTTGAAGGAGAAATTTCAGCAGAACGAGCTGCACGTCTGCTATCCATATACCATAACCCTAACGCACGTAATTTCAACGTCATAGGATCGTCATAAGGCTGCGCGTCGCCGGCAATACAGCCGCCTTCGCTTGCCACGATTTCGACAAAATCGTAATCCGACGTTCCGTTTGCAATTTCTGATAATACTTTTTCCGCTTTATCTAAACCGCACGCTACGCCCACCTTGACACATTTTCCGTTAAGAGACATTTCTGCTTTACGCATACTTTCCCATCCACGAACGCCGCTATACATAATTTTGCGAATGACTTCATCCGATTTATCGTTGCTTATACTACGAAGTAACGTTTCCGCTACCCCGCCTGCTACGCTCGTAATATACCCACAGCCAGAGCTGATACCGAAAGGCAAATCCATTGCTTGTTTTTCAAGCAACACTAAATTAAAATCAGCTTGCTCAAACAATTCAACGAGGTCTTGCGTCGTCAACACCAAATCGGTTGCCGCGCGAACGTTTTCGCCCATATCCAACTCATTTTTCTTAGCGCTACCAGGAACCAAAGCGATTACTTTCGTAACCTTTCCGTCCTTTTGCTTATCATAATGTTTTTTCAAAAGCATGCTGAAAGCTTGCATAGGCGAAGGGCTTTGCAATAAATATTCTGCCATTTCAGGATGCGTTTCTTTCACGTATTTTACAAACGCGCCGCAACGAGAGGAAATAAGGGGAAGTACATTACCCTTTTCCCATCTAGCTTTCAACTCTTCCGCTTCTGCAATTGAAATAACGTCTTCTGCAATTGCGCTATCCACTACAACGTCTGCACCAAGCAATTTTAAAGCGGTTACAATTTTCCCCATCGCGTCTTCGCCGCGGTCAAGGCCAAACCATTCGCCAATTGTTACGCGGACAGCAGGCGATACTTGTACAACCACGCGAATTTTATTTTTATTTGCAAGAAAATATTTCCAAGCCATTTCAACAGCGGTAATCTCTTCTACGCATTCTATTGTTTCATTTTCGTCTACATTATACAATTCGTCAATCATCTCTCTTGTCCCCTTCCGTTTACCAAAAGGTAAACGTATTTATTTTTGCTTTTTCAAGGGTTGTACCCCCATACGATACTATAATGTATGCATTATATCATACATTTCACTTTTTTTCAATAGGTTTAAGCGAAAAAGTTTTGCGTTTTTGTCAATTTTTTACGTATTATCCAACAACATACGTCCCATCCGATTTGACGGTGATAACCACGTTTCCATGTACATCCGTGCGATAAATCCCCTCTACACAATTTCTCAAGCGCGCAAGCGTTTCCTCATGCGGATGACCGTAAGGGTTATCCGTAGCGCAAGAAATCACCGCTGTTTGTACATGCAAATACCGCAAGAACTCTTCACTCGTTGCATACCTGCTACCGTGATGTGCGACCTTTAAAATTTCTGTACTTTGCAAATTTACCCCGTATACGTCAAAAAATCCTTTTGCATCTTCCGTCATAAGCATACTCTCTTCTGCTATGGATGAATCGCCTGTAAACAGTGCGCTGACTCCGTTATAATCTAACCATGCGATTGACGATTCATCATTTTTAGAAGAAGCGCTTACGTCGCTTAATAAATATGGATACAGTACGGTAAAAGCATAAGGATACGCTTGATTGTCAGAAAGAATACTTACCCCACGTTTACAAAGCGCGATAGAAACTCCACGCTTTACCGCCGCCTCATACAATTGCGCGTACGCGGTATTTTTTTGAAAATTCTCTACGTCTGAAAGATACAGCTTACCTACCTCTTTATACAGCAACACTTTATCCATCCCGCCACAATGGTCGGTATCTGAATGTGTAACAAACACATAGTCGATTTTCTTTATTTGCAGTGCATTAAGATAACGCATTAAGGAGTCTTCCGCTTGCTCGCTTCCGTCGCCACCATCTATCAACAGTGTTTTATTATCGGGAAGCTCGATAAAAATACTATCCCCTTGTCCTACGTCGATAAAATGTATGCGCAGCTCGCCTTCCTCTATTTGCGTAACTGACGGGAGTGAAAAGTAATATTTCCACGTTTCCGCAGGCACGATTGCTGAAAATATCCCCAACCCTGCTACCAAAAGCAAAACAACGGATAAAATAATATACTTTATCCGTTTGAGTTGTTTCTCTGTTTTTTCTTTTTCCGCTTTGTAACTCATGCTTAATTTATATTCCGTCAGTATTTTTCGGGTCGGTGCGAATAGTATTGCAAATTTCTTGCATACGCTCTTCTACCGCAAACAAATCGTCTGCGCATTCTTTAAGCTTTTTACGATAAGAATCAAGTAAATCGGCGTTTACTTTGTAAGATACCTCGTGTTCTAAGCTTGCCCACATATTCATGGAAATTGTACGAAGCTGAATTTCCACCGGCACTGCCGTTTGCACTACGGACAGTGCAACGGGAATTTCTACTATCAAATGTAAACTGCGATAACCGTTTGGTTTCGGGTTTTTAATATAGTCTTTCTCGTGCAACAATTTAACGCCCGTTTGGTTTAAAAATACACCAGCAATTTTGTAAATATCTTCTATATAGGTACAAACTACGCGAACCCCTGCAATATCCATCAAATTGATAAGATTTTTAGGCGTTTGTTCGTATCCCCTGCGCTTTAATTTTTCATACGCGCTTTCTACGGTTTTCAAACGGCTTTCAATACTATGTATAGGGTCGTGCCCTTGTATCATACTAAACTCATCATCTAAAATTTCAAATTTTGAACAAGCCGTTTTTAACGCGCCCGAATACAGCGGTTTTAAACGAAGATACTCACGTATAAATTCGGGCGTAGGCGCATCTTCTTTATCGAGTACTACATTTCCGTACAAATCTTTTTCAGCCGTCATACATTTCCCCTTTTACCTTTCCATTGTATTATATCATAGCCACCGCTAAATTGCAATACCCGCTTGAGTTTTTTTATAAAACTTTTACAGATTTTTGCATTGTATATACATAAAAGGAACCCGAATATTTCGGGTTCCTTTTTCCGTTACATAATTCCTTTCGATTTTTCAATTTGTGCAAACACTGCTTGCAAAGCGTCCGTTTGATAGTCGTGAATATTTCCGCTGTCTGCAAGCTGGGTAATTTTAGGGTCGATTGGCATTTGTGCAATCGCAGGGATTGCATACTCTTTTGCCATTGCTTCCGCTTTGCTTTTGCCAAAGATTTCAATTTTTTTATTGCAATCAGGGCATTGTAAATAACTCATATTTTCCACAAGCCCAAGCACTGGAATATGCATGATATTTGCCATATTTACCGCTTTTTCTACAACCATTTTTACCAAATCTTGCGGGGTTGTTACAATGACAATCCCAGAAATTGGAATACTTTGGAAGACCGTTAACGGCACGTCGCCTGTACCAGGAGGCATATCGATAAACATAATATCTACATCATCCCAAATTACGTCCGTCCAAAACTGTAAAACCGTACCAGAAATGACCATTCCCCGCCAAATGACTGGCATAGTCTTTTCTTCAAGCAATAAATTCATAGACATCATTTGAATGCCCGACGACGAGAAAACTGGATTGATCCCCTCTTCGCTGCCCGTCGCCCTTTCGTTTACGCCAAACAAATGGGGAATGGATGGCCCGGTTACATCTGCGTCCATAATCGCTACTCGCTTGCCTTGTTGATTGGCATACGACGCCAAAAGCGCAGTGGTAAGAGATTTTCCAACGCCGCCTTTACCGCTGACAACGCCGATTACTTTTTTAATTTTTGCTTTTGCATGAGGTTCTTTTAACATACTCTCGCTCTTTCTCGAAGAACAATTCGAAGAGCAAGTAGAACAGTTATGTGTACAATTTTCACTCATAATTAACTCTCCTTTTACGCAATTATTATAGACCTTTTCGTTTGTATTGTCAAGGATTTACCTTTCATTTTCCTTTCTTTTGCAAAATCACCTTTTATCCGCGCAAAAAATAAGATAAAAACGCTTGCTTTCAAAAAGCAAATGGTGTATAATATATAAGCTGTGCGTAGATGGGGAGGTAGCGGCACCCTGTATCCGAAACCCGCTATACGGAGTCGAACGCCTTTCTCGGCGTGGCTTATGGAAGGCCGCGCGTCGTAAGGGATGTTGATAGCAAGGTCTTATGCAACGTAATGCCGTGAACCGTGTCAGGACAGGAATGTAGCAGCACTAAGCGGATTTTTGCGTGTGCCATGAGGTAGCTTTGAAGGAGTAACCTGCGGCGTTTCCGCTTCGGTAAGCAACGACAAAAAAGGATCGCACAGTTTTTTTGAATATAAAAGAGCCGTTTTCAAACGGCTCTTTATTTTTTATCTTCTTGAGTTTCCTCTTTTGGCGTTTTGCTGTGTTTTTTCCCTCGGATATCCAAACCGCTTAATTTTTCGTCCTCTAATACCACGCCGCGCTGCAACGTCGCATAACCATATTTTTCGCGTATCCCTGCAATAGCCGATTCTACCCGTTCTTTCTTTTGGTATGCTTTTTCCCCGCCTTTTTCTTCTCCAACATCAAGCGTTATTTGCCTAACACCATAGTCAAAACCAGAAACAGAAACGCCAAGTAAATGTACAGGCATTCCCATAGGCACTCGCGCGCAAAACAGTGCGTACGCTGCTTTGGCTATATCGCTGCAAAGGCGGGTAGGCTCCACCTTTATTTGCCAGGTAAAAGTTTGTAAATGCTCGTCTTTCACTGCGATATGTACGGTATTTGCTCTACCAACGTCTGCGTCTCGCAGCCTTGCGGCAACGCTTTCGCTAAGCACGTAAAACCAGCGTTTAATTTCTTCACGCGCTGTAACGTCTTTGGGTAAAGTAGTAGAATTTCCTATCGATTTTAAGTCCGTTTTATCCTTTTCAGCACGAACAGGCTCGTCATCTTCTCCACGAGCAAAAATACGCAACTGCCGACCGCGCTTACCGAGCGTTTGTTCCAACCAAGTTTTATCAGCGTTGGCTAAATCGCCTATACTTTTTATTCCATAACTCCATAGAGTTTTTGCAGTTGAACCGCCCACAAAAAGCAAATCGGTTACAGGGAGCGGATATACGATTTTTTGATAATTTTCTTTAGAAATAACGGTAACGGCGTCCGGTTTTTTCATGTCTGACGCAAGCTTTGCGTATACCTTATTAAAGCTTACGCCGATAGACACGCTTAACCCTAACTCTTCCTTAACGCTTTGACGGATTTTTTGCGCAATTTCTTCGCCACTGCCAAACAGCTTAATGCTTGCCGTCATATCTAAGGCGCACTCGTCAATACTGCATTCTTCCACCACGTCCGTATAACGCTCGTAAATACTTTTTACCAACGCGGAATATTTTTTATACTCGTCAAAATGTGTCGGTACACGCAATACATGCGGACATTTTTTTAAAGCGGAAACAACAGTTTCCGCTGTTTTTATGCCATACTTTTTCGCTTCTTCGTTTTTTGCAAGCACAATCCCCCTGCGCTCTTTAGGGTCGCCGCAGACAATCAGCGGTTTACCCTTAAACTCCGGATTTAACAACGTTTCGACGGACGCGAAAAAATTATTTAAATCGGAATATAAAATAACTCGTTCTTTTTTATCCATCTAAACGCTCTCCTTATTTTACTTGCAATACTCTATTACCGAATGCGCCGCAACGTTACCTTCACCGATTGCTTTGGCGTATTGATAAGGTCTACCCGTACAATCCCCCGCCGCAAAACAGCCTTTTAGCGAAGTTGCGCCATTTCTTTCTACAACTACGTGCCCGTCCTTGGTTTGTAAACCCGCCACTAACGCTGTTGGAGAAACGCATTCTTTTAACATAAAAATACCATCTATAGAAATCTCTTGCGGTAAATTTTCTATCGGGGCTTTATCAAAAAATAATCCCGTAACCTTTTTCTCCCCTATAATTTTTTTAGGCATTTTTAGGATTTTAACGATATTGTTGCCCGATATTTCTACGTTTTTATACATAGGGATTAGATACACCTTTTCGGCAATTTTTGCAAGGTAATCGATTTCATGTTCTAACGACTTGCTTGTACAAAGAATAGCGATTATTTTGCCTTTGTATAAAAAACCGTCGCACGTTGCGCAATAACTTACACCACGGCCTAAAAATTGCTGTTCCCCCTCAATTTCCTTAATATTTTCGACACCGCAGGAAAGAATAATTGCCCTACTTTCAAGCATTTCGCCGCTATCAAGCGTAACGGCGTATTTCCCATTCATCTCGTACACGCCCGTCGCCTTTTGCTCTATAATGAAAATTTCTTCTTCCGCTAACTGTGCTTGCAACGCCTTTTGAAAATCGATCCCTTTTACGCGGGAAAGACCCGGATAATTGCGAATTTGATCCGCTTTATATATTTTAGAACTAAGCTGCAGCGATCCTACAAGCGCAAACGTTTTCCCGTTTGCTTTTAATGTTAAAGCAGCGGATATCCCCGCTGGGCCCGCACCGATAATAATACAATCTAACATAATTTTCTCCTTTTTATCAGTATATCACAAGCGCGCAAAAAAATCAATCCCCAAGTTTTATTTTGTCTAACTTGGGGATTATTTTTATTTGTTTATTAAATCTTTAATAACTTCACCGCTAATAATTAAACCCATTACGGACGGTACAAAGGAAATACTGCCCGGGATTTGCTTTTTACCTTGAGGCAATTCTTCCCCCTCAGGCAAAGACGTTTTAACAGGCTCTTCTTTTGAATACACCACTTTTACGTGTTCAATACCACGTTTTTTGAGTTCTCTGCGCATCACGCGCGCCAACGGGCATACGCTTGTTTTTGAAATATCCGACACTTCAAAAACAGTTGCGTTTAATTTATTCCCCGCGCCCATTGCGGAAATAATCGGTACGCCTGCTTTTACTGCATTTTCGATTAACGAAAGTTTTCCAGCTACCGTATCGATAGCATCCACGACGTAATCGTATGCGGAAAAATCAAATTGCTGCGCCGTTTCTTCCGTATAAAATACGTTATGCGTCATCACCGTTGCATTAGGATTGATATCTAAAATACGTTCTTTCGCCGCTTCTGTTTTATATTTTCCTACCGTAGAGCGCAACGCGATAATTTGCCTATTTAAATTACTTTCGGAAACGGTATCGTTATCGATTAAATCCAACGATCCTACCCCGCTTCTTACAAGTCCTTCCACAACGTAACCGCCTACACCACCTACGCCAAACACTGCAACGCGGGCATTATTTAATTTTATTAACGCATCTTCTCCTATTAAGAGTTGTGTTCTTGAAAACATTTTCATTTGCTTTTCCTTTTTTGTATAAGTTTCATTATCCATTTCTGCGCTTCTACAAACACAATAATCGAAAGCGAAAGCGCAAGGGCAATAACAAAGTCAATTGCGCCAACCGGCGTAAATCCAAACACCGACGCAATAGGCGGAATGAATACGACGCCTACCGTTAACACGAATGCCAAGGCGTTTGCGCCCCAAAGAAACTTGTTTTGTTTTTTAATCGTAAAAATAGAATGATTTAACGATCGCACATTAAACGCATGGAAGGTTTCCGTAAGCGAAAGCGTTAAAAACGCCATCGTCATACCGCTTTCCGAACTGCCATAGCGAGCACCGACAAAATATCCAGCCAACGTAAGCAACCCGATATATACGCCTTGTATAAGTACGTTTACACCTAAACCGCGAGCAAAAATGCTCTCTTTTTCCGAACGAGGATTGCGCTGCATTAAATCATTTTCCCCTTCTTCCATTCCCAACGCAACGGCAGGGAAAGTGTCGCCGATAAGGTTTATCCACAATAAATGCATAGAACGTAAAATGGTAAAACCGCACATAGTTGCAATAAATACCGCTACCACTTCCGCCAAGTTACTGGAAAGTAAAAATTGAATGGTTTTACGGATATTATCGTAAATGCGTCTGCCTTCGCCTACCGCCGTAACGATTGTTGCAAAATTATCGTCCTGCAACACCATATCCGCAGCGCTCTTGGTTACGTCTGTGCCCGTAATGCCCATACCGATACCGATATCCGCACTCTTAATACTGGGGGCATCATTAACGCCGTCCCCCGTCATTGCCGTAATATATCCTTTTTTCTTCCAAGTGTTTACAATACGAACTTTATGCTCGGGCTGCACTCTTGCATAAACGGAATATTGCGAAATTTGCGTATCAAGGATTGCGTCGTCCATTGCCGCCATGTTTGCGCCCGTGATGGCTTGCGATTTATCCGTAATAATACCAAGCTGTAATGCAATCGCTACCGCCGTATCAATATGGTCTCCCGTAATCATAATCGGGCGAATACCTGCTGATTTACACTCCGCAATCGCCGCCTTTACTTCTGGACGAATGGGGTCTATCATACCCGTTAAGCCAATGAAAGTTAAACTGTTTTCTATATCTTCTGGCGAGAAATTTTCAGGGATTGCGTCTAAGGTTTTATATCCCACCGCAAGAACACGTAACGCCCTATCCGCCATATTTTTGTTCGTTGCCAAAATTTCAGCACATTTTTCTTCCGTTAAGGGTATATCTTTCCCTTCAACGCGGACATGGGTGCATTGTTTTAAAATTTCATCAGGCGCGCCTTTGGTGTATTGAACAATTTTATCGCCTATTTGATGAATGGTTGTCATCATCTTACGCATGCTGTCAAACGGAGCTTCTGTTACTCGTTTTTCTTGCGCGCTAAGCTGTGTTTTGTTTAAACCCAAAGTATACGCATAGTTGACAAGCGCGTTTTCCGTAGGCTCGCCTTTCGCTTGTTTAGTTTCTTCGTCTAAAACAGAATCGGAACATTGCGCCATTGCGCGAGCGAGTAACTCCTCATCATCACCGTAATGTTCGACAACCGTCATTTTATTTTGCGTAAGCGTACCTGTTTTATCCGAACAAATAATTTGCGTGCAGCCAAGCGTTTCAACAGCCGTTAAACGTTTTACCACCGCTTGCTTCTTCGCCATTTTCGTCATACCCATAGACAGCACGACGGTTACAACGGTTGCCAAGCCTTCGGGTATGGCCGCCACTGCCAAAGAAACCGCTACGATAAAGCTATCGAGCACCGTTTCTAAACGGAAATCCATATCCATAAACAGCTTAAATGCAAAAATAAACACACAAATTGCAAGCACGGCAAAGCTTAAAATTTTAGAAAGTTTATTCAACTTCTTTTGCAAAGGCGTTACTTCTTCTTTCGTTTGATTGAGTACGCCTGCAATTTTACCCATTTCCGTTTGCATACCAGTCGCCACGACAACGGCTTTTGCTCTGCCGTAAACGATAATACTGCCCATATAAACCATATTTTTGCGATCGCCTAAAGGTACGTCGCCGTTTACTTCCGCTTGTAACGCTTCTACTATTTTATTGGCTGGAACGCTTTCCCCCGTCAATGCGGCTTCTTCTGCTTTTAATGAAGCCGCTTCAATCAAACGGCAATCCGCAGGAACACTATCACCAGCTTCTAATATCACAATATCGCCAATAGTTACATCTTCGCTTTTCAGCGCCAACAGTTGACCCTCGCGAATGACTTTACACGTTGATGCCGTCATTTGTTTTAAAGCTTCAATCGCTTGTTCCGCTTTCCCTTCTTGCACAACCCCTAAAATTGCATTTAACAGGACAACAGCTACAATGATAAAGAATTCGGCAAAAGATTCTTCGCCACCGCTCATTCTATCCAAAATAACGGTAATAAGATTAACACCCGCCGCAATAAGCAAAACGATAATCATAGGGTTGGTCAGCTGCTCGATAAAACGAGCCAACATAGATTTCTTTTTGCCTTCCGCAAGCTTATTTTTGCCTTGCTCCTGCAAACGTTTTTCTGCCTCCGCTTTCGTTAAGCCCATTTCAGCAGACGTTTGTAATCGGTTCAGCGTTTCTTCGGCGCTAAAAAGATAATGTTTCATTGTTGTTTTCTCCTTAAAGTAATTTCGCTATTTTTTTGCTTGAAATAAAAGACTCATAGCTATTGTATTCCCTTTTCGAGAATTTTATAGCGTATGAGTCTCATTTTTTCAAACGGTTCCGGACAATTTCGTCGGGTTGACGAAACCGTTACGCTATGATATAGCGCAAATTACTCCCTCATGACCATCAAAGTCAATTATTACAATACTATTTTATATTTTTTCTTTTAAAATGTCAATAAAATTGAAGCAATTTTTTCTTGAATGTTAAAAAATACCGCCGTAAATAAATACGGCGGTATTATTTTTAGCTTATTCCAAAATTACATAGTTTCGTGAATGGTTCTGGAAATAACGTCATCCTGTTGTTCTTTCGTCAACTTAATGAAGTTTACAGCATAGCCGGAAACACGAATGGTAAGTTGAGGATATTTTTCAGGATGTGCTTGTGCATCAAGCAAAGTTTCACGGTTGAATACGTTAACATTAAGGTGGTAACCACCGTCGCTAACATAGCCGTCTAACATATTTACCAAATTATCTACTCTTTGAGACATAGTCAATTCTCCTTATTTTTATTTTATGCTGCCACAATTGGCTGCGTGCGTTGCAAATTAGTCTTCTTTACCAAGCGAACTAGGCGTAATCGAGAAGGTGTTGGAGATACCGTCTCTCGAATATTCATAAGGAAGTTTTGCAACAGATTCCAAAGATGCAAGAGCACCGTTTGCGTCTCTACCGTGCATAGGGTTAGCACCGGGAGCCAAAGGCGTACCAGCTCTTCTACCGTCAGGCGTGTTACCCGTCTTTTTACCATATACAACGTTGGACGTGATGGTAAGAATAGAGGTCGTAGGGATACTGTTACGATAGGTGTAGTGGCTCTTAACCTTGTTCATGAACGTCTTCAAAAGCCATACTGCAAGTTCGTCTGCTCTATCATCATTGTTACCATATTGAGGATATTCGCCTTCGATTTTGAAATCTACAACGATACCGTCTTCGTTACGGATGGGATATACTTTTGCGTACTTGATTGCGGAAAGCGAGTCAGCCGCGCAGGAAAGACCTGCGATACCCGTTGCGAAGAAACGACCTACCTTCGTATCGTGTAATGCCATTTCAAGCGCTTCGTAGCAATACTTATCGTGCATATAGTGGATAAGGTTGAGCGTGTTTACATACAAATCTGCAAGCCACGTCATCATATTTTCAAATTTAGCGGTAACTTCGTTGAAATCAAGCGCGTCGTCGCTGGTGATTGCTGCAAATTCGGGAGATACTTGCATGGGCTTGCCCGTCTTCTTATCCTTCATAAGTTCGTCTTTACCACCATTGATAGCGTAAAGCAAGCACTTTGCAAGGTTTGCTCTTGCGCCGAAGAATTGCATATCCTTACCAACTCTCATACAGCTTACGCAGCAAGCGATTGCGTAGTCGTCGCCCATGATAGGACGCACCAATTCGTCGGTTTCATATTGAAGGGAAGACGTACGGATAGACAAGTCTGCGCAGAATCTCTTAAAGTTCATAGGCAATCTCTTCGACCAAAGAACCGTAAGGTTAGGTTCGGGTGCAGGACCGAGATTGTCAAGCGTGTGCAAGATACGGAATGCCGTTTTGGTAACAAGCGTTCTGCCGTCTACACCCATACCACCGATTGCTTCGGTAACCCACGTGGGATCGCCCGAGAACAATTCGTTGTATTCTTTCGTTCTCATGAACTTCACGATACGAAGTTTCATGATGAAATGGTCGATATATTCTTGCGCTTGTTCTTCCGTGATAAGCCCCTTTGCGATATCTCTTTCAATATAGATATCAAGGAAGGTGCTGTTTCTACCGATAGACATTGCAGCGCCGTTTTGATCTTTAACTGCTGCAAGGTAACCAAAGTACAATGCTTGGATTGCTTCTTGCGCCGTCGTTGCAGGCTTAGAAATATCACAACCGTAAATTTTAGCCATTTCTTTCAATGCTTTAAGCGCTTTTACTTGATCAGCGATTTCTTCACGGTCTCTAATCTTATCAGGCGTCATTTCGCCGTTGATACCAAGCTTGTCTTCTTCTTTCTTTTGAATTAAATAATCTACGCCGTAAAGCGCAACACGACGATAGTCGCCGATAATTCTACCACGGCCATAAGCGTCGGGAAGCCCCGTCAAAATGTGTGCAGAACGAGCTGCTCTCATTTCAGGCGTATAAGCATCAAACACGCCTTCGTTGTGCGTTTTACGATACTTCGTGAAAATTTCTTTTACTTGAGAATCAAGTTGATAACCGTACATTTCCAAAGCGCCTTCAGACATACGGATACCACCGAAAGGTTGCAAAGAACGCTTAAAAGGAGCGTCCGTTTGAACACCTACGATTTTTTCAAGATCTTTATCAAGATAGCCAGCGCCGTGAGACGTAAGCGTAGAAACAACGGACGTATCTGCGTCAAGTACACCACCTGCTTCACGTTCTTTTTTGGACAAATCACATACGATTTCCCAAAGTTTCTTCGTTGCGTCCGTTGCGGGCGCAAGGAATTTATCGTCGCCTTCGTACGGCGTGTAGTTCTTTTGAATGAAGTCTCTTACGTCAACTTCATCATTACACCATTTACCGGGAACAAATCCCTCCCATCCAATGTATTGCATAAATCTATCTCCTGTTATATTTTATTCTCATATAAAATTTAAGTTTTCGCTTAAACGTTATTTTCGTAATTATTTACTTTTTCTTTCCGCAATTTTTGCATCCAACCAAAACTCTAAAATTTCCTCTGGTTGAAATCCTGCGCAACGAGCAAAAATTTCTCCGTCTTCCATTAAAAGTATGGTAGGCACTTTAGTAACGTCCCATTCTTCCATTAAATCTAATGTAGAATAATCCGCTTCAACGTGTACAAGCTTAATATCTTGTCTTGCATCACAAAGCTGTTGTAAAATAGGCATCAGCGTTAAGCAGTTTGCACAACTTTCTCCGCTTACTTCTACACAGCAAAGCCCCGTCAGCTTATCTTTATAATGTTTTTTTCCAATCAATTCGCTCATATCAATCCTTCTTGCACAAAATCAATCTCGCGTTTTGGACACGATCTTTTGTAGGCGGTTGAATATCCTTTAACGGATAAGATATCCCCAATTTTTCGTATTTGACTTCACCCATTGTGTGATAAGGCAATACTTCTACTTTTTCCACCGTTTTTAAACTATCAATAAATGTGCGTAACTTATACAGCACCTCGTCGTCATCCGTTTTTGTTGGAACAAGCACGTGGCGAATCCACATTTTTTTGCCTTTATCGCTTAAATATTTTGCAAAATTTAACGTATTGGTATTGCTTTGCGCAGTCAACTCTTGATGCGCCTTATCGTCAATATGCTTGATATCTAATAAAAACAAATCGGTTACTTGGCAAAGCTTTTCGTGTAACGCTACATTTTTTTCGTCGTCTTTTCTAAACATAAAGCCCGACGTGTCCACGCAAGTATGTAACCCCTTGGCTTTTAATTGCGTAAACAACTCGATAACAAACTCGATTTGTAAAAGCGGTTCACCGCCCGAAACGGTAACGCCACCGTTTTCGCCAAAATAGTTTCTGTATCGAAGCGCGTTTGCCACTACTTGTTCAGGCGTATATTCCTTTCCACCCGACGTCCAAGTATCAGGGTTATGACAGTATTGACACCTTAAGGGACAGCCTTGCATAAATACTACGTAACGTATCCCCGGTCCATCTACCGTACCGAATGATTCGAATGAATGAATACGTCCAACCATAGCCCTCTCCTAAATCGTCAAAACACCCCAAAAAAGCGTACACGCCATACTTTGCGCGCCGCCCTTTTTCTCACACATTCATATTATAGCACCTACTCCCCATTTTGTCAAGCCTTTGAAGAATTTTTTTTTGCATTCTTTTTCCACTTTTGGTAAGGCGCATGATATACAAAAAAAGGAAAGAACCGCAGCCAACAGCTACGGTCCCCCCAACATCAAAAAAGGAGTTTAACACATCTTGTAGTCATTTTCCAAAAACGGAGTTTTTCTCCGCTATCCCTTTCACATGATCATTATACAACACTTTTTTTTAAATTTCAATACTTTTTTGAAAAAAAGTTGAAAAAATTTTTACGACTTAAAAATAAAGAGCTTTCGTCCTATATAATTCCACACCAAAACAATGCACGTCATAATTACTTTTGCCAGCCATTCTTTCCAAGGTAAGCCCAAAAATACCGTTATGTCAAACAATAAAATCTCGGGAAAAACCGCTACGAATACGTGCATGCCGATTTCTGTAATCAATAACCCGCAAAGCCCTATCACTGTAAAAAGTAAAAAGGATTTTTTGTTGCTGGCTTCTTCTTTATTTTTTACTGCGCGATATACGAATTTTACGGACAATATCCAATTGATGACTAGCCCTACACAAAAACCAAGCGCCGTGGCGATAATTAACGAAATACTGTTCCATGTTTCGCCCGCAAACAAAGAAGGCGGCAAAATCCATTGACGAAAAAGATAATAGACGATATAATCGGCAATCGTTGCGCCACCGCCTACCAATAAAAAGCGGATAATCTCCCAAAATAATTCTGTTGTCGTTTGTTTTTTGTCTGTCATATATACCCCAAAGCTCCAACTGCGCTTATTATAACACCGCAATGCTTAAATGTCAATACCTTTTTATTTTATAATAAAAACAGGACTCGATTTCTCGAATCCTGCTTTATTTTTACAATTTGCTTACGCGTTATCAACCGTTTCCGTTGCTGCGATTTCTTCGCTTACGGGAGCTTCTTTCACGCTGTATCCACCGATATATTGAGGGGAAACGTTCTTATAGCTCTTTGTGCCCGTACCTGCGGGAATCAATTTACCGATAATAACGTTTTCTTTCAAGCCGACAAGATAGTCTCTCTTGTTGCGGATAGCCGCTTCGGTGAGAACTCTCGACGTTTCTTGGAAGGAAGCTGCGGAAAGGAAGCTGTCGGTTGCAAGAGCCGCTTTGGTGATACCAAGCAACATACGCTTTGCTTCCGGTCTTTCCAAACCGTTTTGAACTGCTTTCATCAATTCTTCTTGGAAGGTTACCATATCGATAATTTCACCAGGAAGGAGGTTTGTACCGCCTGCCTTTTCAACTCTAACCTTCTTAAGCATTTGACGAACGATAATTTCAATGTGCTTATCGTTAATTTCAACGCCTTGCGAACGATATACGGATTGTACTTGTTCGAGGATATAGTCTTGAACGGCTCTATGGCCTTGTACTCTCAAGATGTCTTGAGGGTATACGCTACCTGCGTTGAGCAAGTCGCCAGGAGCAACCTTGTCGCCCTTCTTAACCTTGAGTTCTGCGTTGAAAGGCAACGAATAGTCTTTCTTCACTTCGCCCGTTACTTCATCCTTGACGATAATATGGTTCAAACCGCTGGAGTTGTCGATATCGATAATACCGTCCACTTCGCAAATGGTTGCGCAGCCTTTGGGTTTACGAACTTCGAAAAGTTCTTCAACACGAGGAAGACCTTGCGTGATGTCGCCCGTTGCTGCGATACCGCCCGTGTGGAACGTACGCATGGTAAGCTGAGTACCAGGTTCACCGATAGATTGTGCTGCAATCGTACCAACTGCTTCGCCAACTTGTACGGGAAGCGTGGTAGCCATATTTTTACCATAGCACTTAGCGCAAACGCCGTATCTCGACGAACAACCAAAGATGCTGCGGATAGCTACTTCCGTGATACCTGCATCGCAAATAATGCCTGCTTCTGCTTCGTCAATAAATTGATTTACTTTTACAAGCACTTCGCCGGTTTCGGGATGAATAACGTCTTCTGCTGCGAAACGACCAATCAATCTCGACTTCAAGCTTTCGATTTCCTTACCAACGATATCGTAAATTGCTTTAACCTTCATGCCTTGAGGCTTTCTGCCTGCGCAGCAATCGTCTTCACGAACGATAATTTCATGGGATACGTCTACAAGACGACGGGTCAAGTAACCAGAGTCAGCCGTCTTCAATGCAGTATCCGTCAAACCTTTACGGCCACCGTGCGAGGAAATGAAGTATTCGAGAACGGACAAGCCGTTACGGAAACACGATTTAACGGGAACTTCGATCTTTTTACCTTGAGGGTTAACCATTAGACCACGCATACCTGCAAGCTGCTTA
>JAZRDM010000056.1:0-12034 GCA_045660265.1 Candidatus Scatosoma sp. | reverse complement strand
TCTTAGACCGTTGCGAAGGCAAGGTAGAGGCTCAAGAAACGGCTATCGGTTACCTTCCCTATGCAAAGGATATCAACATTGAAGGCGCAGACATCAGCGCAGAAACGCTTGATAAGTTACTTGTTGTTGATAAAGCACGTTGGGCAGCAGAAGCAGAAGAAATTACTGGTTACTATGCAGAAAACTTCGGCGACAAGATGCCTAAGGAAATCATGGAAAACCTTGAAATTCTTAAAAACAACTGCAAATAATTCTTAAATGAATATAAAAAAGAACGGATGAAAACGTCCGTTCTTTTATTTTTATTAAGTTATGTATAATACAATTATCGTCAAAACAACCGATAAGCGTGTCCGCCGCACAAAAGATAAACGGCTTGGAACTTCGCGTTCCAAGCCGTCTACCTTATATGATAAGGGGGAAAATGATGAGCTGTTTGATGTAATCAGTTCACAACTGATTTACAAATACATTTTATCACGAATATTGTCAAAAGTAAAGAAATAAAACAAAAATTTTTTTAATTATTAAAAAGTGTACGCATTTACAAAAAATGTTAATTTTTAACATTTTGAAAAAAACTAACATTTTTTTACAATTAAATCATCAGGCAAAGAGCGCACCCGACAACCGCGGAAACAAAATAAGCAAGTAAAGAAAACGCAATCGCAAGCGGAAGCTTTTGCCGTTTAATTCCTGCAAAGTACACCGCGGAAATATAAAAAGTAGTATCCGCAGCGCCGTACACCACGCACGCGCAACGCGCGACGTACGAATCGATACCGTAATCAGCAAGTAATTCGGAAAGAGTGGCAATCGAACCGCCCCCCGAAAGCGGTTTTAATAAAAGCAACGGAGCCAACGCTTCGGGGATGCGCAAGAAAGAAAAAACAGGGGAAAGCAAGTTAATTAAAACAATGTTTAACCCGCTTGCTTCGTATAATTTTATTAGCATCGTAACCGCAGCAACGTACGGGAAAACGGATAAAACCAAAGGGATGGCGTTTTTCACCCCGACGGTAAACGAGTCGAAAACCCGCACCTTTTTCTTAGATGCATACAAAAAAGAAAACAAAAAAATGCAAGGGATAAGTAAAGCAAAAATCTTATTCATCTCAACCCTGCCCCCTTGTTTTTATTAAAAAGGGAGGATTTTTCCGTTTATCGCGCACAAAAAAGCAAACGCAAAAAACACCGACAAGGGTAGAAACCAACGTTGTTAAAAAAGCGGGCAAAATAATATCGGCAGGCGCAACACTTTGCATAGACGCACGCATGGCGACAATAGACGTCGGTAAAATTTGCAACGACGTAGCGTTTAACACAAGCAGCATAGCCGAGTCATATTCCGCCGTACATGTTTTATCTAAAAGCTTTGCGGCTTTAATCCCATAAGGAGTTGCGGCGCTGCCAATGCCCAACATGTTGACGGCAACGTTCATACAAATCGCTTCAAGTGTTTCTTCGTCTCTGGTTTTAAACACTTTTTTTATCAGCGGTTTGACAAGTTTGGCGATTTTTTCACTTACGCCGCTGTCTTCCCATACTTGAATTAACCCCATCCAAATGGCATACGTCGCCACGAGCGAGATACACACCGCGCCCGCGGCAGTCGAGCCGTCAACCAGCGCGGTTAAAAAAGTATCCGGAGAAGAAAAGAGCAAAAGCAGCGTAGATACGCCAAAAATACATAAAAACAAGAAATTCATAGCATAATATATGCGCTTTCCTTGCGGACAATACCAGGAAAAGAGATGAAAACGATTTACATTTTTTTATAAATGGTGTATAATAACTTTGTATAACAAAGTTAGACGAAAACATTTCGTTAAGGAGAGCAATATTATGCAAAAAAAGCCTTATTATATTACGACGGCAATCGCCTACACGTCGGGAAAGCCTCATATCGGCAACACGTACGAAGCTATTTTAGCGGACGCAATCGCGCGCTTTAAAAGAAAGCAGGGTTACGACGTATTTTTCCAAACGGGTACGGACGAACACGGCCAAAAAATAGAAGAAAAAGCCAAAGCAGCTGGCGTTACGCCTCAAAAATTTGTAGACGACGTCGCTGCGGAAATTAAAGGAATTTGGGATCAAGTGGGCACCAGCTACGATAAATTTATTCGCACGACGGATAAGGACCACGAAAAGCAGGTTGCTAAAATTTTCAAAAAATTCTACGACCAAGGAGACATCTATAAAGGCTATTACGAAGGGATGTACTGCACCCCTTGCGAATCCTTCTGGACGGAAAGCCAGCTTGTCGAAGGCAAATGCCCCGATTGCGGCAGAGAAGTAAAGCCCTCTAAGGAAGAAGCATATTTCTTCAAAATGGGCAAATATGCAGACAGACTGATCGAACACATCAATAAGCATCCCGAATTCATTCAACCCGTTTCACGTAAAAACGAAATGATGAATAACTTCCTTTTGAAAGGCTTACAAGACCTTTGCGTATCGAGAACCTCTTTCAAATGGGGTGTTCCCGTTGATTTTGACGATAGACACGTCGTTTACGTTTGGTTAGACGCATTAACCAACTATATCACGGGTATCGGATTTGACGCGGACGGTAATCACGGCGAAAATTATAAAAAATACTGGCCGGCAGATTTACATTTAATCGGTAAAGATATTTTACGTTTCCATACGATTTATTGGCCCATTTTCTTAATGGCGCTCGGCGAACCTTTACCCAAGCAAGTATTCGGCCATCCTTGGCTGTTGCAAGGGGACGGCAAAATGAGTAAATCTAAAGGCAACGTAATTTACGCTGACGATTTAGCGAAATTATACGGCGTAGACGCGGTACGTTATTTCGTATTACACGAAATGCCTTTTGACAACGACGGTCAAATCACGTGGGAACTCGTTACCGAACGTTTCAACACAGACCTTGCCAACGTACTTGGCAACCTTGTCAGCCGTACAATTGCCATGATTGATAAATATTTTGGCGGCAGTGTTGTAAAATCGTTGCCTGCAAACGAAGAAGATCCTGATGCAGAATTCAAAGCAACCGTTTCGGGCGCAGTAGAAAAGGTAATTAAGAAAGCGGACGAACTTCGTATCGCAGACGCCATCAGCGAAATTTTCACCGTTCTTCGCAGAGCGAATAAATACATTGACGAAACAATGCCTTGGGCGCTTGCAAAAGACGAAAGCAAAAAAGCCCGCTTAAACGACGTGCTTTACAACCTTTCCGAAGCCATTCAAATTTGCGCGTCCTTGCTCGACAGCTTTATGCCTGAAACGAGTGCGAAAATGCTCTCCGCATTCAACGGCAATGCAAGAACGCTTGAAGAATGCGCAACCTTCGGTTTACCCGAAAGCGTAACGGTAACGGCAATTTCTCCCTTGTTTGCCCGTCTCGATTTCAAGGTATTGCAACCGCAAATCGAAGCAATCCGCGAAGAACAAAGAAAGGCATACCTTGCTGCAAACCCCGAAGAACCTAAAAAGGAAGAAAAGAAAGTGGAAGAAAAAGTAGAAAACGAAAACAAAACTCCCGAAATCACCTTTGACGATTTTATGAAAGTACAGCTCCGCGTAGGTGAAATTATCGCTTGTGAAGCCGTACCCAAGTCGTCCAAGCTCTTAAAAGAAACGGTAAAATTCGGCGACGAAATCCGCACGATTGTATCGGGTATCGCAAAGCATTACACTCCTGAAGAAATGGTAGGTAAAAAGGTGGTATTCGTTACCAACCTTGCTCCTAGAAAAATTTGCGGTATCGAATCGCAAGGCATGATTTTGGGTGCAGAAGACGAAAACGGCAACTTCTCGCTTGTAACGCCCGAAAAGGACGTACAAAGCGGTACGACGTTAGGCTAATATGTATATCGACGTGCATTGTCATTTGTCGGGCGGAGAAATCAACGTAGACGACGCCCGTCAAATCGCCAAGGAACATGGCGTAGGCTGTATCATTTGCTCTGGCTTTGACATGGATTCTTCCTACGTATCAGCGGAACTTGCAACCCTTTACGACGAATTCTATTTCACGGCAGGCTTTCATCCCAGCGAATTAAAAAAATACCAAGACGGCGATTTAGAGTTGTTGCGTATTCTTTGCCAAGATGAAAAGTGCGTCGCGGTGGGTGAAATTGGTTTGGATTATCATTTTGACGATAATCCCCCCGCGGAGTTTCAACGCGAAATGTTTTTAAAACAATTACAGCTGGCAGACGAGCTGGGGTTGCCCGTCGTCATACATTCGCGCGACGCAGCGCAAGAAACGTACGAGATATTAAAGGCAAACAAGCACTTATTAAAAAAAGGCGGCTTGATGCATTGTTATTCGTATTCACCTGAAATGTTAAAAGAATTTGCAGGGCTTGGCTTATCCTTTTCCTTTGGCGGACCGGTAACGTTTAAAAACGCCAAAAAGGCGCAAGATTGCGTTCAACAAATACCTGCCCCCCTGCTTTTGTCCGAAACGGACAGCCCGTATCTTACGCCCGTACCTTTTCGAGGCGAGTTTCCCAACCAACCCAAAAACGTAAAATACGTCGTAGACTTTATGGCGGAATTGCGCAAACAAAACGTGGAGGAGCTTAAACAACAAATCCTTACAAACGCAAAGAATTTATTTTTTAAGCTGAAAATATAATGGAAGAAAAGAAAGTAAACAATCAACCTATGGCGCAAGCTGGCGAAAACGGCGGACGCCGTAAGAGAAAACGCCACCGTGGCGGTAAAGGCGGAAATGGCGGCAATCAACAAGCCGTTCAACAAACGGAAAATCAAGCCAAACCCCAAAACCAAAACAACAATCAAAACCAAGGCAAAAAGCAACAACCGCAAAATGCCAATGGTAACAAAAACAACCAACCTCAAAAGCAAAATCCGCCCAAAAACCAAAACGGCAAAGATAAAAACGAACAAATCCAACAAAACCAACAAAAGAACGCCCGTAAAAACAATAACGAGCAGCCTAAGAAGGAAGAAAACAGAAAGGACACTTACCTTTACGCGTTGGATGGAAATTTGTACGTAAATCTTACAAATAAATGTTCTAATGGTTGTGATTTTTGCGTCCGCAACGAACGTTCGAGTTATTTTGGCCACTATCTTTGGCTGAAAAACGGCGATCCTACGGCGGAAAAGGTTATCGCGGTAGCAAAAGGCTACGGCGACTTGACGAGATATAAAGAAGTGGTATTTTGCGGCTTTGGCGAACCGACTTACCGTATGCAAGAAATGCTTGCGCTTTGCGATTATTTCCACGAAAAAGGCTTAAAGACCCGCCTCAATACCAACGGCCAAGGCGAGCTTATCAACAAGCGCGATATTACGGAAGAAATGCGCGGAAAAATCGACTTTGTCAACGTTTCTTTAAATGCGTCCAACGCAGAAAAATACAAAAAAATCTGTCGTTCGCAGTACGGTGAAAACGGCTTCGGCGCTATGATCGAGTTTGCAAAGCATTGTAAAAAAGCGGGAATTGCAGTACGCTTCTCTATTGTCGATTGTATCGGAGAAGACGAAGTGGAAGCATGTAAGCGTTTAGCGGCAAGTGTGTCCATTCCGCTTTACATTCGTAAATACATCAGCGAATCTTAAACAAAAAGGGGAGAACTATGCAAAAGAAGAGTATATTTTCCACTTGGCGCGAATATGCTCGTATCAAAAACGAGCAAATGACTGCGCGCAGAAAACAATTTAATGGGTTAGGAATTACTCTGCTTATCGTGTGGTCGCTTGTAACGGTAGGTGCAGCCTGCGTGTGTATGGCGATCAATTTCGAACAACTGTGGTGGCTTGCGCTTCTTTGCTTCTTAGCAACGGCAAGCGGCGTGTTCGTGTTTATCGTTTTAAAGAAAAAGACAGACTATTACGAAGCCGTTGACGAGCTAGAGCGTCTTTCCTATCTTTTTAAAAACTACACGTTAGAAGACGGGGAAACGTTAGAGGTCGAAGGCTTGGAAGAAGACGGCGCTGATTTTGTGTTATCTAAGGCAGGAATTCGCTTAAAATTGCGCGAAGGAAGTGAGCAGGTATTCGGCGACGGCATGGACGAAGGTAAATTTTACGATTGGGAAAATCTAGATTTATTCCTTGCGTCCAGTAATGAATTTGGCCGCATCAATTTAGGTCTTGCCGTAATGTCTAAACCGTCGGAAATTTACATAGACGGCGAAGAAGTCCCCCCGCAAGAAGAACTTTTCTACATTTTACCAATGTGTAAAAATTTAGCGCTCGCGTTACGTACCTTCTGTTTTGATAAATTAGAAATGGATTGGCTGTACGTATTCTATCAACCGCTCGACGCATTTTTGCAAATCATGAAGATGGGCAGAATAGAAAGATTTATCGATAGAACCACGGGCGAAGAACTCTCGGAAGAGGATTTCGAGACAAAAAACGACGAATAAAAGGAACAAAACATGAGCGAATTGCGCAACGTGCTGGAAAAGCACGGCTTTAAATTTAAAAAACAATTCGGCCAAAATTTCATTTCGGACACGAATTTATTGCAGTCGATTGTCGCGGCGTCTGGTATCACCAAAGACACAACGGTGGTGGAAATAGGTTGCGGTGCGGGTACCCTCACTCGAGCAATCGCAGAAAACGCTAAAAAGGTGTACGCCTTTGACGTGGATACCCAGCTCCAACCTGTGTTGGCGGAAACGCTTGCAGGGCTTGAAAACGTCGAGGTGATCTTCCGCGATTTTACAAAAGTCAACTTAAAAGAATTTGAAAAAGAAATCGACGAATATGTCGTTGTGGCAAACTTGCCTTACTATATCACAACCCCGCTCGTTACTAAATTTTTGGAAGAAAGCGACAAGGTACAAGGCTTATCGATTATGGTACAAGAAGAAGTAGCCGAACGTTTTTGCGCCAAAGAAAACACAGCGGAGTACGGCTCTATCACGGCAGCAATCGCACTCAAAGGCGAAGCGAAGATAGTCAAACGCGTCCCGCGTACCCTTTTCTATCCCCGTCCCAACGTTGATTCAGCAGTGGTCAAAATTGATTTCGATAGGGGCAGGGTTGAGGTGAAAGACGAAAAGGTCTATCGCCAAACGGTAAAATGTGCATTCTTGAATAGAAGAAAAACCCTCGAAAACAACTTGGTTAATTATTTCTCATTATCTCGTGAGCAAGCAAAAAAAGTTTTATTTGACGCGGAAATTGACGAAAAGGCAAGAGGGGAAACGTTATCCCCCCAACGCCTTGCAAAGCTTTCAGACGTGTTGTTAGAAGGCGGATACATCAAAAAATAAAAACAAACAGCGGAAGCTTTTCTTCCGCTGTTTTTATTTTAATACAATTAAATAAACCACAAAGGCAAACCAAACGCTAAGCCAATCAAAGCGCCGACAATCAAATCGGACGGGTAATGATGCCCAACGGCAAATCGGGTAAAAGAAATACCAATCGCGAAAACAAACAGAGCGATTCCTATCGGCAAGCAAAGCCTTGTCAACACGCTAGCAATCACAAACGCGCTTGCCGCATGCCTGCTGGGGAAAGACTCTCCTTTCTTATTTTCCCTGGTATGCAGCGGCTGAATGTTTGCGCCCGTTTCTTCGTACGGGCGGGGGCGATTGATAACCTTACGTAAAATACTTACCAAAACAAAAGCAAAAAAGGGCAACCCGGCAGAGAGAAAATACAGCCAAAAATCTAGCCGTAAATTACATACCGAAAACACCGCCAATCCCGCATATGCGAGATAAAAGACAAGGGGCAGGGCTGCGTCTAACGCCAAAACAAGCCTTTTTAGCCGCCCGTGCTGCTCTAAAAAAGAGGCGGTTTTTTTATACCATTTTTCGTATCCGTTTTGTTGCATAGTTCTCCTTGATAAGTTTTACAAAATGAGAATCTTCCGAAGGGGGATTCGAAAGATTCTCTTTACTTTTACCTTTGCTTCAACGTGTGTTCAAGCAAGTGGTTAAAATTTTATAACTAGGCTTAGTCCTTTTTCGCTGCCGCTACAATTTTATCTACCAACATAGGCGGTACGTCTTCGTATCCTAAGAATTCAGAAACAAATTTACCGCTGCCGCGCGTAAGCGAACGAAGTTCCATAGTATACGTCTTAATTTCCGCAAGGGGAACTTCTGCCGTAACGATAGACGTTTCGCCTTCTGTGTCCGTACCCATGATACGTCCGCGGCGCTTATTGATGTCGCCCATAACGTCCCCAAGATAATCTGCAGGGATGGCAATCTTCAAGCGGTGAACGGGTTCAAGTAAAACGGGCTTCGCGTTCTTCAAGCCTTCCTTGTACGCCAACGCCGCAGCCATCTTAAACGAAAGTTCATTCGAGTCAACGTCATGATAGCTTCCGTCGTAAAGAGTTGCCTTCAACCCGGTTACAGGGTAGCCAGCCAAAGGCCCGCATTCCATACTTTCCTTCAAGCCTTTTTCAACAGCAGGGAAGTAGTTCTTAGGAACTGCGCCGCCAACCACTTCTTCCGCAAAGATAAATTCTTCTTCGCAAGGCTCGAAACGAATCTTACAATGCCCGTATTGACCGTGCCCGCCCGATTGTTTCTTGTGCTTGCCTTCCGCTTCCGCTTTACCGCGGATGGTTTCACGGTACGCAATTTTGGGTTCGGTGAGTTTAACGTCTACGCCGTAACGCGATTTAACCTTTTTCGCAAGCATTTCAAGCTGCGTATCGCCTTGCCCGCCAATGAGCAATTCGCCTGTATCAGAATTCTTTTCGATAGAGAAGGTGTGGTCTTCTTCACCAAGCTTTGCAAGGCCTGCAAATACTTTATCTTCTTCCCCTTTCTTTTCAGAGGAAACAGCCATAAACAAAGTGGGTTTCGGGAAATGGATAGGGGTAAAGCGAACTTTCGCATTCGGGTCGCAAAGGGTATCGCCCGTACCCGTGTTATTCAATTTATTAACAGCGCCAAGGTCGCCGGCAGCAAGCTCGTTGACGGCTTCCATCTTTTTGCCTTTCAGGATATAAACTTGCCCGATACGTTCTTCCGTTTCCGTGTTAGGATTCCAAACTGTCGAGCCGCTCTTAAGCGTACCGCGGAAAATCTTCAAATAGCTGAGTTTGCCCGAATAGGGATCGATAACCGTCTTATAAACTTGTGCCGCCAAAGGAGCGTCGTCTTCGGGTAAAATATTGATAACCTTATCGCCTGCCAAATCGTCGGCAAGGGTATGGATACGTTCTTTTGCTTGGGGCATGTACGTAACGATTTCGTTTAACAGGTTGATAACACCTCTATTTTGCAGCGCCGAACCAGCCATGACGGGAATGGTGTTCACGGAAGCGATACCCATACGAATACCGCGGATGGTATCTTCACGAGAAAGGAACCCGGTTTCAAAGTATTCGTCTAACAACGCTTCGTCGTTTTCAGCAGCCGTTTCCATCAAGTTATATTGCATGGTACGTACTTGTTCTTTCATATCTTCAGGAATAGCAATTTCCTGCGGTCCATTTTCTTTAAACAAATACGCTCTTTCTTGCAATGCGTTAATACAGCCTTGCATCTTACCGTTTTCCATAATAGGAATTTGAATGGGAGCAAGCTTGCCGGGATATTTTGCTTTTAACGATTCAATCGTCCCGAAGTAGTCCGCGTTTTCTTTATCCATACCGTTGATAAAGATAATAAGCGGTTTTCCAAGCTTCAAGCAAGAATTAACAACGTTTTCCGCGCCGATAGGAATTTCCCCGTTAGCGCCGATAACAAGAAGTGCGCCGCCGGCAGCTCTCAACCCTTCGTTGCGTTCGCCTTCGAAATCATAGAAGCCGGGTAAATCGAGTACGTTAATTTTAACGTCTTTCCACATTAAATATGCACAAGACGTGTACATAGACATTTGTTTTGCTTTTTCAAGTTCGTCAAAGTCGGAAACAGTAGTACCGTCGGTAACTTTCCCCATACGGTCAATCGAACCGCCGTTAAAAAGCATAGCTTCACAAAGAGTCGTTTTCCCTTCGCCGCTATGGCCGATAACTGCAATGTTACGGATGTTTTCGCCTTTAATGCTCATAATAGAAGTCCCCCTTCAATGTAAAATGTTATATTCTCTCGTTTTTTTGTTTAAAAGTAAACCTAAAATCGATAGTTGTTCACATTATAATACATTTTTTCGCGGATTTCAAGGGGTTTTTAAAATTTTTTTTATTTTTTTACAGCCAAGAGTCTACGCCGCCTCATTGACAAAGTTTATAAAAACCGCTATAATAGAATAGAAGAAAAAGGCGCAGTTATAAAAAAAGGAAAAAATTATGGAAAAAATCCATTCTCCCATCTATCTCGACCATGCGGCAACTACACCGCTGGATATAGAAGTATTCGAAAAAATGAAACCCTATTTATTGCAATCGTTTGGAAATGCCGATTCTCCCCATTCATTTGGCAGAACGGCCATGTCCGCAGTGGATAGCGCAAGGGATAAGCTGTCCGAGCTGTTAAACGCCAAGCCCAGTGAAATCTATTTCACGTCAGGCGGAACAGAAAGCGATAACTGGGCGGTGCTCGGCGGCGCGTTCGCGAAAGCGAAGGAGGGGAAAAAGCACGTGCTTCTCTCCGCTATCGAGCATCACGCTGTTTTATCCGCAGGCGAACGTTTGCAAAAACAAGGCTTTGACGTAGAGTATATTCCCGTAAACGAGGGGGGCAGGGTTGAGGTGAATGAAATAAAAGCCCGTATCCGTCCCGACACCGCGTTAATCGGGGTGATGGCGGTTAATAACGAAACAGGTGTCCTGCAGCCGTTTTGTGAAATTGTCAAACTAGCCAAACAAAACGGCTCGCTTAGTTTTATTGATGCCGTGCAAGCAGCGCCGTATATGCCTATCGACGTAAAAGAATGGGGTGCGGATTTAGTGTCAATTTCCGCCCATAAATTTTACGGCCCCAAAGGCGTGGGTGTATTATATATAAAAAGCGGTGTAAAAATAGAAAAACTCGTAGCCGGCGGCGAACAGGAACGCGGTATGCGCGGCGGCACACTCAACGTAGCAGGGGTGGTCGGTCTTTCGGCGGCATACGAAAAGGCAATCAAAAATATGGGGGAAAACAACCCCAAGATTATCCAGCTCAAAACTCGCTTTTTGCAAAATTTACAAGCACTTGACGGCTGGAAGGTTAACGGTGAAGAAAATGCAACTCCGTCCGTGCTTAATCTGCGCATAGACGGAATTGAAAACACAGCATTGTTGTATGCAATGGATTTACAAGGCGTTGCCTTTGCGGCGGGATCGGCTTGCGCGTCGGCGTCTGTGAAGCCTAGCCATGTATTGCTTGCCATGGGATTGACGGAAGAACAGGCAAAAAATTCCGTGCGTTTAAGTTTCGGGAAAAACAATACGTTGCAAGAAATAGACGAAGCGTCGGCAATATTGATAGAAACGGTGAAAAAATTGCGAAAAAATTAAAAATTTTGCAAAAAAAGTTTTTGTAAACCTTTACTAATTTTAAAAAGTGTGATATAATCAATTTATAAATCAAATTTTGGAGGGAACACAATGGCACACGTTATCACGAATGAATGCGTAGCTTGCGGCGCTTGCGAAAGCACTTGTCCCGTAGAAGCAATTGCTCTCAACGAAGCAAAAGGTATTTACGAAATCAATCCTGACCTTTGCTTAGATTGCGGCGCTTGCAAAGACGGCTGCCCCGTAGAAGCAATCAAAGAAAACTAATTAGGCAAAATGAGTAAAGGCTGGCTGCAAAGCCAGCCTTTCTTTTTTTGCTTGGGAGCTTTAAACAAGCGAAATGTGCATATACGGCGCAATACTTCGTTGCAGTGCGTGTTCCCTCGCTCGTGTACGTCTATGTACACTCCCGTCGGGAATACTCCTGCGCCTTGTCTTGCTTGTATCTCCACATTTTAACGTAGGTCAATTCGCTTACGAATAGGCTAAATGTGTATACACGGCGTTAAAGTTCGTCATGCTTGCGCTTTTTTTGCTCGTTTACGCAAAGTAAACTCCCTGCAAAAATGCTCGCTTTCCTGCTTTAACTTGTATCTCCACATTTTGACGAAAGTCGGTTGCTTCGAAGGAACACAGTTCGGCAACGAACAGTAACTTATC
>JAZRDM010000055.1:0-3773 GCA_045660265.1 Candidatus Scatosoma sp. | reverse complement strand
TTTTGTCGAAAATAACAGTCACGAATATCTATCGTACCCGCGAGCGTCAGTCGTGATAATCCACGAGTTCTCACGAGTCTGTAACGCCAAAAAAAGGACGCCACAAGGACGTCCTTTTTTTGGGGCAGAAGACGAGATTCGAACTCGGGCTACGGTTTCCCATACTACTCCCTTAGCAGGGGAGCCCCTTGAGCCTCTTGGGTACTTCTGCATAGCTCATATTCAAAAGCTATAATACTATATCACATTTTTTAGCCATTGTCAAAGCATTTTGCCTTAAAAACAAGAAATTTTTATAGAAATTTTATGCATTTTCCCCTCCCTCAAATTTTCCTCAAAGAAAATCTTGCCAAATACTTGACCTTTCTACACAAAAATAGTATAATGTTTATCGTTAAAAAATATATTTTTACCGAGGTGTAAAAAAAATGAAAGTTATCGTTGTAGAAAATTATGATGAAATGAGCAAAAAAGCAGCCGAAATGATGATTGAACTCGTAAAAAATAACCCCAGCGCCGTGCTGGGCTTGGCAACGGGTTCCAGCCCTATTGGTATGTATAAGTATATGGCGCAGGACTGCCAAAACGGCGGCGCAAGCTATAAAAACGTTTCCACTGTCAACCTTGACGAATACGTTGGTTTGACGGCAGACCACGACCAAAGCTATGCTTATTTTATGCGCACAAACCTTTTCGACCATATCGACATCGACCAAAAGAACACCAACTTGCCTTGCGGCAGCGCACCCGACGCGCAAGCAGAATGCGACAGATACAACGCGCTCCTTGAAACGATGAAGCAAGACGTGCAAGTTTTAGGTCTTGGTTCGAACGGACATATCGGTTTCAACGAACCGAACACCCCCTTCGACTCCGTAACCCACCTTGTTGACCTTACGGAAAATACCATCAAAGATAATTCGCGCTTATTCAACTCTATCGACGAAGTTCCCCGTCAAGCGCTTTCTATGGGCATCAAAAATATTATGCAAGCAAAATCTATTCTTATGGTTGTTTCGGGTAAGAATAAGGCGGAAGCCGTACGCGGTATGGTAAAGGGCGAAATCACCCCTGAACTTCCCGCTTCCGTGCTTCAACTTCACCCCTTCGTTACCATTATTTGCGATAAGGACGCAGCAAGCTTATTGTAATTTTACATAAAACCAATTTTTTAGCCGTGGCTTTATTGCCGCGGCTTTCATTTTTTGCGCAACTTCCACCACTTCCTTCAAAGCATTGTCGCTCCACCTACTGGTTTGTTTGTAATTTCCTCGGCGTTCTCAAAAGCACGCCCCTATTCTTCCATTATACGCAATTATATCTTTTTCGCCCAATTTCACCAAGGAATTTTTACAATATTTCCGCAATATAAAAGCCCCCGTCCAAGTTCTTTTTCCCTTGGACGAGGGCTTTTCCCATCCTTATAAATCGTTGGTTTATCTTTGCACACGCCCACTTGCATACCTACCCCAACGTGCATATTTATAATTTTTCAATAATTTCAACGCGTACCTGCCCCGCGCATTTTTATTTCAACGCGTACCTGCCCCCATCCTTTACACAAAGACAACAACCGATCTCGTTTACTTTTTAAAACGGCCAAACACTTCGTTGACTTTTGAAAAGTCGGCAAACGTACCAGGATAACGCTTGATAATTTTCATCACTTCGCCCAACTGTTTTTTGCGGACGATACAAACCAACATAAATTTTTCGGTGTGGGAATGCATACCCATTACGCGAATTTCAGTAACGCCGCGCCCCAAGTTCTCCATCAATTCTTTCGAAATTTCTTCGGGTCGGTCGGTAACGATTTCAAACTTATATCCAACCTTCAAGCCCGTCAAAACTCTATCCACTACGACATTGGCGATAAACAAGTTAATTAACGTACACATCACAGGCGTAATCTTCATTCCGTATACAAAAAAGGCAATCGCCACCACACTGCAATCCATCACAAAGGAAACAACCGCTACGTTTGTTGCAGGTTTTGCTTTTTTAATCAATGCGGAAATCGCATACGTGCCGCCGCTTGCGCCAAACCTGCGCAACATAAGCGAAAATCCACAACCCGAAATAACACCCGTTGCAATACACGCAAACATAATTTCAAAATCCGCGCCGTTGTTTTCTAAACAATAGGGTTTCCAGCCCAAAATCTCAAAAAGCTCTACCGCCAAAGATTGCACCGACATATACAACACAAGATAAAGCCCCAGTTTTTTATTGACGAAAATGCTAACAAGCACAAAAATAGGGATATTAAACGCAAGCATCAACACCGCCCAAGGCAATTTGTAGCCAAGCCCTTGTAAAAGGTGGTAAGTAATCGTTGCCAAACCCCCAACCCCGCCAGGCGCAAATCCGTTACTGTTTTGAAAAAAATGGTATGCAACCGCTACGATAAGCCCCGCGATGATTGCCGAAGCAACGTCCGCAAAAATTTGTAACGCTTTATTTTTTATTTCCTGCTGCATATCGCCGACCTCTTATGCTTTATTCCTATTTAAGTACGCCATCGCGTTGCGATAGCAAATATCTTTCATCACTTACCAACCCAATTTTCGCACTGCGTCATTTCCCCTCTCTCCATCACACTGCCGAAAAAGTTACATAAAATACGGCGGAAGTAATGGCGGGGAAGGTGGATAAATCGTCAAAAATCTTTGCTTACATCTTCCACCACAAAAGGTTGGTTTATTTTATAATAATTATATAATATATCTTTGGAATTTGCAAGACATTTTTCTAATTTTTTGCTCATTTTTTCATCTTTGTCTCAAAGCTACCCCCCCCCGACAAGGCAAGCCTGAATAAGATTTTTTATTATTGAGTTGACGCGAAATTTATCAAAAATCGATTAGTCTTCCTTTCTCTTTTGATAGTGAAAGCAGACTCCGCAAGCGTAATCCTTGTGATTGCCAACCTGTCACCGATTGCACTGCCGCAAGCTTCTTTTTTAGAAGATCTGCCCTTGCTGGTCGTACCGAACGTAGTATCACGCACCGCGCCGGAAGAAGTGTTGTGGGCGGTGAATATAGTTGAAGGTAAGTTCCATACCATTTTTAAAGTCACACCACTCGCCCAATTTTTATTTGGTGGCGGTGCGACCGTTTACAACCGTCAACGCATACTGCTTCAGCGTTCAATGCGCATATCACCTCTAAAATACTTATGGATTTATGGAACACCAATGCGCACAAATAAATCCTTAATTGTGCCGTAAATCAATAAATGACAAGGGCAGGTACGTGTTGAAATGCAATTTTCTTTCAAATATACAAAAAAATTATTCTTTTAAAACTTTTGTGATAGACAAGTAAAAGGTTTGACAATCGCGCGAGGATTTGCTATAATATTCTCGTTTCCGTTTCGTATAAGAGTGCCTATGTCAAAAATTGTGAAGCAGCATAACTGGTAACACATATCGTTCGGGACACCGCCACCGGTCTTAAAGCAGTGATTTTTCAAAATCGCTGAACCCCTTGAAAAACCTGACAATTCGGGCGGTACACTTTTCTACAAAACGTTCGAAATAAGTGGGTTGACCACATGTTTGACCACTTACGAAAACAGATAAAAAACTGAAAAATCGAGGCGTAGCGCAGCTGGTAGCGCGTCGCGTTCGGGACGCGAAGGTCGTGGGTTCAAATCCCGTCGCCTCGACCAAAAATAGCGGATAGTCTTCCCACTATCCGCTATTTTTTTATTACGTGTTTTGTCAGAAAACAAAAGGCTTTCAGCGATTTTTATCATTCGCCAAAACATAG
>JAZRDM010000054.1:0-23673 GCA_045660265.1 Candidatus Scatosoma sp. | reverse complement strand
CAATAGCGAGCAACGCATTACGATAAGAAGAAAGCGCTTCGTGGTAATTACTGTTCTGTTCAAAAACAATGGCAATATTATGATATGAGCGCATACGATCAACCCAACTATCACCATACTGTTCCAAGCCGTATTCCATTAAGGCGATGGCTTGTTTGTGAAATTTCGGTTTCATAGCAACGGCGGTCGTATAGCAATGCTGGCAACGGCTGGCTTTTGGCACACGCCGCAGAGCCGCCTTAAACAGTTCGATCATTTCTTCTGAACAATCACCCTTTATCAGAATTTCTTCAATTTCAGCTATTTTCAACCCGATCCCCCTCTTTGACGGCATTATAACACAAAATAACAAAAACCGCAATCCCTTTGTATCAGAATTGCGGTTTTTATTTGGCTGGGGCGAAGTGATTCGAACACCCGAATGACGGAGTCAGAGTCCGTTGCCTTACCGCTTGGCGACGCCCCAATGTTAAAGAACTTCATTCTATTTACGGCGCTATTTTATCAAACTTTTACGCTTTTGGCAAGCATTTTAAATAACTTTTCTTTATTTTTTTCAAAATTCCGCAAAAAAAGCAATAATACTTCCTTTTTCGCTTTCCCTATTTCGTTATGATGAAATAAATAAGTATATTAGGAGTTTTTATGCTATTAACCGAATTTATCGGAACCCCTGTTTTCGTCGGAGAAAAACAGCGCGGGGTTATCCAAGGAGTCTTTTTATCCCCTAAATCTAAAGCGGTAAAATATTTACTTTTTTCCCTTCAAACAAGCGCGCAGCCACCTATTGCAATATCCGTTTCCGCAATTGAACGCATAGACAACAGCGGGCTTTTTTTAAAACAAATGCGTTCAACTTTACCTAAAAACGCTTTGCTGTTTAAAAAGGATTGCCCCGTTTATGCTGCAAACGGCGCGTATCTTGGTTCGGCTTGCAATTTAGAACTTTTTAACCTTACCGCCACCGCAATCTTCACCGAAAATACGGCCTTTCCCGCAACGAGCATTTTAGCAATCGGCGACGCGGTTTTACTGCGTACGGACGAGCCGTATCCTATTGGTCAACGCATACCTGCCCCCGTCCTTTCTTCGTTTTGCGATTTACCGCAAAGTTCTTTGCTAGTCAACCGCTCCATTTTAAAAAACGCCATTAAAAAGGGCAAGCTGATTGAACTCACCCTCTCGCTACCGCCTTTTCAAATTTAAACGGCGTATTTTGCCGACATCTTCAATAACGCGGAAAAGGTATCGTTTAACCCAAGCAATTCTTCCGTCGATAATCTTTCCGCCGACATATATGCGGTAACAATACGTGAATAATTTTCAACAGCCAAACGGTCTGCTGGCGAAAGCTTTGCTCCTTTTAGTTTTATGATATTCTTGCGGACGTATTCTAACTGCAACTGGGTCGATAAATCGTATTCATTTGTTGGTGGTGTTTGAGAAAGAGAAGTCTGCAAACGTTCTTGCAAAAACGCATTCTCTTTATCTGGCAAGCTAAAAAGCAACGCTTTCCCCTCTTCTAAACGATATTTCTTCCTTTTCGCAACCCACTCGCGCAAATCTAACGCCGCCGTTAATACAAAATACAAAAACGCGCCCCATGCCAACTGCAACAATAAACCAAACATAACGAATTCGTTTACCGACTTTTCTCCCGATAAAACCTCCAACGAAATTAGAGAATTGAGCAAAACGGACAAAGATAAAAAACAACTTTTTTTTCGTAGCGCAAAAGCGATACAAAAGCATATCAGCGAACCGACAAGCGACCGTACAATAAGTAAATTATTTAGTATAAAATCAATAACGCGCATAAAAATCCTCCTTGGAAGATAATTTCCCAAGAAGGATTTTTTTATTGCTTGTTTTTTTAGTTTTTTTGTGATTTTTTAGCAAAATTTGCAAAAACCGTCTTTAATCCATTTCCACTTGGAAACCAAGCGCAATATTTACGATAGTACACGTGATATTGTGTTTGGGGATTTTTAAAATTTTAGAAACGACATTTTTATACAACGCAAGCTGTAACGTATAATGCTCACGCAAATATTGAGCGTCTTTTAACGAATATTTATAATCAATAATATGCGCCTTTTCATCTCCAACGGCAAGCAAATCAAGCGCGCCTTGAAAGATAATTTGGTCGTCTTCACCAGTCTCCGTCTGCACTTCCGACCCAAAAGACTTTTCTTTCCCTTTTTCCGCGCGGAGAGCTAAGGTTTCTTCTATTGTCAGCCCCGCTAAAAATTGTTTTTCTTTATACAGCGCACAATCTTTAAATCGAGTGAAGACGGGATTAGATAAAATGACAAACAATTTTTCTTCTTCTAAATATTCAAAATATGTTTCCGCAAACGACTTACTTTCTTTGGCGTTGGATAACTGTTCGCTTATCCTTTCTTTTAAAATTTCCGATTCTACAATATTTGCGTTTTCGTCATACAACAACGAAAAATCAAAATATTCTAAAAATGCGTGATACGCCAAACCGCGCTCTGTACGCGCCCTTTCTTCCTGCGCGTCCGCCGTATTGTCCATAGGGGGCATGTATCGATTGAATTGTTTTTTCGCCAATAATTCTTCCCGTGCGCTGTCCGTAGAATGATAGCGCGAAACAGCTTCAATTTGCTCGTAATCCGCCTGCATTAACGCCGTTGCCGAACTTTTTACAGGCAAGTTTTCAAACCCTTTATATTTGTATTTCCACAAAAACGCAGCTTCAATTTTATCAACCAAGGTTTCATCAGGCGTATTGCCAAGCGTCAAACGCTCCAATGGTATCAATTCCGCTTGTGTTTGCAAAGAAACGTATTCGCTCCATACGTCAAAATCGGTAAAATCAGCAAACGAACGCGCATAACGCACGTCAGGCGAAGCAGGCTGTTCGGTAAAAATCATATGCAAGCCGTATTTTGCTCTCGTTAATGCCACGTAATACAAATTCAACTCGTCACGGACGCAGTTTTCCTGCTCTTTTTTGTCGTATAAACGGCGAAGCAGCGTTGATGCAACCTCCAGCTTTTCCGTATCATACGCTTTAGGTGCTAAGCCATACGTTTCTTCTACAAGCACAGGATCTCTGTCTGCCCCGTGAAAACTTTCGTTTAAGTCGTATAGAATAACGACAGGGAATTCAAGCCCTTTTGACGCGTGCATAGTCATTACTTTTACCGCATCTTCACCGCCGTTTTCGTTAAATTGAATATCGTAATCAAGCGCTTTTAGACGGCTTAAAAAGGCATGCACGGAAAGTGTTTCGCCCGCCTGCGTTTCTTCAATAAATCTATGCACACGTTTGGTACAGCCCACACCGTTTTCACGCGATATCCAACTCGTTTCCATGCGGGTATCCGAAATAATTTTCGCTAACAAACTCCCCGCGCCCATAATCGTTGCATGTAAACGCAGCTGGTTGAAATAGCTGTAAAACTTTTGCAATTTGTATCCAAGTACACCCCCCGCCTCTTCTGCATATTTTTTACAAGCGTTTCTGAAAAAATGCTCTTGCGGGTACGCCAAACGTATCTTTGTTAAATCGTCCGCCGTCAAATTCGCCATAGAAGACAGCAAAGCACTGCAAAGAGGCACGTCTTGTTCAGCATTATCAATCAAAGACAAAATATCGATAAGCGTTTTTATCTCGGGATACTCGCAAATATTGATAGAAGCATTCGTCGTTACGGGAATACTTTGCGTGGTTAAATAGGAAATTACTTTCCCTATCCCGCCGCTTTTTTTACGCGACAAAATGGCAATATCCGAATAGTTTATTTTTCGCCAGCTATTGCTGTCCGCATCAAACCATTCATGTTTGCATGCATTTTGAATAATCTCTTCAATCTTTTTGGCAATATCCGTTGCCTTGCCTTTCTTTTGATTGTAATTTTTCCTTACGGAATATACGCCGCGCTCGGTATTTTCGTCTATTTCTTCTTTCTCGACAACAAAGTGAATTTGCACGTCCCCGCTATTCTCCTCGTACCTGCCCCCCTTCTCCATCTTAGATGTTGTGGCATAATCCAAGCCAGAAGTCGCGTTTGTCATAGCAAGCGAGAACTGCGCGTTTACCGCGTCAAGCACTTTATCCGAGCTTCTGAAATTGCGTGATAAATACAGAGAAAAGGCGTCCTCGAACGTATCGAAACTTTCTTGTTTTTGCAAGAAATATTCCGAACGGCTGCCACGGAATCCGTAGATTGACTGTTTAACGTCCCCTACTAAAAACACGTTATCTTTTCCTACAAGAGAAAGAATTTTTTCCTGCACGGGATTGACGTCTTGATATTCGTCGACAAATACGTAACGATATTTATTTTGCACCGACTGCAAAATTTCTTCTTGCGCTAAAAGCTTTAAGGTGAAATGCTCTAAATCGTTGCAATCTAACGCATTTCTTTCGCGTTTCAATTCGCTAAATACTGCGTCAAAACGCAATAAATATTTCGCAAGCGCTTTGGCAGTCTCTCCCGAATTTAAAAAATTGGCAAGTTCCTCTTCATAGCTGAGTGTAACGGAAAATTCTTTTTTAAAAATATCGTCCACTTTACTTTTAATATTCGCCAAGCGTTCAACGCGATAACGGCGAAGAGGCTCGTCCGTTTCGCGCGCCTTTTCTTTATTTGGAATGTTCGGTTTTACAATTGCGCATGCACTGAAATAATCGGGCGCTTGTAAAAGACTTTCAAACAACTCGTCTAAGAGTTTACAAGTAGTCCAGCCTGCACGTTCTTTAGGCGGCTTTACCTTTTTCCCTTTTTGTTGGGCAAGCTCTTCCGCCTCACGTATATCCGCTTCGTGCGCGGCTTGAAAATAATCCCATTCCGTCGCAAGCATCATGCGATAATACGAGCACTTTTCTTTAAGCTTTTCTAATAAATCAGCGCAAACCTGTTGAAATAACTCAACGGAAAAATGTCCGCTGTTTTCTAAAAAAGAGATATAATCATCTCGATCTCGCAATTTTTCGTAAGTTTTCGTAAAAATTTTACGAAGCGCATTATCACTTTTACTACGAAAATATACCGATAATAACTTTAAGAAATCCGCTTCATTTTGAGCGTAAGCTTCGTTAAAAATTATATCCACCGCTTTTGCCGACAAAGCCGTAACCTCAGGATCGTCATTTAATAAAATCGAAAAAGAATTGTCGATCCCTAAGGCAAAAAAGTTCGAACGAATTAAATCCGCGCAAAAGGAGTGTATAGTGGAAATATCCGCACTAGGTACTGCGGCAAGTTGTTTTTTTAATCTTTCCCGCGTCTGCGCGGAAGTATCGGAATCGTTGATGGCTTTGATAAGCTCTTTACGCAGTTTTTCTTTCATCTGCGCCGCCGCTTTACGTGTAAAGGTAACCGCCAACAATTCGGATACATCAACCCCGTCTTTAATTAAACGGAGAATTTTTTCGATCATTACTGTCGTTTTTCCACTGCCAGCAGATGCTGAAACGATAATTTTTCCTTTTGCGGCAAGAACTTTCTCTTGTTCAGGCGTAAACGTAGGCATCTTAATCCTCCTCCCCGTTTTTAATTTTATGCGCAATCGACGCAATGGTTTTAGGGGCAATTTCCCCCTCTTCTCTCTCTTCTGCTAAATCGTGGTTAAACCCGCACATACCGCCGTATTTACAATACTCACAGCTCTTTTTATACGGTGTCGCGGCAATAAAACCCGATTTAATTTCTTCCGCGCCTTGACGCGCTGCAAACTCGGCATAATCAATAAAGTCGGTAAACGTTTCCTCGTCCATCACTTTCGTTAACCGTCCATCATTTTTTAAACTAGCGGCAAAATAATCACTCTTTTTCGTTTCCGTTAAGTTTTTATCCCCGCAAAGCAGAGCTTCTTGCGATCCGTTTAAAAAGCCTTTCATTTGGAAGCGTTGCTCTCCTTTTTCCACGTATGTAGTGGAAGCAGGGAAGTAAAAGACCCCACCAGGTACGCGTTCACCCTTTACCGAGGACATATATAATTGCATCTGCAATTTTCTGCCCGTATAGTACGACGTAGCACTGTCATCTATTTTCCCCGTCTTATAATCGACAACGCGGACAAATTTATCCGTAGAATCTACTCTATCTATTCTGCCATGATAAAAATCGGAAGCAACGTATTTTTCAACGTCTTCTACCGTGTATTCTGAATTTTTTAATTGACGATATACAGCAAGCGCAACCTCTACACCTTCTTTTAATAAATTATTTGAAGCGTATTGTCCAGCTTCCGTATCCCCTTGCGCTTGATAGGCAGGGCGTTTTAATAGTTCTATCCCCACCTCTTTTGCATATGTGCGCAAAGCGGTTTCATCTGTCAGTTCATCTATCTTTTTAGAAACTTCTTGTAATAAATCGTGGATAAAGTTTCCGTTATCAAACGCCATAACGACACTCTCTTCACGCTCTTGCAATTTTAAGCCTCTTGAGACAAAGTTTTTAAAAGGGCAAGAAAAATACTCTTCTAAAGCCGTAGGAGAAATTTTTCCGCCGTGGAAAAACAGCTCTTCCCCTTTTTCAATCGATATATGTCCTGTTTGTTCGCTTAAAAACTCATTATGCTCGCTTACACTGAGATTTTCTAAAGCAACGTATAAAGAGGAATATTCTTTTTTTGTATCTGAAACCCTGTTTTCAAACTCGCTCTTTTTGACAAGCAGTTGACGAATGGCAGGCGCTGGCGCACTACACAGCCAAGGAAAATCTTCCTCCCCCATTTTTTTCTGAATTGGAATTTCTTGATTATTCCCTGTTTTAAACAGACCTTTGATATAACGGAAAATATCACTTAAAGCGGGCTCCGAGCCGTCCGCGCTAAGCGGATAAGAAAGGTACAGCTCGTCCGTAAACGAACATAAATTTAAAGATAAGCTTTCGCGGGCGCGCAAATTCACTTCCGCAACCGTCGGCTCTAACAGCGTTTGCACTTCCGCCAAGCGCGCAATATCTTTGTCTGAAACAAGAGCAGTATCCGTACCATTTCTCGGCACCGCGTCCGTCAACCCAAGCGCAAAAATAACTTTCGTATTTTCAATACGGCTCTCCGTCATATCCCCTACAAAAACAGCGTCGTGCTTTAAAGGAATTAAAGAAATTTCCGTCGCTTCCAAGCCGTCTTGAAAAATAGCCGTAAATTCTGAAACCGAAAATTCTCTATCGGATATTAAAGTTTCCATTTCGGCAAGCACACGTTCTAGTGTAGAATAAATTTGCGATAAATACCCTTTTGTTGCGGTATCTTGAAAACTTTCTATCAGCATTTCTAAGCGTTCTTTTACTTGAAAATCTTCTAATATTCCGCGTATCGCAAGGCAATAATCTCGACCATGCCCCCTTGTTGCAATACGTTTAAGCGAAGAAAGCAACCGTTCTCGCGAAGCGATAAGCGAGGGTCTATCATAATATTCCACCGCCGCGCCTTCCTTGATTTCACGCTTTGCACCGCCGCGATAATTTGCGTATTTTGCCAAGTAATTACGATAGGCGTCGCTCTCCCCGAAAAAGACGTTTTGCGTAAAGGCTTGCACCGAATCTGGCGAAAAATTCTCTTTGACTATAGTGAACGCATCCAGTAAAAACATACTGAGCGGATGACTTTTTAAGGATATTTTTTCGTCGAAAAAATACGGGATTTCATACTCGTCCAACGCCTTTTTTAAGGGCAACGAATATCCTTTCACGTCAGGAATCAACAACGCAATATCACGATAACGATACTCTGGATGTTCTTGCATAGTGCGTTTAATAAACGCCGCCGCCTTATCAGCCTCGTCGTTTTTATCCGCACCTTCGAAAATATGCACACGATCTGTAACAAATTTTTCACGGCGTAATGCTTCTGGATCGAATAACCCAGAGCGTAAAATTTCGCTTTCAGCGCTACCTTTTTGGCTGTAATAAACTTCTTTCACTTCGCCGTATTCACCACAAATACGTTTAAAGACGGACGGAGCTTTGCCCGTGTAAATCTCCTCTTTGCCCGAACAAAAAATCCCAATTACATTCCCCGCCGTTTCACAAGCCGCCGCCAGTGTTTTTGATGCTTGCGCCGTAAAGGAAGGAAATCCTAAAAAGAATATATTTGCCCCTACCAGCGTTTTATCCATTCGAATACTTTGCGGCAAGAGCGCTAAATATTTACTTTCGTCCACATATCCGTTTTCTTGCAGAAACAGTGTATATTCCTCATAAATCTCCGCCAAATCGGAGATTTTATTTTTCAAAATATCATTAGGCAATAACGACAAACTCTCCTTTAAGGTATCCACCGTTATTTCGGAAGCGGCAAACTGCGCAATCGTTTCATAAATACATTTCGCGTTGTTTCCTATTGCCGTTGCGGAAGTAAAGCAATGCAAGCGGTCTTGACGCTGCAATTTCGTCATAATACCGCCTATGGTCATTACAGAGCCTTGTTTGCTAAGCACCCGCGCATCCGTCTTTAAAAAGCGAGCAAAAGTAGAAACGTTTGTATGAAACGTCCCCCCAAGCTTTTTAACAATAGCCCGCTCGGCAAGCAAAGTAAGTCTATCCTCGCAAAAAATAAGATTTTGCCCGCCCGTCTGCTCGTACGCGGCAACGTATTCCGCCATAGCTTGCATGCAATCGGACAATGTATTCGTATGCAAAAGAATTCTCATAAAACTCCTCCCGCTTGATAGGAATGGTAAGTATATTCTTATTATATCATACTCTTAGGCAAATTTTCAGCTTTTTTTCACAATTATTTTTTGGAAATTGCAAATTTGTTTTTACAAATCGAAAAATATGTGCTATAATATTAGTTGTAATAAGCAAAAAAGCGATTTTTTCGCATTTGGAGAAATTATGAACAGAAAAAAAATTCTTGCCGCTACGGCGCTTGCAATGGGATGCGTATTGCTTACCTCTTGTACGAATACCTCCTCAAAAATAAATTTCAGCGCAAACTGGTATCAAGACACAACAACCAAAAGCATCTCTGAAACAGTAGAAACGTTAGAATACACAATCACACCCGTTACCGAAGATTATACAGGCTTAAGCGACGCATACTATAAGACGAATTACTCGACGGGTACGTATACAACTTCTTTAAAATCTAAACAATTAGACAGCGGCGAAATTGTTTACGAATATTCGACCAGAATGGAAATTGGCGTTAGCTTTTTCCACGAAGCAAGCAAGCAAAGCACGGAAGTCTTTTCCGACGTTATCGAATCCACCGTTACCTTTACTAGTATTTATAACGGCGGGTTAAGACCGATTGAATCTTCTAAAACCATTCAATCACATTCCCCCGTCAACGGCGCTCCTGAAAGCTTAGATAAATGCTATAAGCATTATCACTATAACGTATACACAACTTATGCAGACAGCGAAAACGGTAAGAGCGTTTTAACCGATTACAACGGAAATATTCTTGAAGACCAACAAAAAACGACGGAATTTACCATTGACACAAGCCAATACACCTATCTTGATAACGAACAAATTCTTTTCGCTTTGCGCGGCGCGGAAATTGCTTCTAATAAAATTTTAAGCTATAACACCTACAGCGTGCAAACTGTAAATTTAACCTTTAACAGCGAAGAAGCTGATTCGTATAAGTTTGTTATGAACGGAGAAAGCAAAAATGTAAATATTGCCGCTATTCCCGTAACTATCGCCTTTGATAAGGGCTCTACGCAAAAGGCGTGGTATGCAAAAACGACAGACGTAAAAAACAACGTTTACCGTAATGTAATGCTGAAATTTGAATTACCCATTTCTTATAATATCGGTAAATTTGTTTATACGCTTACCTCTGCAAACTTCGCTTAAACAAAATAAAAAAAGCCACAGGCATTTGCTTGTGGCTCTTTTATTTAACATCAAAAAAGACGCGGCTAAATAGCCGCGGGTTTTTATCGCATTGTTTAACCTTCGTATACGCTGCGTTTCAAAACGGCAACGTAAGGTAAGTTTCTATATTTTTCCGCATAGTCTAACCCATAGCCGATTACGAACTCATCTTCGATAACAAAGCAAGTATAATCAGGATCCATAGGCACAACGCGGCGTTCAGGTTTATCTAATAAAGTAACGATATTGATTGAGGACGGCTGGCGCTCGATCAGCATTTTCTTCAAGCAATACAACGTATTTCCCGAGTCGATAATATCTTCTACAATCAGCACGTCGCGGCCTTTGATATCGGTTACCAAATCTTGCTTAATTTTAATTTGGCCAGAAGAGGTTGTTCCTGCTCCATACGACGAAACAGACATAAAATCAAGCTCTACATGTGTTTCTAAATTACGAATGAGGTCAGCGAAAAAGACAACGCTTCCCTTTAAAATGCAAACCACCACCGGATTTTTTCCAGCATATACCTTATCCAACTGTTTTGCCACTTCCACAATTCTAGTTTGGATAGTTTGCTCGTCAATCATAATTTTTTCAACATCCTGATGCATCATAATTATTCTCCTTTGTTTTTGCTTTTTATCAAGATGTAAAGCGGATGTTTCGTTTCCGCAGTTATCTTTGCTTTTTTACTAATTTCTACGCCGAATACCGCGTAAACTTCCCCGTCTTTTGTCGCCAAAACAGGCAACTCGTCTCGTTGTTCTTTTACAATCTTTTTATCGATTAAATATTTTTTTAACGACTTGGAACCACCCGAAAACTTCTCAAACGTATCCCCTTGCCTTTTTAAACGAATTACGGCGTCTTTGGGAATTTTATCCCCATCTACCCGCAAAACGTTTTCGTCTGTTTGAAACGCATCCGTTTGTACAATAATCTCGTACCTGCCCCATGCGTATCTTCCTATTTTAAAAGGAATTTCAAGATCTAACAACGTTTTTCCTTCGTCGTTGTTTTGGTAAAAAATAATTTCACCATATCCCTTTTTTACATAAATGCTACAAGGCAAATGAACACATGCGCCCGTTTCTTTTTGTTGCAAGTTATATAAGTCGTCTAAATGTGTACTCGTATAGTCTTTCGTTAATTGTAAACGTTTTAAAACGGTTAAACACGCCCTTGTAAAAAGCGACTTTTTATCCGAAAGACATACACGATAACCACTATCCGCTTCGCTTGATTTTTCAGAAATTTTAATAAGCGGCTGCGCTAATTCGTATAAAAGTTTATCATCCTCTTCCGCGCGGGAAGCGAATTTCGCTAAATTTCTTACCGCACCTGAAACGCTTTCTTCTAATACCGGTAACACAGACAATCGCAACTGATTTCTTGTCGCAATAAGCTGTGCATTGGTTTCATCCTCACGATAGCTAAGCGAGTGCGCTTTCGCATACTCTACAATCTCCGTCTTCGACCACTTCAACAAAGGCCGTAAAAACGGGCCGTCTATTTCTTTCATGGCGCTGACGCCCGCTAAGGCTGCTCCTCGCGCCAAACGGAAAAGTACCGTTTCCGCCTCGTCATTTTCATGGTGCGCAAGCGCAATAAACTCACACCTGCCCCCCTCCAATAGCGAAGAAAAGCACTCATATCGAAAATTTCTTGCTGCTGTTTCTAAGCTTACTTTTTCCTCTTTTGCGCGCTGAACGCAATCAGCAGAAAAGCACTCTAAAGGAATCTTCCACTCTTGACAAAGCGATTGTACAAAACGAGTATCCGCCAAGCTATTTTCCCCGCGAATCCCATGCTCGCAGTTAACAGCACAAAGCTGATACCCGTATTCGTTTTGTCTGCTTTTTAAATAATGCAGCAAAACCGTCGAATCTGCGCCGCCCGAAACAGCAACGCAAATTCGCTTGTTTTGAAAGGTGGAAAAATCCATATTTTATTTGCCTATCCTTATAATAATTCGGGAAGCTTTGCACCCGTTTCCATTGCCGACAAAATCTGTTCGCAAAGCATTAAACATCTAGGCAAATGGTAAGGACCTTTCCAAAGCGAGCCCTTTTGCGTGTGCGATACCGTACCGTCGCGGTGCAAATATCCATACCATTCCCCATACGTTTTATCGGGGAAATGAGAGAAGATATAATCGTGCAGTTTATCGTACCATTCTTCAAACACGGGATCACCCGTCAAATGCAATGCTGTAAGCACAGCGATTAAGCATTCGTTATGTACCCACCAAAGCTTCATATCGTGTTCAAGCTGTTCGCAAGGACGGTTGTAAACGTCCACGAAATAGGAAACGCCGCCGTATTCTTTATCCCAGCCCAAATCTAACGACCATTTAAGCATATTCAATGCTTTTTCAAGCAACTGCTTATCCCCCGTCAAATTCGCATAATTCATTAAGAACCATGAATTTTCAATGGTATGACCAGGGTTAATCGTTCTGCCCGTCGGATTGTCTAAAATACTGCCGTCTAACCCAACGTTTTCAAGAACGCAATGCAAATCTTCTTTATAATGCAAGTTGAGCATATCCGAGATAACGTCTGCAATTACCTTATCGTAATACGCTTGGTTTGCGGGATTTGCTCTACGCAACGTTTGTGCAGAGCTTACAAGCACCATAGGGTTCGCATTAGAATGCAAGCTTCTTACCGCCGCGTTTTCTTTGGGGGTAATTTTGAAAGGATCAACGCTTGCGTCTTTATAAATGTTATACATCAACGCAAAGTATTTTTCTGCAAGTTCTAAGTCTTCTTTCTTTCCACGGAGTAAATAATATTCCGCAAAGCCTACGACCAAAAAGCTTTCCGAGAAGAAATATCTGCGTTTTCTAAGAGGTTGACCGTCTTTTGTAACGGTAAAATACATTCTGCCGTCCGTATAGTCGATACAATGCTTTTTAATAAATTCTGCGCCGCTATCCGCTGCCTTGCCCCATTCTTCCTTTTCTCCATATACGTTGCAAAGCTTGGAGAACGTCCAAAGGCAACGCCCTTGGAACCAAACGCTTTTATCGTTATTATACGACTTTCCTTCACGGTCTACGCTAGAAATAAAACCGCCGTATTCTTTATCAATCAAATCAGATTTTACCCAAAAATCCACAACGTCATTCATCAAATGATTGTGATAAAAATTCTTTAATTGTGCAATTTTTTCTTGTTTCATAACCGTCTCCTATTATTTCTTTTGTTCGTAATACTTACGATACAAGGCGTTTAAGTTGTGCGCCGAAGGGAAAATGGATTGCGGGCTTAAGAAATGCGAGAACTCAAAGGTAATACACTTTTCCACGTATTCTTGCGCAATTTTAATCTTCTTACGCAACACGTCGAAGGGAATAGGGAAAAACATACTGCGAACGTCTCTTTCAAACGTTTCTACGTTTGCCCAAAGATGAATGTTATGCGCGTCGGTTACTTGCTTAATATTCTTTAAATAGGTCGCGTAGTCTTCCATTTTCGTCGTCCCGTCTTGGAAGGCGCAAATGTCGATATCTTTACCGCAGCCTTCCCAAATATTATTCCAAACGTCTGCCGTAACCTCGGGAGTTAAGGGATCGGGATACAAATTGACACCTCTAAAGAAGGGGCTGATCAATACTTGCTTATCAGGCGTTTTATCTTTACAAAGCGCAGCAAGCCCGCCCATTGTTTCTTTGATATTGTAAATATTGCTGCCCGTTTCGTGAGGGATATACCAACCCTTAAAGGACGGCATTCCTTTATATCTTTCCATCACTTCGTCAATATATTTTTTGTTTTGAATAAGCTCCCCTTTCCAATCACCCGTATTCCAGCAAAGATTAGAAATATACATACCCAAAAATACGTTCATACCGCGCTTTTCCGCTTCTTGCAAAATAAAGCCCATAAAGTCTTCATTTTCTTCTTTATACGTAGGGAAAATCTTGGACGGATACAAGCATTTATCATAGAAAACGCCGCGCATAATAATAAGCGTATCCATTCCAACCGCTTTCATGTTATCCAAGTCAGCTGCCCATTGTTCGTTCGACCAGTTTTGAGCGGGAATATCATACGTTACTTCATCAATAAAAGTACCTGTGATGGGATAAATATTTTTCATTGTTTTCTCCTATACGCTCATTCGCGCGAATTAAAATAAACGCGCAAAAGTTTTATTCTTTTGCTGATTTCTTGTATTATATCATCTTTGTCTTTAAATGTCAAATGCAGAAGCAATTTTTTTTGCTTCTGCATTATAATTTTCCTGTTTTTATTCTAATTATTAGAATAATTGTACAGCAATATGCCCACTTCCCACCTTGCGAGGCTCTTGATTAGGCAACTGCAAAACTGCCGATACGCCTTGCGGTAATACAATATCCGCTGTAAATTGATTCCCTTGTTTATTCCACGAAATAGAAACTTCGCCGTTAGGCGTTTGCGTGGTCGCGCTAGCGGAACAGTTTTCATCAAAGAAATACGGTTTAAAGGCTACACTTTCATAGGCAAACCCACTCTTTTGCAAACCTGCAATATGTCTAAACATCCAATGCACAACGTCCGCATACATATGGTGATTACGCGAATGTCTCTTCGCATCACTCCACGACTCCCAAAGCGTTGTTGCGCCCTGATTTTTCCAATACCCATACGAAGGATAATCGTAACGATTGACAATTTTGTACGCCACGTCTGTATAACCATTTTCAGATAAAGCGTTTAACAGCGCTTTCATTCCTAAAATGCCCACCTTAAAAACGTAATGGTCGCTTTCCATTTTTTGCGCTAATTTTGCCGCAATCTTTTTAGCTTGTTCGCCTTCTACAATACGGAAATACAATACCTCCGCAAGCGCGCCTTGCGTATTATTGTCTACGTTTTCACCGTCCACAAAAGTATCCAAAATTGCTTGTTTTGTTCTATTTGCCGCCACCATGTACGCATCCAAAAGCGCATTATCCCCTTTTAACCGAGCCGCTTCACCTGCTATACAAAGCATTGCGTAATAATAACACGAGTCGGAAAGAGCATTCGACATTCTCAAAACGCCGATATTTTCAGGGGGGCACCAATCGGACAAGCCAAAGCTAACCAACCCGTCTTCTTCCCAATATTTTACATATGCTAAATAATCTTGCATACAATCGTAAACAACGTCAAAGCAAGAAACATCTCCCGTTTCTTGATAAACGATATACGGAATGAAGAAAATCGCACAATCCCACGCGGGACCGCTACCCCAATTATAGCCCCAACCCGCCGTAGGCGCAATTGCAGCAAGTTGCCCAGACTTTCGTTGCGTATCCACAATATCTTGCAACCATTTTTTATACGATTGCACCATCTCAAACAACGCCACCGCATAATCACACGAAATAACGCCGTCCCCTGTCCAGCCGTTCTTTTCACGTTGAGGACAATCTTCCGAAAATCCGTGCCAGTTACTCAAAAAGGACTGCACACCCGCTTTATAAATCCAGTTAAGCAACTCGCTAGAGCAAGAAAAATCCCCTTTTTTCAGCAAATCGGTATGCACAAAATATGCAGTCAACGCAGACGTGGGTGGCTCGTAATCTAAACCAATCAATTCTACGTAACGAAATCCGTGATACACAAAGGAAGGCTTCCATTCCTCTTCTTCTGCGCCCTTAAAGGTGTATTTATCTGTCGCAAACAAGAAAGTATCGCTGACGCAATATTCTATATTCGAATTATCTAATTCGTTATCTTTTAATTTCTCGCCATAACGAATCGTAAGCATCTGCCCCGATTTCCCCGAAAGCCTAAACTTACAATATCCAGACATATTAACGCCAAAATCAAACATCCAACCGTTTGCCGTTTTCCATTTAGCGATAGGTTGGTAGCTTTTCGTTTCACGAATAGGCGGCATCTGCATTTTTTGCAAAGGGATGGGGTGCACAACCGCACAATCTTCCCACGCAGAATCGTCATACCCACATTCCATCCAACCGTCTTCTTTACGCGCGTCGTAATACTCACCCGTGCGCAAACAATTATGTATTCCTGCGCCGTCCTGCGTGCATTTCCAGCTTTTATTGCTAACACAAACCTCTTTCCCGTCGACAAACAACTCAAAAATCAGTTTCACAGCTTCACGCCAGGGCGCAAACGCAAACAACCAATGACACGCTACTGTTTGATTATAGAAACCATTTCCAAGAACAATAGAAACTACGTTTTCCCCTTGGCGAAGATATTTCGTTACGTCATATTCGACGTATAAAGCGCGTTGATTATAATCGGTAAAAGGAGGAGAAAGCACGTCGTCGCCTACTCTTTTGCCGTTAATGTATAAAACGTACAAGCCTAGCCCGCAAATTCTGCAATTTGCTTGCACAAAATCTCCGTTTACAATAAAAGTTTTTCGAAATTGCGTTGCAGGCGTTATTTGTTCTGTTTCTTTTAAACACAGTCTGCCTTGCCCACCTATCCATTTTGCATTTACAAATTCTCTATCGGTCATACATCCTCCTTAAAAAAGGGAGCAGTCGTGCAGACTGCTTCCTTTTTGGTACTCCCGACGAGAATCGAACTCATAATTGCCCCTTAGGAGGGGGCTGTTATATCCATTTAACTACGGAAGCAAATTGTTAACAATCGTAAAATATACTTAATTTTAGGTAGAAAAAAGAGCTGTTAAACGCTCCCCTTTCAAACTTTTATTTATTATACACCCTTCAAAGCAAAAATGCAATGATTTTTTTAATTTTTTATATTTTTTCTCTTTCAAATACTTGCAAACTTTTAAAAAAAATGCTATGATATTTTTGGTATTGATATTTTCGATTATTCATAGGTTGAAAATCGAAAAAGTTAAAAACTTACCAATAGGAGAAAGATTTTATGACTTACGTCGAAAAAGTATTAGACGAGCTTAAAAAGAAAAACCCGGGCGAAAAAGAATTCCATCAAGCAGCAACGGAAATTTTATTGACGTTAGAACCTGTTATTAGCGCGCACCCCGAATATGAAAAAGCTGCACTTTTAGAGCGCTTCACCGAACCCGAACGCGTTATTTTATTCCGCGTGCCTTGGGTAGATGATAAAGGCAACGTACAAGTAAACAAGGGCTACCGTGTACAATTTAACAGCGCTATCGGTCCTTATAAAGGCGGTTTGCGCTTCCACCCTTCCGTTAACCTTTCCGTTATTAAATTTTTAGGTCTTGAACAAATTTTGAAAAATAGCTTAACCGGCCTTCCTATCGGTGGCGGTAAAGGCGGTTCTGACTTCGATCCGAAAGGCAAATCGGATAACGAAATTATGGCATTCTGCCAAAGCTTCATGACAGAGCTTTATCGCCACGTTGGCGCAGATACGGACGTACCTGCAGGCGATATCGGCGTTGGTGCAAGAGAAGTTGGTTACCTTTTCGGGCAATATAAAAGAATTTGCAACGAACACGTAGGCGTGTTGACAGGCCGCGGCCTCTCCTACGGCGGTTCACTTATCCGTAAAGAAGCAACGGGCTACGGGCTTGTATATATGACAGCGGAAGCTATGAAGTATAGAAACGACAGCTTCGAAGGCAAAACCACGGTAATTTCGGGCAGCGGTAATGTTGCGATCTATGCTTGTGAAAAGGCACAACAATTAGGCGCAAAAGTTGTGGCTATGTACGATTCGAACGGCTATATTTACGATCCGAACGGCATTCAACTTGACGTTGTAAAACAATTGAAAGAAGTAGAACGCGCGAGAATTAAAGAATATGCCGCAAGAGTACCTGGTTCCACCTATACCGAAGGCTGTAAGGGCATTTGGACCATTCCTTGCGACGTAGCATTACCTTGTGCAACGCAAAACGAAATCGACGGCGAAAGCGCAGAAATTTTGGTTAAGAACGGCGTGAAATACGTTGCAGAAGGCGCGAACATGCCCTCTACCCTTGAAGCGATTTCCATCTTCCAAAAATCGAGCGCAGTCTTCTTACCCGCAAAAGCAGCAAATGCAGGCGGCGTTGCAACGTCGGCGTTGGAAATGGCTCAATCGTCCGGCAGACTGTATTGGTCGTCAGAAGAAGTTGACGCAAAACTGAAAAATATCATGATCAATATCTATAAAAATATCGACAATGCCGCTAAGAAATACGGCTTTGAAGGCGACTACGTTATGGGCGCAAATATCGCAGGCTTCGAAAAGGTTGCTGAAGCAATGATGGCGCACGGTATCGTATAACAATTAAAAAAAATATAAACATATAGCCGAGTTTGATTTTTCAAACTCGGCTGTCTTTTTTTATTCAATTTCGAAACGTGATACAAACGTTTTTGTGTTGAGATAGGAAAGTTCCCCTTCTAAATTTAAGCGCAACGACTTAGCTATTAGGCATTGTCTAGTAACGTTTCTAGCTTTATTTTCCAGCGAATTTCCGTACTTCATATCCCCGACAATACAATGACCGACATGCGCTAAATGCGCACGAATTTGATGCGTTTTTCCCGTATGTAAGGTAACTTCCACTTTAGTGGTGTTTTCGCCTCTTTGCAACACTTTATATTCGGTAATAATCCTTTCCGCTTTTGGCATTGGCTGATCAAAAATAGACACCAAACTTTTTTCGGGCGATTTTTTTAAATACGCCGTCAAAATCTCGCTCTCTTTTTCAAAACGGCCCAAACACAACGCGTGATACTTCTTTTCTGCCAATCTCTCTTTAAAGGCTTTTAAAAGGGCTTTTTCCGCGTTTTTTGTTAAACCGAATATCAACAAACCTTTTGTGTTTCTATCCAATCTATGCACAAAAAAACAAGTTTTTTGGCGAGATAGAGCCGCATACACCGCTTCGGAATTTACCCCGCTCTCTTTATCCGTCACCAATATGTTTTCGTCTTGATAGAGTATGTGGAAAGCGGGCTTACTTTCTTGCTTTGGCGTCAAATAATAACAAACGGTGTCCCCCGCATTTAAGGGTACGTTTTCTCCTACCTTTTTACCATTGACTTTAACATCTTTATTTTTTAAAAGCGCCGTCCAAAAAAATGAGGCTTGTGCATAATTATTCTCGGTAAATTCTTTCAGCGTTTGTGCTTTATCGCACACAAGTTGTAACACCGCAACTCCTCCTTTTTTGAACAAAAACCGCCGCCTTCGGCGACGGTTTTTTAATTTCTTATTCCTTATCAGATTGTTCTTCGTTTTCTTCCTTTTCAGCGGGAGCATCAAGGTCTTCAAGCGTTTCATCCGAGGGCTTCACAAGGGAAAGAATAACGATTGCAACCAACATCAATGCCGCTACACCGAAAAGAATAACGGATGCAATATTGTTCTTCAACCATTCGGTTTCACCTTGAATGATATCTTCGGGACCGTCTACCAAAATTACTTTATAAGCAGCCGCTTTTTGCGCCGCAACCGACGTATCGGTAAATACGCCGATAATTACGTATCTGCCTTCTTCAGCTGCCGTAAACGTCTTGTTGCTTGCATTCCAATTATATTTGTTATCGGATGCATCCCAAGCTTCTGCGTCTTCGTCTTTATCAATCGCCGAATTATATTCTTGAATTTCGGTAAGCGAGCCTTCAGCGCCTAAGCACAATTCGTACAATCTCTTGTAGTAATCTTTATCCGATTCGCCGGCCTTTCTTGCTTCTTCGTTAGCCTTCTTTGCGATATCTTCGAATTTAACCGAATACAACGCACTTTCGCTTACAGCGCCCGTTACTTTATACAATGCATATTCGCTTGCAGGCGACGATGCACCAAGTACGGTAAACGAGCTTAACGTATAAGACTTATCTAAGGTTACAGATTCTTTTCTAGAACTGCTGCTCGTTCCTTCTTCTACTTTAATATCTGCATTTTTAATATGGAAGCGAAGAAGAGGAATTTCGTCGATATCCCAAATGTTCGTGCTGTCAACTTCTACCAATTCGCCGTCCAACGCATACATCATAGGGTTGTTTGCCTTATCCGTAGCGTAAATTTTAAATTCGTAGTCGCCGCTCTTGCTAGCGCGCAATTTCAATGCGTCGTAGGAAAGAGTAGACGTAGAAGTTTCAGAAACGAGAGTAGCGCGATAGCAAATAACAAACTTCAAGTTTTTATAACCATTGTTATCATAAATCCAACCCGTAAGTTGAGGAAGGTTTACATCTGCTTCCGAAGAAGAACCAGCCAAAATTCCGCTAGCAGCTTTTTCGATAAGCCCTTGATATGCACTTACGATTGCATCGTAGTTATCTGCCTTTTGGTTTTCCCACTTGTCGTCTGCGGAATAATCTACACCGTCGATAACGCCCGTCTTACCATCAGCACCAGCGGTTTTTACCGGCGTAATAAACGTATAAGATGCACCTTCGGTATTTCTGTCAAGCTTGATATAGTCGATATCTTGCTTGCTGTCTGCTACAACCCCGGCAGGCTTCGCTGTTTCCATTGCATACCATGCAAGTTCGTAAATCGCGCCTTTATCGGCATCTTTACGAGCGTCGTCTTTTACTTCGAATTTAATCGAAACGAATTCCGTATTGTTGTTTTCTGCATAAACGGATTTGATATCTGCAACGTAACCTTCTTGACCTACGTTCTTCCAGTTTGCGTCATACAAAGTTTCCATGAAGTACGTACCCGAAGAGGACGTCGTCGATTTCGTCAACGTTTTATATTCTAACTTTTCAGCTTCTGCATCTTCAGGGTTGTATTGATAGTAGGTCATTGTAGGCGTGCTAACCGATTGGTCAACTACGTCAATTGCAATATAGTCTACGTTAAAGCCCGTACCCAAAAGGAAGCTGCTGATTTGATCGTTTACAACCAACACGGGAGCCGCGTTGTCCGTAATCTTACCATCCGTAAGCGCAAGGCTTTGCTTATTCAATTCGCTGAAAATTACTTTTGTAGGATTGCTAGCAGCAATAGGCGTTGCCGTAATTTCCAAGGGGAAATTTTTCTCGGTGGTCGAACCCTTCTTCGTTTCAATGTATTTTGCGTAATTTTCACCAACGTTTTCAAATTTACCAATGCTTTCACCGTTGAGTCTTACGTCTAATTCGCCATAAGGCATAGCCGTTTTGTCAATCGCTTCGTCGTTAAGCTCTAAGGTAAGCTCTTGCGTGGGGTTTGCAACCGTAACGGCAGCTTGTCCGTTTACAGACACCTTTACCGTCTTCGTGCCTTCGTTTTCTTCCGTGTAGAACTTTACGGTGTTGATAGTTTTATCATCCGTTACAGCCCATGCGGGAGCAGAACAAATATCAAAGGAAACTTCTTTAAAGTTTTCGTCTAACGTAAACTTAAGGGTTAAGAATTCCTTGCCGCCTTGTTCGTTAAACCATTTTAACGCAAGGCTACGATTTCTATATTTTACCGTACCCGTCTTTTCATAGGTAAAAGCCAATTTGGTTGCTTCTGTTGTATCAGCGCCCGTCTTCGCATCCGTAGCGGAGAACATTTCACTAATAGAAGCCGTAATTTCTGCCATATCAGCAGAAGCAGTAACGTTGCTGCTTGCAAGCGCGCCGCCTAAAGCAGTTGCGCCGAGCATAGCGGCAAGCATAAAAGTAATAAGTTTAGATTTTTGATTTTTCATTATAAAGCAATGCCTCGCAATTTTGTGTAAATAGCCTTTTTACAATATCGTGCCTATTTATTTTACACCCAAATACGTTTTTTGTCAAACGCATTTCTAGGTTGTTTTTTACTTATTTTCATTTTTCGCAAAAAAATCACGAAAATTATTTAATTTTCACCGCTTGACTCACGTCAAAAGCCTTCCAAGGCAATTCCGTTTCAGGCGGATAAACGATAAACTTCAAGCGTTCTTTGGTGATGGGATGAGAGAAGGAAAGCGAATACGCCCACAGCGCAAGTTTCCCTTTCTTCGCCAACGCGCCGCCATAACGCATATCCCCGTAAACAGGATGGGAAATTCCCGCCATTTGTACGCGAATCTGATGCGTTCTGCCCGTATGCAAACGAACTTCTAACAACGCGTATTTGCTCTTGTTTTCCAACACCTTATAATCAAGTACAGCTTCCTTTGCACCATCTTCAGAAGGCGTACAAATATATACCATATTATTGACAGTATTCTTTCTTAAATAGTTGGTAAGCGTGCCGCGTTCGGTATCCATTTCCCCGCAAACAACGGTTAAGTATTTCTTCTCAAAATCCCCCGCTTGCATACCAGAGGTTAAACGAGCCGCCGCCTTAGAAGTTTTTGCGTATACCATCACGCCGCCTGTAGGTCTATCCAAACGGTGTACTAAACCAACATATACGTTACCAGGCTTATTATACGCTGTTTTGATATAATTTTTAATCATATCCAACAAGTTATTATCTCTGCTTTCGTCGGGACAACAAGCAACCATTTGCGGCTTTTGCACAACGATAATATGGTTATCTTCGTATAAAATTTCAAACCCTAAATTGTTATTGCTTTGCACTTGCAAGCTTTCTTCTTGCGGAATGCCGTCTTGCAATTCCGTCGCGTTTTGCATCTCACTCATTGACGAATATACCTCCTGCGCCACAAGGAAGAGAAATTCCTTCCTCTGTTTTTATACCCACCTCGTACGCTTCCGCGTGTCCTTTAAACGAACGCATGGTCAGCGTAAGAATATTTTTCAATACCATTGGTTGCAACCCCGTCGTATAGCTATTGATAAGCACAAACAAAGGATTGTCTGAAAGCACTTGCGTGCAAAGTTCTACGAATTTATATAAGTCGTTTTCAATCTTCCACATTTCGCCGTTCGGTCCGCGTCCATAAGAGGGCGGGTCCATAATAATGGCGTCGTATTTGTTCCCGCGGCGGATTTCACGCTGAACAAACTTTAAGCAATCGTCTATGATATAACGAATACCCGTTTCAATTCCCGAAAGTCTTGCGTTTTCGCCCGCGCGTTCTACCATACCTTTCGCAGCGTCTACGTGCGTAACTTGCGCACCGGCTTTCGCACAGGCTACCGTTGCCCCACCCGTGTACGCGAACAAGTTTAATACTTTAATAGGCCGTCCCGCGTTTTTGATAAGCTTGGTCATATATTCCCAATTGACCGCTTGCTCGGGGAATAACCCCGTGTGCTTAAAGCCCATCGGTTTAATTTTAAAGCTGATATCCAAAGCGTCGTAGGAAATGTTCCACTCTTCCGGCATAGGTTTTAAAAATTTCCAACCGCCACCCCCTTTTTCACTGCGCTTATAATAAGCGTTGAGCTTGGGATACGCAAACAAATCGGTCTGCGCCGACCAAATAACTTGAGGGTCGGGACGAAGCAGATAGACATCTTTCCAACGCTCGAGCTTGTATCCGTCACCCGTAGCGATAATAGAATAATCTTTCCAATTTTCCGAAATTTTCACGCGAGTTCTCCTTTGTCTTTTTTCAATAAGACATAATACGACATTTTCACTTATTTATTATACAAAAATCAAACGGTAAAGTAAAGTATTTTGACGCACTTTCTTTAAAAAACGCCCCTATCTTTTGCTAAAAAGTTCGTTTAGAATAATTTCCACGAAAAATAATTTTAAAATTTTTTTTAATTTTTTTGAAAAAATGACAAAAAACAGTTGACAAAAGGTGTTCTTTTTAGTATTATAAATAGGCTCTTTGAGTGATGCGAGCAATTCGCGTTGCTTTTAGAGGCTATATCGCGGGGTGGAGCAGCTAGGTAGCTCGTCGGGCTCATAACCCGAAGGTCGCAAGTTCGAATCCTGCCCCCGCAACCAAAATGGCGGCGTAGCTTAGTTGGTTAGAGCGATCGGTTCATACCCGATAGGTCATAAGTTCGAATCTCATCGCCGCTACCAAAGACAACAACGCGGAAACGCGTTTATATATATGGCCCGTTGGTCAAGCGGTTAAGACACCACCCTTTCACGGTGGTAAC
>JAZRDM010000053.1:0-3542 GCA_045660265.1 Candidatus Scatosoma sp. | reverse complement strand
TTGGTCGTCTACAGGGAAAATTGCGAAAGTGGGTGAAACGATCCACGTGGATTACAACGTTCTTGGTGCGGCGAAGAGTGCATTTAACTATGCGAAGCAAAAAGGTTGGTTCTCCAACAGTAGCTGGTCGGATATTTATATCGGTTCGACGAACTTTGGGTTCGAGATCCCCGGTACGTATAATATCGGCGTGCAGATCGACGAGGTTGCGTTGAACTACACGAAAGCATAAAAAACGCTATACAGCCCTCTCATGGGGGTAAGAAGTAAAAAACAAAAGCCTAACGAAAATTTTTGTTAGGCTTTTACGTTATAAAAATATTAGAATTTTTTCTTTGGCCGTGTTGTGGTTTCTAATGCGGTTATGTTGGTAGTGGTATTGCCTTTTATCAGGCTTACGGGGATCAATTGATTGGTGTTGCGGATATTTTTCCCCGATAAGGCGGATTTTAACATCTTCACCGCCATTTCTCCTAATCGCCAGCTGTTCTGTTCTACAAACGTAGGGTGCTTTGCCACTTGTGCAAACTGAGGCTCTATGGATTTGAAATCCAAAAATACCATTTCGTAATCTTCGTCGCTCAAATTCAATTCTTGGCAAATTTGTAAAAGATGTAAGCCGCTCGCGTAGTCCGCGGCGATGATGGCCGTTACCTGCTTATGCGTGTTCAAATACTGACGGAATTTATCGCAGAAGCTTTTGGATGTATGGTCGCTGTCGCCGTTGAAGGTGAAAAAGTAGTTGTTGTAATTGTCGTACTCGTTCAACGTAGAGGTGTAGCCTTCTTGGCGGAGCGTGAGGGCGGTATTCGTTTTGGTATTTGCGTTGAAAAAGAGGATATGCTCGTGCTTTTGTTCAAGCAAATGCTTTACCGCGCAGGAAATGGCCGCTTTGTGGTCGGACGCGATATAGGCAAAATCCAACCCAGGCAAATATCTGTCGATGAGGACGATGGGGAAATTTGTGGAAGCGAGCTGAATTAACGTGGGGTTATAAATATCGTTATCGATGGGGTAAAGCAAAATACCGTCGATGTTCATATCCAAATATCCCGATATCAGCATTTGTTCACGCGTCAAAGACATATTCGAGGAAGAAACCAAAAGGTTTATATCCATTGTCGCTTCTAAAACAGAGGAAAAAATCTCGACGAGATGTTGGCTGTTTGTGGGGGGGAGCGGAAGAATAAGGGCGATTTTTTTCGTACACTGTTTTTGGGTGGACGCTAAAAAAGGCTGTAACATTTCTGGGGTAACGTTTTGGTTGATATACGTGCCTTTCCCGCGTTCGCGAATGAGTAAATTCAAATCGCAAAGCTCTTTAAACGCCTTTCGCACGGTGATACGGCTAACCCCTTGTTTTTGCGCGATTTCCACCTCGGCGGGAAGTTTATAATTGGGATTGCCAAGATTTTCTAAAATCAATTGCGCGAGGTATTGTGTTACCGTTTGATATAGAAAAAACTGCCCTGATTGCATGCTGCTTTTACGCTCCTCAATGTTATATTTTTTACCATTATAATACATTTCATTTTTAATGTCAAGAAAAAAATGGTAAAAGTTTATAAATGGTGGGAAATTATAACAAAAAAATTGGCAAAACGATAAAAAAAATCTCGCAAACATATTGACAATTACCATTTTTATGATATAATAAGTAATATAAGAAATGTCTTTTAATAATACATTTCTAATACATTTAATTTCCTGTAAATTTTGCGTTTTATATAGCGGAGAGAAAAGGAATTTTAAAATCAAATGCAAAAACAATATACAACAAAAGGAGGAACTTTTATGAAGAAAATGAGAAAGGGTATTGCGCTTGCCATGGCGTTATGTGTTTCCATCGGTACGTTTGCGGGTTGTGTTGTCGCTGAAAACAGCAACAGTAGCGGTTCGGACGTGGAATCGGTACAGAAAGGGGATTACACGCAATATACCAAATTGACCATCGACGCAGGCGGTCAAAACACGACGTATAATACAACGGAATCCTTGGAGTACAATGCGCTTACGAACCCTTACCCCTACAACACTTTGGAAGGCTTGGTAGAGAATTGGAATAAATCGAATGCTGAAACGTACGGCTATTATTTCGAGGTGGCGGCTACTTCTATCAACAATGATCGTGAAACAATGGTGCCTATGCTCAACAACGGTACAGCACCGGAGATCATTTATTATCTGCCTACGACGATTGCGGAAGACCAAAGCAAGGGGTATTTCTACGATTTAAAGGAAACGATGAACGCGCCGAATAAATACAGTAAATCGGGTGAAGCGGGCAGCGTGAAGTGGAGCGATCTTTGGAGTGCGGAAGAATACAATTCCTTCTTCTCTCCCGACGGGCAGCTGTTCACTGTATGTATGGAAAAGAATCCTATCGGTATCTTGTATAACAAAACGGTGTTTGATGCGGCAGGCATCACGGAAGTACCCGAAACGTTTAAAGAATTTATGGAAGCGCAGGACAAAGTGAACGCATATGCGCAAACGGTAGGCCGTGCAGATCCATTGAGAGATAGCAGCTATCTTACGCCTTTCTTCTCGAAATATCCTTGGTACGATTCTTTTATCGAATCCTCTCTTTGGGGTACAAAGATGGATATTTTGGACGTTTTGGATGAAAACGGAATGCTCAGCGCGGAAGAATATATTCGCGGTTATATGAGAAAGGACGAAAGTGGGGAAAGATTGTTCGACGTGGTATCGCCTACGATGCAGGAAGTATACCGTTTGATTAAGCTTACCACGAAATACTATCCTACCAATTATGCGAGCTATTATACTGAGCAGCAATTTATTGCAGGCAATATTGCTATGGTAGAGGTTACAGGCGGCACGATTCGCGAACTGGTGGACAGCGTCGGCGATAGCTTTGAATTAGGCGTGTTCCCTTACCCCGTATTGGAAACGCAGCCTGAAAATGCGGAACAGAACGAATATTATACAACGGTAGATACTTCCCGTCACGTGCGTCGCGGCTTGTCCGGTTACAGCACGGGTTGGGCAATCAGTAACGCGGCGATGAATAAGGACAAGGCAAGCGGCAATGAAAAGTGCGTCAATGCTTGTATCGATATGTTGCAATATCTCAGTTGCTTTGAAAACAATGATAAGATGGTCAATGACCGCGGCTTTGCAATTCCGCTTTCGGGCAAGACGGAATATTCGTATTTCAGTGCGCTTGCAGCGGCATACGACAATGATGTAAGCGCGGCGAATAAGGATAAAACGCTTGCATGGGCTTGCGCAACGTCGGGCAGCTGTATGGGTTCGACCTATTACAATGCAACGGTAAACAGCAGAAAGGACCTTTTGAACGGCAACTCCATCGAAACGGTTTTGGCAAGCCTTCAAAAAACGTTTATGACGTCCGCAACCTCCTTGATTGCCTCGAATAAGTGGGATGTAAATTCTTGGAAGTAAAGAGGGATACGCGCAGCGGTGACATCGTAGAAAGGTGCGTTTATGACAAATAAAAATGAAATGACAATGGCAGAGGTTTTGGCCGGACAATCGGGCGGAACCCTGGCGAAAAA
>JAZRDM010000052.1:0-3477 GCA_045660265.1 Candidatus Scatosoma sp. | reverse complement strand
CGGCGGAATTTCTATCGTGATACTGTGTTTATCTTGCAGCTGATCAAACGTTCTATACAAACCGCGATCAGTATCCGTCCACAGCTCGTATTGAAAATCCCCCTGTCCAAAATAATCGCCCAACCTAATCGTTTGTTTTATCGGTTTGTCGGTGTTATTTATCCCAGCAATCCACCAATTCCCATCCTTTTCTTTCGCCATGGATATAAATCTTCCAAACACCGAGTCAGGCAAAACCACCGTCTTAGTAAAGCTTGTCGGCATACTCTTGATAAGTTCCTTGGCAGGGTGGGATAACAATTCCTCGCAGGTAGCGGAAATGGCGTTTAAGGGCGAATCTGTCAATAAAATAGTTGCCAAACCAATGCCGTCTGCAACAAACGGCGTCCAATCTCCATGCCCTGCAATCCCTCTTACAAATGTCAGCGTTGTAAATCCGTACGCAATATCGGGATAACACGCCGTGTTATATTTATAGTTTTCCATACCGCGAATACCCTCGCGCGATAATTCGTTGGGATATTTTGCAGAAAGCCCTGTGGGTTTCGTACTGCCGTGCAAATCGCATACAAGCCCCTTTTCCGCACAATAATCCAACACGTATTCATACATATTTACGCCCGATTCTATATCGCTTTCCGAACGGAAGAAATCCACTTTTGCACCCGCCGCGCCAAGAGAAGAAATCTCATCCAAAATTTCTTTCACAGATTGTGCAGCATTCCCCTTTTCATAGAAGTTGGCGTGATTCATATAATTGTGAATAAAGCCCGTCCAAAGCACTTGCCCTACGCCGTGTTTTTTACCTAAATCCACTAAATTACGAACGCTATCCTTATATTCTAAGGCTCTACCGTCCTTTTCTGAATAAATTTTTTGCCAACCCTCGTCAAAAATATTATATTCAAAACCAAGCTTTGCCGCCGCCACAGTATATCTTTCGAGCATTTCATACCCGCCGACCATGTGCAGCCAATTTCCCCACAGTGCTTCCACGTGCCAATGCCAAGCCGAACGCCCAGGTTTCACAAAAGAAAAATCTCTTCCCGACTTTTCCACTACGGCGTCAATGATACCATGATTATACAGCTCGTTCAAATCTTTCCCAAACGCATAAATACGCCAAGGCGTTTTCACACAATCTTTCACTTCGAAAATCTTAAATCGACCGCCGCCCGCAACCGTGTTCAAACCAAATCTATAGTCACCAAACGGATACAAATTACTCCCTGCGTAATTATATACTTCCGATTCCATAAGCGCACCAAACGTTCCGTCCTGATATTTAATCGTCATCGGGAATAACACGTAATTAAAGTGTTCGTCGTTCGTCAAACAATCCTTTTCACGAACGTAATCGGTTGGTGTAAATCTTTCTTTCGGATCGTATTCCGCATAGGTAGATTCATAACACAAAGCGTCATAGCCGTTTAATTTTGTGTTACAATTCGGATTTCTACAACCAAACGTTGCATAAACCTTGCTATCCTTTGGCAATAAAAATTCCGTACTTTCTGAAAAGACAAACAAACCTTGTTCTTCTATAATATATCTAAAAGCCACACCATTGTCAAATACCTTGAACAAGATTTTATAATCTTGTCCTAAGCGACACACCGTGACAGTATATTCTATGCAATTTTCTTCGCGCTGTTCTTGCCTACCGTACACAATAAATTTACGGTTTTTAATTTCCTTAAAAGAAATGCTCTTAATTTTATTATAAACGGAATAATCCTCGTATTCCGTTGCATTTTTTCCAATACAAATCCCAAGCGGCGATTTTTCAAGCTTCACTTCGCCGTCTATACAGATTTCGTAATAAATTTTTCCCTCTTCTTCCGTCAAGATAACGACAGTCTTCTTATTCAAACTAAATAAGTCTTCTTTCATAAAAACTCCTTAAAAGGTTGCAAGTTTCGGGGAAAACGCAAAGGAGTTCCCCGAAACCCACAGCTTGACTAAAAAGTCAAAATTTTTGTTTGTTAATGATTATGCAAGACGAATCGAATCAAAATAAAGATCGAAGTTTGCATCATAATATTCTACTGGATCTGCCGAAGCATTTGCTTTATTGTAAGCACCGAAAATAGCCAAATAATTATATGTTGCATTATAACAAGTTGTCAAATACGAATGAATATCCATTTCAAACGTGTACCATTGATCCAAAGGTACAGACACTTTAACGCCGTTCTTCATATCCGTGTTGGCACCAAACAAAACAGTCTTACTTCCGCGAGCCTTCGTTTCCGCACTCAAATTAGCACTGGGAATATAAACTCTCATCTGTACTTTCGTGTAACCCGCATTCTTCCATTCAGTTTCTCTTGCGTTAATATCAATGGTTTCCGTTTTGAACATCATTTTATTTTTATTTTCGTCAGGACTATTGTTACCCATTGGACACTTTAATACCATTGCGCCGTCAAAATATACTAAAGAACTATAAGCTCTAAAACCGTCAACCGTATTGTTTGCATCTGCATACCAAATAACGCCGTCATCTTTCAAGGACAAATCCTTATTATTGTATTCTTTTTGTGCAGTGATGCCGCCAATATAGAAATCGGTATTAGCAAATTTATTATCGCCAACCTGCACCATAAACAAGGAAGTGTATCCCGTCGAAGCATCATATCTATCAAAGAAATCATTTAACGAATAGCTAATAATTACCCATTCGCCTACATTGACATAGGTATCTGCCCATCCGCCATTTGCTCTACATACAGGGAATTTCTTTTTCGAACCTGCAGTTGCATTTTCCGATACGGGAACATAAACCGTCACCTTAATTTCCGTATATCCAAGAGCTTCATAATGTGCCTTATCAAATGCAGGCTTTACTTTTGCCATAGGATTCCAACCGTCTTCGTTGATGATGGAATATGCAAGTTTAGCGCCCGTATGTCCGCCTACGTCTTTGGACGTAAGTACACCTTTGATACGCTTATTATTGTTATCACCACTCTTATAACTTGCTTGTGCTGTTGCAATTGCACTGCCGTCTGCAAAATCTACAACCACATTATCTGCAAGCGTTTTTGCCTTAATGTATTCAACGCCTGCAATATAAATAACAACTTGATCCCATACTGCTCTATGCGTTGCGAAGAAGTCACCACTCCAACCATCGTTTACAAGCATAAACAAGTTTGCATAACCGTCTCCGTCAACCCCATTCAAAATAGTGCTTGCAGGAACCGTCAAGGTTGCCCATTCGTTTGCACCAACGAAATAATCAACGCCACCGCTTACAATATATCTATCTGCGTTTGCATCCGATGCAGGAATATAAAGCTTGAAGGAAATGTATTCGTAATCCAACAAATTCTGTCTAGGAAGAACGGAAACAGACGTATTGCCTTGCCCAAAGGTCAATTTAACACTACCTTTCACACCTGCAATATCATCCTCGCAATATTCCATAGCACCGCTCGTCTTTACGCTCAGAATAGAAAGTTCGGAATCAAA
>JAZRDM010000051.1:0-6683 GCA_045660265.1 Candidatus Scatosoma sp. | reverse complement strand
GCCGCACGCGTCGCATTCTACCCAATGGTTGTTTTCGTCATGGTTTTCTTTCGTATAGTTATGGTTAGCTAAATCACCATAGCTTTCGCCGCATGCTTCACATACAGCTTGTGCCGTACAAGTTGCCGTACCGCCCGTGTGACCAGCAGGTTCTTCACCATACTCTTCGCCGCAAACGTCGCATTCTGCTTTTTCAGTACAGGTTGCCGTACCGCCCGTGTGGCCAGCAGGTTCTTCACCATACGCTTCTCCGCAAACGTCGCATACCGCTTTTTCAGTACACGTTGCCGTACCGCCAGTGTGTTCACAAGGGGGGGTGTCGTCGCCGGGATTGTCATCACCAGTGTTGTCGTCGCCGGTGTTGTCATCACCGGTATTTTCATCACCGGTATTTTCATCACCCGACGTGCTTTCGGATTGATTCGTATCTGACGTAGAACCCGAATCAGAACCCGAAGGAGCTAAATTACATGCCGTAAACATAGTTACAGACAATGCAAGTGAAAGCGCAAGCATTAAGGCTTTCTTGATTTTTTTCATACTTTCCTCCAAGTTGAAAATTTTATTTTTTTAATCATATAGATTAAAGGACGTGATGATTTTTTGCGTGTTTTTATTTAAACGCAAAGATTTCGACAAGGCACAATACTCCCCTTGCCGATTTATTTTTTATATTATAACACGCGCGCACTATTTTGTCATTATTTAAAAATTGCAAAAAAGTGCTGAAAAATTGCATTTTACTTCTTTTGAGCATAAAAATACCGCCCATTTTTTAAAGAGCGGATTTTTGTTAAGCTATCAATTATTCTTTTTAAGATATTTTTTTACGGCAGACATGTAAACCAACCAATCCGTTCGGCTATGAAAATGCTTACCTGCTCTTAAATGAAAGCCCACGCTTCCCTCCGTCAATACGTCCTCGCATTCGGGAAGTTTATCGGGGGTGATAATTCCTGCTTTACCATATAATCCCCAAACCTTCGACGCTGCTACGCAGGATAAAAACTGACTATCGTTATCAGCCCAAAGGTCTTGAATTGCCGCACCAATATATACACCGCGAGGAGCCACTAAGGCAATTAAACAATGCTGATCGAAAGGCAAGGCTTCTTCATTATTTATATACTTCGCATAATTTGGACAAAACCAATACGGAAACGAGTTTAATATATTGGAAATATGTTCCCCTTTCTCCGAAACGCCGCGCGCAATGGACGCACCTGAACAACCAGAATTATTAGAACAAACAAAAGCAAAACGTTCGTCTAGTGCAGCGGTTAAAAGCGCCGTTTTTCCTAATCTTGAATGTCCCGCAACCCCTATTGCTTTTTGATCTGCATGCGGAAGCGTTTGCAGATAATCCATCATTTGCGACGCCATATACGACCAATAAATAATTTTTCCCGCGTCATCCGCCTTTCTTTCGCCATTTTGAAAAAGCGCAGGCAGTCCAATAGAAAAATCGGCATTATCTGGCGTAACGTCGTTATAACAAACAGTAAATATCCCAAAGCCGTTGTCTAAAAGCTCTTCAACAGGTAAATATCTGTCGGGGATATCGGGACGGAAATTCAGATAGATAAAAAACGGATGTTTTTTATCGTCTGCTGGATAAATTAACTGTGTAGGAACCGTATGCTGTTTTCCATTGTATTCAAAAGCGAACGTTACTTGTTCCCAAATGCCTTTTCCAGCAAAATCGATAAGATTTTTTTGTACTGTTATTTCGGGCGTTATCTTCGGGGGCAATTGTCCGTATTCTTCCGTCAATAACTGACGCTTCCAATATGGACGAGCTTGATTTTCCCAATCTTCGATAGTTGAAATTTCTTGTCCGTTTACCCTAAATAAATTAGGCAATTTTCTGTTTAATAACAATTCTTCAAGCATATTTTCCCTCCTTTAAACGATTATAAAACAGTTGTCGCGTACGCTAAGCTTTTTAAAATCGGTTGTATCGAATCAGGCAACAGCGCCGCGTTGTCCTGCTCGATTAAAAAATATTTTACACCGCTTTCTTGCATTGCTTGAACGATTTTTTTAAAATCTAAAACGCCATCGCCAAGCGGCGCGAAGGCAGGCTGGAATTTTTCGTCCGAGAATGTCATTTGATAGTCTTTTAAGTGCACGCATTCCACGCGGCCTTTTAACTGTTTTATTTTTTCAATTATGTCCGCGCCACCGTATTGCAGCCAATAAGTATCCAACGTAAAATTGATAAACGGCGCGTTTTGTATTATATAATCAAAAATCGTTTGGCCACCGTATTTCAAAAACTCAAAATGGTGGTGATGATAGAAAAATTTAAAGCCGTTTTCTTGCATCTTTTTCGCTGCAGCGTTTAACTTTTCTATCGTTTCTTTACACGCGTTTTCATCTTTTATAATTGCATCCGGCATAGAGCCAAGCCCAATATTTTTACAATTGAATAACGAATGCTCCTTCATCAAAGCTTCGGTATCCCCGATAATCCTATCCATCGGTACGTGCGTGAGTACAATGGGCAAGCCCGTTTGCGTGCTAACGCGCTGTAACATCTCGGGATTATATGGAGCGCCCGAATATTGCAAATAAGAGCAACCATTTGCCTTTAACGTCTGCGCCGTTTCTAAAAAATCAGTTTCCGTTTGTATTAAGTTTCTTATCGAAAATAAATTTAAGCCTATTTTCATTGTTATCCTCCATCCTTTATACCAATTATAGCATTATAAGAGCAGCCACATTATAACATAAATTATTAAAACTTTCAACTGTTTTTTGTATTTTTCTTACTATTCGTTGTTTTAGACGAAAAACACCGATTTTTCAACCCTTGACAATCCTTAAAATTTATGATAAAATAAACGCAATATTGTCAGCGGAGGACAAATATGCTAATCGTTAAAAAATATTTACAGGAAGCCTTTTCCAACGACTCGCTTTTAGACAGAGCGTATTTATTTCTCGAAGACGGTGAACGCGACAGCGCAAAAGAGTACTTTGAACGGGTATTAGACCAAAACCCCCGTTCCACTTTCGCTTACTTAGGTAAATTGATTATTGCACTGAAAATGGAAGATATAGGCGACCTTGCTACCTTTGAAACTTCCTACACGGAACACCCCGATTTTGTTAAGGCGCTTCGCTTTTCCGAAGGAGAGCTTCACGACGAATTAAAAAAGCTTTCCAGTGAACGCGACGCTACTCAAACCGCTTACGAAAAAGCCGTCGAAACGGAAAAATCGGCACAAACCATCGACGAATTAAAAACCGCGTACAGCCTTTATTGCCAAACGCGTAATTTTGCAGACGCGGAAGATCGCCTCAGCGCCATTGAAGACGCAATTTCGGTTATCTCCCACTACGCAGAACGCGGCGCAAAAAATTTACGCGGATACATAGATATGCTTTCTAAGCAAAAACAAACGCTAAACGAAAATATCAACAGCTTAAACACAGGCGTTTCTATGGCAAAAAATTTAATTGCTCAAAATAATATGTCGATTGCCCGCCTGAATGCCGAACGCAGTTCGCTTGGCTTTTTCAAAGGCAAAAGAAAAAAACAAATCGATTTAGAAGTTGCAATACTCAAACAAAATATAGAAAAAACGGAAAAAGACGTAAACGAATTCCAAAAGAAGATAAAAGCTTGTGTTGCAGAAAAAGAAAAATGCGAAGCAGGATTATCTCTTGAATCGTTGCTTGCAAGCGCTTCCTTCACCAACGATACCACAGACGGAGAACTTCAATTACGCACTTTCGATAACGACAAAGAGCCGTTACGTATTTTAAAACAAGCCAACGTGCTTTCCGTTGTCGCTAAAAACCCTATGGCTTTACACGAACTTCTTCACAACGACAATGCTATGAAAGTCATTCTTTCTACGAAAAAACATATCGCCGCCGTCGGAGAAGCCCCTGCTTTTAAAAGCGTAGCCGTTCTTTGCGGCGCACGCTTGCAACAATTTCCGCAATTATTGCCTTACCTTCCCTTAAAAGAACGTTTGAAAGCGGAATTGCAAAACGGAAACGAAATTACCCTCGGCCTCTTCCCTAAAAACGGAAAAGACCCGTACGCAGACTTAATTCTTCCGCCTGGCGTACCTTATACACGAGAAGGCAATCCTGTAAAATGGACAGTATTGCAAAAAGATAAAAACTACGTTACGCTTATTTGCAACAGCGCGTTGGTTACTAAACGATACGAAAAGACATCTCAATTAGACACCACTTGGAACAACTGCGAACTTCGCGCATATATGCAAGGCGAGATGTTTAATTTATTATTCCAAGGCGAAGAACGCGACCTTATCGTATCAATGACAGGGAGTATGGGCGGACAAAGCTATACCGATAAAATTACACTGCCGACCTTTGCAGAAATTAAAAAAGTGCTTGATAAGCTTCCAAACGAGGGATTTGCTTGGACAAGCGACAAAATTGAAATTTCCAAAGAAATCAATGGTTCCAGCGTTTTAACACAGCCATCCGTTGCCTCCTTGAAACACAAGGGCGAAGCTTGGAAGCAATTAGTGCACGTCTACTGCTACGTTGTACCTAAAATTACGATTAAACTGTAACAATTAAAAATATAAAAGCCACGCAAAACCGCGTGGCTTTTCTTTGTAAAAAAAAAAGAGAACGCTGCCGTTCTCTTTTTTAATGATTATTAAGACAATTCTGTATTTGTCGTAGGGAAAGTAAATTCGATATTCCCGAAATGGTAAATACCTTTATTACTGGAAGAAGACTGATGCACTTCTATCAACACACCGCCTCCGGGCGTAATATCTGCCAAATACAGCTTTACGCGCTCTACCGTAACTTGACCGCCGCCATCCGTCAGCTTTCTACCCGTTTCCGCATCATAGACGGGAAGAGGCAAATCCTCGTCTTCTTCTTGATAAAAGTAGCATTTCATTGCTTTACCGCTTTGTTCTGCCGTATGGAAATCGAAAGATACACTTTCTACGCCAAACGCACGCAAGTGTTCAAAGAAATGCTGTGAAAGCAACAAATGTCGATTTTTAGACGCGTTTTGTACTGCCGTTAAAGAAATACCGATTTGCGTTTCAGGATAATTAGGGTCGTACACTGCGTCCGCCTGCCAGTCCTCTTCGTAACCGCTAATATGCAAACCGAAGTTTTCGGAAGCTTTATCAACGTTTAAGAAATCGGCAACCAGAGCTTCTAAGCTATCCTTTTTATGCTCTTCACTAATCGTACCCGCCGTTTCGTAGTACAATTTCAGCGTTTGCATACCCGCCGCGTATACTAAACCGCTTTGCGTATCCAACGACGCGTCAAGGTCGTAGATGAAATTATAATCTTTAATAGCCTGAACCCCGTCAGGTTTAACGATCGGCTCTGCCGTTACCTGCGTATCCAACATTGCATAATGCGCTACTTTTTCAACGTGCGCAACCGTATGTTCATCGTTTTCATCATGAACGAGATAGTAATGTTCTACGTAGTAACGATAGGAATAGTTTTTAAATCTATCCGTTTCTTTAAAGGGAATTATGTATTTGGATTCTAACGTAGAAGCGTTTTCTTTTTTGCTTTCAATTGCCCGTTGCGCTACGTAGAAGATACAGCGTGCGTTGTTGTTGATATCCCCGTTGTAATAGGGGGCAAAATGATAGGTATACTGTGTTTCGCCCGTTTCCGCGTTTACGGTAGGAATAGCAACGTATACCCTGCCAACGAACGTACGCGTAAAATTATTTACTTTTAAATTGACGATTGAACCGCTGATTTCTATTTGTTCATCTTCGTCGATATTTGCGCAAGCTGCGCCTTGCACGTTTAACGCCGCAATTTTAGAAGTATCTCCGCCCGTTTCGTTTGTGAAATAGAAGGACGGGTTTTTTCCAAACACCGTTTCTGCGTTAATCTCCGTTGTTTTTAACAAATCCTGCGCAACGATAATCACGCCAAAACGAGCGCCTGCATTTTGTAAAGCGGTTAGTTCGTTTTGACTGATTTCCGCAGAGAAACGCAAGCCGTTCGTTTCGATGGCTTCCCCGTTTTCTCCCTGCAAGGTTTTCAAGCGCACCGCCGCGCCTTCTTCCATTGTAAAGGTATCTAAGGTAAGCGCAGTTTCCGCGCTTGCTTGCGCAATTTGGATATTGCCTACTGATAAAAATAAACTGACTGCAACCAACAAGGTCGCAAAAAATGATTTCATTCTCATACGCACCTCTTTAAAAACTGTTTGGTATTGCATTTTCGTCGTCCCACCAATCGTCATTGCCGTCATTTTCAAAAGACGTTTTAATAAACGATAAGTCGAACAGTATTTTTTTGATTTCCGGCGGAACATATTTTTTCTTCATTCTTCGTCCTCTAAAAACCGCATTCGATTTACGAATAGTACGAGCGGTTTTCAACAATAAAAACTATCGCAAGCTAATAATAGCACTGCTGTATAAGATTGTCAAGCATTTTACAAAAAAAATTTTTAATTATAATATAATTATTTCCATTTTTTTAGTGTTTCGTTATCAAAACCTAATCCATCCTCGCTCCTCGCGCGAACACCCGATAACACGGGAACCCTCACCCTTCGCCCACAAAAGCGCAAGAAAAAACGAGACACCGCTTGGTATCCCGTTTTTTCTTGGCTAATAACTGTAATTTTGATACAAATTAGCATTTGAACGAGCGCTTAAACTTTTTCAAAAAATTCAACGCTTCCT
>JAZRDM010000050.1:0-60883 GCA_045660265.1 Candidatus Scatosoma sp. | reverse complement strand
TTTTGATAATCGAATTTTTCAACCGCTTTCATAAGCCCTAAGTTTCCTTCTTGAATTAAATCCAAAAACAGCATACCGCGCCCAACGTAACGCTTTGCAATCGAAACGACCAAACGCAAGTTTGCTTCCGACAAGCGCTTTTTCGCCGCTTCGTTGCCTTCTTGCATGGTTTTTGCAAGTTCCACTTCTTCTTCAGCAGAAAGCAAAGGCACACGGCCAATGTCCTTCAAATACATCTTTACAGGGTCGTCCAAACCAATATCCGAAAGAGCTTGTTCAAACAATTCTCTGTCTCTTTCGTCTTCGTCTACAATTTGAATACCCGCTTCCGCCAACGATTTATAGACAAAGTCCATTTGCTGCGCGTTGGTATCTACTTTCTCCAAGATATCGCAAAGCGCGTTGGTGGTAATACTGCCTTTCATGCTGTAGTTGCCAATGATGTTTGTAATGATTTCATTTAATTTTTGTTCGGATATATTCACCTTTTTTATCCTCCGTTTAATATCCCGTTTTGCTTTTGTTTTTTATATTTTTGCCTATTTGAATCAATTATTTCACAAAATCTCAATTATTTTTCAAGTTTTTGCTCATTTTTACGCATTCGACGATTTGCGCTGCAATCTGTTTACGTTTTTGTTCGTCCGTTTCCTGTGCATACGCCTTATTCAACTGCGCAATTTTTTGCTCTACGCTTTCTCTTTGTAACGTTTTCACGCTATCTGCAAAAAAACGTTCCGCCACTTCGCCTTCCAGCTTGTCCCCGTAATTTAAATCGAGAATTTCATTAAATTCGGGACAATTTTCATCCAGCACCTCAAAAAGCTCGCTTGGACGAATACGCTCTCCGTTTTTCTCCCTACCCAACACGTACTTCGCTATCAACGTATGTACTTCGTCTTTAAAGGATATCTTTTGTAAATCAAACGTCGCCGCGTAAGGCGCAGAAAACAGCTTTGCTGCCAAAATAAAGCGCGCCGCCTTGCCAAATTTATCCGTACCGGCACCCGCTTCGGCTATCTTGGTTTGCGGCGCCGCTTCTTCTTTTACGTTTTCTTTGGAAATGTTTTGTAAATCCCGCTCTAACGATTGATAAGTAATCCCCGTTTTTTCACGCAATTTCTTTAACAAATCTTCTCGAACGCTTGCGCTTTCTTCCGTCTGCACTACCTTTAAGGCATCTGAAACAAACGCCCGTTTTTCTTCCGTTTTAGATAAATCGTACTTTCTTTCAAGCGAATGAATTTTATAATCGATAAGCGGCAGCGCGCTGTCCAAGCATTTTTGATAAGCGTCCTTTCCTTGCTTTACTACGTCGTCAGGGTCAAGTCCCTCCGGCATAGGTACCACCCGCACGTTCAAATGCTCGTCCTTTAAAATTTCCAGCCCGCGCAAGTCTGCTTTTTGTCCGGCAAAGTCGCCGTCATAGCTAATTAAAATATTTTCCGAATACCGCTTTAAAAGCCGCGCTTGGTCTTTGGTCAACGCCGTCCCCATTGACGCAACAACGTTACAAAAGCCCGCTTGATACAAGGAAATGGTATCCATATAGCCTTCTACGATAATCACGTCCTTAATGGCTTGCGTCTTTTTTAATTTTTTAAGCAAATTGATATTATACAACGTTTTGCGCTTATTAAACAAAAGCGTATCGCCCGTGTTTTTATACTTCGCAAAATCCGTTTTTTCCAAAGCTCTACCGCCAAAGGCAACCACTTCGTCAAACGCATTGATGATGGGAAAAATCAATCTTCCGCCCTGCGCGTCTAACAGCTTGCCGTTTTTCGATTCGATACAAGCCCCGCTATCTAAAATGTCTTGCCGCTGATGCCCTTTATCTTGTAAATATTCGGGCAAAGAGAAAAAGTCGGGAGATGCACCCAGCCCAAATTTCTTCACCGTCGTCGGCAAAAGCTTTCGGTTGGCAATGTATTGCAAATGCGCATCTACACGGCTATCCCCGCCATACAAACAGCCCAAATAAAATCTTGCGCTGTCCAGCATAACCGCCGCCACTGCGTCCCGCTTCTTTTTCATAAGCGCCGCTTGTTCGGTATCAAAATTACTTTCAGGAACAGTCATTTTCGCCCGAGCCGCCAAAATTTGCACCGCTCCCATAAAGTCCGTCGACTCAATTTCCTGTACAAATTTTACCACATCGCCCGAAACGCCACAACCAAAGCAATGGTAAAATTGCTCTGCGTCGTTAACGGCAAAGGAAGGCGTCCGCTCGTGATGGAAAGGACAGCACGCCCAATGCGTATTCCCTTTTCTATCCAAGGCAACGTAGCTTGCAATAACTTCGACAAGATTATTTTTTTGTTTTAATTCTTGCATAAAGCGCGGGTCTAATCCCCGTCCGCCGCTACTCATTTTTCCACACCTCCCATGGCAAAATTAGCCGGAATAAATAAATTTTCAAAAACGCTGACGGCATATCTATCCGTCATACCCGAAATATAATCGCAAACTACCCGTTCTTTGCCTGCGTTTTCAAGCAATTTTAAATAGGGTTTGGGCAGTTTATCCACGTTTCTAACAAAGTACCCGTACATCTGCGTCAGCATACGCTCCGCACGCTCTTGAATTACCACGTTGGTCGGCCAGTAAACCCTTTCAAACATAAACTCCCGCAAGGTGTTCGTCGCGTTTAAAACCTCTTCAGACATGGTTACTTGATTTTTCCCAAACGAGTTTTCGTAAATATCCGCAATGGCGGTATGAATACGCTCTTTGGTGCGTTTTCCAAGCACGCGGATTGCCTCTTCAGGCAAGTCGCTTTCTTTTAAAATCCCCGCGCGGATAGCGTCTTCAATGTCATGATTGATATAGGCGATACGGTCCGCCCAAGATACCGCCACCCCTTCAAGCGTAGCGGGTTTCCCCGATTTTTTGTGGTTGATAATGCCGTTTCTAACTTCCCAAGTTAAATTTAAGCCCTTACCTTCTCTTTCAATGACGTCCACGACGCGCAAAGACTGTATGTTATGTTCAAAGCCCACCGGAGAAAGCTTGTCCAGCACGTCTTCGCCGACGTGCCCGAAAGGAGTATGGCCAAGGTCGTGCCCCAGCGCAATCGCTTCTGTTAAATCTTCGTTTAAGCAAAGCGCCCTTGCAATCGAGCGCGCTATCTGCGAAACATCCAACGTGTGCGTCAAGCGAGTGATGTAGTGATCGCCTTCGGGCGCAACGAATACCTGCGTTTTATTTTTTAAGCGTTTAAACGAATTACTGTAAATAATTCTATCGCGGTCCCGTTGAAAATCCGTACGCATAGAACAAGGCTCTTCTTCGCGCGCCCTGCCTTTTGTGTCCTTGGATTTTACGGCAAACGGCGAGAAAAATTTTTCTTCCATCGCGTAAGTCCGCTCTCTTACGCAAGTGTATCCGTTCTCTATATTTTTCGTCATTATAATCTCCGCAGCCCTTTAAAAATAAGGCTTTTTTCCCGTTATATAGTATATATTCGACAAAAATGCAAAATTTCCTTTTTTTCTATGAAAAAAATATATAAAAAAACACGATTTTCTCCTTATTTTTCAAGGCGAGAACCGCGTTTTTTATTTTTTATCGTTTTTTTAGTTTTTTTTCCTTTTTTTACGGCAATTTTTACACCAACTTTCTACCCATTAAAACACCCATAACGGACGCCATCATCAACCCTCTCGTCCAACCAGAAGAATCCCCTAAGCAGAAAAGACCTTGTACGTTAGTGTTGAAATTTTCATCCATTTTAATACGGTTGCTGTAAAATTTTAATTCGGGAGAATACAGCAACGTTTCTTCCGCCGCAAACCCCGGCACAACGGTATCCACCGCTTGAATGAAATTGATGATATTGACCATCGCACGATAAGGCATTGCCGACGTAATATCACCCGCTACCGCATCCTTTAAAGTAGGACGGACGTTAGAGCGGGAAAGTTCTTTTTCCCACGTGCGCTTGCCGCTTAAAATATCGCCGTAGCGCTGTACTAAAATTCCGCCGGCGCCAAGCATATTCGTCAATTCCCCCACTTTTTTTGCATAGGCGATAGGCTGATCGAACGGATACGAGAAATTATGTGAACATAAAATAGATAAATTTGTATTATCCGATTTGAGCTCTTTATAGCTATGCCCATTTACCACGGCAAGCCCGTTATCATAATTTTCCTGCGATACGAAGCCACCCGGGTTTTGACAAAACGTACGAACTTTGTTTTTGAAAGGCAAAGGATAGCCGATTAACTTCGACTCGTACAGCGTTTTATTTACCGTTTCCATAATCTCGTTACGAACTTCGACACGCACACCGATATCCACAGTGCTGGCAACGTGTTCGATACCAAATTCTTGGCACAAATCTTCCAGCCAGTCCGCGCCGCGACGTCCCGTTGCCACAACGGTATTGTCCGCGTAAATTTCGTGCGTGATGCTGCCGTCTGATTTTTTAATGAGCGCGCCGTTGCATTTTCCGTCTTTAATTAAAAGGGTAGAACATTCGTAATCGAAATAAATTTCCACGCCGTTGTTAAGCAAATATTGTTCGATTGCCAAATAAATTTGCTGTGCTTTTTCCGTACCCATATGGCGAATGGGACAATCCACCAGTTTCAGCCCTGCTTTAATGGCGCGGCGACGGATTTCCTTTACTTCTTCCCCGCCGTTAAGCCCTTCAATTTTTTCATCTGCGCCGAATTCGAGATAAATTTTATCCGCATAGTTGATGGTTTCCTGCGCTTTTTCTGCGCCGATAAGTTCGGGTAAATCTCCCCCTACTTCGTAAGAGAGCGAAAGTTTCCCATCCGAGAACGCCCCTGCACCCGAAAACCCCGTCGTAATATGGCAATAGGGCTTACAATTGATACATTTTTGCGTAATTGATTTAGGACAACGGCGATTTTCCACCGATTTCCCCTTTTCGACAATAATAATTTTTTTCTTACTCCCCTTTTTTAGCATTTCGACCGCCGTAAAAATCCCCGCGGGACCCGCGCCAATAATCAATACGTCCGCTTTCATCTTTTTCTCCTTCATCACATACCTGCCTAGCTTCTAGGACAGTTTTTCTTCTTATCAAGCGAACGCATTATATCATTAAAAATAGGGTTTGTCAAGACGTTTTAAAAAAATTACCCTGCACTATCGATAAAGCGAATGTATTTGGCTTATAATTATACGGCTTGAGCTTGCGGTTCTTCCTCTTTTACAAAATTTCTTAAACGGGATAACAATTCTTTGTAAAACGCGCTTTGGACGGCATATTTCCAAAAATAATCTTGATAGGGTACGTCCGTATAATGCCACGGTTTTTTACCTGCGCTGTAATCAAGTAATTTTGGGAAACAGAAAGCGGAAGATTGCGTGCTTAACTCCGCATTGTACAGTTCCGCTACGTCGGAAAGCGCAACTACGTTACAATTAAAATGTAACGCTTTTTCCATATTGGGACAAAGGGTAGGTAAAATAGCATGATACGCCATATCGCCGTCTTGATATCCGCTTACGTCAATAAAAACGATTTGGAATTTTTCATCCGAAAGACGAGCAATTGTCTGTTGAAGTTCGGTTTCCATCCCTTCGTGTAAAATATATATAGCGTATTCGAACTTAGACGAAATATTGTCTTTAATAGACAACAACGCGACGTCTAATGCAGGAAAGTCGTTCTTTTTAGTAGACAAAAATATAGGGATTCGTTTGTTTGTGTTTTTTTTCGTAACGTTTGATGTTTTCATACTTTTTCACTCCTTTGCTTATCCCTATTGTATGCCAGGGGAATGAAAAAGGCAACCTACTAACACGAACGCATATTCTACTCGTCAAACACCAAACTCTACCGCAAAAAAGAGCATTCTACTGTGGGTAGAATGCTCTTTTTTCTTATATTTCTATCGTCATTCCGTCAAAAGCGGGTTGAAAGCTGTACTCTTTTTCCGCTTTTTCAAGCGTTTCTTTTACGGGGTTTCCGTTGTGGGAAAAATGCGTGATTACGTACCTGGTATGCTCGTTTGTTATATTTCTTTGCTCGAAAGCGAGTTTCATAGCGCGGTTGTCTTCCAAGCCCATATGCCGAGAAACTTCCCCCGCCTCACGAAACAAGAAGGTGCAATCGAACGTAACGAGCTGTACACGTTTGTTTTGCTTGGTGCAATACTGCTGTAAATAGTTTAGCGTATCCAAAGGCAGCCTGCCTGTGTCCGTTAAATGTAAATACGATTTTTCCTCTTTTTCTATGAGATATACGTAGGCCTTTTCCGTTTTGCTGTGCTGGGCGTTTAGTGCGGTAACAGTGTAACCACCGTCAACAGAAAACGGTTGAAAAGGCTGTATCACGTGAAGCTTTGTCCAAGGGGCAACTTCGGGTTTCATTTCCCGACGGGTGCATTCTTCAAAAACTGTTTTCACCTCTTCATTGCCGTAAATATCCAGCGCAGTGTTTAGCGTCGTTGTGTATTTATAACCGCGCAAAATAAAATCATGCGCGTAAAAATGGTCCATATGGCTATGCGTAACCAAAAGCGTTTTAATTTTTTCTAAGTCCACCCCTAATGTAAGGGAGCGATAGTACGCGTCGGGGGGGAAATCAATGCTTAACGCGTCGTCTATTAACACTTGGGAGCGCGTGTGATATTCCGCCGCACCGCGTTTTCGAATTTCTTGACAGACGGGACAGTGGCAATACATTCCTGGAATTCCCTCTGCCGCACCTGTACCTAAAAACTGCACTTTCATTGCCATAAACCTTCTTTGATTTGTTGTAAAAAACTATCCAACTGGCGTTGATTTTTTAATACGAGCATTTTTTGCGCGTACTTTTCTTCTAGCTGTTTAAATTTTTCTCTGCGTTGTTTGGTTCTACCTGTCCATATCAACCACCAAAAGAATTGCCAAGTGATACGTTCTGGACAACCTTCCGTCATAGAAAAACGGTTTTTATTTTTATATTCTGATTTTCGTTTTAACGCACGCCTCAAGCATGTGAAGCGATTGAAATTTAAAAATATAATTTTATCAGCCTCGTCCATGCGGCGTTGATAATGCACACTGCCGTAGCTGCCGTCGATAATCCAGCTTGTATGCTTGTCAAGAAACTCCCCGACAATAGCGCGCGTTTCTTCCTTTTCCCTTTCCACCCAGCCAGGCAACCAGTGCACTGTATCTAAATACAGCACATCTATTTGAAAATGCTGAGATAAAAAGTTTGCAAGCGTGGACTTTCCAGCGCCGCTATACCCTACGATTGCTATCTTCATTACATACCTGCCCCCTATCTATCATGTTTAACTTATTCCGCGTCTAATAAAATAGTAACCGGACCGTCGTTAAGCTGTTCGATTTTCATATCCGCGCCAAACACCCCCATTTTGACGGGAATACCGTATTCTCGTAATTTTTCTGCCGTATATTCGTAAAGCGGCTCGGCAATTTCAGGGCGCGCAGCCAACGTAAAGCTGGGACGGTTGCCATGCGACGCATCACCATATAACGTAAACTGCGAAACAAGTAAAATTTCGCCTTTTACCGCTTGCACGGACAAGTTCATTTTTCCGTTTTCATCTTCAAAAATACGCAAATTGGCTATTTTTTTTGCCAAGTAATCGGCTTGCGCTTGGGTATCGCCCGTTTTTATTCCTAAAAACACAGTTAAGCCAAAGTCTATTTCGGAAATTAGTGCTTCATCTACTTTTAAGCTTGTATGTTTTACTCTTTGTACCACTGCTTTCATAATATTTCTTCCTATATGACGTTAAAACGTTGTCGTTATTTATAAAAAAATCAACGACAAAATGCAGGATACGAAATACGCACCTGCATTTTTATATTCTTTAATTATAACGGAAGCGAAATGAGAGAATTAAACTCTGCTCATGTATTCGCCGGTTCTCGTGTCGATACGAATGGTTTCGCCTTCTTCTACGAACATGGGAACTTGAATGGTTGCGCCCGTTTCTACCTTTGCATTCTTCATTACGTTGGTAGCCGTGTTACCCTTTACGCCGGGTTCTGCTTCGATAACTTTAAGTTCAACGAAGTTTTCAGGTTCAACCGAGAATGCTTTGCCGTAAAGGAATTTTACCGTTACGGTATCGTTTTCTTTGATGTATTTGAGCGCTTCTTCTACTTGATCGAACGTAAGCATTTCTTGGTTGTATTCTTCGTCCATGAATACATAGAATTCGCCGTCATAGTACGAATACGTCATCTTCTTGGTTTCTACTTGAGCCGTTTCAAGCTTGGTCGTAGGGTTGAACGTTTCGTTGGACAATACTTGACCCGTAACTACGTTCTTAAGCGTCGTTCTTACGAACGCTGCGCCTTTACCAGGTTTTACGTGTTGGAAATCCGTTACCGTGTAAACACCGCTCTTATACTCGAAAGTAACGCCTTTACGAATATCGCCTGCTAAAATTTGTGCCATAACAATTTTCTCCTTGTTATAATTATATTGTTTTTGTTTTTTATTTTTTTCTCGTTATCTTACCTTCTTAAGACGCAAACGCGCAGTTTTCTATAAGATAATGAGATTTTTATCCGTTTTACCCATAAAGCTGAAAACCTTTCCGTCTTTCAGCGTGATGGTGTCTTCGATACGAATACCGTATTCACCTGCGACATATACGCCAGGTTCGTCAGAGAAGACCATTCCGTTTTGTAAAATTGTTTCAGTGCGAGGGCTAACGCCAGGGTATTCGTGCACCTTTAAGCCGATACCGTGCCCTAATGAATGCGTGAAATATTCACCATAGCCTTGGCTTTGTAAATATTCGCGCGCGATTGCGTCCGCTTGCTTGCCTGTCATACCCGAAACAAGCTGCTGTTGAACGAGATTGTGCGCTGTCAACACGGCTTGATACGCTTTTTTAAACGCTTCGTGTTTTCCATCGTCGCCAAATAAGCAGGTGCGCGTGATGTCCGAGCAATAGCCGTTGACCTTACAGCCGAAATCTATCAAAATTTCGTCGCCGTATTGCAGTTTCGTATCTCCCGTTTCGTGATGCGGGACAGCTGCATGCGCGCCAAATGCGACAATCGTCGCAAACGATAAGCCCTGCGCGCCGCGTTTACGCATTTCGTATTCGAGAAGCGCTGCAACTTCCGTTTCCGTCATGCCTTCTTTGATTTGAGGCAAAAGCGCCAAATAGGCTTCTTCCGCTATTTCGCAAGCGGTTTGAATATTGGCAAGCTCCCACTCGCTTTTTTGCGCCATCACTTTTTCCAGCGCTTCGTCGATATCTACAAGCGTAATACCTTCTTTTTCAAGGGCGAGATACTCCGTATGCAACGTTTCCCCAAAGGAAATGCCTACGCTTTGATAGGAAGACAAGCGTTTCATTACTTCATCCTTTGAATACAGCGTTGCCTTTGCATCACCCGTAAGAAGTTTTTCCGCCGCTTCGATATAGCGTTTATCCGTGTATAACGTTGCGCCCGTTTTATCAATAACGACACAACCGTTTTCTGCTTCAAAACCAATCGCGTAGCGTTGTAACGTTTCACAAGAAAAATACACCGCTTCGGATTTTACCGCTTGTATGATTTTTTTGACGTTAAGTTGGTTCATTTTTTCACCTATGCTTGTATTGTAGCAAAAAATTTAATTTTCGTCAACTATCCAACAAGGATATCTCTAAAAAAATACGTTAATCTCCTAAATAAATGCGTTTCATAGCGAGCGCGTCGATATCTTGCGTGCCTGCCGACTCGCTAATAATATAGGGTTCTAACGCGAGATCTTTGAGCGCGAGAGCGAGTGGCTCGAAATTAGGGCCGTACGTTTCGTCCTCGAATGTTAAATGCTTAATCTCGCCTTTCACGGAATACATAATTTTTGAGAAATGTACGTGGAAGTGTTTCATGCGCTCGTAACCAAGCTTGTCGATTAAGTATTCTAAGCGGGTTTTGTAGTCGGTTGCCGTGTTGAGAGAGCCTTGCTCGCGTGCATTGATATGCCCGAAGTCGATACAAGGCGTGAAAACAGGGTCTATTTGGCAAAATTGTGCAATTTCTTCCACCGTACCGATTTGGGCGAGTTTACCCATAGTTTCGGGACAGAATTTTAAATGCTGCATATTATTCTCGTAGATATAATCGCGCAAAATTTTTAATCGGTCAGACGTTTTTTCCACCGCTTCTTGACGAGAAACCTTGCCTTGCGCTGCAGGATGAAAGACGATACGCTCGCCGCCCATCAGCGCAACCATTTTTGCACTGTCTAATACATAGCCGTAAGACTTTTGCGCCATTTCGTCGTCGGGGTTTGCGAAGTTGATAAAATAAGGCGCGTGAACAGAGATCTCTACGCCTGCGTTTTGAAATGCCGCGCCGATAGAAAGTGCTTTTTCATCTGTCATACGTACGCCGCGGCCAAAGGAATATTCAAAACAATCTAAACCCATTTCTTTGACGTAAGAGGCGGATTGTTCGCTGTGCGAAAGTCCTAATGCGTAAAAACGCTCGCTATTGCCGCTGGGACCAAATTTAATCATAGGTTATTCTCCTGCAAATTTATTATCGATTTTGCATATTTTTTTGTAAATTTTTTCTGCCATTACCGCAAAGCCGTAATCGGTAGGATGACAGCCTTCTACGGAAAAATTCCAGCAGTCTTTGTTTGCGTAAAAGCTTTTCCCCGATAAAAAGTAGACGTTGTTATCCCCTTGCTTTCTCGCGCGTTGATAGGTAGAACGAATAATTTTATCACGCTTTATTCCATTTTCATCAAGCTGAATATCCGGTTTGGATATAAATAAAATAGGCACGTTGGGTTGCAAGCTTCGATACGTTTCATATAAGGCGTAATGCGTTGCTTGCAAATACTCTACAGTGGGCGCGTTATGATCGTAATCGCAAACGAATAAAGAGCAATTGATCCCACCCATGTATTTAATGAGCAAGGATTCGGCACGCGCGCTGCCGCTAAAACCTAAGTTGATAAAGTCGATTTTATTGCGTTTAGAAATAAGCGCTTGGTAGGCGTTATCCGGGCGACTTGCGCAACCGCCTTGCGTGATAGACGAGCCGTAATATAAAATAGGCGCAAGCGCGCGATAAGGATGATAGGGCAAAACTGTAGCGTCTTCATTAAACGAGAGCGATAAGGAATTGACTTCGTTATACAACGGAAAATATAAGATATAAGAGCGCATACCCTCGCCCTTTAAAACGGCGTTTGCCGTAAAACCGCCCTCGTCCGTATAAATAGGCGCAAGATTGGCAACAAATTTTTCGCCGTTTTCCGTTTGCTGTAAAAGGGAAAATCCGCTTGAACCCGTGAGTGCCATGTGGGGCATACGACAAAAATCTTCGTAGGTTGACGTAAGACGGATACAGTTTGCATTGGTTGTAAAACAAACTCTGCCACCCGACAAACGACGTGCTAAAACACCCACCGCCTCACTGACAGATTGGGCAATTTCCGTATCCATTCGAACAAAAGATTTTGAACGTTCTTCGTAAGAAATTCCGTACAATGCAAAATGCTCATCAGGGATTTTGTACGTGCGCAACGAAGCGGAAAGCGTTTGACTACGTATATCTAAATTTTTATCTATCTTTTCAATTTTCATTTTTACAAACCTCAGCAACGTCGCAACGCAATTGATTTTGCAACTGTTCTACATTGTTAAATTTTTGAATATCGCGCAGATATCGGATAAATTGAACGTTTAACGTTTGATTATATAAATCGCCTTCAAAGCCTATTAAATGCGTTTCCGTTACCACACTATCATTTTCAAACGTAGGACGCGCGCCGTAGTTTGTAATCGCTTGATACGTCTTTCCATTTACTTGCGCTTGCGTATGATATACCCCTTGTTTGATAGGGAATTTATCCTTTGGATACAAAACGTTTGCCGTCGGGAAACCAATTGTTTTTCCAACGCCCCTATCCTTTTTTACTTCGCCTTTTACAAAGAAAGGAATTGCAAGCAGTTCGTTTGCCTTCTCCACCTCTCCGCTTTTAATCGCGCATTTGATTGCCGTAGTGGCAATTTTTTCACCGCTTTTTTCGATTAAATTTTTTATTTCAACTCTACCATGTGTATATGCTTTTAAAAATTCTACATCTCCAGAAGCTTGAAAGCCAAAACGGAAATCCGTTCCGCAAACAAAGGCTTGGATTTGTAATTTATCCATTAAACCATCTAAAAATTGCTTAGGAGAAAGCGTTTGAATTTCGTGAAAGCGCATCTGTAAAACAAAATCTGCGCCAAGCGAAGTAAAAATTTCTTGACGTTCTGCAGGAGTAAACAAACTCTTGCCCTTACCGCCGAGAATAGTCATCACACCAACAGGCAAGCCGTAGTTTTTCGCTGCGGCAAATAAACTAGCGTGCCCTATGTGCGCGCCGTCGAACCCGCCAAGCAATACCACGCAAGGCGTTTGCATATTCCATTTTCCGTTGAGTGAGATAATTTCGTACATATTAACTAAGTTTCGTTTTTAATTTAGCAAGTCCTTGTTGCACCTCGGCAATACCATAAAAACTGCCGTCTGCATTATAAAATTTATACAGCCCGTCTTTCGCTTGTGTGGGAATACGCACACCATTGTAAATACGCTCCCAACCCTTACTTGTAAGCGTGAGTGTGGGATAAGGCAAAACGCTGTCCGTTGGAATAATATACTTTTCAAGCTCTTCCCCTGTCAATTCGTCGTTTTGTAATTTTTCAAAAGGAAGTGCGTTTTCTATCAAAAACGCGCCGCTTTGAACACGGTGCAAAGCACTCATTACCGCGTTGGTATTCAGTGCAGACGCAATATCGCGCGCGATAGAACGAATGTACGTACCGCCGCCACATTCGATACGGAAATTATAAGCATTTTCCGTCTTTTCCGATTTACCAAGCAACGTAATATCGTCAATGCGAATACGTTTGGGAGCGAGCTCAAATTCTACACCTTCCCTAGCCAAATCGTACCCTCTTCTACCGTTTACGTTTTTGGCGCTGTACTTAGGCGGAATTTGGTCGATTTCCCCGATAAACGCAGGCAACACGGACAAAATTTCGCTTTCGTTTGGTACATGCCCCCCTTGTACGAGCGTTCCCGTACTGTCCAGCGTATCCGACGAAACGCCGAAAGTAAACTCGGCAATATATACTTTTTTCTTATCTAAAAAGTAGTCGAATAAGCGCGCGGCATTTCCGACGCCGACAGGCAATACGCCGCTGGCAAGCGGGTCGAGCGTACCCATATGTCCGCAGGGCATCCCCGTGAGCCATTTGAGTTTGTTGACAACCGTCGAGGAAACAATCCCCGACGGTTTATCTACGTTAAAAAATCCGATTTTGTTTATTTTTGGCTGTTTTTTCATATTAGCGAAGTTCTACGCCTAACTTAAATTTCAAGTTACCCAAAATCTTTTTCACAAACCCGTCAAGCACTTCGGGCGTGAATGCCTTTTCCGCCGTAGCGTCAGGCGTAAACGTAAGCGTGAACGCCATACTCTTTTTCCCTTCGGGAAGCTGACCGCCGCGGTAAACGTCGAAGAGCTTTGCCTTGGTTACGTATTTGCAAGAATGCAATAACACTTCTTCGATTTCACCGCAAGTAAGCTTTTCGTCGGCAATCAATGCCAAGTCGCGTTGTACTGCGGGGAATTTGGGTAAGTTTTTATAGGCAATTGCGTCGTTTAAATTATCTTTCAACGCCGCTAAATCAAGTTCGCCAAGGTATACCTTTTTATCTAAACCGAGAGAAAGCGCAATGGACGGGTCAAGCTCGCCGATTTGTCCGACAACCGTTTTGCCAACAAGTACGTTTGCAGAAACGCCGGGATGGAGATAACTCTTTTCCGCGCGTTCAAACGCAAATTGGATATGGAAGAGTTCGCCAAGCACTTCGATTGCGCCCTTCATATCGAAGAAATCGCACTTCGCGCCCCAAATACCAAGAACGAGATGGCTTCTTTCGTCGGGCTGCTCGCTTGCTGCCGTATTGTTAGGTAAATAAACGTTTGCAATTTCAAACTCTCTGCCCTCGTCGTTGCCGCGACGAATGTTTCTTACCGCATTTTGCAACATGGACGGAGCTAAGAAGGTACGCATAATGGACAAATCTTCACTGATGGGATTGAGAATTTTAACTGCATTTCTTTCCACTGCATCTTCGGGAAGTTTCATTAAGTCAAGGTCTTTCGGCGAATAGAAAGAATAGTTGTACGCTTCCATGAAGCCTTGCGTTTTTAAGATATTCTTTAAATGCAATTCTTTCTTTTGTTCGTCGCTTAAACCGCCGCCCGTAACGCTTGCCTTTTCCAAGAAGGTGGGTACGATATGGTCGTAACCGTACATACGGATAATTTCTTCGGCTAAGTCGGGATAGTTATCCACGTCGTCGCGATAGCCAGGGACTTCGACGGTGAGCATATCGCCGTTGATTTCGGGTTTGAAGTCAAGGCGTTTTAAAATACTTTCGATTTCTGCATTAGGAACTGTAATACCCAAAAGCGCGTTGATTTTTGCAATGCTTGCCGTCATTTTGCGGGGCGTTAAATCTACTGCGCAAACGTCTTGACAAAGGGTTGTAACTTTTCCACAGCCGAGCTCTTCGATTAAATGCAACGCTCTTGCCATACCGTAATAGTTGGTGTATGCATCCACGCCGCGTTCGAAACGAACGGAAGAATCGGAAGATTGGCCGAGTGCACGAGACGTTTTTCTTACATTGTCTCTAGCGAACTTAGCCGATTCGAAGAATACGTTTTTAGTACTGTCTTTAATTTCGCTGTTTAAACCGCCCATAATACCTGCGAGCGCAACGGGTTTATTGCCATCACAAATAACTAAGTTATCGGGCGTAAGCGTGAATTCTTTTTCGTCGAGCGTTACAATCTTTTCCCCTTGCGCTGCACGGCGAACGATAATTTTTCTATCCCCGATATCGTCTGCGTCGAATGCGTGCATGGGTTGACCCATTTCAAGCAAGACAAAGTTGGTGATATCAACGATAGGCGAAATGGAACGAATATCCGAAAGCGCCAAGCGTTTACGCATCCAAGCGGGCGTTTCGCCGCCGCTTACGTTTTCTACGTAATGACCTACGTAGCGGGGACAAAGATCGGGCGCTTGCACTTCTACCGTAATGGGCGCAGCCGTCGTTTCGTGCGCTGTATAGGCATACGAAGGGGCTTTGAAGGGTTTATTTAACACCGCCGCCACTTCTCTTGCAATCCCTAAAATGCATTGACAGTCGGGGCGGTTTGCCGTGATGGAAATGTCGAAAATCCAGTCGTCTAAGCCCACCACTTTACGAATGTCTTCGCCTACGGGAGCGTCTTTTGCCAAATCGAGCAAGCCGTAATATTCGGCGCCTTTATAGAAATCTTCATTGATACCGAGTTCTTCGCCCGAGCAGAGCATACCGTATGATTCTACACCGCGGAGCTTGCCTTTTTTAATCCTTTTAATACCGCTGGGGTTCTTTTCCAACGCTTTGGGGTCACTTTCCACTACCGTAGAGCCGTCGAGCGCGCAAGGCGTTTTCATACCAACGTATACGTTATCAGCGCCCGTAACGATTTGTAAATCGTGGCCGTATTCGTCGCCACAGTCCACTACGCAAATTTGCATGTGGTCGCTATCAGGGTGGGGCGTGAGCGCTTTGACCTCGCCTACCACTACCTTGGTAACTTTTTCGCCTAAATAGATGAGTTCTTCTACTTCAAAACCGCAGGAGAAGAGTTTATCCGCAAGCTCTTGCGCGGAAACGTCGATATCTACGTAATCTTTTAACCAACTGAAAGGTGCTTTCATTTTTCTTTTCTCCTCCTTTTTAGTCTTCAAACTGTTCTAAGAAACGGGTGTCGTTTTCGAACAACGTTTTGATGTTGTTGATGCCGTATTTGAGCATTGCGATACGTTCGATACCCATACCGAATGCAAAGCCCGTGTATTCGTCGGGATCTACGCCGCAGTTTTCAAGAACGTGGCGGTTTACCATACCCGCGCCGAGTACTTCTATCCAGCCCGTACCTTTGCAAAGACGGCAGCCTTTACCGCCGCATTCCGAACAGCTTAAATCAACTTCTACGCTAGGTTCGGTAAACGGGAAATAGGAAGGACGAAGGCGGACTTTTGTCGAAGAAGTGAACATTTTTCTAGCAAATTCGCCAAGCATACCTTGTAAGTCGCAAAGCGTGATGCCTTTATCCACAACAAGCCCTTCCATTTGGTGAAACATGGGCGAGTGCGTTGCGTCGTCATCCGAACGGAATACTCTGCCCGGGGATAAGATTTTAATGGGCGGCTTGCCGTTTTCCATAACACGAATTTGCCCAGCCGACGTCTGCGTGCGCAAAAGCAAGTTATCTGCAAGATAGAAGGTGTCTTGCATATCTCTTGCAGGGTGGTCCTTCGGCGTGTTGAGTGCCGTGAAATTATAATAATCTGTTTCTACTTCGGGGCCTTCAAACACCTTAAAGCCCATGCCTGCAAAAATATCGATAAGCTCGTTTTTGACAAGCGTGATGGGGTGTAATGCACCGCCCTTATATTTTCTGCCCGGCATACTGATATCGATACGTTCTGCGGCATATTTTTTGTCCATTTCCATTTTGCGAACGATAATTGCACGCGCTTCGAACGCTTCTTCCATCGCTTGTTTAAATTCGTTGACTACTTTCCCAAAAGTGGGACGGTCTTCTTTAGGTAAGTCTTTCATGCCTGACATGATGACTTTGAGTTCTGCTTGGAAACGGAGTTTGAGTTCGTATAACGCTCTGCCTGTTTCCGTTTGTTCCATTGCGCTTAAGATGTCCGCACGCAAGGACGCGATTTTTTCTTTCATATCTTTTCATTCCTCCGAATGTGTTTTTAACCTGGTTTTAGTACTTAAAGGCGTTGCAACTTGGATAAACAAAAAACCCTGCGTAAGCAAAAAGCTTACGCAGGGCGAATATATCCGCGGTACCACCTGACGTTACGAAAGCATTACTCGCTTCCGCATCTTATTTTCTCGCTATAACGCGCGAATCGCGGTATCGACTACCCCCTTGCGATACGTTGTTCGCTTTGGCTCACCGATACGGCTCGAAAGTGAAATGGTATTTTTCTCCGTTTCGCGAGCCTTTCAGCCTGCGGACTCGCTCTCTTTAGAAACGGGCGTTGAAAAAACCTGCTTTGTCTTCGCCTTTATTTAACTATTTGTTATTATAGCAAATCGGCGGGGGAATGTCAATCGTTTTTCTTCCTTATTTTATATAAAGCTATCGAGTAAAAGGTTAATAATTTTCTTTTCGACTGACGAAGTCCATATACATAGCGATACTTCCTAAAAGAATGACGCCACCCATCAAAGTTGGCAACATAATTTCCATATACATAATAGATTCCATATTGACGTACATAATCAAGCCAAGAATTTGAAGATCAATATAAAACGAACGTAAAATCAACGACGCTATATAAGAAACTTTACCAATACTATCCCCACGCATTACTTTTAACAACGCCCTTATTCGCACAATAAAAGCAATTAAGTTGGTTATAATAATCACTAAGATAGTACCAAGAAGGCTTTCCACCACCCAATATGTATCAGAAGCGTGCTCGCCCATTATTTTTACAATATCCAAAGCTTCCGCGCATAAACAAACCATAGTGGCAATGGTAAAAATTATAGCTTTTTTGGTTTTAGGAGAATCTAACATAATTTAACCCTTTTTATTTATACTATAATACCCATATTATAACAGAATTTTTTATTTTGTCAATACATAAAAATAACGTCGGCATAAAACCGACGTTTTTCTTCCTTAAATAGCTTTTTCTTGAAGGTTAATCATTTCGTCTTTGATTGCAAAAATTTCCTTTGCCGTTTCTTCTAAATGCACGCAAAGGCGGTTGCGGTTTTCTTTACGGTAAGAATACTCTAATGCGTTTACATAAGCGTTGAGAAGGCTTTTTTCTAGCATTAAAACGTCTTGCATAGAGTCGACTTCATTGAGCGTTATTTCGCGTTTTTCTAACTTCATTCTTCTTCACCCCCGCCGTTAGTTTTAGACATGGTATCTTCGTTTGGTTTTTCACCTGAAATTAGCGCTTGCAAATTTTTTTTACGCTCAGCATGGCGGTTAGCCAACTCTTCCATCTTTTTCGCCAAAGATATTTCCGTGAGCAGACGTGAATACACACGCGTTTTCTTTTCCGCTAAGTCTTCCGCCCGCATTAAAGCGGAAAGTAACTCTTTTTCTTTTTTTGCCCATTGATGACATGTTTTTTCTTCACACATAAAAAATCTCCCCTTTGACAGTTTGTATCTTTAGGGAGATTTTATACGCGTTATATTTTTTTCTTTTTAGCAAAGTCGCACAGGCTTTTCAGCGCACATTCGCTACAATTTGGTTTTTGCGAGTGGCATACCCTTCTGCCGTGATAAATAAGCCAATGATGTGCCTTCGACCAGTCTTTTTTAGGAATGGCTTTTTGCAACCCAGCCTCGACCTCCAAAGGCGTTTTTCCTTTTGCCAACCCCAAGCGATTGCTTACACGAAATACGTGCGTATCTACCGCGATAGCGTCCCCGCCAAACGCAACGGAATATACGACGTTCGCCGTTTTTTTTCCTACACCTGCAAGGCTCATCAAGTCTTCTATCGTGTTAGGAACTTCACCGCCAAAACGGTTTAAGATGTCTTCCGTTGCAGATAAAATATGTTTTGCTTTCGCACGGTAAAACCCGCAAGAATAGATATATTTTTCTAGTTCTTCTTGTTTCAACGCGTACATGGTAGCGGGTGTTGAGTGGTTTTTGAATAATTCCGCCGTAACGATATTCACACGCTCGTCTGTGCATTGCGCCGATAGAATGACGGCGATAAGAAGCTCGTACGAAGTAGAAAAACGGAGCGCTGGCTTTGCATCGGGATATAAGCCTTGTAAAATTTCCAAAGCTGTTTTTTTATCATTTATTTTCATATGCTCATTATAGCATATCTAAACAATTTTTGCAACGCTTTAAAAAAAATTCTTTTCTCCGTATGGCAAAAGCTTGATATTTGCACCCGAAAAATCCATTTTGTAAAACCCTTTAAAAGAAGAATAATTTGCCGTTTTAAGCACGGCTTGCGCCCGGATAAACACCTTCGCATCAAAACGTACGCAAAGACCGCATCCGATTTTTGCATCTTTGGGCGCAGCAACCGTTTCGGAAAGCACTCCATACGAATGCAGGCGATTTGCATAATCTAAACTTTGCGTACGAGAACGGAAAACAGCTAAAATCATCATGTCATACATTCCTCCTCTTTGGAATACTATAATATTGTATGTAAAAAGCAGAAAAGGAGTGTATATGATTTATTTTGACAATGCCGCAACGGGCGGAACAAAACCCGATTGCGTGTTAGATGCTGTAAACTCGGCGATTAAAGTGTGCGCAAACCCCGGACGGAGCGGACACAAACTCGCTTTATCCTGCGCAAATATTGTACAAGAATGCAGAAATGAACTCAACGCATTTTTCGGCGGGTACGGATACGACAGATGTATCTTTACAAAAAATTGTACGGAAGCGTTAAATATTGCTTTGTTGGGCGTTTTAGAAACAGGCGATCACGTTGTAACAACCTGTATGGAACACAATTCCGTTTTAAGAGTTTTACACGAACTGCAAAATCGAGGAATAATTACCTACGACGTATGTCCGTTGGGAAACGGAGGAATTGACCCTTGCGATATCCTTGCCCGTATCAAAAACAATACGCGCGCGGTCGTGGTAACCGCTTGTTCGAACGTAACGGGAAGAATGCCCGATTTAAACGCAATTAAAAAAGCTTTACCTCGTCAAATCTTATTGATTGTAGACGGCGCGCAAGGCGCGGGGCATTTACCCATCCATATGCAAACAATGGGCATTGACGCACTGGCTATTGCAGGACATAAGGGTGTATTTGGCATTCAAGGCAGCGGCGCATTGTTATTTTCGGACCGTATAGAACCTAAACCCCTTGTTTTTGGCGGAACGGGGTCTATGAGTATTTTTCTCGAAACGCCAGATTTTTATCCAGACAAATTGGAAGCGGGAACACTTGCTTTCCCTGCTATTTTTTCACTTTTAGAAGGGGTACGTTACTTAAAAAGAAAGCAAACGGAAATTTTTAAAAAACTACATACGTTAAGCGAATATTTTTTAGGCGGATTACAATATCTTAACGCATACGAAATTTATTCCGCACCCAACACCGCAGGAATTGTTGCGTTTCGGCATAAAAAACAAGAATCGGAAATTATCGCTTCACGTTTATCCGACGAATTTGGTATCGCTGTCCGCGGCGGGTTACATTGCGCGCCCTTGATGCACGAAGCTTTGGGAACGCTTGATTACGGATTGGTTCGGGTTTCTTTTTCTCATCTCAACTCTTTTAGCGAAATTGATACGTTGCTAAACGCTTTATCTGCAATAGAAAAACAAGGATAATTGCATTTTGTTTAAGACATACCCCACCTTAAATCTCTTTTAACTTATCCACAACCCGTTTCAGCATCCCCCGTTGCGTATGCGAAAGCATAGGGGAAAATTGATTGTAAAACACGTCGATTTCTTGGTTGGTAAGCGTACCAGCACGTTTGCTTTTTTCCGCTTCTTTTAAAATTTGCGCGAGCATATTCCCATTACTCTTCCCATTGTACGTGCGTGCAAGACGCTGAATCAATTCGTCCGCGCTGATATTCTCTTGTTCACCTGCTCTTTTAGCGCTATCCATTTTCGGCATTTGTGCGTTGCTTTCATAGTCTTTGAAATTTTTCAAAATCATTCTCCTTTTTCGGCTTTTTATATTCTATTCTTTATACGCTTTTTTTGACACTTGCGCATATGATAGAGTATGGATATTTTAACTTTATTTCTTTTGTATTATCTCGCACAAAAGCCAGAGCTTTTAGAAAGTATAAAACCGATTGCAGAGCTTATGAAATCTTCGGAAGAAAGCTTGAAATTTTTAGACAACATCAAAGCGTTTACAAAACTTTTTGATACACCCCCTGCGCAAAATACCGCTGCGCAGGCACAAAAAACAGCAACGGAAGAGAAAACGGAAACTCCGCCTGAAGAGAAAAATCGGCAATCCCCTTTTCAAGGAATCGCCGACGAGCTTTTACAACAATATTTAGATGAATATTTAAAAAACGGATAATTTATACGATAGAAAATCCGCCGTTTACAGAAATATTTGTTCCCGTAACGTAATCGTTTTCCACTAAAAACAGCACCGCCTTTGCCACGTCTTCACCTAAACCTAAACGGCCTGCGGGGATTTCGTTGATAAGCTCTGCCATTTCTTCTTGGCTGAAATGAGCATTCATTTGCGTATCGATTACACCAGGAGAAATGCTGTTAACACGGATTCCCGACCAACCCAGCTCTTTTGCCAAAGATTTGGTAAAACCGATTAAACCAGCTTTAGAAGCTGCATACACACTTTCACAGCTTGCACCCACTTCTCCCCAAACGGAAGAAATGTTGATAATTGCCCCAGACTGCGAAGAAATCATATACTTCGCCGCCTCTCGCGCACATAAGAACGCACCGCCTAAATTGGTGGAAATTACTTTTTGGAATTCGTCATAAGTAACGTCTTGGAGTTGCTTGATAAGCGAAATACCCGCGTTATTGACAAGGACATCCACTCCGTCGATTTTTTTTAATAACGCTACGACTTGTTCCTCGTTGGATACGTCCACTTGAAAGGTTTGTACACCAAGTTTTTGCAGTTCTTGCGCGGACGCTTCGTCCGATTTATAGGTTGCGTAAACACGGTAGCCTTTTTGTAAAAATAAAAGCGAAATTGCTTTGCCGATACCACGCGTACCGCCCGTGATTAAAATGCTTTTTTGATTATTCATCTCAACCCTGCCCCTTGCATTTAACTATTTTCTTCCAACATAAACAGACCGATAATTTCTTCGGCTATGCATTCCACGCTCTTGCCGTCCACGTCTATAACATAGTCGGAAACGCGTTCGTAGATGGGAGAACGCTCTTGCAATAAACGCTCTAACCGCGTTTTGATACCCTCGGTAGAATTTTCTAAAAGCGGACGGGTACCGTCTACTTTTAAACGGGACGCCAACGTTTCTAAACCAACGCGCAAAAAGACAATTTTACCGTTTTGTTGCAATAATGCGTTGTTTTCGTCCTTTAAAACTAACCCACCGCCCGTCGAAATAATCAAATGGTCTTTTACACAAAGTTCTTGAACGATTTTCGTTTCTAAACGGCGAAAATGCGCTTCGCCGTAATACTCGAATATGTCCGAAATTTTGCCGTATCTATCTACGATAACGTCGTCCGTATCATACCATCTACGCCCCGTCAATTCGGCGATTTTAATTCCGATGGTCGTTTTTCCAGAACCCATCATTCCGCATAAAATAATATTCATAATATACCTTTAAGACAAAAGAGAGCGCAATCCTTCGATTGCAGCGAGATAGCTACCTACGCCGAATCCACACACCACGCCTTTGCAAACCTCGGACAAAACGCTGTTGTGGCGGAAAGCTTCGCGCGCGTGCACGTTAGAAATATGCACTTCTGCAACGGGAATATCAATAGCGGCGATTGCATCACGAAGCGCATAGCTATAATGCGTAAATGCGCCTGCATTAAACAAAATTGCGTCATAGGCATTGTTTAAATATGCCTCGTGGAGCTTGTTTACAAGTTCACCCTCGATATTGCTTTGATAAAAATCTACGCTATCGCCGCCGACATTACAGTATGCGGCGATTTTTTCATTGATGGCGTCAAGCGAGTCTGCGCCGTACACGCCCTTTTCGCGTTTGCCTGTTAAGTTGAGATTAACACCGTTGATAACTAAAAATTTCATACTTTTCTCCTTATTTTTGCAAGAGATATTTTTTGTAAAATAAAGCGGCTTGTTTGCCATCAGGCTGTATGTTTAAAAAGATACAGTCTGAATAATATGCTTGATAAAATAGCATAGACTCGCCGTTGAGAGTTTTTACCTGCTTTTGCGTCGCTTGGCGTAAAAATTCGGAAACCTTAGGGGTATAAATTAAATCGATTGCCCACTCCGCACCGTCAAACGTTGTAGCAGGGACAGGAGATTGACCTTCCGTATCGTGCATACCTACGCCCGTACAATTGACTACGATATCAAATCCGCCCGCCTCCACTTGCGCAGACGTTGCCGCCTTTAAACGTAATTCTTGGCAAGTTTGGCGCAATTTTTCTTGGTTGCGTTGATATAAAAATACTTCCGCACCCGCATTTTGTAAAGCTTTCGCACTGCTTCTGCCCGAGCCGCCGCCACCAAGCACAAGCACTGTTTTACCTTGTGTTTGTATACCCGCCTGTGAAAGCATTTGTAAAAATCCAACGCCGTCTGTGTTGTAGCCCGTTTTTCTTCCGCTAACAACCGTATTAACCGCGCTAAATTCTACCGCGTCCCCTTGTATATCGTCTAAATATTCCATCACGTCCCGTTTGTAAGGAATGGTGATGTTAAATCCGTCGAAATCGCCCAAAAGGCAGCGTATTGTATTATCAAACTCAGCCTTAGAAATAGAAAAGTTTTCGTATTCGCACGCGACGTTTAACTGCGATAAAATAAAGCAATGAATACGCTCGCTTTCCGATTTGGATACGTCTTTTCCGACTAACCCCAAGCGTAATTTTTTTTCATTCATCTAATACCTGCCCCCGTCATACACCTAATTTTGTAAAGAAATCGGGGAAGGAAATTGCGCAGCATTCCGCGCCGTAAATCTCCCCGCCGTTTTTCGACGCCAACAAGCCCACCGCGCCTGTCATGGCGATACGGTGATCGAGGTGGGATTGAATATTTCCGCCCATTAACTGCGATTTTCCGCGAATGATAAACCCGTCTTCCGTTTCCGTGCAATCGCCGCCGATTGCGTTAATAAGCGCAGCCGTCGTTTGTATGCGGTCGCTTTCTTTAACTCGCAGTTCTTTCGCACTATAAATATGGCTTTCGCCGTCCGCATAGGCACAAAGTAAAGCAATTAAAGGAAGTTCGTCTATCATAGCAGGAACGTCTGCGCCGCCAAGCTCGATAGCGCGTAAGGGAGATTTTTCTACTAAAATATCCGCTATTTCTTCGCCGCCCGATACGCGTTTATTTTGTAACGAGTATCGAATGCCCAGCTTGTCAAACGCCGTAAAAATACCTGTACGCGTAGGGTTGACGCCTACGTTTTTGCAAAGCGTTTTGCCTTTCAGCGCGCCCAGCGCCATAAAATATGCCGCGGAAGAAATATCCGAGGGAACGTCGATATTCAATGCGGTTAAACTGCTTTTTTGGATACGCACGGTGTTGCCGCTCGTTTGAATGTTTGCCCCCATTGCCGAAAGCATCCTTTCGCTATGGTCTCTAGATTTCACCGGCTCGCTAACAATTGTTTCACCGTCCGCTGAAAGTCCTGCGAGAAGAATGGCGCTTTTTACTTGTGCGGAAGAAATTTTCAAGGAGATTTCCGCACCGTGAAGCTGAGAAGGAAAAACGTTTACGGGCGGTTTTCCGTCCGTCGTTTGCACGTCTGCATTTAAAAGGCGTAAGGGATCGGCTACTCTGCCCATTGGACGTTTGGAAAGGGATTCATCTCCGAATAACTGTGCTTGAATACCTTTACCTGCCACCAACCCCGTCAATAAACGAATGGTTGTACCCGAGTTGCCGCAATTAAGAGATACGTTTGAACGAAATTTGGGAGCGCCTTTTACATAAATGCACGTACCGTCCGTTTGCACCGCTGCGCCTAATGTACGCATACACTCGCAAGTCGAAAGACAATCTTCCCCCATTAAAGCGTTTTTTATCGTCGCTTCGCCTTCCGCGCTTGCGTTCAACATCACCGCGCGGTGCGTAATAGATTTATCGCCAGGGAGAGAAAACTCACCCTCGAACGTTGTTCTTGGTTGTATTCGTTGCATACCTGCCCCGCTCCTTTTCTAGTTAAGTGGAAAATTTCAGTTTGAAAACAGCCGATTGAACAGCATTGCAATATTCCGAGAATGGCAAAGAAAAAATAGTCCATTCATTTTTATTTTTGGCAACCGACATTTTAATTTCGCCGTCGCCTGTGTTCTTTTTATCTGATTTTGCCTTTTGGCAATCCGCTTCAAGTGCTGTAAAACGCACATTAGAAATAGGAGTTACTTGCAACGCTTTTTCTATAATTTCTAACAGTTGCTTGCCGTATTCTTTATCACAAACGCCGTAATCGATTGCCATTTGCGTTTCAATTGCCATACCATACAACACACTTTCGCCATGCGAAAGATTATGGCTTAATTCGATTGCGTGGCCTGTCGTATGCCCAACGTTTAAGCACTTACGTTCCCCCGTTTCCTTTTCATCACGTTCGACGACGCCGGCTTTATATTGTACACAATCGCTTGTCAACGCGCTTAAAAACGGAAGACTAGAAAGCTTATCTAAATTATTTTGGAGTTTATCAAAAATCTCTCCGCTGAGCGCCGCATACTTTACAATTTCACCCATACCGCATTTAATTTCGCGGTCTGGAAGCGTATGCAAAAAGTTTGGGTCGATCAACACTTCTTGCGGTTGATAAAACGCGCCCACTACATTTTTAACACCGCCAAGATCTACTGCCGTTTTTCCGCCTACACTGCTATCTACTTGCGCAAGCAAGGTAGTAGGGATTTGTACACAGGAAATTCCGCGCATATACATACTTGCGGCAAGACCTGCAATATCGCCGATTACACCGCCGCCTACGGCGAATAATTTTGACGTTCGTTGCAGACCTGCCCCCGTCATTTGTTCTAAAATAGATTGTAAAGACGTAAAATTTTTATTTTCTTCCCCGTGGGGTAAAACGAAAATTTTGGCTTCTTTGAAATACGTTTTAAAGAGTGTGTTGTATAAAGCAAACACGTTAGAATCGGTAACGACAAAGTTTGTTTGACCGTGTAATAATTGAGGCAAACGAGTTTGCAAAACGTCGTCCCCTATATAAATAACGCTTTGGCTAGTTTGTGTTTTTACACTAATTGGTTGCATACATCACTCCTTACGGTAAACGAAAATAACGTTCTTTTACCTGCGACATTGTATCTCCGCCCACACGATAAGAAATTTCATCTGCGAGCACTTGCGCAACAACGGCTTCCGCGATAATCTCAAATGCAAAAATAGCGCAAACGTCGCTACGCTCGGATGCGGCGACGACGGGTTTTTTAGAAAGGAAGTCTGCCGTGCGCAAACCTTTCATGAGGGTAGGAATAGGTTTCATGGCAACACTGATGATAATTTCTTCGCCGTTGCTCATACCACCTTCTATACCGCCTGCGCGATTGGTTTCGCGGTAAAAGCCTTTGCCAATATCGTGGAAAATTTCGTCATGAACGTCCTTGCCGCTAAACGAGCCTACTTCCATACCCATACCAAAGCTGACGGCTTTGGCGGCTTGAATGCTCATCAACGCCTGCGCAAGCTTGCCATCTAATTTTTCGGCATACGTCATCATGCTACCAAAGCCGCGTTTAAATCCTTTTACACGGATTTCCACTACGCCGCCTGCGGTATCGCCTTCCGCCTTTAACGTATCAATTTTTTGTTTTGCCCAAGCTTCCGCATTTTTATCCAGCATGCCAAGCTCGGTATTTTTTGCGTTAGATAAATCGTTAAACGCATACACGCCCCTATCCTTTACCCCGCAAACCTCTTTTACGTAGCCTGCAATTTCAATGCCAAGCGCGGACAAATATTGCTTGTAAACGCCGCCCGCCGCAACCCGAATTGCCGTTTCGCGCGCGGAAGCACGCTCTAAAACATTACGCGCATCCGATTGCGAGAATTTAAACATTCCGGTTAAATCTGCATGGCCTGGACGAACCTTAGTAAGCTGTTTTTGTTGCATTGCGCTTTCGTCGCAATCCCCTGCAGCCATACAAGTTTCCCAATTGGCGTAGTCCTTGTTATAAATGCAAAGCGTGAGCGGAGAGCCGAGTGTTTCGTTATTACGTACACCCGTTAAAATTTCAGCCTTATCCTTTTCTAATTTTTGACGCGCGCCGCGGCCATAGCCCTTTTGACGAAGTGCTAAATCGGCATTGATATCGTCTAATGAAATTTTTAAATGCGCAGGCAAGCCTTCGATAATGGCGACGAGCGCTTTGCCATGCGATTCTCCTGCTGTCGTTAATTTCATATATTACTCCTTATCGAACGGAAAACACAAAATTTTCGCCGTTATGATCAACAATCACCTTGTTGCCGTTTTGAATTCTTCCAAGTAAAATTTCTTCGGAAAGTTTGTCTTCGATTCGGCGTTGCACCGTACGCTTTAAAGGACGAGCACCATATTCGCTGTCGTACCCCTCTTCCACAAGTTTTTCTAACGCACGCGAAGAAATGTTTAACGAAATTCCACGCTGTTCTTGCAAACGCTTTGCCAAGGAATCTACAATTTTACCGCCGATTTTTGCACAATCCGCTTTCGTTAAGCGATGGAAGACGATAATGTCATCCATACGGTTTAAAAACTCGGGACGGAAATGATCTTTCAACGCTTTGGTAACTTCTTCTTTCATCCCTTCGTACTGTTTTTCGTCTACACGTTCTTCACGCGTACTGCCAAAACCGTACATACCCGTGCGTTCGCTAGTCTTGATGGACGCGCCGATATTGCTGGTTAAAATAATGACTGCATTTTTAAAACTAACCGTTCTACCACGGCTGTCTGTCAATCTGCCATCATCTAAAATTTGCAAAAGCAGATTAAACACGTCTGGATGTGCTTTTTCGATTTCATCAAACAATACGACACTGTAAGGACGAGTACGTATTTTATCCGTTAATTGCCCCGTTTGCGATTCGTCGTACCCGATATATCCAGGGGGCGCGCCGATAAGCTTGGAGATGGATTGTTTTTCCATATATTCGCTCATATCCAAGCGAATCATTTGATCTTCCGAACCAAATAACGCCTGCGCAAGTGCTTTGCAAAGGTCGGTTTTACCTACGCCCGTAGGGCCGACAAAAATAAAGGAGCCGATAGGCTTAGACGGATCTTTTAAACCCGCTCTCGCACGGCGGATAGATTTCGCCACTGCTACCACTGCTTCATTTTGCCCGATAATGCGTTTGTGTAAATCTTCTTCCAAACGCATCAATTTTTCCCCTTCTTGTTGGGTGATTTTTTGTAAGGGGATTTTCATCTTCGCGGAAATAATTGCCGCAACTTGTTCGTACCCCAACGCATACTTACCGTCGCCTACCTTACGCAATTCTTGCGCCTTTTTTAAAGACGTATATTTTTCGACAAGTTCTTTATCTTTTAATAACAGTTGCGTTGCCCGTGCGTCGATAGGTGCGTTTTTATACATTTCCAACTGCTGTTGGACAAGCTCTCTTTCTTGAATAATTTCGTTTAAATCTGCGTTAGCGCTGCCGTGCTTACTATCTGTAATCATACGCGCCTGTGCAGCCGCTTCGTCGATTAAATCGATTGCCTTATCGGGTAAAAATCTATCTGTAATATATCTCGCCGATAACTTCACTGCGCCTTCGATAGCGTCGTCATCAATAAGAATGCCGTGGTGTTCTTCATATTTTGAACGAAGGCCTTTTAAAATGGCTATCGCTTCGCTTTCCGTAGGTTCTTCTACGTGAACGGGGGTAAAACGACGTTCGAGAGCGGCGTCCTTTTCGATATATTTTCTATATTCTTCAATCGTCGTTGCGCCTACGATTTGCAAATCGCTGCGCGCGAGCAGAGGTTTTAAAATATTCGCCGCGTCCATTCCCGAATCGCCCGACGCGCCCGCGCCGACAATCGTATGAATTTCGTCGATAAATAATACTACGTCCCCTTCCTCGATTACCCAATCAATCAACATCTTTAAGCGTTCTTCAAAGTCGCCGCGGTATTTCGCGCCTGCGATCATTCCTGGAATATCCACCGAGAAAATCATCTTATTGAGAAGCTGTTCGGGAACGTCTTCTTCGGCAACTAGCCGCGCCAAGCCTTCGACGATGGCGCTTTTACCGACGCCCGGCTCGCCGATAAGCACGGGGTTGTTTTTTGTACGGCGGGAAAGGACTTGGACAACTTTTTCAATTTCCTCATTTCTACCGATTACGGGATCTATTTGACCGCGTCTTGCACGCTCGGTCATATCTATACCGTATTGCATAACTTTTTCCGCATTTTTATTTTTACTAGCACGTCTGCCACGCGCGGTTTTCGTTTGCGTAGTTGCACCGCTTGGGCTTGCCTTGGGCGCGCTTACGCTAGAGGAGTGATTGCCAGATACATCTGAAGACGAGGATTGAGGACAAGTAAAATCGTACCCGTCTCCGTCCGTAACGCCGTTGACTTTTAACGTTTGGATATATTCTCTGCAGCGTTGCAAAATTTGCGCAAGGGAAACCCCTAACGCATTGAGCGCTTTTACCGCCACGTTTTCGCGTTGAACAATCTCCAACAACAAATGCACCGTACCAAGCGTACAATGATGGGAATCTGCCGCTATATTTGCAGCATTTAAAATTGCCGTCAGATTATCAGAATATCCCATAGACGTATAATGCACCGTTTGATTGCGGAATAATGCGTTATATTTTTCGGGTACTACGTTACATTCACGTAAAATAGAGTATGCGGCACATTCGGGCACGCTTAACATACCATAAACGATATGTTCCGACCCAATTAAATTAGAGCCCTTGGAATAGGTAAATATCCCCGCTTCGTGCACTACTCTTTCTAATTCTTTCGACCTTTCAGCCATACTATTTCCTCCTGCATAAACGCCTTTAACGCGTACATGCTACCGTCCTATTAGTATATGCGGCTTTACTAAACGTTCGATACAACGTTTAATACAGCCTTGTGATACATTTTTTTATTTCCGTCGACGAAACGCTTGCGCGTATGCTTTGCGCCTCTTCTTCGGTATTGGGATTGTATTTCATACGGAAAGACGCTGGTTGCATTTCGGAGATAAAGGAATCGAATTGTTCCATACTTCTCGCCCTAAAAAATCCCAACACTACCCCCAAACGAAGCTTCGTTAAAAGATTGGACATCTCTTCTTGGGATAAAAGCGCGCAATTTGTCAACGTTCCGTAAGCGCGCAAACAACTGTCTTTTACCTCCACCCCGTTCTTTTCAAGCATTTTTTCCCGCTCGTGTAATTCTAACGTGCAAAAATTGTAGGCAATTTCCGTCATCAACTCTAAAATAGCGTTTTCGGATAAGCCTAACGTGCGTTCGTTGCTTACTTGATAGGTATACCCTTCCGCCTGCGAGCCTTCGCCAAATACGCCGCGTACCGTCAAACCGCCTTTTTTTAAGCTAGGCAACAGCTTTTTTAATTCGCCACTTTCTGTAAGGCCTGGTAAAAACATCATTACCGACGCGCGCATACCCGTACCTAAATTGCTAGGACATGCAGTTAAATAACCAAGTTGTTGATCGTAGGCAAAATTCACTTTACTGCTAATTAAATCATCTACCCCAACAATTTTTTCGTACGCGCCCATTAAATTGAAATCTTTGACGATATACTGCTCGCGCAAGTGGTCTTCTTCATTCACCATGATAGAGATGTGCTCGTCTTCTGAAATGAACGCCGCGCCCTTTGCGCCGCGCTTGATGAGCGCGGGGCTGATAAGATGCTTTTCTTGCATATACGCCGCGTGCATAGGCGTTATTTTATCTATCTCGTACTCGGTAAACGAGTCGAGGGCTTTGATTTCGTGGCGAAGAAGCGTAAGCACTTCTTTGGCTTTTTCTTCTTCTAGGTAGTTAGGAAAAGGATAGGCGTCTAAATTGCGAGCCAAACGAATACGGGTGGAAGAAATAATAAACTCTACGTCTTGGGGAATATTCATCCCCGCTATGTTAAGGGATTTTTTCATACTTCCTCCCTATGTTTAGACAGCAAGGACTGAATTCGTTTTAATTCTTCGTCGTACGCTTCCGTTTGACTTTCGTCAACAAGACTATCGCGAATGACACTCACCTCGTTATAGCGGCGCATCAAACGGCTTCTGGTGTCAAGCAATTCTTGTCTGCCGCAATGCGATTCTTTTCCTTGCATACGCTCTACAATCGGTTGAATTGCCCAGCTGAGCGATTTATAACAATGCGCGCAGCCGACAAGGTTTTGTTTTTTAAACTGTTCGACTGTGCAGCCGCAATTTAGGCAGCGAGCAGGCTTTCCTTTCGCCGTTTGTTCTAAAGCTTGCGCGCTTTCTTCCGCGGCTTTTACTTTTCTATAACAAGCAAGGCAATAGTAGGATTTTACCTCACCCTTTTGTGTTTGTCTTATGTGATGGTTTGTGGCGGGATTTCTTTTACAATACTCGCACAGGATTTCACTCACAGACTTTTTTCCACCTTTTCATTCTTTTTCTTTGATTTGCTCTTGTTCGTCTTTTTTACTTTAAACAAAGAAGCCCTGAAAAACACCCATAAAATTTCTAATACTTGCAAAGGCGCACCGATAATAAACAAGCCCCACAAGCCATGCGTTTGTCCGCCGCACACCGAAACGGTTACGTAAATACACGTAATCAGCGTCCATATAAGCGCGGATACGGCAAAAAAGTTGCCGATTCTATATTTCCACACCCCTGTAAATACAATAATTAAAATGGCGCTGACGGGTACGGCATATAAAAACGCCAACCACTCTTTGCCCGAAGCAAAAATGATGTCGAAAGCTACAAATACGCACGTTGCCACAAGCCACGCAAGACCGCATGAGAGAAGCATAATAAATAGTCTATCTCTCAGCAGGTTCTTTTTAGGGCGTTTTTTAGCGTTGTCGCTAATTAAATCGTTTACCGTTACCCCAAATAACTGAGCCAGCTCGATTAAAATGTAGATATCTGGAACACCGTTACCCGACTCCCATTTCGACACCGATTTATCCGAATAGTTAATTCTTTCAGCCAGCTCGGCTTGCGTAAGCCCCGCCGCTTTTCGATACTCGGCAAGATTTTTTGCAATTGTCTGATTGATAAGAGTTGAATTTTCCATATTCAATACTTATTTGTTTCCTTTGTTTTTGATGATTAGTATGCACGGGCGTAAATGATAACGCTTTCTGCTTTTTTACCGCAGACAGCGCACGTTTCCGCGCTTTCGCCTTCTGCGTACACGCGTGCAGTTGCCGCTGTTTCTTCTTTAATTTTATCTTCGCATGCTCTGCAACCGCACCAGCCTGCTTTTACGAAGTTGCCGCCTTCTACCGCAGCCAAAATCCCCTTCATATCGTCTGCATATACGATACGGCTGTCTCTGCGCGCCTTCGCCGATTCCAACATATCTTTTTGCACCGTCGCAAGCAATTGTTTGATGGTTTCTGCTGCATTTTCGAGAGAGAGCTCTTGCTTTTCAAGCGTATCTCTGCGAGCACAAAGCATTTTGCCTGCTTCGATATCTCTGGGCCCTAATTCGATACGTACGGGAACGCCTTTCATTTCCCATTCGTTAAACTTCCAACCGGGCGAGTTGTCCGTGTTGTCAAACGTTACGCGAATACCCGCTTTTTCGAGTTCAGCCTTGAGTTCTTCACATTTTTCCACAACGCCGGGTTTTCTTGCCGCAATGGGCACGATAACGCATTGAATAGGCGCAACAACGGGGGGTAATACCAAACCGCGTTCGTCGCCGTGCGTCATAATTACCGCGCCGATAAGACGGGTAGAAACACCCCAAGAGGTCGTGTAAGCCGTTTGCAAAGAACCTTCGCTTCCAAGATATTTAATATCAAAGGCTTTTGCAAAGTTTTGGCCTAAGTAGTGGGAAGTACCCGACTGCAAGCTTTTGCCGTCTTTCATCATAGCTTCCATCGTATAGGTTGCAACAGCGCCGGCAAAACGTTCTTTTTCCGTTTTTCTGCCCGTCAATACGGGGATTGCAAGGCAGTTTTCCATAAATTCTTTATAGATTGCAAGCATTTGCAAGGTTTCCGTTTCCGCTTCTTCTGCAGACGTGTGAACGGTATGACCTTCTTGCCATAAAAACTCGCTCGTTCTAAGGAAAGGGCGGGTGGTTTTTTCCCAACGCATAACGTTACACCATTGGTTGACCTTTAAGGGCAAATCACGATAGGATTGTACCCACTTTGCGCACATTGTACCGATAATCGTTTCGGACGTGGGACGGATTGCCAAAGGTTCGGCAAGTTCTTCCCCGCCTGCGTGCGTTACTACCGCTACTTCGGGTGCGAAGCCTTCTACGTGTTCTGCTTCCTTGGTGAAAAAGCTCATGGGAATCAGCAAGGGGAAGTATGCATTTTGTACCCCTTGTTTTTTAAATCTGCCATCTAATTCTTTTTGAATATTTTCCCAAATGGAATAACCGTAAGGACGGATAACCATCGTACCTTTAACGGGACCGTAGTCAACAAGTTTGGTTTTTAATACGACGTCCGTGTACCATTGAGGGAAGTCTGTTTGAATATTTGCGATTTGTTCAACGAATTGCGTTTCTTTTGCCATTGTTAGTTTCTCCTTTATTCTCTATCTGAAAAGTAGTCGATTTTCATTGATTTTTTTACTTCGTTAAGGGTTGCTGCAGCCACTTCTTTCGCCTGCTTGCTGCCTTGATATAAGATTTCCCATACTGCCGGAATATCCTTTGCCAACTCTTCGCGTCTTTCGCGAATGGGCGCAAGCGTTTCTTGCATTACTTCGTTTAAGAATTTCTTTACTTTCATATCCCCTAAACCGCCGCGTTCGTAATGCGCTTTCATTTCGGCTAAGTTTGCATAGTCAGGCATATATTTTGCAAAATGCTCGTCCGTGGAGAATGCGTCAAGATAGATAAACGTCGGATTGTTTTTGGTGTCGCCCGGGTCGCTTACTTTTAAGTGATTAGGGTCGGTATACATTCCCATTACCTTGCGCTTGATTTCGTCTGCGGAATCGGATAAATAAATGCAGTTGCCGAGCGATTTACTCATCTTTGCCATACCATCCGTACCAGGTAAACGCAAGCACGATTTGTTTTCGGGCAATACCGCCTGCGGTTCAACAAGCGTTTCGCCGTATAAGCCGTTGAAGCTGCGAACAATTTCACGGGCTTGTTCAAGCATGGGAAGCTGGTCTTCCCCAACGGGCACGGTGTTTGCTTTAAATGCCGTAATATCTGCTGTTTGCGATACGGGATAGGTCAAAAAGCCCATAGGCAAGGACAACTCGAAATTCTTTTGCTTAATTTCCGCTTTTACCGTCGGATTGCGTTGCAAACGAGCAAGCGTAACCAAGTTCATATAATAGAACGTGAGTTCGGTTAATTCTGCGATGTGCGATTGAATGAAAATGGTCGATTTTGCAGGGTCGATACCGCAAGCCAAATAATCGAGCGCAACTTCCATGATGTTTGCACGGACTTTTTCGGGGTTATCGAAATTGTCGGTAAGCGCTTGTGCGTCAGCTATCATAATATAAATTTTATCGAATTTACCGCTGTTTTGTAATTCTACGCGGCGGCGCAAAGAGCCTACGTAATGACCGATATGCAATTTGCCCGTAGGTCTATCGCCTGTTAAGATGATGTTTTTCATAACTTCTCTCCTTCCTTACTTGCGTACGCCGAAAGCGTAACAAGTGATATAGTGATATACTTCGCCTGCGTCGTATACGGACGAGCCGTACTGCGCGTACGCAGGAATATTAACGTTGTTCGGCAGGGCTTGCGTTTCTAAACATACCGCGCCCCCTCTGCCGTATTGTTTTCCGCCCTTGCCTTCGCCGTTTAAAAAACAGCCTGCATATACCTGTACGGACGGTTGGGTGGTGAAGCATTGCATTTCAATCCCCGTTTGTTTGCTATATAAGATTGCAAACGGATTTCCCCTGTCTCTGTCTTTTTTAAAGACGTAACAATGGTCGATACCCTTTCCTTTTGCCATATCTTCGTCGTTTTCCTTTTCCGCATCCGCTTCGCCGAGCGTTTTGGGGAGCTGAAAATCGAACGGAGTGCCTTGCGCAAGTTTAAATTCGCCGTGCGGTATCATGGTATCGTCTGTCGGTAATAGGTAGGGCGCGTCCAGCCAAAGCACGTGGGAGAATACGCTGTTCTCTTCCCCCGCGCCGTCTAAATTAAAGTAGGCGTGGTTGGTGAGATTGATTGCAGTCTTTTTATCGCAAAGGGCTAAATAATCGATTTTTAACTGCCCTTCTACAAAACTATAAATGACTTGGACTTTTAAATTACCCGGATAATTTTCTTCGCCGTCGGGGGAGAAAAGGCTTAAAGAAAGCTCTTCATTTCCCTCTTTGTCTTTAATGATTTCCGCTGTCCAAAGCTTTTTATCAAAGCCATGTTTTCCGCCGTGCAGGTGGTTACCCCTATTGTTGCAATATAAGGGATAGGAAACGCCGTCGATTGTTAAGCTCCCTTTTTCTATTCGGTTGGCAAATCTGCCGATAAGCAAACCCAAATAGCCATTTTTATCGAGATATTCTTGCGGGGTATCATAGCCTAATACAACGTCGGTGAGTTGTCCGTTTTTATCGGGAACTTTGATTGACTGTAATGCCCCGCCCAGCGATAAAACGGTAACTTCCCCTTCTCCGTCGCAAAGGACGTAGGCGTGGACTTCCGCGCCGTTTTTTAAAAACCCAAAACTTTTTTTGAAAATTTTTGTCATATTCTACTCCTTTTTGCACATACTGCGAATATGAAAAAAAACTTTTTAGCTATAATTGCATGGTTGTTTCTTTGCGCTAATTTTTTTGTGTTTGCCTGCGGTTATTTATTGCAACACGCACGCACGTTTTTGCGTTAACCAAACTAAGTTTGGATTTAGTTTTATTTATCCTTCTTAGTTGGGATAAGTTGCTGTTCGTTGCCGAACCAAACTAAGTTTGGATTTAGCTTTATCTATCCTTCTTAGTGAAAATAAGTTGCCATTCGTTGCCGAACCGCTATTCCCCTGAATTAACGACCGATAAAATGGGTAGATACAAGCAAGACAAGGCGCAGGAGTATTCCCGACGGGAGTGTACATAGACGTACACGAGCGAGGGAACACGCACTGCAACAAAGTATTGCGTAGTATATGCACGTTTCGCTTGTTCGCAAGCGACCAAGCCACCGTCAAAATGTGGAGATACAAGCAAGACAAGGCGCGGGAGTATTCCCGATGGGAGTGTACATAGACGTACACGAGCGAGGGAACACGCACTGTAACAAAGTATTGCGTAGTATATGCACGTTTTGTTTGTTCGCAAGCGACCAAGCCACCGTCAAAATGTGGAGATACAAGCAAGACAAGGCGCAGGAGTATTCCCGACGGGAGTGTACATAGACGTACACGAGCGAGGGAACACGCACTGCAACAAAGTATTGCGTAGTATATGCACATTTCGCTTCTTCAAAGCGAAATGCTTATGCGCCGTATTGGCTTCTATAAGCGTACATAGCTTCGAGATGTTCTTTCCCGTCGATAACGCCGTTTTCAATTGCCGTAATGATGTCGTCCATCGTTACAACGGAATATACGTCGATATCAAATTCCTTTTTCGCTTCTTTTACAGCCGAAAGTTCGCTATTGAGCGCTTTTTCCATACGGTCAACGGAAATAATCATCCCTACAACTTTTACGTTTGCCGCTGCTTCTAATTTAGGTAAAATTTCACGCAAGGCCTTACCCGGCGTCATAACGTCTTCGATAATAATTACCTTTTCGCCGTCTACAAGCTGTTTTCCTACTAAAAGTCCGCCTTCGCCGTGTTCCTTTACTTCCTTTCTATCGAAACAATAATGAAGTTCTTTTCCATAACCGTTATAAAGCGCGATTGCCGTCGTTACGGATAAGGGAATTCCTTTATATGCAGGGCCGACAAGCGTATCCGCTTCTAAATTGTTGTTTACAATACAAGCGGCGTAATATTCGCCAAGTTTTGCAAGCTGTTTGCCCGTTTTGTAGTTGCCCGTGTTGATGAAATAGGGAGCTTTTCTACCGCTCTTTAAGGTAAATTCACCAAAGCGCAATACCCCGTTTTCTACCATGAAACGAATAAACTCTTCTTTATAAGTGTATGCCATTTTTCTATTCTCCTTAATTGAGTGTCAGCGTACCCGTTAATTCGGATACGTTTTTTACGTTGTGTTTGTCGCACCAGCTGTTTAAGCCTTGAATGATTTTGGGCATTGCGTAAGGATCGGTGAAGTTTGCCGTCCCCACTTGCACTGCTGTTGCACCTGCCATTAAAAATTCTATCGCGTCTTCCGCACAAGTGATGCCGCCCATGCCGATTACGGGAATATCTACCGCTTGCGACGCTTCATAGACCATACGCACTGCAATCGGTTTAATACCTGCGCCCGATACGCCCCCCGTGTTATTGGCGATAATCGGTTTTCTTTTTTCAATGTCGATTGCCATGCCCGTTAACGTGTTGATAAGCGAGATGCAATCCGCCCCGCCGTTTTGCGCGGCTTTTGCGTTTGTTGCAATACTTTCTACATTAGGCGAAAGCTTGACGATAAGCGGCGTTTTGGTTAAACCGCTTTTTGCAACCCGCGTTACTTCTTCTACCGTTTGGGGCTTAATACCAAACGCCATACCGCCCGAACGTACGTTGGGGCAGGAGATGTTGAGCTCGACCATATCCACTAACCCGTCTAAACGAGCGCAGATTTGTTGATAATCGTCCAGCGTTTTACCGGCAACGTTTGCAATTACTCTCGTACCCGTAGATTTAAGCCACTGTAAATCGCATTCGATAAAATGTTCTACCCCAGGATTTTGTAAGCCGACTGCGTTTAAGATAACTCCTCTGCTTTCTGCAATACGCGGAGTGGGGTTACCCAGACGGGCTTCTAACGTCAAGCCTTTGGTGGATACGCCGCCGATTTGACCGATATCGTATAATTCGTGAAATTCACGCCCGAAACCGTACGTGCCAGACGCTGCAATAACGGGATTTTTAAATTGAATACCGCAAAGATTAACTGATAAATTTGCCATAATTTTTTCCTATTGATTATTTTTATTGACTTTCGTTAAAATGTGGAGTGTGCGTAAACGAGCAAAAAAAGCGCAAACTTAAAGCACAACCTCGTTAGCGTTAAAGACGGGGCCGTCTTTGCACACCCTAGCACGCTCGCCATTCGTCAAATTACAAACACAAACAAGACAAGCGCCGATACCGCAGCCCATACGCTCTTCCAACGAAACGTAGCAGGGAAGATTTTCTTCTTCGCATACCTTTTTCAACGCGCGGAGCATGGGGGTAGGACCGCAAGAAAGCACCACGTCAGGACGGTTGCCTTTCTTTAAGTCTTCTACAAACGCTTGTACGCTGTTCATCTTTTCGCCGTAGCTGCCGTCGTCCGTTACGGCAACAAATTTGGATGCTTTTTCAAATTCGTCTACTCCGCAAACCGCACCCTTGTTTCTAAATCCGATATATGCCGAAATTTCTTTCTCTGCATTATATTGGCGCAATACGGAAATTAAGGGGAAAATCCCTACACCGCCGCCAACCAACGCAACTTTTTGTTCGTTTTTATCTACATAAAAACCATTACCTAGGGGCATCAGCACGTTGGCTTTTTCGCCCGCTTGCATTGTTTTCAGCTTTTGCGTGCCTTCGCCTTTGATTTGATAGCAATAGGTTACTTGGCTGCCGTTTACCTTACAAATGGCTATCGGTCGGCGCAATAAATGCGAGCCCCCTACTGCGATATCGCCAAATTGCCCTGCGCGGACAACGGGTGTTTCGCCTAACTCAAAGGTGATTGACCAGATATTTTCTGCGATTTGTTTGTTTTCTACTATCGTTGCGATATAATCTTTCATAATTTTCCTTATATTCTTTCTTGTTAAGTTAACCGCTATACGCGTTTCGCTTGTTTTAAGCAGCTATAATTACTTGCCCATTTTGCCGATAACACTCGACAAATCTTTTTGCATTGCGAGACAAGCCGCGCGAGCTGCTTCCGCATACGTGCCGCCAAGCTATTTATACGCGCACAAAATTCCGCGAGAATTATTAACAACGCCGCCCAAACCGTTTGCACCAAAACAGCTTTTTAACATTTCCGCGTTGCCGCCCTGTGCGCCGTAGCCGGGGATTAAGAAGAAGGTATGGGGCAACACTTCGCGAAGACGAGCCGCCTCCGTGGGATGCGTTGCGCCTACTACTGCGCCGACAGCCGAATAGCCGTATTTGCCGATAGTGCTTTCACCCCATTTTTCTACCAAACCGCCCATATATTCGTAAACGGGTTTGCCGTTTTCAAGAACAAGGTTTTGCAATTCACCACTCGAAGGGTTGGACGTTTTTACAAGCACGAAGATACCCTTATCGTTCTTTTCGCATTGTTCTACGAAAGGCGCGATACCATCCGTACCCAAATAGCCGTTAACAGTAACATAGTCGGCAGGGAAAGGCTTGTACGCGTTGCCGTTTACTTCCGTTTCGCCAAGAAAGGTTTTTGCATAGCAGGACGCCGTCGAACCGATATCGTTGCGCTTTGCGTCTGCGATTACCACAAGCCCCTTTTCCGTCGCGTATTTAAGCGTTTCTTCGTATGCTTTCATACCTGCGACACCGTACATTTCATAATAAGCGATTTGCACCTTTACCGAAGGCACGATATCGCGAACGGTATCAATGAGTTTTTTATTGAATTCTACAATGCGTTCCGCTGCGTCGTCAAACGTCTTTGCGCCCGTTTTCATTTCGTCGGGTAAATAATCGAAAAGGGTGTCTAACCCTACGCACGTAGGATTTTGCATTTGAATAATTTGTTCGATAAGTTGATCGGTAATCATATTTTCTCCTTTATGCTTGGTATTTAATTTCTCCGTCTACGAGCGTGTATTTGATGACGCCGTTTAATTTGTAGCCGTTGAAGGGAGTATTTTTGCCCTTGGATACAAACTTCTTGCTGTCTACGATAAATTCTTCGTCAATATTTGCAATCGTTAAGTCGGCTACGCCACCTTCCTTAATTTCACCGCCGTCAAGCGATAAAATTTTCGCGGGATTGCCCGACATTTTTTCCGCGATTTGCGGCAACGTCATCACGCCTGCTTTATACAGATACGTCATAGCAAAACCAAATGACGTTTCAATGCCGCTGATACCGAATGCCGCTAAATCGTATTCTACGTTTTTATCATTGATATGATGGGGCGCGTGGTCGGTTACGATACAATCGAGCGTACCGTCCTGCAAACCTTGCAAAATTGCTTGCTTGTCTATTTCTTCGCGAATGGGCGGATTGACTTTTGTGTTTGTGTCGTACGAGCGAATGATTTCGTCCGTTACTGCAAAGTAGTGCGGACAAGTTTCCGCCGTTACTTTTATCCCTGCTTTTTTTGCGTCGCGGATCAATCTTACCCCGCTATACGTCGAAACGTGGCAGATGTGAACGGGTACGTTTAACGTTTCTGCCAAAGAAAGTTCACGCGCGATAATGACGTCTTCCGCCGCTCTGGGAATTCCCTTTAAGCCAGCAATCGTTGCGCTTAAGCCTTCATGCACAACGCCGCCGTCTACCAAATCTTTGTCTTCGCAATGACATAAGCAGGTCATATTAAAATCGCTGGCATATTCCATCGCAAGACGCATCAGTCTTGCATTTTTTACCGCTACGCCGTCGTCAGAAATGGCTACCGCGCCCGCCTTTTTCATGCCTGCAATCCCTGCCATTTGCTCGCCTTGAGAGCCTTTGCTGATTGCACCGATAGGATGCACTTTGCAAAGATTTACTTCCTTTGCTCTGTTTTTGATATAGCTGACTACAATTTTATTATCCGTAACGGGATTGGTATTGGGCATACAGCAAATTTGCGTAAAGCCGCCCTTTACCGCCGCCTTGCACCCGCTTTCGATATCTTCTTTATGTTCAAAGCCCGGTTCTCTTAAATGTACGTGGATATCAATTAAGCCAGGAAATACGTGCAAGCCTTGCGCATCAAGGATTTGTTCGCCTTCTGCCGCGATATTGTTTGCGATTTTTACGATTTTACCGTTTTGAAGTAAAATATCTTTCTTTTCTACGCCGCTTTGCAATACGACGTTGCCGTTTTTAATAATCATTTGTTTGCGCCCCCTTATTTGACGGATTCTCGATATTCGTTGAGTAAATACAACAGCGCCATACGTACCGCTACGCCAGAAAGAACTTGGTCTTCAATGTAGCTTCTTTCGTGGTCGATTACCTGACTGGTTAATTCGACGTTACGGTTTACAGGACCGGGATGGAGCACGATAGCGTTAGGTTTTGCATAGCTAAGCTCTTTTTCGCCTACGCCGTAGTTGGAAGCGTATTCGCCAAGCGAAGGGAAGTTGCCTGCTTGTTGGCGTTCGAGCTGGATACGAAGGCCCATTACGACGTCCGCGCCGTCCAGCGCTTCTTCACGCGAAGAGCAAACTTTTGCGCCAAGCTTTTCAATATCTTTAGGGATAAGCGTTTTCGGCGCGTACATACGCACTTCTGCGCCCAGCGTCTTTAAGCCGAATAAGTTGGATTTTGCTACACGCGAGTGCTTGATGTCCCCCAAAATTGCTACCTTTAAGCCTTTGATTTGACCAAACACTTCTTGCATGGTCAACATATCCAAAAGCGCTTGGGAAGGATGTTCGTTCATGCCGTCGCCGGCGTTGAGCACACTTGCCTTTACTGTGTTTGCTAAAAGATAAGGCGCGCCGCCCATGGGATGACGCATAATAATGAAGTCGTTTTTCTGCGCATCCAGCGTTTTGCCCGTATCCACCAACGTTTCGCCTTTCGCTACCGACGACGTGCCTGCCGCGATATTGATTGCCGTTGCACCGAGATATTTCGCGGCTTGCTCAAAGCTCGTGCGGGTACGCGTGCTGTTCTCGTAAAAGAGAATGGTTGCCGTTTTCCCTTCGAGATAAGAAAATTTCTTTTCGCCGTTTTTGATACGTTGCTTGAAGCTGTGCGCAAGGTCGAGAATTTGTTGCAATTCTTCCGCTTGCATATCGATTAAACCAAGCACGTCCTTTCTTTTAAGCATATATTTTTCTCCTATAAGTTGATTTTTTTAAGTTTGATGATGCAGTAATAAGCAGTTGATAGAAGTTTTTGTTTTACCGTTAAAAAATACAAGTAAGACAAGAACACACACTAGGCGTAACCGAGCATTATACAGCACAGTATTACGACGTATTTTGTAGGTAACAATCAACCGAGTATTGCGGGCATCTTAATAAAAAAGTCTTGGGCTTGCGTTGCCCAAGACGGATTTTTGTATTGCCGTATGCGTACGTCTTTCGGCTAAGCCGTTTTATTATAGCATACTTTTTTACAATTGTAAAGGATTAGAAGCGTAGATTTTATATTTTCTTTTCTTATAAAGAAAAGATTAGTATATCTTTACCAGCTTAAACCCCACTTTATCACACGAAGATAAATGATACGTAATTCCGTTTTTTTGCGAAAGAATAGGAAAAAAGGACGCGCCGTGAATATGTCCGAATACGACTTTTTCTACCCCATGCTCTTCAAACAGCTGCGTAAATAACGTATCTTCTTGTTTGCCCGCAAACGGCGGGTAATGGATAAGAGCCAACAGCTTATCTCCTTCTTCTTTCCGCTTTTCCGCATCTTGAAAAGCCAAACGGAAACGTTCTGCTTCCCGTTTATATAGCTTTTCGTCTTGCGCAGAAAAATCGGGAGAGCCGGGACACGTCCATCCGCGCGAACCAACGATAAGATATTCGCCTATCCTTACGCTATCCGTTTGCAAAAAGATAAAGCTGTCGTTTGGCGCGCTGTCGCGAAGCTTTGTGATGCCGTTCCACCAATAATCGTGATTGCCGCGAATAAATACTTTTTTACCGGGCAAATCTTTGAGTGCAGCCAAATCGATTAGCGCGTCGGAAAGCTTCATTGCCCAACTGATATCGCCACAGATAAGCACCACGTCGTCATCCGTTACTTTTTCCAGCCAGTCCTGTTTAATTTTTTCAAAATGCCCTTCCCAGTTACCGCCAAACACGTCCATCGGCTTATCAGACGTTAAGGAAAGATGCAAATCACTGATTGCATAAACGTTCATATTTCTATTATAGCAGATTGTTTTAAAAATTGCAAGCCGCAACGCATAATTTACATAAAAAAAGAGCCGATTGCTCGGCTCTCTTTCTTAATTTTATTAGCCTTTGCATGCACACGGACGCATTTGCGGATACAAGGGCAAGTCGAAAAAGTCGGAACATACCTCTTGCGTGTATTCTTGCGCGGGCGGAATTACGCAATAGCCGTACGAAGGAACAAGCAATTCGACCATCATGGCGATTTTTAAAATAACCGTAACGCATACGCCTACGACAAAGGTGTTATTCGTCGCGTCAAACGTGCCATCCGGCGCGATTGCGCTGACAACACCTTTCACCGTGAAGGGCATAATGGACGGCGCGGGTACGTTTAAAAATACGTCTTCGTTGACCGTAACCGTCGCCGTTGCGCTACCCGCTACGCCGTTGGCGTCTGTGTAAAGCACTTCTAAGGGAATGGATACGCTTGCTTGCACTCTTGCACCGCATTTATCGGCTTGACGGTCAACGTTTAAATTGCTTACCGTACCTTCGGACGTGAGTGAACGAGCGCTGATAAAGGTAAGGGGATATGTAGGGTCGGCGGGAGTGAGATTGGTAAGCGTCAGCGTATAATTTTCGAGCTGCGTTTGTTTGATGCAGGCGTCGAAGATTTTTTCGACTTGAATACACACCTTTTCCGTCAGACCATTTAACGGATTGCCTGTAATTTGACCAGGACATTTATCCGAGTGAAAATTAGAATAAAAAGACATGGCTACCTCCTTATAGAGAGTCTCCTAAAGCGGTTATCGCGCTTGGATATCGTCGTTTCTCTATTTTTGTCTGTTACTATTATATCCTATTCTAAAATCCTTTTTTGTGTTACCAAAAGGCGCGTGCGTTGCGGCAAAATTTCACCAGTGCGCCGTCCTACAAAAGTACGCGCATGGTTGGATACATTACGTCCGTTCCATTATGGTTTTGATAGCTTTTATTGCTGCCGCAAAGCAACGATTTACTATCTCCCGCTTGTACTGTATATAAATTCCCCTTTATACTTGGCAAGTATAAAATTTGCCCTGCTTTTATCGGCTCGGTTAGTCTATTTTCTTGTATAAGCAGAGTTTGCGGAAGATGAAAGGTTTCCGCAATTTGTACAAGCGTTTGGCCTTGTTTTACTTTATAAAATTGAGGGCGATATAGCGTCAACATATATTGCACTATATGCTCGTTTATGTTGGGGTTATGACATATTTTGAAAAGAAAGCTCGTACAATAAAGCATGAAAAAGCATAAAGACAATCGACTTTTTAAAAATACGTCTATCGTAACGGGACTATCCATCGCGGAACGCGCTTTGGGATTTTTGTACCGCATTGTTTTATCTCGGTTTATCGGCGCGGAAGGAATGGGGATTTATCAAATTGCTCTTTCTCACTATTTTTTATTACACACCGTCGGCGCCGGGGGGATTCCAGCGAGCGTATCTCGTTTTATCGCACGTTGCAACGCGGAGAAAAAACGGTCTGAATTTGGCAAAATCGTGGGGGCAGGGTTGAGTTTATCCTTACTTTTTACCCTTCCTATTTGTTTATTTTTTATCTTTTCCAGAGAAAATATCTTCTCTGATTTTTTAGATGAGAACGTTTTTTTGTTGCTAAAAATATTGCTTTTTTCCTTGCCATTTTCTTGCCTTTTTGAAGTTATCCGCGCAAGCTTTTGGGGTGAAAAACAATTTTTAGCACCCGCCCTTTTGGAAGCATTCGAAGAAATTGTTACCGTATTGCTGGGAACAATTCTTTTGCTTATTTATGCTGGTAAGCCTGATTTTTCTATTATACTAGGCGCAAAAAATGCAACGATTGCTTTGACCGTTGCCTACCTATTTTCCTTTATTTGCGCAACGATTTACTTTTTTGTTTCCAAACGAAAAATTGACAATCCGCACACCTATTTAAAACCTCTTTTTTGTGCAGCCACGCCGATTACCGCTGTGCGTACAGGCGCTTCTTTAATCAATTCTGCTGTTGCCGTTTTATTTCCCGCGTTGCTTGTCAAAAGCGGACTTAGCTACTTAGAAGCAATGCAATCGTACGGGGTTTTGACGGGCATGGCGTTGCCCGTACTCTTTATCCCCATCACGCTTATTTCGGGCTTTTCACTTGTATTGATGCCTGAACTATCTGAAGCTTTTTATGCTAAAAATTATCAAAAACTAATAACGAACATTCGTCGTGGTGTGGGCGTAGCCATCTTACTTTCCTGCTGTTTAATCCCCTTATTTTTCTCACTCGGCACAGACATGGGTGGGGTCATTTATGCAAATTTGCTTGCGGGAGAGCTGATTACAAACGGCTGTTTTTTATTATTGCCTATGAGTGTTGCCATGATTACGACTAGCATTTTAAATTCTATGGGGAAGGAAAAGTACACCTTTATTTTATATTTTATCTCAGCAGGCGGGATGTTGTTATTGATGACAGCGCTTACCCCTACTTTAAAAGAATATGCCTATCTCGTCGCCATGTTGTTCAATTTTACTTTGACTGCGGCTTGCAATCTCTTGTTGCTTACAAAGATTTTAAAGAAGCTTACTCCAACCGAAAATAAAAGCATTTTCGACAAACAAACCGCGGCTAGCGCTTTGCTCGGCTCTGCCATTATTTGTCTTATCGGAAAAATGTGTTCGAGCCTGCTCTCTAGTGTATGCGACAAAACGTTGACGTTGACATTTTCCGCATTGCTTATCTTGATCTTGTGCGTTGGATGGTATTTTGTGTTTATTTTTGTTCCACGTAAAACAATAACCAAGAAAGGAAGGATAAAATAGATTTTTTTCGCAATTTTCGTAAAAATTTTTTCTTTTTCCCCCTTGACAGAATGGGGTTTTTACTTTACAATATAAATAGAAAATAACGGCGGCACGATTAGCGAATTTTCGCTTTTTGAAAAATACACCGACGGGTATACGGAGGCTTTAGATGTCTTATAAAACAAGAGAATGGCGCAATTCTATGAGAGTTACGCTCGACTACAACAATATGACGGACACCTTCCTTGGCGAAAAAGGATTTTCGCAAAAGGATTTAGCCGCATATTCTGCAAAAGCAAACTCTGCGTTTGCTTACGTAAAAGAAAATCGCGGTAAAGACGAGTTGTATATGGGTTGGACAGAACTCCCCTATAATCAAAGCGAAATCGTCGAAGATATTTTAGCTACCGCGAGAGGTATACGTAAAAAATTCCAGTATTTTGTAGTACTCGGCATTGGCGGAAGCGCGCTTGGGCCTATTATGGCGTTTAACGCGTTGTGCCATTTGCATTATAACGATTTACCTAAACATAAGAGAAAAGGGCCTAAATTTTACGTCGAAGATAACGTCGATCCCGTTAGAATGCGCGATTTGTTAGACGTTATCGAACCTGAAAAAACTTGCTTTAACGTAATTTCGAAATCAGGCGCAACGAGCGAAACTATGGCTCAATATTTGATTTTACTCGACTTGTTAACCAAAGCAGGCGTGGACGTAAAAGAAAACGTTATCTTTACGACGGACGCGGAAAAAGGGAACTTGAAAAAGATTTCCGACGCATGCGGCGGTATTAAGAGCTACGTGCTTCCCGACGGCGTTGGCGGAAGATTTTCGCAGCTTTGCCCCGTAGGGCTTTTACCTGCGGCGGTGCTTGGAATTGACATCAAGGGCTTACTTGCCGGCGCGGCGTATATGGATTATACTTGCCGTCATTCGTCTATGTATAAAAACCCCGCTTTGATGTGCGCAGTTTTGCAAATTGCAGCCATGGAACAAGGCAAAAACGTTGGCGTTATGATGCCTTATTCGGACAACTTGAAATTCCTTGCCGACTGGTATTGTCAGCTTTGGGCAGAATCGCTTGGTAAAAATGTTACTTTAGACGGCACCCCTTGCAATGTTGGACAAACGCCCGTGAAATCGCTTGGGGTTACCGATCAACATTCTCAAGTACAGCTTTACACCGAAGGGCCTTTCGATAAGGTTGTAACCTTCCTTTCGTTGAAAAAGTATGCTTGCGAAATGCCTATCCCTCACGGCTGTGAAGATATTCCCGACGTGGCATTCCTCGGCGGACACACCATGGAAGAGCTGATTCAAGCAGAAAATGCAGCAACGGCGTATGCTTTAACGAAGGCCGGCAGAATGAACTACACGCTTTGGATTCCCGAACTCAACGCCTTTACGCTTGGACAATTGTTGTTCTTATTCGAATTACAAACGGCATATGCTGGCGCAATGTTGAATATTGATACGTTCAATCAACCTGGCGTAGAAGAAGGTAAGAAAGCTACGTTTGCATTACTTGGAAAATCGGGGTATGCGGAAAAGAAAAAAGAACTTGATTCCTTACCCGAAAAAGACGCAAAAAAGATTATTTAAAACTGCATTTATCATTAAACGCATACCTGCCCCCTACCTTTTGGTTATGGGGCAGGTTTTTTATTGAATTTTGTATAAAATTTGTTACAGCGGATATACTTATACAGAACAAGAATTTTTCTTTGTACATATATTGTATTAAGGGAATATTTCTTGCAAATGAGGTGTAAAATGAACGTTAAACGCGGTGAATTATACTACGCTGACCTTTCCCCCGTCGTGGGAAGCGAACAGGGCGGCATTAGACCCGTACTCGTTGTACAAAATGATATCGGCAATAAATATTCCCCTACGATTATCGCGGCGGCTGTTACTAGTAAAATCAACAAAGCCAAACTGCCGACGCATATCGAACTCCCTTCTGCCTACGGACTTGCCAAAGACAGTGTAATTTTATTAGAACAAATTCGAACCCTAGATAAACGGCGTTTAAAAGAAAGGATTGGCGAGCTACCGCCTGCTACTATGAACCGCGTTGACCGCGCTATTTTGATTAGCTTAGGTTTCCCAGTTAATTCGTAAAATAAAAATCTTTTCGGCTCTTTTAAAGAGCCTTTTTTTTTACGAAAAAGTGAAAGATAATACAAAATTTGTCAATTTATTTAAGACAACGTTTGTTATAATCGAAAAAGAAATTTTAGGGGGCGGGTATGTTTCCACGTAAAAAATTTGCTTTTTTTGAACTTTTCATTTACTTATTTTGCGGGCTTTCCGCTTGTTTGCTTGGGTATATCGGGAATAATGGCGAACCGTTTGCCTTGGCTTTTTTATTCGCTTGCGGCAGCGCGGGCATCTCGTTAATGCCTTGTATTATCGGCATTGGATTTTTTTGTTTGTTTTTTTCAAACGCCACCGTCTTTTACGTGATGGCCGGACAAACCGCTGCGCTTGCGCTCTGCATCGGGCTTTGTAGGCGGTATACAAAAAACAAATCGTTACAACAGCTTTTTTCCTTTATCACGCTTTGCGCTACATTGGTGGCTTTTATTTTTATCTCGCCTTTTCAAGAATACCCTACATTCAACGTATTAGAATGGAGCATGACCGCGCTTACCCAAAAGGTGATTATCGCTTGCGCAATTTTGTTGCTTGCCGCTATGTTTACAATCGCCTTAAAAGCGCTTTTACATAAATTTTTAAAATGCCGCTTCCGTGGAGAAGAATTGATTTTTTCGGCTGTTTTATATGTTGCCGTTAGCGTCGGATTTTGTCGGTTTTTCGGATTCAACGCATACATGGGTGCCTCATTTTTTTTAATTTTGCTTTTTGCTCAAGTTACGAAGGACAGCTCGGCACTCGTATTTGCTTGCCTTGCAGGGCTTCCTGCTTGGATCGTTGCCAGCGCTTCTATTGAACGATTTATTTTCTATGCTTTGGCAATTTTCTTTTTTATTAGATATGGAAGAATTTCTGGCGTATGCGCCTTTCTAACTACGTTTTTCCTCTACGGTTTTTTTGACGGGATCTATGCGTACCCCACCGAGTTGTTAACCGAACAGCTTTTATCAGCTGTTATTCCCGCACTATTATTTATATGTACACCTACCCCTTTTCTGCGATTGTTGGAAAACGAGCTTATCTTTTATAAAGAAAAACATCTTTCCCGTATTGCCATCAACCGCAACCGTTCTGCAATTGGAGAAAAATTATTTGAAATTTCCGCCGTATTTAAGGAAATTCAAACGACGTTTTCTACACTCGGGACAACGCAAGCGGAAGAAGGCGCAAAGGAATATATCCGTAGCTGTGTAATTGAAAGCGTTTGTAAAACTTGCACACAATGCACCGTTTGTATGAAAAACAACGTTCCTGCTTTGCTAGATAAAATAATTGATATTGGTTGTTTAAAAGGGAAAGTATCTATTATGGATACACCAGCCACGCTTACCAAGCTTTGCAATAGGCAAAGCGATTTATTGCACGCAATCAATAGACAAATTGGAGATTATACAAAATATATGCTTGAAGTGGAAAATGCAGCGAGTGGCCGTGCTTTGCTTGCAAATCAAGCTTTAGGTGTTAGTGAAATTTTACGCAATATAGCCTTAGAACAAAGTAAGCCCTTGACTATATATTCTGAAAAAGAACGGGCCCTTTCCACTGCTTTATTAAAAGCTGGGATTGTATCTTCGGAAGTGCTTATTTTTGGAGAAGATGAACAGTTTACGGTATCCTTGGTGTCTTTTGGTAAAACAGACGTCAAGCGTATCGCTACAATTGCGTCGGCTTTATTTGAAATCCCTATGATTATTTCCGAGCGAATTGCGTTAAGTCAAGATAAGTTTTGTTGTATTTTACGAAAAAAACCCTTATATGACGCGGCGTTTGGGATTTCTAGCTCTGCAAAACAAGGCGAAACGGCTTGCGGGGATACGCATTCCGTTATTCGTATTGACGAACGAACGTTTTTGGTAGCACTTTCGGATGGCATGGGGAGCGGGGAATATGCAAAACAAGTATCAGAATGCACCATTTCACTGTTAGAAAGCTTCTATAAGGCAAAAATGCCCTCTTCTTTGGTATTATCCACGATCAATAAACTACTTTCCTTTAGCCGAGAAGAAACGTTTGCTTGTGTGGATATTGCTGTTATGCATTTAGATTTCGCCAGAGCGGATATCGTAAAAATAGGCTCCCCTATGGGCTTTATTTTATCTAATACCACGTTGAAGATTTTAGACAATTCCTCTTTACCTCTCGGCATTTTAGAATCCATACATCCGGAAACGAACTCCTATCCTTTACAAGAAAATGACGTGCTACTCTTTTTAAGCGACGGCGTTACAGACGCTTTTCACTCCACCACCGATTTATATGAAACGCTTAGCGTATTACCCCGCTCTAACCCACAAGAATTAGCTGACGCATTGTTAAATAAGGCAATTGATGCTTACGGCGGAATTGCTAAAGATGATATGACCGCCATTGCAGTACGGCTTTTTAAGAGTATTTAATTGATTAACAAATAAAAAACCCGACCATTAAGGTCGGGTTTCTTTTGTTGAAATTAGTCAACTTTTTTTGTCTTTTGAAGTTGGAATACGCCGCCGCATTCAGGGCAACGGTATGCCATTGCACCATCCTTAACAGACAGTTTCTTTCCGCAATCGGGACAAACAACATCGTGTTTCTTTCTGTCTTCGTCCTTTATTGCAGGCGCACCGTCTTCTATAGGAGGAAGAATTTCTTCCGTTACAGGAGCAACTGCATTGGGAGGTAATCCTTCGGGAAGACCAGCAGGAACAACGATTTCATCCTTCTTTTCTTCTACAGCCACACCAGAAGCTAATACTGCAGGAGAAGGAGCTGGTTGCAATTCTGCGGGAGCGGGAGCAGGTGCAGGAGCAACCGCAGGTTGAGCAACGGGAAGCGCTGCTACGTCAACCTTTTTCTTTGCTTCCTTTTTAGCAGCTTTATCTGCTGCTTTTTTGTCTGCTTTTTCTTTCTTAGCAGCTTTGTCCGCTGCCTTTTTATCCGCTTTTTCCTTCTTAGCGAGTTTCTTTTCTTCTTCTTTTTTCTTCTTTGCAGCCTTCTTATCTACTTTTTGCTCTTCTGCTGCTTCAGGAGCCGCTACGGATGCTTCTGCCGAAGCTTCTTGAGCTGCTGGTTGTTGGAATCCGTGAGGCATACCGTTACTACCCCAATATGCCGGCGCGTAAGGATTATTTACGGGCGTTGCCGTTTGATAAGGGCTATTATACGGATATGCATAACCAGGATCGTTATTTACAGGAGCAGGAATCGGCTCTTGATACATAGGAGCAGGTTGAGAACCAGCCATCATAGGCATTACCATCAAGGGTTGACCATTAGGTTGCATAAAGATTGCAGGTTGCGATACACCGCTTAAAGCTACCTTATAAGAACCAGGCTTAGCTGCGGTGGGCGCGGGAACTGCTTCTACTACTTCTACTGCATTTGCTGCTTTTGCAGCTTCAGCTGCTTCTGCGGCCTTCAAAGCTTTCTTGCTGGGCTTGGTTGCTGCATCTAACAACGCTGCAATAATAGAAACTGCTGCGATTAACAATGCAACGATATTTAAAGCGCCAGATCCAACTACGAAATCAAGAGCAACCCAAGCGATTGCAATGATTGCTGCAAACCAGCAAAGCGTTGCAAAGCATCTGATACCAGGCGTATAAATGCCGTCATGGAGATATTCTTTGATTCCCGTTGCATTTTTTACAATGTAAACAATGAAGATCAAAAGCAATACTTGCGCAAGTAAAGGCGCGAGGTTGCTGATTTGAAGAAGAAGATCAATACCGCCTTCTTCGGTAAGAAGTTTCATCAAGCTTTTTACCGTTGTACCCGTACCATAGAAATATACGATTGCAGCGGCTGCAATAACTTGAATTAAGTTGCAAAGGAAATGTTTACCTACGCCGCCCACTCTCTTTTCTTCCGTGATCGTGTCTTCGTGAACGTCGTACATAGTCATGTTAGCGCCAACTAAAGCAGCCCAGAAGTGAATAAGTAATGCTACGCCTAAAGCAATGGCTACAAGCATACCATCAAGCGTTGCGCCCGTAAGGTAAATACCTAAATACCCTACAATAATCGTCCAAAGCGTGAACGAATACGTTTTACCCATCGCTACCATTGCAAAGTAAGGACGGTTATAACCATTTAATTTCGTAGGGTTCTTTTTGTGCAAATCTTTGCCTTGCCCAAAACATTTAAACATGTTGATGAGCGCCGTCAAAAGCATTGCCAAAAATACAATGAAAATAGGAATGTTTTTAAGAGTGTTATAGTTCAAACCTAAATCATCTAAATGGGTAAGCGGGTTAAAGAAGGTAAGCGCACTAAGCGCCCACGCTTCTTTAGGTTGCCCTACCGTAATGAGAGGTAAGAACAAAACCGCAAGCAATAAAATTGAGCCAAAGCTGTATAAAAATCCAGCGAATTTAGCTTTGCCGTGCGTTTTCTTAATACGTTCCTTTAATGAAACTTGTTTCGTTTGCATTATGAACGTTCTCCTTTAAAATCTTATTTATGCTTTTTGCCAGTTTGTACGGGTGCTTCTACTACGGGAGCAGAAACATTCATAAATTCAGGCTTCTTAGCGCCTGCGAGCATAGGCATAATCATAACGGGTTGGCCGTTAGGTTGCATATAGATACCAGGTTTGATTACCCCTTGTTGTACAGGGAAACCAAACTTACCAGGCTTTTGAGGTTGGGGCGCACCGGTATAAGTATCAGGGTCAATCATCATTTCAACGTCGTTTTTAGCGCGTTTTACAGTTCTCTTTTCTCTTTTCATTATGCATTTTCCTCCTCACTTGCGAAATAGAAATCGTATGCGTCGTATTCGTTTTCTTCTACGGGAGCTTCTTCCGTGCTATACGACAAAGGCATTACCATGTATTGATGTCCGCCAAGCGTAATGATACCAGGTTTGTTGATTAAACCAAAACCGATCTTCGTACGAGCGGGAGCTTGCATAGCTGCTGCCATAGCTGCTGCTTCTGCTGCTTCTTGTGCCAAAATGGACTTTTTAACTTTAGGGAACTTGCTCATAATAAGTTCGATAATGAACATTACAAGAGCAACTGCTGCAACGATAACTTCGTTGAACATGGTCGTCATAAGTGCGTCAACAGCCAAGCCATTGATGATGTTGAATACAATTGTACCAGCCATGCAGATGAAGATAAGCAAGGAGAATACTGCAAAGTTCTTCATGCCAGGAGCATTTTTACCATCGCGGTCAAATTCCGTGATAGCCGTTGCGTGCTTAGCAAGAACTACCCAGAAGATAAGAGTCAAAAGTTCAAGAGCGCAAACGATAAGAAGATTTACATCTGCAAGCAATGCTTCAATCGTGCTAGAACCATGTGCGATAGCGATAAATGCCTGGCTCATAGTAGAAACATTTACCATGAAGTAGATGATAGCGCCTACTGCTGCGATTTGGAACAAGTTGCGAAGGAATACGGAGAATCTGCCGTATCTTCTCTTATCTTCGGATACACCTACGGGCGTAACGTTGTAAAGGGTTACGTTACCGCCAACAAGGCCCAACCAAAGATGCAATACTACTGCAACGCCTAAAGCGATGTATACAAGCATTGCGGTATCAGGGTTAATCGTAGCGGAAAGAACGCAAATAACTGCGGAAGCAACTACCCAAGAAGCAAAGGAGAAAGAATACAATCTACCCAAGTCTTCCATTGCATATTCGGGACGGTTGAAGCCATATTTTGCACTTGCCGTATTCTTATACAACCAACCAAGCTTGCAGAAGCTAGAAATTACGTTGATAAGAAGAATTAAAACAAGCAATGCATAAACAGCTGCTACGAAGAACGTCTTCATCGTGAAATAGTTAAGACCTAATACTTCCGTACCATTGATAACCGCAATAATGGGTTCAAAGAAGTTAAGAAGCGTAGGCGTCCAATATTCGTTATTTGCCTTACCTACCTTCAATACAGGGAACAAGGTCAATGCCAACAATGCAATCGAGCCGAGCAGATAGAAGAAGCCTACCCAACGCGATTTTGCGTGAGCGCCCTTGATCGATTTTTGCAAGGACGACTTTTTGATTTTTTTACTCATTTTTCTATATCCTCCTAAAGCTTATTTACGCTTTTTTCCGGTTTGTACAGGTGCTTCTACTACGGGAGCAGAAACATTCATAAATTCAGGCTTCTTAGCGCCTGCGAGCATAGGCATAATCATAACGGGTTGGCCGTTAGGTTGCATATAGATACCAGGTTTGATTACCCCTTGTTGTACAGGGAAGCCAAACTTACCAGGCTTTTGAGGTTGGGGCGCACCGGTATAAGTATCAGGGTCAATCATCATTTCAACGTCGTTTTTAGCGCGTTTTACAGTTCTCTTTTCTCTTTTCATGGTTTATGCCTCCTCTTCTTCAAAGCTGAATTCGTAATTGTAAAGTTCGTCTTCTTCAGCAATACATTCACTGTTGTAACCAAGAGGCATTACCATATATTCGTGGCCGCCTTGGTTGATGATACCAGGCTTGCTGATGCAGTTGAAGCCGATACCCGTACGAGGAGCGGGCATTGCTGCCAAAGCTGCTGCAGCTTCTGCTTCTGCGCGAGCTTTCTTGATAGATTTCTTTTCAAGAGGGAACTTGCTCATAATAAGTTGGATAATGAACATTACAAGACCGATACCTGCAATGATTAAAGCCCAAAGTTGAGGTTCTACAACCACTGCGTCAAGTGCAAACGTTGCTCTTACGAAGATTTCTACAGCGAGAGCAGCGATCATGGTGATTGCCGTAAAGATAGAGAATACCGTGAAGTTCTTCATACCAGGAGCCTTAGGGCCGTCTTGGTCGAATTCCGTAATGTTGGTTGCGTGCTTGGAAAGGAAAAGCAACCATACGAGAACGAGTACTTGGCAAGCGGGATAAATCATAGCCATAACGTCTGCATAGCCTTCGCCCATCATCGTTAATACGAAATCTTTAATACCGCCAAGTTGAAGAAGTGCATAACCAATACCTGCAACAGCAGCAAGTTGGAACAAGTTACGAAGGAATACGGAGAAACCACCATATGCTCTCTTTTCTTCGATTACTTTGTTATCAACAACAAACAAGCTTACGTTGCCGCCGATAAAACCAGCAAGGAAGTGAATAAGAATACCTACGCCTGCTGCGATCAAGCCCCACATAGCAACCGTCGTTGCGCCATAGAACATATAGGATACAAAGCCAAGGAATACAACTGCGTGGAAAGTGTCAGAGAAAATTCTGCCAAGGTCTTCCATTGCGTATTCAGGACGGTTGAAGCCAAACGTTTTGCTTGCCTTCTTTTTGCCTAACCAAGAAAGTTTGGTGAAACTTTTAATTAAGTTAATTAAACCAAACAAGAGGATTAAAGCGTAAGCTGCGCTTGCAACAACACTGCTGAACATTTCTGCCGTTAACGCTGCGCCGTTGATTAAATCAACGATGGGCTGATAGAAATTTACCACCCAAAGAGCCGACGTTTCCGTAGCGAAAAGGCCCAAGCAAGCGAACGCGATTAAAGCAATGTTACCCAAGAAATACAACGTGCCAGCAAATCCTGCTGCGCCTTGCGCTTTCTTAACACGCTTAGTTAAATAAGTAGCTTTCTTATTTTTGTTTTGCATAAGAGTTTCTCCTTTTATCTTTAATTTTTATTTTTTTATTTGTTAGTTTGCCTTGCGGCGACCTTGATCTTAGTTTACTTTTGTACGATAGGCGAATGCGCTACCATCGGCATTACTAAAATCTGTTGTCCATTCGACTGTGTGAATACACCAGGGCGTTCAACACAATGAATTGGAACGGGTTGCGGAGCAGCTACAGGTTTCGGTGCAACATACTCGTCGGGATCAATAATCAATTCGACGTCTTGCTTCGAGTTGATCTTTTTTCTGATCTGTCTTTTCATTTTTAATATTCCTCGCTTATATCATAATAATTTTCAAAGCCAAAGTTTGTTTGCGGTAACGGTGCCATAGGCTGTAAACCGTATGCCGACATAGGATTGTATTGCGCACCCGAATCAATAGCACCATATTGCGAAGCAAATCCGTTTTGCGATACCGACGCTAAATATTCGTCCATATCTATTTCATCCGAATCTTCCTGCGGAACACCAGGCATATTTTTCATAATCAATTCAATGATGAAGGATACAAGGGCAACCCCTGCCATAATGGCAAGTTCTACCATCAATACGCCGAACAATAAATATCTTGCCGCGAATGCGCCGCCTGCCATCAAGAAAATGATGAAAGAAAATACTCTGAAGTTCTTCATTCCCGGAGCGTCTACGCCTTCCAAGTCGAATTCTGTAATATTCGTCGCGTGCTTTACAAGAACTGCAAAAGAGAATATTGCAAATCCCAACAAGCCGCTAGCAATCAATCTGGTAGGTTCAGCAAGCAATTGCGTTACATCTAATGAAAGGAATCTTACCACCCAGCCAGGTACGTTACACGTTACACTGATTAAATAAGCGATTCCGCAAATAGCAATAAGCTGTAATACATTTCTTACAATGGGGGCAACTCTTCCACATTCTCTCTTTTCTTCAATCAACACGTCGCCGTCTGCTACAAACAAGCTAACGTTGCCGCCGATATGCCCGCAGACAAAGTGGATAAATAATCCAAGAGCTGCAAGTGCGATTAAGTTAGGTAAATTAAAAGAGAGCGTATTCGCTTTCAACAATAAGTAGAGAATGTAGTTAAAAAATACTACCGTGAAGAAGGACGAAGAGAATATCTTACCCAAATCTTCCATTGCATACACATTTCTGTTGTGTCCGTTTTGTTTAGAAGGCTTTTTCTTGAAGAGCCAGTTCAGCTTGGAAAATGCTCTAAATACGTTTACGAGCAAAACCAAGAGAATAAAAACGTATACGCCAGAAATAATCATTTCGCTTACGCTTTCTACACTCAAATTTGCCATATCTTGCAATACCGCAAATGACTGCCAAAACGTAAGTACGTACAACCACCCTTCTTGCGTTCCGTCAACTGTGAACACAGGGAAGCAAGAAAGCGCCAATAATGCAATCGTTGCTAAAAGATAAAGTACACCGACAAATTTCGCTTTGCCTTGCACCTTCGTAATGCGTTTACGAAGAGTTGCAAGCCTTCTCGCTTTTGCCGTCCCTTCTTGTCTTTTCATACGACTTCCTCCTTTTCGGATTTCCATCAAACTGATTTCTTCCAAAGACGTTTTTCTTTGCACACACGCGCGTGCGTCATATAATAATATATAGCGCATATAAAACTCCCCCGCCACTTAACTGATGCAGTGAAAGTTTTTATTACGCAATACTTTATTTCAATAATTTTAGCCCAAAATCAACAAAAAATATCGTTATTTTTTAGGGTTTTTGAGTAATTTTCCGTGTTTTATTTGTCATATTTTTTTGTTACAAAACACAAAAAAACTAATTTTTATTATTATACATTATTTAATAAAAAATGTCAATACCTTTTTTAAAAAAAATTAGCCGAAAACAGCCACTTTTTTTTGGTTATTTTTTATTTTTTATCAATTTTTTTTACTTATAATAAACCGTCGATTTTTCTTTCCTCTTCTCCTAAATTATACGAAAATTTCCCACAAAAAAGAACTCCCGAATTTCCGCTCGGAAGCTCTATTTTTTTATGATATAATCGTTACTTGGCAAGATTGCATAGTTTCTAATGCCGCGACATGTTTTTCTTTACTTAATCCTGCGCAACAGTCCGCTCGGACAAAAATTTCTGCATCCAAACAAACCGCTTTTGCCAACAAAACGTTAGAAACAACGCAAATATCCGTACAAACACCGATAAACTCAACACTTTCAAACGCTTGTTGTTGCAAATAAGACGCAAGCTCGGTTGAACCAAATACAGCTTTATCAAACACAACGTCATCCGTTTCCTGCAACCCCTTACACACAGACCAGCCTTCCGTATCTTTTATACAATGCAATATCGGCAATTTTTTACCTTCTTGGGTGGTTAAATAATCTTTTCCGTGGGTATCACGTGTAAAAATTACCTGTTCGCCGTTTTGACGGGCATTTTTTACCCTTTCTATTACGTTTGGTAAAATTGCTTGCGCATCCGCACTGCCTAAAGATCCGAAAACAAAGTCATTTTGCATATCGATTACAACCAACGCTTTTTTCATTATCTACTCTCCTTATTTACAAAAGGCTTCCTTGTATTTTGCTAAGCATTTATTGATAATATCCACCGCTTCGTCTCGATGGCAAATTTCCTTTACCGTCGTTTGCTTATGCTCTAACGATTTATACACCTCAAAGAAATGCATCATTTCATTAAAGACATGGGTAGGAAGTTCGTGAATATCATAATAATTATTATACGTCGGGTCGCCAAACGGAATTGCAATAATTTTTTCATCCAACGAACCGTTATCAATCATCTTAATCACCCCGATAGGATAACAAGACACAAGCGTCATGGGATACATACTTTCCCCACAGAGCACTAAAACATCCAAGGGGTCGCCGTCCTCGGCAAGCGTACGGGGAATAAATCCATAGTTTGCAGGGTAAACCGTCGAGGTATACAACACTCTGTCCAACTTTAAAAGCCCTGTTTCTTTGTCTAATTCATACTTTGCTTTACAACCTTTTGGAATTTCTATCAGCGCTTCAAATTTTTTGGTGGTGATTCGTTCCAAAGGTATATCATGCCAAACGTTCATAAAACTCTCTCCTTTTATTGAATAATTACATTGTTTATTTTAGCACATTTTTCTATCTTTCGCAAGTGGATACAAAAATATTTTTAAGTTTTTAATAAATAAAAATCACGCAGATTTGGCATTTATTGTCATTTTTTACCAAGTCTGCGCGACAGTTTAAATTTTATGCAAATAACAAGGCAAGCCGTCTTTATAAACAGGCACAGCTTCCCCTTGAATTAACGGTTTTACGTACGATAAAAACGCCGAACGCATACACGCATTTTCTTTGTCAATCCATTCTAACGGTACCTTTCGTTCGTTGTTGCAAATTTCTCCCGCAGGCGCAACGTCCATCCCACAACAGTAAGATGAATTTTCTAAACGTTTAAATACTACCACTACGCCGCTTTTTCCGTTGATTGCCGCATTCATTGCAACCACGCCCGCCTCGTACGCTTCCGTAACGTCTGTTAAGCTTGCCAAATGCGCCGAGCAACGCTGCAGGGTAGAAAGCTCTATTGCGCGCGTTTTTATCCCTAAACGACGGTTACATTCTTCCGCCAAAAAAAGAGCTGTTCCCGTCAAACGTTTATGCCCAAACGAATCTTCTTCCTGCGCAGAATCCGCCAACTCGCACACGTAACGCCCATCAGCAACTTTTAAACCTTCGGAAACCGCAACGACAAGGTTTCCTTTCGTCTTTTGCTTTTCTTCGATCTTCTTAATAAAATCGTCTAAATCGAAACAAACCTCAGGCATAAAAATCATGTCTACGCCGTCGCAATCTTCCCCTTTGGAAAGTGCCGCAGCTGCCGTAAGCCAACCGACGTTTCTGCCCATAATTTCTACCACCACCAACGATTTCATATCATAAACCATTGCGTCAAAAATAATTTCTTTTAACGCCGTCGCGATAAATTTCGCCGCGCTGCCATAGCCTGGCGTGTGGTCGGTACACATCAAATCGTTATCAATCGTTTTGGGAATACCAACAAAGCGAATAGGACTGCCAATCTTTTTTCCGTATGCGGAAAGCTTATCGATTGTATCCATACTATCGTTTCCGCCTATGTAGAAGAAATAATCAATCGCCCGTTTTTCTAAAATAGAAAAAATTTGTTTATATTCATCCGCGCTTTTTTCTTCAGCTTTAAGTCTGTATCGGCAGCTTCCCAACGCTGCTGCGGGCGTATGCTTTAAAGCGCGCACTTTTTCGGGCGTATCCAGCACTTCCTCTAAACGCACTAAATCGTCTTTCATAAGCCCTTCGATACCGTTTCTCATACCGTATACGTTTTTCGCACCCGACTTTTTCGCAGCTTCGTATAACCCTGCTAGGCTTGCATTAATCACCGCCGTGGGTCCGCCTGATTGTCCTACAACAACGTTCACTTTGTATTCCCCTCACTCTTTTTTATAAGTATAACATATTTTTGAGATTTTTGCAAACGTATGACGGCATAAACACCGCACAATTACTTCATTCTATCCGGTTTAAAGCATATTTTACAAGAGGCTAAGACTTTTAAAATATACCATTATTATATTTTTTCATTGCAAAGAATGCAATACCCAATCCAACAAGCAACCCCACTACAAAAACAACATAACCGATTATTAAATATATCTCCTGCACTAAAACAGTCGCTAAAAGGGATAAGATACCAAAAGCAATTAAAGCAGCGCCTACAATAATCACGCCAAGCCCCACCATTTTGCCAAAGGGAAGTTTGTCTTCTTCTTTGACACGATTTTTATGATAAGAATGCAATAAAGATATGTTGCCCATTCTATGCAAACAACCCATCACAATACAAACAACACCAATGATTATAGTAATAATACTATCTCCCATTCGACACCTCCGCCTCATTTTGTTTCGTATATTGAGTATAACATAAAACACAACATTTTTCAAGTATTTACAAGAATTTGTACACAGGCTAGCTGATAACAACATGTTGTAAACTTGTGATAATTCACGAGTTCTTACGAGTCCTACAACGCCAAAAAAGGACAGGTACAAGACCTGATGCGTAATAAACAATGCGCAGAAGACGAGAGGTTGCCTTTGGCAAAGTGTCGCGCCGTCGACCGCTTTTATGTAAAGGTCTCAACCCTCACTGCGAACGGCACTCGCACGAACTCGTGATAATTCACGAGTTCTTACGAGTTTTCTGCGCCAAAAAAAGGACACCTATTCGGTGTCCTTTCTTGGCGCAGAAGACGAGATTCGGACTCGTGCTACGGTTTCCCATAAGTCGGATCGTAGCCATGTCGTTCTGTGAGCCAAGGAGTTGTT
>JAZRDM010000049.1:0-2973 GCA_045660265.1 Candidatus Scatosoma sp. | reverse complement strand
AAAAAGGAGTGTATCCTTTCTTCTATTCATAGGTTTATTTGAGTTGTTTCTTGAGGCTTCAGTTTTGAATTAAAAAATATTTTTTCAAATATGAAAATAGGCTTCAAGTTTTGATGTTAGAATGTTTTTACTTGCATGGGTAGAGAGTTACAAGCCGCTCCATCAAACACAGTATACCACAGTTTAACTGTTGATATAAAGGTTTTATTTGTTTCCTTACAAAAAATCAAGTAACTATATAAAATAAGGAGGTGTAGCGCATGGAAAAGAAGTTAATGGTAACGGCAGAAGAGATTGCGATTGAGCTTAGTGTTTCCAAGTCTTTTGCGTATAATCTAATTAAAAGATTAAACGGCGAGCTTGCGAAAAAGGGTTATATCACAATTCCAGGACGAGTTAGCCGCAGATATTACGAAGAGAAGCTTTACGGCAAAGCAGAATAACGAAAAGGAGGAATTTATATGCCGGCTTATAAGGACAAGAACAACAAATGGTACGTTTCTTTTCGCTATCAAGACTGGACGGGAAAGAAAGTACGGAAAGTCAAGCGCGGTTTTGAAACCAGGCGCGAGGCTTTGGAATGGGAGCGTAGGTTTCTCTTAAAAGAAAACGGAAGCATGGATATGCCTTTTGGAAGCTTTGTTGAAATCTACAAAGAAGATTTGAAGGAACGCTTAAAACGAAGTACTTGGATTATGAAAATCAGCGTCATCGACCAAAAGATTTTACCTTATTTCAAGGATAAAAAAATCAACGAAATCAAGGCATCGGACGTAATTGCGTGGCAAAAGGAAATTATGGGGTATAGGGACGATAACGGAGAAGCGTTTAAGCCGACTTATCTCAAAACCATTCATAATCAGCTCAGTGCGATTTTTAATCACGCAGTACGGTATTACGAGTTGCCCAGCAACCCTGCCGCCAAAGCAGGGAATATGGGAAAAGAAAAAACAGCGGAAATGCTGTTTTGGACAAAGGAAGAATATATGGCGTTTGTTGAAGAAATTATGGACAAGCCCATTTCTTATTACGCATTTGAAATGCTGTACTGGTGCGGTTTGCGAATGGGGGAATTGCTTGCGCTTACGCCCAAGGACTTTGATTTTGCAGAAGGGATTGTGCGCATTACAAAATCCTATCAACGTTTGGAAGGGAAGGATATGATTACCGATCCAAAAACAGAAAGAAGTAATCGCAATATAAAAATGCCCGATTTTCTTGTAGAGGAAATGCAAGATTATATCAAGGCACTATATTGGGCAGAGGAGGATACTCGATTGTTTCCGATTACCAAAAGTTATCTGCACCGAGAAATGACAAGGGGCTGTGACGCGTCTGGGGTGAAACGAATAAGGATTCACGACCTTCGTCATTCCCATGTTTCTCTGCTCATTAATATGGGCTTTTCTGCGGTAGCGATTGCAGATAGGGTAGGACACGAGAGTATTGATATCACCTATCGGTATGCGCACTTGTTCCCGAGTACACAAAAAGAAATTGCAAAAAAATTAAACTTAGAGAGGAATTAAAGATGTCAGAAAAAAATAGAGATAAGCGCCAAAGATGGCGTTGTCATACTGTTGCTGTTCGGCTTTCGCCCGAAGAAAGTAAATTGCTGGATATTGCAGTTAAACTTTCGGGGTTGACAAAGCAGGATTACGTTTGCAACCGTTGCTTGGAACGCGATATCATTGTGCAGGGCAATCCTCGCGTTTATAAGGCGTTAAAAGACCAGTTCGGGGAAATACTCGACGAACTTAAAAGAATCGCAAATTCGGGCGATTTAAGCCCTGATTTGCTCGAAACAATCAATTTGGTCGCCGTCACAATGGACGGAATGAAAGGAGAGTGTGCATGCGAGAAAAGGAAATGACTGCCCATGTAGCATCTGTTGGCGCAGACGCAGGGCAGTCACCTCAAAATATTTGTATAGACAGTATAGCACAAACAAAAGAAAAAATCAATCGTTTTGATGAAAATTATGAGATAGGCGAGAGAATTTCTCAACCCCCGAAAAATTCGAGAAAGTTAAAAACGGTCACCATGGAAGAGCTTTATGAAAAGGTGTTCGACGTAACCTTGCCGATTATCGAAGGCGTACTTTATCCAGGGACGTATCTTTTCGCTGGACCGTCCAAGGTAGGCAAAAGTTTTTTGATGGCACAGCTTGCGTATCACGTCAGTACGGGGCTTCCGCTTTGGGGATACTCGGTGAGAAAGGGCACGGTGCTCTATCTTGCCTTAGAAGACGACTATGCAAGATTGCAACGAAGGTTGTATAGAATGTTCGGTGTGGAAAGCACGCCCGACCTGCATTTAGCGACGGAAGCGAAAGGGATTGATAACGGCTTTGAAGAACAAATTAAAGAGTTCTACGAAAAGTATTCAGACACAAAACTTATTATCATTGACGTTTTACAACGGGTGCGTGAGCTTGGCGGAAAGGATTACAGCTATGCAAGTGATTACGAAATCATTTCCAAATTAAAAAAGATTGTAGACGGCACAGGTATTGCGTTACTCATCGTTCATCATACAAGAAAACAGCAGTCCGACGATATTTTCGATATGATTTCAGGGACAAATGGTTTGATGGGCGCAGCGGACGGAGCATTTATTATTAGCAAGGAAAAACGTACTGGCGACGGCGCTGTGATTGATTTGGTCGGCAGAGATCAGCCTGATCAAAAACTGTATTTGAAGCGAAGCCCAGAGACACTTTTATGGGAACTTGAAAAAGCAGAGAACGAACTATGGATTGAACCGAGCGATCCTTTACTAGATGAGATTTCACGAGTGCTTTCCATGGACAATCCTATTTGGCAGGGAACGCCGACGGAGCTTTCCGTTTTGCTTGGGGGAGAAATAAAACCGAACGTTTTGACGATGAAATTAAATATCAACGCTGGGCGGTTACGTAAGGAGTATGGCATTTTATATAAACATACGCGAGGGCATACGGGAAGAAAAATA
>JAZRDM010000048.1:0-2372 GCA_045660265.1 Candidatus Scatosoma sp. | reverse complement strand
AATCAGCGCCACAACTGTCCTCGATCGTGGACATCAGTAAGCAATCGAAGTCAAACACGATTGCCATCTCCGCTTTTTCCGCCTCACATCCCGACAAGAAGTCTTTCTGCTCCTTTAACGCCGCCCCGAAGTCTCTTACAGTAAAAGCAACATCTCTTGGCGTACCGTCCATGTGCATAATTCCCGAACAATCGGACTCAAAGCCAACTCGCTCCGATCTATATTGCCAGTAAACCATGCCTTTTGCCCCCGCGCCGAGCGCGCTGTACAGCTTAAACTCCATATCAAAGGGAGTGTCATATTTGACAAACATACCAAGACTTGGATAAATCTCATGAAAGAAATAATTTTTATCCACCGAACGCAAGAAATCACCAAGCATTTGGATATCCAACCTTGCTTCGGGTGTTTGCATTACCGTGTCGCAAGGAATGGACGTTCCCCAAAAATTCACCGCATCGCGTGCCGTGAAATCATCACACATATCCGTTAAACTGAGCTGAAAACCCGAAGTAAAACCAACGTGCGACATAATCGGACGCGTTTTGTCATATTTCCGAATACCGTCATAGACAAAGCGGAGCATATCATAAATGCATTTGCCAGCTTTGTATTTCTTGAACTCAAAAATATCCCAATACCCATGCGCCATCGCAGGTAAATTAACCGTTTCAAACGATTCCTCAGTCGCGCCATAGTGTTTATTCATCCGCTCAACCGTTTCAAACTTGTCTTTCAGATATTTCCCAAATCCTTTTCGGCAATGCTCGCAAAAACATTCTTCAATCGGACGGTTTCTCGGCTCATTCCAAACATTCCAAAGAATAATGCTGTCGCGCTTATGATATCTTTCGACGACCTTATCGACAAATTTTTGAGCCGCAGCTTTTACCATAGGATTCACAAAGCAAGGTTTCCAACCGCCATAAAACGCCCCATGGTATCCGCCTCTCAATCGTTCACCCTTCGGCCCAATTCGTACGCCGTCATATTTATCGAAAACGTATTGAGGCGCACATTCAAGCAAGAATTTTATCATAACCTTTCGTCCGTTTTTCTCAGCAAGCTCCATCAGCTTATCTACGTCGGAAAAGTCGTACTCTCCTTCTTTTGTTTCATTGTTGCGCCAGTTAATTCTAATCTGCATAGCATCGAGATTATAATCTTTTAGGTTTTGAATATCCCCTTCCCACTCATCTTCTAACGGCGTCGGGGATCGATAGTACTGCGTACCGTGAATGATTTCTTCAAACAACATAACCTTATCTCCAAATATGTATGATACAATATTAATTGTATCCTAATACTATTTTATCATGAAAGAGCAACTTGTCAACAGCAAAAAGTTATATCCTTGTGTCACTTTTCCTTGTTTTAATGCAAGAAAGCTGTTTCCAATCACGAAAACAGCCTTCTTTTTTTTATCGCGATATTTAATTATTTATCGTCTCTATCCCATGCGTTCAACCCTTCGTTTTTCAAGGACCCTGAATTTTCAAGAGCTTGGAAAGTTTCGCGCATATTCGAGATCGTATCTACGGCGATGACGTAAGAATACGTCAAAGGCACATAATTTTCCATCTTGTACGAAACACAAGGCGCGGTATAGCTGGTGTTCATAACGTAGCAGCTCATATATTCGTAATCAACCTCATCCATATTAGAAAGAAGGTCTTTCTTATAAAGCTGATTGCAATATTCGCTAGATAATACGTTTGCGTTTCTATTGATTTTGTAGATGGTTTTCGTCGTATTCCCCTTCACGCCAAAGTGTGTAGTGGTAGCCGAACGTCCAGACGTGAACATTGCCGTGTTGGGAATATACACACCTACGCCAATCGAATCCATCGTACCACCCGACGCCCACGCAAACCAATTTTCATGGTTACCGTAAGGAAGAGTCGTATTCGCACCGTTACCTTGATGCACGGGGGCATAATCGCTAAGCAAAGAATTCGACCAAGTACCTACTTGATTGTTAAAGGTAAGACCGCCCGTCCAAGCCTGCGCCTTATCCGTGCTAAGGTTGCTGACGTAATAATTCATCGGCTGAGAAATATACACTGCGGGAAGCTCGTTTGAATGATAGCCGCCCAAATCTTTGTAACCCGTCCATTCGATAAAGTTATTATCCACACGGAGAGTTCCGTCCTCATTCAATCTGTACCAGTTTTCCATATAGGATTTGGTGGTGACGTTGTTCTGCGCCCAATCCAAAGGACGGCACTTGATGTAGATATAATACTGGCTGGTATTGATTTCATAATCAATAATTTGGCTGGTGTTATTATACTGATCGCCTGCCTGCACGGGGTTATAAGGCCATGCCTTTTCGTACCCAGGCGCACCATATTGCGCTTTCGTATATTCGC
>JAZRDM010000047.1:0-21143 GCA_045660265.1 Candidatus Scatosoma sp. | reverse complement strand
GATTTCAATTTATCCTATTTTCTTTTTTATAAGGTTATGCTTGTTTGCAAGCGTGTAAATAAATTAACGGATTTTTGCAATCGTAACGCCTGTTTCCCCCTCGCCGTATTTTCCAAGACGATAACTTTCCACGTGCTTGTTTCCGCGTAAAAAATCGTGTATGCCTGCGCGCAGTCTGCCCGTGCCGACGCCGTGTACAATTCGCACCTCTTCCAAGTTGGAAATAACGGCGGAATCGATAAACGCTTCCACTTCGGGAATCGCTTCTAAAACCGTCAATCCGATTACGTTAATTTCCAAGGACGGCGCGGCTTTAGGAGAAATTGTTTTTTTAATTTGTACGTCGCTCATTGCCTTTTTAGGCTTGACTTGCTTTTTAGGGGTAGTTTGCGCAACTTGCGTAGAGATTACCACGGACAAATCGGAAATTTTACTGCGAATATGCATATTTCCGCAAAGAATTTCCGCTTCATTTTTTTGCGGTCGAACGCTTTGAACAATCCCTTCTTGCATTGCGTTTCCTACGTATACTTTCATACCGACTTTAACCTTTTCCGCATCAAGATGCACGTATTTTTTAGTAGGGTCGCCATCGTCCGATTCGCTGTCGTATACCTTATCCGAAATTCTATTTTTTAACGTTCTGGCTTTGATTAAATCCGCTTGCGTCAGTTCTTCTTTTGCGAAAATTTCTTCAATTTCCTTTAAGAATTCTTCCGCCTCCGCCGATTTTTCATTGATAATTCTACGGGATTCCGCTTTTGCGGAAACGTATAATTTTTCTTTTTCTTTTTTCAGTTTTTCACGCTCTTGTTCCAACAAGGCAAGTTTTTCTTCCCACTCCAACTTTAAACGGTTGGTTTCGTAAAGCACCGCCTCCGCTTGAATACGGCTTTCTTCTGCGCTGCGCACGATATTTTCAAACTTTTGCGCGTCCTCGGAAAGGTTAGCCAAAGCGTCCTTTAATATACTTTCTTTCAACCCTAAACGACGAGAAATTGCCAATGCGTTGCTCGACCCAGGTAAACCTATGCGCATCACGTATAAAGGCTGTAAGGTGTCTGCGTCAAATTCCATACACGCATTTTGTATTCCATCAGCGGAAAACGCAAACTCTTTAAGCGACGTATAGTGGGTAGTAACAACTCCAGTACAACCGCTTTTAAGTAGATGCGCGACAATCGCTTTCGCAAGGGCTTGCCCCTCGTCGGGGTCTGTTCCACCGCCCAACTCGTCAATTAAAACAAGACTGGATTTATCCGCTTTTTCTACGATGCTTATAATGTTGGTGATATGCGACGAGAACGTGGATAAACTTTCTTCAATGCTTTGCAAATCCCCTACGTCGCAATAAATTTCTTGGAAGGTGGAAAGGGTGGCTTTTTTAGCAGGCACGAATAACCCACACATTGCCATCAAGCAAAATAACCCGACCATTTTTAAGGTAACCGTTTTACCGCCCGTGTTTGGACCGCTGATAAGCAAGAAACGGTAGCCGTCGCCAAGCGCGATGCTCACAGGTACGACCTTCTTTCTATCAATTAAGGGGTGCCGCCCCATTTTAATATCGATTACCCCTCTATCGTTAACGTTGGGCATTACGCAAGAAAGCTTATAGGCATACTCGGCGCGCGCATAGATACAATCAATTTCTTCCAGCGTTTGAATGTCTACGAATAACTCCGCGCCCATAAAGCCGACACGGCGGGAAAGTTCGCCTAAAATCCGTTCTACCTCCTCTTTTTCGTCCAAATGCAAAGAACGAAGCTCATTATTCATTTCTAACACTTCTTCTGGTTCTATAAAGAAAGTTGCGCCGCTTGCCGAACGGTCGTGTATGAACCCTTTAATATTGCGTTTATATTCCGCGCGAACGGGCAAAACGTAGCGATTATCACGCATCGTCACGATGGCGTCTTGCAAATATTTCCCTTCCGAGCCCGTTAAGTAGGCGGAAAGGCGCGAACGAATACGTTCGTTTAAAAGACGAATTTCCCGACGAATGGTATACAATTTATCGCTTGCAAAGTCACTTACTTCGCTGTCGTTTAATATCTTGGTGCGAATATCTTCTTCCAAGTTTTCGTCGAAATACAATCGATTTGCCAACTCGCGCATACCAACAATCGTTTCGTCGTTGACGCTCGTAATACTTTTATAAGCGATACGGACGGAACGCAAAAGATTTTCCGCTTTAAGCAGTTCTCCGCAAGAAAGAGTAGAGCCTTTTTGCGCACGTTCAATTTCATCATCAAAGGCGGGGAAATATTCAATTTTTGCCAAACCGTGAGTAAAAAGCAAGGTTACGCACTCTTCCGTGAGTTTCAAACTCACAACTGCTTCACGTACGTCCGCCGTTGGCTGTAACCCTTTTACTTTTTGTTTTCCCCCTTCCGTAACGGCGTATTCCGCAACAGAGGTAAGAATTTTATTCAATTCGGTCTTTTCGATAGCTCTTTGGTTCATTTTAATCCTTAATTACAATACTCCGCGTTTGAAATGGCCGGAAGTATATTTCGTGAATATTTGTTTTTGCTTAACTTCATCGACTTTTGCAAGAATTGCAGGTTGACAATCGTGAAGCAAGGTTAAATCTAAAAGTTGTCCCGCGTTTTGCACGCCTATTCCGATTAAGTCCGCACAGTTATATACTTCAAATCGACAGCTTCCGTCCGTTGCGAGATAACGGCGTACAGGGAAAATTCTACCGCTTTCGTCTGTCAGCTTATAAACGTCACGTTTATCGCATACCGCGCAGGTCTTGCCAAATGGACAATAACACAAATCCATAATTTTGATATTGCCGCTGGAAAGCACAAAACAGCCGTCGCAAAGCAAGCCTTTAATTTCCCCGTCGTTAAGTTCTTTTGATAAGGCATAATAAGGGATATCGTAAGTTTTGAGAAGTACGTCGATAGAACAACGGTTTGTTAAATTTAAGCCCGTACCCGCAAACACTTGCAAGCCGTTTTCCTTTGCGAAAACAAGTCCACCGAAGTTTTCTACGTATACCCCGTCGATTTGCGCTTGCGTAAGATATTTTTCCAACTGCAAAATATCTTGTCTTGTTGCAAATGCAGGATAATAAATATATTTTTCAAATTGGCCGTTGATAAAATCGTTGGGCAAAGGCTTTTTATAATCATTCGCTTTATAAATGACGATATCCGCCGTAACGCCGTTACAATTTGTAACAATCACTGCCGTTTTTTGTGTTTTAGGAGGGCTAAACGTGGTGATTTCAAGGGAATTTTCTTCACAGGAGATTCGGTCGCCCAACGCAATCTTATGGCATATAGCAGCAAAGAAATCACGTCGAAAGGCATTCAACTCGGATTTAGGAATAAAAATATTGCCCTGCACCGAAACCTCTAAAAATTCCACGTCAATGGGTAAGCCGTCCGTTTTGGCAAAACAAGATTTTAACTGTTCTTCGGTCAACGCTTGATTCTTCGCCGATTGTAAAAGGGTAGAACCTATTTGTTGTATCTCGCCGCAACGAGCAATGGGGAATTCCCCTTCCGCGAAGTGCAAAGAAATGGCCAGCTTTCCCTTACGGGATTTTTGTAAAACACGCTCGTTGACAGCCGTGTCCGTAGTGATAAATACTCCGTCGCCGTTTTTTAAACGTATTTTGGAGCTAATTACAAAGCCTTTTCTGATATTTTTTGTATAGGACGCACCGCCCACCTCTTTCCCGTCACGCAAAATCTTGAACGCGTCGCCCATTCGAGGTGTGAATTGACTTTCTACGATATATTCGCCGTTAAAAACCTTTACGACGCCAACCTTTTCACCCAAATGCCCTTGCACGACGGTAGATAAGAAACGTTTATCTTGTCCAAATGCAAGACCTTTGGTGTAGTTGCCGCGATTGTAGGTACGTTTTAAGTCGGATAAAGACAGTGAGGTATTTCCCTTTTTATCAAGGATAGCGCGATAATAGGAAACAGCGGCGGCTACGTATTCCGCACGGCGCATTCTGCCTTCGATTTTAAAGGAAGTGACACCAGCCGCAATCAGTTTTTCTATATCTTCCCCTACGCATAAATCGGATAAGGACAGCGCATAACTTTTTTCTTCATTTTCATCTCTATCATAAGCGTATTGCTTACGGCAAGGCTGTTTGCATCTTCCGCGATTTCCGCTGTTTCCGCCCGCAAAAGAGGAAAAATAACATTGTCCAGAAAAACACGTGCAAAGCGCGCCTTGCACAAAAACTTCTGTTTCAATAAAGCTGGCGATTTCTTGTATTTCAGATAAAGGGGTTTCTCTTGCTAAAATCACACGCGAAAAACCGCATTCTTTGGCAAATCTTGCCCCTTCAAGGGTGCAAATTCCTGCTTGCGTGCTGGCGTGCAACACGATTTGCGGATATTGTTGGTGCACCAACTTCCCCAGCAATAAATCTTGCATAATTATGGCGTCCGCCCCTGCATTCCAAGCAAAAAGAAGATTTTTGAAAAAGTCGGACAATTCCTCGTCTTTAACCAAGGTATTCATTGCTACATAGACCTTAACGCCAAGCAGGTGCGCGTGTAAAATCAAACGGCGAAAAGCCGCCTCGTCAAAGTTTTCTGCGCTTTGACGTGCGGAAAAGGCGGAAAGCCCAAGATATATCGCGTTTGCGCCGCTGTTTATCGCGGCCATTGCACACGTTTCGTTGCCTGCGGGGGCGAGAATTTCCAACATAAAAGTTCCCTATCTTTTGTATCTAAAATACGTAAATTATCTTATTCCTTCGTTGCAAAACCATACGTTTGAATAACGTATGCAACTGCATCCTCATCATTCGTTTTATCCAGTGTAACGGCGTGCGCTTTTAACGCTTCATCCGCATTATTTACAGCAAATCCTAACGCCGCGGTTTTAATCATCGACAAATCGTTGATTTGGTCGCCTACGGCTATCGTTTTCTTTATATCAACACCATAGCGTTTGGATAAAAATTCCACCGAAGTCCCCTTGCTGTACGTTGCGTTGCCAACTTCGACAAGTAAAGGACTACTTCTTGTTACTTCGCAACCTGGGAAATTTTCTTTTTCTAATTCCAAGCGAATACGTTCGTTGTCCTCAGGCGCAAGCATAGCCAAGATTTTGAAGGGGCGCAGCCCCGTTTCCTCTACGAACTTTGAAATCGGCTTATCTTGAATAAGTACTGCTTTCGTTTTGACGACGTCTTCGTAATAACGCAAATACTCGTCGTCCATATTGCTGTAATATTCCCAAAGATCGTAAACGTGAATATGCAATCCGCGCGCTTCCATTTGCTTGCAAATTGTCACGGCAACGTCGTTGGGGATTCTGCCGTCCAACAAAATCTCGTTGCTTTCGATATCGACGATAATGCTACCTTGACCGCAACAAACGGCGCCCGTCAAGCCAAGCTCTTTTACGCGCGGAAGAATACCTGCGGGCATACGCCCCGTGGAAATGGCAAACTTTCCGCCTAACGCTTGATATTGCGCGATTGCGTCTTTCGTAACTTGACTCACTTCCCCTTTGGAGTTGGCAAGCGTGCCGTCAAAATCGCTGATTATCAATGAATAATTTATCTTTTGCATTATAACTCTTCCTTAAAATAAAGGCGGATTTTTTCGGCTAATTCGGGGCCTATTCCTTCCACCTTACAAAGCTCTTCTTCGCTTGCGGACATAATTTTATCAATCGTTCCGAACGCATCTAAAAGTACCTTGCGCTTTTTTGCGCCCACGCCGTCAATTTCTTCTAAAACCGAAGCAAGATTGCGTTTAGAGTGCAAGCTTCTAAAATAGGTGATTGCAAATCTATGCGCTTCGTCGCGAATACGTTGCAACATTTTTAAAGCGTAATCGCGAGGATTTAAACGAATGCTTTCCTGCGAGAAAAGAGTGAAAATTTCCTCTTCTTTTTCGGCAAGAGAAATGAGCTCGATATCCGTAACCTTCATTTCGTCAAAGATTTCTTTCACGGCGGAAAGCTGACCTTTACCACCGTCTATGATGATTAAATCGGGTTTAGGGAAGCGTTCTTCCTCTTCCGTGCCCAATTTCGCAAGACGTCGGCGCATCATTTCCTGGTGGGACGCATAGTCGTTTGCGCCCTCTACCGTCTTAATTTTAAAACGGCGATAACTACTTCTATCGGATTCACCGTCGTTAAATACGACCATAGAACCAACCTTGTCTACCCCGCTTATGTTGGAAATGTCGTAACATTCCATACGTTTAGGATATTTCTTTAAATCAAGCAACTTTTGCAAACGTGCGCAAGCGTTTTTCGTCATATCGTCCTTATGCTTGATTTTGTCGATGGATTTTGAAAGGTATTCCGCGGCGTTCTTTTCCGCCATATCCAAAAGCTGTTTTTTAACCCCTAATTTGGCTAAAATGATTTGTGTTTTTTTGCCAAAACGCTCTAAAAAATAATTTTCCAACAATTCTTTTTCACAAAAATCCTGCACGATGATTTCATCGGGGATTTCGTGATGGGTATAATACTGAATAATAAATCCCGTCAATGCGTCCGTTTCCGACAAAGAACAATCTTCCAACGCAAAGTTACTGCCGCCCTGCATAATGCCGCTTCTCGTAACCAGCACGTTGACCGCAGAGTAAATGAAGTTCGTTTTTAACGCAATAATATCCGCGTTTAACGCGCGATTAAGCGCGGTAATACGTTTGAGCTTCAATTTGGATAACATAGCGAGTTTTTCTCGATATTCCATTGCCAGTTCAAACTCTTCATTTTCAGCAAACTTTAACATTTTTGTTTGCAAAATTTCTTCCGCGTCTTCATAATTGCCGTCTAAAAAAGAGAGCGCGCGTTTTACACGAATATCATATTCCTCGCGCGTGCAGCTATGCGCGCAAGGTGCGGGGCAACGGCCTAAATGATGTTCTAAACAAGGCTTTTTGGGTTGCGCACCTATCGCAATTGAACAACTGCGCACGTTATAAACGGAAGTGAGGATATCTAATAAATCCCCGCAACGAACGCCACCCATAAACGGGCCGAAATATTTTCCGTCCTTTTTTATCTTGCGTGTGATGGATACCCGAGGAAAATCCTCTTTTGTATGCACCTTAATATACGGGTACGTTTTATCATCTTTAAGCAAAATATTATACTTGGGCTTGTACTTTTTGATTAAGTTATTTTCAAGCGCAAGCGCATCGATTTCCGTTTGCGTGATAATATAGTAAAAATCGTCGATATGTTCGACCATAGCGGCGACTTTTTCCGATTTTACGGACGAATGAAAATACTGCCGTACGCGATTTTTTAATACGCGCGCTTTGCCCACGTATATCACTACGCCGTCTTTATCCAACATAATATACACGCCCGGTGCATCCGGCAATAAATTGAGTTTTTCCTTTAATGCGCCCATATTCCTTATTATATACCAAAATGCAAAAATATGCAAGAGATTAAAGGAAAATAATCCGTTTAACAGCCTAAAAACTCTATTCCTTTCAAGATTACGTCGTTCACGGTATCGTTAGTCAAGCTATAAAAGACAATTTTACCCTGCCGACAGCAACGAACGATGCCTGCGCTCTTTAAAAAACGGAGTTGATGGGAAACCGTAGTTTGATTGATATCTAAAATTCTTGACAAGTCCGTTACGCACAATTCACTAATCGCCAAAGCCGAAAGTATGCGCACACGTGTGTAATCGGCAAAAACGGAAAAAAAGCACACAACGCCTTCGAGTATTTCCCCTTGCGGTACGTAATCCTCGATAAGACTTTGCGTGCGTTTATCTAACAATAACATTTGTGACATATTTATCCCTCCTAATATGTTTGCTTGGGAATATGATAGCACATACGTATTGTCTTATTTCGTTATATTTTATCCTTAATTGTGTAATTTTGTCCCTTTTTTAAGAGATTTTCTTCACTTCGTAGCCAGCTTCGGTTACTGCGGATGTCAATACGTCCTCGCTTACGTCGCCTTCCGTTTCCACAACAGCCGTCTTCTTTTTCAGGTTTACGTCGACGGAGGTTACGCCTTCAATCCCCGTCAATGCTTTTGTAACGTGCGCAACACAGTGTTGACACATCATTCCTTCAATTTTTAAAGTCTTTTTCATATCCATTGTTTCCTTTTTGTTTTCTTCGCTTTGATTTTTCCCAAAGCGAGTTAATCTCAAAGCGTTTGTTACAACGAACAACGAGCTTAAACACATACTTAATGCGCCCATCCACGGGGCAAGCATTACGTTTGCAAAAGCAAACGCACCAGCAGCAACCGGAATGGCTATGCAATTATAGAAAAACGCCCAAAACAAATTTTGACGAATGTTCTGTACTGTTTTTTTACTTAAATCCATCATTGTGCAAACCAAACGTAAATCCCCACGGGATAAAATAACGTCTGCACTGTCCATTGCAACGTCAGTACCATTGCCCATAGCAATACCTAAATACGCTTCTTTCAATGCAGGGCTGTCGTTGATGCCGTCACCGACCATTGCTACACAGCCGCCAACCGTGTGAATACGTTGTACCGTTTGCGTTTTATCTTCGGGCAAAGCTTCGGCGAAATATTCTTTAATTCCAACCTCTTTTGCGATAGCCTGCGCTACGTTTTCGTTATCACCCGTCAACATTGCAACACGAATATTCCGCGCAAGTAAGTTTTCTACCGCCTCTTTACTTTCTTCTTTTAGCGTATCAGCAATGGCAAAGACTGCGAATATATCCTTTTCGTCTGCAAGAAAAACAGCCGTTTTTCCTGCCTCGGAATATTTCTTTTCTAATTGATAACTCTTTTTTTCTTGGATTTTTCCAAGCAAGCGGCGATTTCCTACATAATAGGTTTTGCCGCCCAGTCCCCCCGTTGCGCCTTTGCCCATCTCATAATGATAATCGGTAATTTCCAGCGTATTTCCATTTACAAATTGCGAGGTGTATGCTTGAATACACGCAGCAATCGGGTGGTTTGAATGGCTTTCAATGGCAAACGCCAACGCATATATTTCCGTAGCGTTTTCCGCAAAGATTTCTACGTCCGTAACCTTGGGCTTTCCAACCGTTAACGTTGCCGTCTTATCTAGCAATATGCAATTCACATCTTTGGCTTTTTGCAACGCTTCTGCGTCCTTGAATAAAATACCAAGCGCCATTCCTCTTCCCGTTGCCGCCATAACAGCTACGGGTGTTGCTAACCCTAATGAACAAGGGCAGGAAATAACTAAAACGCAAATACCGTAATTTGCCGCCATAGAAAGTTCGCCCGTGATGGAAAACCAAATCAAAAAGACAATTACGGCTATCATTGTAACCGCAGGCACAAAAAAGGCGGAAATTTTATCGGCAAGCTTTTGCAAAGGCGCTTTGCTTGCGCCCGCTTCTTTTACCATTTTTACAATTTGCGAAAGCGTTGTTTCGCTTCCGACTTTTTCCGCTTTTATTTTGATAAAACCGCTTTTTACAATATCCGCGCCCGTTACTTTATCCTTGACGCCGACTTCCACGGGCATACTTTCGCCTGTAATTGCCGCACGGTCAATGAATGCCGTACCTTCGATAATTTCACCGTCTACTGGAACATATTCCCCTTGTTTTACAATAATAACGTCGCCAACGGCAAGACTGGAATATTCCGTTTTAATTTGCTCGCCATCGCGTTCTATCGTAACAACGTTAGGCATCAGCTTAATCAATTTTTCAATTTCTTGCCCGGTTTTGCGTTTAGACTTTTCTTCAAGCCATTTCCCCAAAGTTACCAAAGCCAACACCATTGCCGCCGACTCATAAAAAAGGTGGATATCGTAACTCGCCTTATTACAATAAATTAAAATGGAGTAAACGAAGCTGTAAATATACGCCGTACCAGCCCCCAACGAAACCAACGTATCCATATTAGGTACACGTTTAAACAAAGCTTTTGCACCGCTTGTAAAAAACTTGAAATTGATAACAATTACGGCAAGCGCAAGCCCCATTTGTATAGAAATAGACACAATTATATGGGGTTGAGGTAAAAATGGAAGCATACTGCCCATAGAAAAATAGAGCAAAGGAATTAAAAAAATCAAGGAAAGAAAAAAGCGTTTCTTTAAAAGATTTGGTTGCGGATTTTTTTCTAATAACTTGCGTTCGTTGTAGATTTCCGCCCCATATCCAAGTCCTATCACCGCTTGGATAATCTCTTTACTGGAAAGAATTGTTTCGTCGTATTCGACAAGCATACTCTCACCCATTAAGGACACTTCCGCTTTTTTTACACCGTCTAAACGATGGATTGTGCGCTCAATGCCCGCAGAGCAGGCGGCACAGCTCATTCCCGTGACGGAAAACTTCTCTTTCATATTCAATACTCCTATTGCATACAGTTTATCATACAAGCCTACTTATTGTCAAGAACTTGTTTACGCTCTTTAACGTTTTTTACTATAACGCAAAAAGACGGGCGCTAAAAGCTGCCCGCCTGATGTTTTCATCGACGAAACGGATTAGTCGTTCTTTTCTGCTTTAGGAGCAACTACTTCAACACCGTTGTAGTAGCCGCAGTTCTTGCATACTCTGTGCGCTTCTGCATATTCGTGGCAATGAGGGCATTCAACAAGCGTTGCTGCCGTTGCCTTGTAGTTTGCAAATCTCTTGTTCGTTCTGCTCTTAGATTGTTTATTCTTGGGTACTGCCATTTTAACACCTCATATTTTATTCTATCGATTTTTAGGAATCGGTTTCACCATTGTAAGAAATATTTTCGCATTCTTCTTCACAAAGGATTACGTATGGCATACTTGCCATAATCGAATCCTCAACAGCTTGCGTTAAATCCACTTTGCCGTTGGTGTATCCGTAGTCTTCGTAATCTTCTCTCGGCTCGAAGTATGCGTCCAAGTCCCCTACGATATTTACAAGAATAGGCTTTAAGCATCTTGTACAAGCCCCTTGCAAGCCATAGGTTACCGTACCGCGTATTTCGATGGAATCGTCCTCGAAAAGTTCGTATTCAAACACAACCTTAATAGGTCCGTTGAAATGAACCGACGGAATTTGTATTAAAGTTTCGGGGGCGGAATATTCAAATTCCATACTTCCCACGTACTTCTTTTGTGCGTTGATTTTTCTTATATCAATATACATCATAAAACCGACGTTAACAAGTATAATATATTAAAAATACTTTGTCAACTTTTTTTCATAGATTTTTTGCGAAAATTTATAATAATTCTACCGTTTCTCGTGCAATTACAAGCTCTTCGTTGGTAGGGATAATAAGAACCTTTACTTTGGAATTTGCGCCTGTTACGTCGCGGATTGCGCCATTATTCTTTTGCAAATTCTTTTCTTTGTCGATTTCCAAGCCAAGATATTGCATATCTTCACAAATTGCTTCTCGCACGCAAGGCGTATTTTCGCCAACGCCTGCCGTGAAAACGATACAGTCCACACCGTTCATTGCTGCCGCATATGCACCTACGTATTTTTTGCAAGAATACGAGAACATATCCAAAGCAAGCTTTGCGCGTTTATTGCCGTTATCTGTTGCCGCCGTAAGGTCGCGGAAGTCACTGGAAACACCGGAAATACCCGCTACACCACACTTTTTATTGAGATAGGTCATTACCTCGGATAAGGACATATTCTCTTTTTTAGCGATATATTCCGCCGCAGCGCAATCGATATCACCGCTACGCGTACCCATAGGCACACCCGCAAGCGGCGTAAAGCCCATAGTCGTATCAATACTTTTACCGCCCTTTACCGCCGTGATTGACGAGCCGTTGCCAAGGTGACAAGTTACGATTTTTAAGTCTTCGATATTTTTACCAAGATATTTCGCCGCTTCCTGCGAAACGAATTTGTGGCTTGTGCCGTGGAAGCCGTAACGGCGAATAGAATATTTTGCATACGTATCATAATCGATTGCATACATATACGCATAATCAGGCATCGTGAAATGGAAGCTCGTATCAAATACAAGTGCCATAGGCGTGTTGGGCATAGCCGCCTTGCACGCTTTCACGCCGATAAGAGCCGCAGGATTATGTAAAGGCGCAAGATCGCTTAACGCCTCAAATTTTGCAATGCTGTCGTCGGTAACAAGTACGGGTTTTGTAAAAACTTCCCCAGAAGCTACCGCACGGTGCCCTACCGCATCAATGTCGGACATCGACGAAATAACGCCAGTTTCTTTATCCGTTAATGCATTTAATACAAGGGAAACGGCAACCGTATGATCGGGCATAGGTTGGCAAATTACACTTTCTGCGCCGTTTGCTTTGTGGGTGAGTTTAGAGCCTTCAATGCCGATACGTTCGCACGTACCTTTTGCAATTACTTCTTCCGTTTGCATATCAATGAGTTGATATTTTAACGAAGAACTCCCTGAATTGATCACTAAAACTTTCATTATGCACCTACTTAAAGTTGCGTTTGCAATGCCGTAATTGCAACAGCAGCAACGATATCTTCCGCTTTACAACCTCTTGAAAGGTCGTTGATGGGTTTAGCAAAGCCTTGACAAATGGGACCAACCGCCATAAAGCCGCCGAGGCGTTCTGCGATTTTATAACCGATATTCCCTGCTTGTAAATCGGGGAAGATAAATACGTTTGCATGGCCAGCAACGTCGGAATTAGGCGCTTTTAATTGCGCTACGGAAGGCACGATAGCCGCGTCAAATTGAAGTTCGCCATCAAGCTTTAATTCAGGCGCTTTTTCTTTTGCAATTTTCACGGCTTCCGCAACCATAGTAACGTTATCGTGCTTGGCGCTACCCATCGTAGAGAAGGAAAGCATTGCCACTTTCGGATCGATACCCGCAATCGCTTTTGCAGAATTTGCCGTTGCAATTGCGCAATCCGCCAAGCCTTCGCTTGTGTAGGTAGGATTTAAACCGCAATCCGCAAAGATTACCAAGCCGTCGGGACAATATTGATTACCTTGGGGAGGACAAATCATTAAGTTGAAGCTGGAAACCGAAGAAACGCCCTTCGCCGTTTTAATAATTTGTAAACCAGGACGGAGCGTATTTGCCGTAGAATGGCAAGCCCCGGAAACCAAACCGTCTACGTCGCCCATTTGTAACATCATTGCGCCAAAATAGGTGCCGTCGGACAAAAGTTTCGCTGCTTGTTCAGGCGTCATACCTTTGGAAGCACGAAGTTCACAAAGCTTTGCGTTATATGCAGGAAGCTTATCGGAAGTAAGCGGATTTACAATAGTAACGCCCGTCAAATCCACGTTAGGGTTATCCACTTTGATTTGCGCCTCGTCGCCAAGAAGGACGATTTTAGCCACTCCTTCACGCGTTGCATCGGCAGCCGCTTGTACGACGCGCTTATCTTCACCTTCGCAAAGAACAATCGTTTTTTGTAAGGATTTTGCTTTTTGTTTGATTTCATCAAGAATATTTCTCATAATATATCTCCTTGAAACGCTTTATTTATTTTTTCTTTTCGTGTATAATAGTATTTGCAAAACGTGCGCATACATATAAATTATAGCACACAAATTATGCAAAGTAAAGGGAAATGGAAAAGTAAAAATGAAAATTTGTGCAATTATTTGCGAATACAACCCCTTTCATAACGGGCATTTATACCACCTCCGCGAAGCCAAACGCCTTTCGGGCGCGGATTACGTTTTATGCGTGATGAGTGGAAATTTTGTTCAACGTGGTGAAGCCGCTATTTTAGACAAGTATACACGCGCAAAACACGCCGTTTTAGCTGGTGCCGACGTGGTTATTGAATTGCCTACCGTCTACGCTACTTCAAACGCGGAAATCTTTGCAAAAGGCGCGGTACAATTACTTTCCACTATTCCTTCTATTACCACCCTTTGCTTTGGCGCGGAAAGCGCAGACGCGTCCGCTTTTATGCGTGCCGCACGGTTATTGAACGACGAGCCAGCTAACGTTTCTGCATGGATTAAAAAATTTGTTCACGAGGGTGTCAGCTACGCGAAAGCACGCGCCGAAGCCTGGAAAGGCCTCCTTCCCGCCGATTTAATGTCTTCACCGAATAATATTTTGGGATTAGAATATACACGTGCAATTTTAAAAAACAACGCAAATATTTCCATTTTACCTATCCCCCGTTTGGGAAATGATTATAATTCCACGGATTTAAACAACCAGTTTGCTTCCGCTACTGCAATACGGCAAGCACTAACGCAAAACGTTTTGACGGATAAATACGTCCCTTCGTTTGTTTTCAAGGATTTACCGACACAAACAAACAACTTGTTGGAAAGTTTGGAAAAATACGCCGTATTAGCAAAACCCGCAAATAAGATTGCGCAAGTATGCGATTGCAGTGAAGGGTTAGAAAACGCATTCAAAAAGGCTGCCCTTTCCCCCAACTCCTTCGTCGAAGAATTAACTTCTGCGCGCTATACGTCTTCACGAATACGTCGAATTGCTTTACAAAACCTTTTGGATATTGAAGAAAGCTTCATCCGCGATTGTCTTGCCACGAATTTATATTTACGTGTTTTGGCGGTCCGCGCGGATAAAAAAGAAGTGTTAAGTGCGCTTTCTACCCCTACCACCCCGCTTATTTTGCGTGCGCACGACGAAAACGCGTTGAGTGGAACGGCGAAAGAATGCTTGGAAAAGGATGATTTTGCGGAAAGCGTTTACCAACTGTTGAATAATTCGAGAAAAAACGAAAAAAATATATTTTGTACCATATAATTTTTTTAAAAACACCATTAAAACGCTTGCTTTTTTATTTTTAATTCAGTATAATAAATAAGCTGTTCAATGAACGAGCGTTGCTACTGTGGCTCAGTCGGTAGAGCAGCTGATTCGTAATCAGCAGGTCGCCGGTTCAAGTCCGGCCAGTAGCTCCAAAAACAAGGGAATTTGTGAGTAATTCACAAATTCCCTTGTTTTTTGTCTTGTTTTATCAAAAATATCCGCTATTTTGTCAATATTACCCACTTTTAAAATGTTATTTTGTGAAATAGGCATAGTTTGGAGCCAATTTTGGTGCCAAATTATGCCTATTTTTATATTATAGTACGCGCGCGTACGCGTATAGGTTGTTTATATATGTATGTTTTATGATTAAAATGAAATCTCTACTCAAAAAAAGGAAATCAAATATTAATCCCTATTTACTGTCCACAAAGTAACCATACAAAACAAGAAGCGTGCTACTTATAGATATTAAAATTCCCGTTTAAAACTCCATCATTCGCATCAATTAAGGTGTAAGAATTAACAGGCTCTAAATATTGATTTCAAAAATCGCTAGAAAGCTTTATTTTAAAGGAATTCCGCATTTTTATAAAATGCAAGTTATCACTTGGTTACCACTTTTTTAATCGCCTAATTATTATTTAGAAAAAATTTGGATTGCCTTTTTAACGTCTTCCTTCATCGCTTGCATTGCCGCGTATTCTACGTCGTGAAGATAATTCGTCTTACCTCTTTCAATCACTTCTTTCGCCGCCATATATCCAGCCTTGGACATATACGAATAATAATTGATTTTGCGGATACCGTTTTCAATCGCCTTTTTAAACCCTTCTTCGCTCACACCGCTGCCGCCGTGCATAACAAGAGGCAAGCCCGTTGCTTTTGCGCAGTTTTTGATTACATCAAAATCGAGCTTGGGTTGCGCGGAATAAAAGCCGTGTGCCGTACCGAATGCAATTGCCAAAGCGTCAATACCCGTCGCCTTGCAAAACGCCTCCGCTTCGTCGGGACGAGTATAGAAATCTTCCGCTTTTGCGTTCGTCATTTCTTCTCCGCTTCCTGCTTCACCCGTCACGAGTCTGCCAAGTTCTGCTTCTACGCTCACGTTCATCGAATGCGCCGCTTCCGTAATCATCTTCGTAAGGCGCAAATTTTCTTCATAGGGCATTGCCGACGCGTCCATCATCACGGACGTAAAGCCAAGGCGCAAAGCCTTATAAACCATATCAAGGGAGGTACCATGGTCGAGGTGAACGCATACGGGTACTTTCGCGTTTTGCGCTACCGCTACCATTGCAGGGCCCACCATTGAGATGTCGTTATACACGTTATGTACTTCCGCATGCGCGATAATTACGGGCTTATTGAGTTCTTCCGCCGCGCCGATTACAGCCTGCAAGCTGTCAAAGCCCGTTGCGTTGAACATACCGATTGCGCTTTTGTCTTGTTCTGCAATCTTTAAAATTTCCTTTAAATTTACAAGCATAATTCTTTCCTCTTTAATTCTTTACAAATCTCTTTTATTTCTGCTTCCGTGCAAAGTCCGCTTGTTGCATCCGCACTGGACAATGCCGCAACAGCCGCTGCTGAAGCAAACTCCAAGATTTCCTTATCCGTTTTTCCTTGATAAATTCCAAGGAGCGCGCCTGCACAAAAAGCATCGCCTGCGCCCGTTGTCCCCTTGATAAAGCCCTCAGGCAAAGAATAGGACGGCACGCAAGCCGCACCTGTTTCTGATATACAAATTCCTATTTCGGGCGTATGGATAATCACCCTTTCACGTACGCCAAGTTCTTTCAACCTCTTCGCAATCGAAAGCAAGTTTTCCTTGCTTGGTTCGATACCCGTCAGCTTTCCTGCTTCCACTTCGTTGATTATCAAATTATCCACGTACGGCAAACAAGGCAGTACAAGAGAATACCTATCCGAGTTTTCGCTCACCAAATCAATAGAAGTTTTTATCCCCTTTTCTTTTGCTTTTTTTAAGAGCTTTAACCCATCGCCGTTGTCGATTTTATCAAGGAGCAAGAAGTAGCCCAAATGCAGCATTTTCACGTTTAAGCTGTCCAAATCCACGTCTTCTGCGCCAAAATCAGCACTTGCGCCTGCGTAAGTAAAGAATGTACGCTGACCGCCCGTGATGCTCATAACTTCGGTAAAGCTTGTTTTGTCGTTCCCAAGCTTAATATCCGCAATCTCTACGCCGTTTTCAACGAACACCCCTTTCACGTATTCGCCATTTTCATCGTCACCGACTTTGCCAACGGCTTTCACCGTTAAATCGGGGCAAATACGCTTTAAGTCAATCGCCACGTTCGGCACGCAACCGCCCACCGATTTTTGCACGCTTTTAATCTGCGTTAATTCTCCACTACAAGGGTATGCGGAAATCTCGTTGATTTTGTCAACGAGAATACTTCCTGCTACCGCAATTCCACTTTTCATATTAGTTACATTCCGCAACAAGCGGTCCTGCAAGTTCTTTCAAGAAGAACAATCTACCCGCAAGGGTGGGAATATAGGACGACGTAATCCAAGGCGTTTTGCCATAACGCAAGGTCATCCACAAGGACATACCCTGCCATTGCATGCCGCGACCAAGCGTACCGTCCGCACCGCCAATGGCATAATCTGCCTGCAAGAACAAGCCAGGGCCAATCGTATTTGCTCTACAAGGAACGAGCGTTGTTCTTGACTTAAAGCTCGTCAAGGCATTTTGCTCTACTGTCAAAGGGTGAATTTTCGCCGCGATTCTATAAGGTGCTTTTTCCCATTCTTCCGCAGTAGCGTAGTCAGCCGCAAACGTGGGTTCCCAGAATGCGATATGGCACATTCTGCCAATACCATATACGAGTACGAGTTTCGCGCCTTCCGCTTTCAAAGCCGCAATCTTTTCGGGATATGTAGGCAAGTTTTCTTTCGTCGCAAAGTTTCTTTGTGTTTTAGGAACAGTCAATTCACCCAAAGGATTGAACAGAGCTTGTTCCATTGCATACTGGAAGGCACCGCTGTTGTCGGGGGCAAGCGTATTGCCTTCGCTGTCCGCCCATTCGTCCATATTGAACGTGTAAACGTGTTCGCAGGAAACCTTCCATTCTTTGAGGAAATACACAACCCACTTATACATACCCATAGGACCTACGGGAAGAATAAACGCAATTTTCTCTTTGCGTTCTTTGGCAAGCTTGATTTGCATTGCAATTTCATGTCCCATGTACGTTTCAAATTCGCCAAGACTTTCACATTGAACGGGGTTAAAATCCTTATTCCAGTGCGCTTGTCTTTCCGTAATCTTTTCAGGCGCATCGATACATGCGTCGATTTTGTCAAAATCCCAACCTGCGGGGTAAAATCCCTCTAATTCACTGCCTTTTACTGTGCTGTTAAAATTCATAGTTATTTTCTCCTTTTATGGTAATAATCTTTTTGTCGTACCTTTCAAATACACTTGACATTGTCTAAAACCTTCTGCATATTCCGCGCCGCATTGATACCCTCGATATCTTGAACACGTACGCACCATATCGGGAAAATCAATTCCGTCATGATCGCGCATCCATACTACTTGGCTTTCGTGGCATTCCAACATTTGCAATTTCAAATCAATTTCCTCGGAAATATCCACGTATTCCGTCGGTTGAAAATTCACCCCTGCAAGCGTATCCATGTAATAGATGGGAACTAACTTTGCAGGTTCTTTATACTTGCTTGCGTAGTTGGGCAAAGTTGCAGTAAAGCTCGCGTCGAACACCAAACGAGCCACCGCCGTATGGTCAGGCATATAATCGTCGGGATTGTGCGTGATGATAAAATCGGGATTTGCGTATTTGATAATATCCACGAGCTTATCTCTCGCTTCCTTGTTGTTATCATAGATTTCTAAGTCGTCAAACCCAGCGCAGATAACTTCAATCCCTGCAAGCGCCCCCGCTTTTTTCGCTTCGTTTGCACGAATCACGCGAAGTTCATCAGGCGGAATAACAACATGTCCCAAATTACCGCTTGAAACGTGACACACGATTACCGTATCTCCGCGCTTTACGCACTTTGCCAAAGTACCGCTGCACGCGATTTCAATGTCGTCGGGATGAGCCCCGATTGCCAATACTCTCATAGTCTATCTCCATAGCATTTTAATACTATCATTATAGCAAGCAACGAAAAACAAAACAAGGGATAGAAATATCCTAAAATAGTAAAATAATCTACTTGATTTTATTTTAATAGTATGATACAATTTTACCATGAGAACTTATTTTCAACATAAATTATCCAACTTAATCAGCGTCAGCAAAATTGTAACCATTCACTATTTTGAATTTGACAAAGCATTCCAAACCGCAGGTGAATCGCACGATTTTTGGGAATTCGTCTACGCCGAAAAGGAGAGCCTGCTATGTTCCGCTGACGGAAAAGAAATCGTGTTAAATCAAGGCGAGATTTTATTCCATAAGCCGAATGAGTTCCACACTCTTGCGGCAAACGGCAAAACCGCGCCAAACGTTTTTATTCTGTCCTTCGTTTGCAAGTCCGAATCCATCAAATTTTTTGAAAATAAAAAATTTGGCTTATCGCCGCAACTAGCAAAGTTTATCTATTCCATTTTGGAGGAAGGAAAAAGAACGTTTAACATTCCTTATTCCGACCCCAACTTAAAAAAAATGAAATTACTCCCCACGCCTACCCTTGGCGGTGAGCAGCTTATTAAAAACTATTTGGAAATTTTCCTCATAAACCTCTTACGTGAACAAACGGAAACGGAGCAAGGCAACTCTACCTTTTTACCATGGAAGGAATTATCAACAAAGCCCATTGATGACGTTACCGCTATTTTGAAAGAGAACATTTACTCCACTTTGACGATTGAGGATATTTGCAAAAAAACTGCTTACAGTAAAGCTTATTTATTCCGCATCTTTAAGGCAAAGACGGGAAAAACCATTATGGCTTATTTTATGGAATTGAAAATCAAACAAGCCAAACAACTGTTACGCGAAAATGAGCTGTCTGTACGTGAAATCTCCGAACGGCTCGCCTTTTCCACACCAGACTATTTTACCAAAACGTTCAAACGTATCACGAGACTTACCCCACTTGCTTATAAGAAACGTTCTACAGGACTCTAAACTTTTATTTTGGGCTACTGTAATATTGGGGCACCTATATTACTCTCATTATAAAAATTCGAATAATAAAAACACCTATTAAACAATCGCTCTCAAAAGTTCTGTGTTTAATAGGTGTTTTATTCTTTATCTTTGCACTCTACCGCTTGCGTCGCCGCCTGCAAGGTTCATTACTTCCGCTACGGAAACCATATTGTAATCGCCCTCAATCGAGTGTTTCAAACAGCTCGCCGCCACAGCAAATTCAATTGCCTGTTGAGGTGCAAATCCGTTCATCAACGAATAAATCAACCCACCGCCAAAACTATCGCCACCGCCAACTCTATCCACGATGTGCATCGAATATTTCTTGGAGAACACCGCCTCGCCGTTTGTGTAAAGCATACCCGACCAGTCGTTGTCGTTCGCACTCTTGCTTTCTCTAAGCGTAATCGCAACGCCCTTAAAACCAAAGCGGTCGGTCAATTTCTTCGCAACGGAAATGTACCCTTCTCTGTCCAGCTTACCGCCGTAGATGTCTGTGTTATCCGCTTCGATGCCGAATACGTCTTTCGCATCTTCTTCGTTTGCAATGCAGTAATCAATGTACTTGCAGAGCTCGCCCATCACCTGACCTGCCTTTTCTTTGCTCCACAATTTCTTACGGAAGTTTAAGTCGCAGGAAATCGTGATATTTTTCGCTTTTGCCGCTTTGCAGGCTTCCACACAGATGGCAGCCACTTCATCGCTTAAAGCGGGCGTAATACCCGTAAAATGGAACCATTCCACACCGTCGAAAATTTTATCCCAGTCAAAATCCCCTTTCTTTGCCATTGCAATGGACGAATACGCACGATCATAGATAACCTTGGAGGGGCGTTGGGATGCGCCTTTTTCGCAGTAGTAAATACCCACTCTTTCGCCGCCGCGCACGATTTTACTCGTATCTACCCCAAATTTACGCAAGGAATTTACAGCAGATTGACCGATTTCGTGCGTGGGAAGTTTGGATACGAACGCCACGTCCATACCATAATTTGCAAGCGATACCGCTACGTTTGCTTCCGCACCGCCAAAGGTTGCCTGGTATTTTTCACTCTGCACAAAACGCAAATACCCCTCGGGGGCAAGGCGCAACATCAATTCACCGAAAGTTACTACTTTTTTCATTGTTTTTCCTCCATTTTATCCAACGATTCTTTTACAAAAAAGCTGCCGCCGATTGCCGCAATTTTATCCCAAGCCAAAAACTCGTCAATGTTACTTCTATCCACACCGCCCGTGGGTATAAATTTGATTTGAGGGAAAGGCGCGGACAGCGCTTTCATCGCCTTCAAACCGCCATACACGTTGGCAGGAAAGAATTTTACGGTGGTAATTCCC
>JAZRDM010000046.1:0-45746 GCA_045660265.1 Candidatus Scatosoma sp. | reverse complement strand
CATTTAACTTTTTCGCAAGCGACCAACCCTCCGTTAAAATGGGGAGATGCAAGCAAAGCGAGGGAACACGCACTGCAACGAAGTATTGCGCCGTATATGCACATTTAACTTTTTCGCAAGCGGCCAACCCACCGTTAAAATGGGGAGATACTAGCAAAGCGAGGGAACACGCAATACAACGAAGTATTGCGCCGTATATACACATTTAGCCCGTTCGCAAGCGGCCAAGTTAAGCTTGAATGGAGATACGGTTATCCTCCCCATCCTTCTGGGTCATAACCCCTTCAATTTTGTATTTCTTTAAGATAAAATGGGTGGCGGTGCTTAACACGCCGTCGAAAGTGGAAATTCTTTCGGATACGAAACGCGCTACTTTTTGTAAGGAAGTATCTTCAATAAACACCGCCAAATCGTATGCACCGCTCATCAAATATACGCCTTTTACTTCAGGGAAGGACGCAATTTGCTTTGCCATACCGTCAAAGCCTTCCGCTTTTTTCGGCGATACTTTTACTTCAATCAACGCTTCGACAAGCGATTCGTCCAATAATTCGCTATTGACGATTGCGGCGCATTTTACCAGCAAACCGCTTTCTTCTAACGCGCGGATACTGTTTTTTACCGCTTGTTCATCTACGCCTAACATCCCTGCAATATCTTTTAACGGCAATCTAGCGTTTTCTTTTAATAAATCGAGTATTTCTTTTTCTAAACGGGTCATTTTTTCTCTCCTTTTGTTTTCATCTCGGCCATGCCCCTTGGTAATTAGTAAAAATGGGGAACAATTAAGTGAAAATATTTTCTAAAAACAAGCAATCGTAACCCAGACTTTCGACAAAATCACGGCTTGTGAATTTTACGTGGTTGAATTTTGCAAAATTAAAAATATGCACTTTTGTCAATACGGGCGTTGCAATATCCAACGCTTGACAAATATCCGTCAGATAATCGAAAAAGTGCGAATACGTCAATTTTTCTTCGTTTTCGTAGACGAATTGTTTTTTTATTTTACCGTTTGTCATCAATTTAGCCCAAATTCTCATAGTACTATTTATTATACACGATAGAACAAAAAAAGTCAACACCCGCAACGGTTTTGTTGACTTTTTTCTATTTGCATTTGTATTTACATTATTTTTTCGCTGTCAAACATTTTCGCAAGCGCAATCGACAGCCCTGCTACGCAGCCCAAATTTATTAAAATCGTAATAATAGCGTAAAGAGGCTGAATGTTAAAGGATAAAATTCCGCCCAACGCACGCGCGCTGTTAAACAACGGAATCAAATACCAGTACCATGCGTCCGCGCCCGTCGAAAACATTGTTCCAAAGCCCAACAATATAATCAAAATATTCAACGGACCAACCATGCCCGCTGCTTCTTTTACACTTTTCGCAAGCGTAGACACAACGGATACAATCCCGACCATTACAAGCACCGTCGAAAGAATAATCCCTAACAGCATTGCGTAATCGCCGAATTGATAAGTGGGAACTCCCAAAGTGATTCCTTCCGCCGAGCCAAGCAATTTCGGCAACGAGAATATCAAGCCCAACGCACTGCAAACACCACTTAACAGCGAAAGAGTGGAAAGGGCAAGAATTTTCCCGACAGCTATATGACTGCGTTTGACGGGCGTTACCAGCATAGTCGCAAACGAACCGCGCTCCTTTTCCCCGGCAATCGATTCGGGTACAAGCGCCAGACAGCCCGTAAAGAGAAATACCATAATCATCATGGGACCTATCATAGAAACAATCATCCCTGTCATATCTTCCGCCGTCGATAAATCGTTGACGGGCATCAAGAAGTTAGGCGCGCCGTACTGTTTTCCCGAGAAGACCGCCGATACCAGCGAATATGCCATCGACGATTCCGTTTTTACCGAATTATAATATACGTTTACCTGCGAAAACGTTTCACTTTGCGGGACAAGCGAAAAATCGGAAGGGAAGACAAGCAAAATATCCGCTTCCTGCGACTTGACTTTTTCTTTTGCGCTTTCCGTTTCGCTTTCAGAAATTTTTTCAATCGAAACGTTTTGCGATTCTAATAAAGCAAACTCTGCTTCAAGTTCAGCAGGCGCATTCACCGCGTACATGGTATAGGTGTAGTTCTCGTCTACACCCATCATTGTCCCCATATTTTCGCCTAAAAAGGAGTAGATACAAAAAATTAACACACCCGGCAAGAAGAGAGAAATTAAAATTCTTTTGTCTTTAAAAAACCGATAAAATTCCTTTTTGGCTATCGTCCAAATATTTTTAAATTTCTTCATATTTATTCTCCCTTCGCTTGCGCGTACACGTCAAAGAACACGTCTTCCAACGATTTTTCTTTCGTCAGTTCTTCAACAACGCCTTCGCGAACCATTTTTCCGTCGATAATAATCCCCACTCTGTCGCAAATTTTTTCCACCAAAGAGAAAATATGCGTGGAGAGTAAAATCGTCTTTCCTTGCGCTTTTAATTCAAGTAAGAAATCGGTTACCGATTTTGCCGTAAGTACGTCCAAGCCGTTTGTCGGCTCGTCAAAAATAATAAAATCGGGATCGTGTACAAGAGAGATGGCAATCGACGTTTTTTGTTTCATGCCCGTTGACAAATCGGAAATTTTCGTTTCCGCAAACGCGTCAATGCCAAACCTTTCAAATAATTTTTGTTTTCTGTCGTTGCGTATCTCTTCGGGAATTTCGTACAGCTCGCTGTAAAAATCAAACATATACGACGGGGTGAAAAACCCGTCGGGTTTTAAATCGCTTGTTAAAAACCCGATTTGCTGACGCACTTGGTCTGGGTTTTTTACAATACTGTAACCATTGATTGTCGCATCCCCGTCTTCCGTTTTTAAAAGAGTAGAAAGCAAACGCAACGTGGTCGTCTTCCCCGCACCGTTAGGGCCGAGCAGACCGTAAATTTCGCCTTTTTGTACCGCAAAAGAAAGCCCGTCTACCGCTATTCTCTTTTTAACGTTTGTTTTTTCCAGCGCTTGTTGCTTTTTGGATAAAGTAAATGATTTTCTCAATCCGCTTGCCACTAAAACGTTTTCCATTTCTAGACTCCTTATTGTGATATGTGATATCAAAATAATATCATATCTTTATTTTTATGTCAAGTATATTCCTTTATTTCCCAACTTTTTTCATTTACATTTCATAAAGCCGACAAACGCAACATATAGTAACATTACCCGTCGAAACCAACAAAAAACACTTTCGCTAAACAAAGGCATAAGTCTTGCATTTTCGACAAATTATTTTTTACAAAAAACGCTATGATAGGAGTACGCTATGGCCCGTTCGCGCAAAGCACAATTTTGGAAAATTTTTGCGATTATCTCTATTGTTTTCACCGCTCTTTTTTCTATAATTTTCGGTGGCACGTACGCCGTGCAAAAACTCAAAGAAAAAGAAACGGCGGAGACAGGTACGGATTCAACCCGTCTTCTTCCTATTTATTCCGTGAATAGAGAGGATAAAAAAATTGCCATTTCCTTCGATTGCGCTTGGGGGGTAGAATACACCGACGAGCTATTACGAATCATGCAGGCAAACGACGTAAAATGCACCTTTTTCGCCGTCGAATTTTGGGTGCAAAAATATCCCGAATACGCTAAAAAAATTGTAGAACAGGGACACGAGCTCGGCACGCACAGCAAAACGCATCCGTATATGAGCAAGCTTTCGAAAGCGGAAATAGAAAAAGAGTTAAACGACTCTTGCCAAACCATTCAATCAGTAACGGGTGTGAGCCCTAAATTGTTCCGTGCTCCATACGGCGATTATAACAATCTTTTGCTTAGCACTGCAAGCCAAATGGGCTTGTACACAATTCAATGGGACGTAGATTCGCTCGATTGGAAAAATCTTTCCGCGACGGAAATCTCCCTGCGGATTGTAAACGGTGTAAAAGACGGCTCTATTATTTTATGCCATAACAACGGCTTGCATACCGCAAAAGCACTGCCCATGATTTTTTCCACCTTAAAAAACAAGGGGTATTCTTTTGTTCCTATCGGCGAGCTTATCTATACCAGCGATTATACAATCGACCACACAGGGCGTCAGTTTAAGGCATAGACCCCACCCATGTATTTAACGAGTTACAAAAATTATAAAATAAGGAGAAAAAATATGAACTACAGCACAGACAAAAACAACAAGGTTTACGTTTCAGGTGAAATCGTCAGCGACGGCGTATTTTCCCACGAAATTTACGGAGAGGGTTTTTACGAATTTTTCGTTTCCGTCAAACGCCTTTCCGGCCAAGCAGACGTTCTCCCCGTTACCATTTCCGAACGGCTTATTAAGGGCGCGGATATTAGAATAGGCAGTCAAATTTGCGCAGTGGGGCAATTTAGAAGCTATAACAAAATTGAAGAAGGTAAATCCCGCTTAATGCTGACCGTATTCATCAGAGAGCTTCTTTCCGACCTTCCTGAAAAAAATCCAAACAATATTTTGCTTAGCGGATACATTTGCAAACCGCCCGTCTACCGCACCACCCCTTTCAACCGAGAAATTGCCGACCTTCTAATCGCCGTCAACCGCGCGTATAATAAATCCGATTATATTCCTTGCATTGCTTGGGGCAGAAACGCGCGCTTCGTTAAAAATTTATGCGTGGGGGATAAAGTGGCGATTTCCGGCAGAATCCAAAGCCGCGAATACCAAAAACGCTTTTCCGATACAGACATAAAAATAATGACCGCCTACGAAGTTTCTGTATCCAAACTCGCCGCTTTTGATTCCGCAGACGATTTCGATATCGAAACGGAATTCGATTTATATTCTCTGCAGCCGCAATCGGAAACACTTGAACAAACAATTGTATAATAAAAAGAACGCCGTGTGGCGTTCTTTTTTCTTTTATTATTTTACCATTTCGTTTGCCTTTTTTACCATTTCGCGATACACGTTTACCGCACCGTCGCTATCCCCGCTTTCAATGCAAGCGATACAGGTATGTATTTCTTTGTAGATATAGTCGTAAATTTCCGCTTTCTTTTCAGACGCGTTAACGCTTGCTACAATTTGCGGTGCAACACGATAATATTCTTCTACTACCGCCTTGCCTTCTTCCGTCGTCTTTAAGTAGTTATCTCTAAACGCGCGGAGTTTGGTCAATTCTTCACAGTCGTCTGCTAAGCCTTTATATTCTACGCACGCCGTCGTTAAGAAACACCCGGACGATTTTTGTTTATATCTCGAACAATTCATTGCCTCGTCCGATTTTACGTATTCACGTTTTACCGAACACCAGCATTTTTCCAAATCTCTATACGATTCTCTTTCAAAATAGCCGCCCTCACCTTCTCTAACCGAAAAATATCTGTCTTTATTCCAGTATTCGCAATCATCGCATCTTGTAAAAAATCCCATACTTTTCCACCTTCCAATAAATTTTTAAGCGTTGTTTAAATTATAGCACTCGCCTAAAAATTTGTCAATAGACTTTTCAATTTTTTTAACCACACCCTTGATTTTTGTTAAAAACCGTGCTATACTTTTTTTATGGGAGTTACAAAAACAGATTTTACAAGAGCATTACAATGCAAAAAAATGCTGTGGCTAGACGCACACATGCCGCAAGAAAAAATTATCCCGCCCGAAGTGCAAGCAAAGCTTGATGCCGGTAACGATTTCGGGGATATTGCCATGGGAATTTTCGGCAAATACAAAGAAACGACCACCTTAAAAGAGGACGGGCGATTAAATTACGCCGCCATGCTAGAAAAAACGCAGACGTGGTTACAAGCAGGCGAAAACGTCGTATGCGAAGGCGCGTTTACTTGGTACGGCAATTATTGCGCAACGGATATTTTAAAAAAGGACGGGGAAGGATACGCTTTATACGAAGTAAAAAACACGTATGCGCCCCGCAAAGAATTTATTATCGATTTAGGCTTTCAACGGTTTATTTTACGTAAATGCGGATTCATCCCCACAAAGTCTTGCTTGATTTTACGAGGGGATACCCCCGAAGGAGCCGAACCGATTACCGAGGGGGAAATTATCCAAAAGGATGGCACCATGTATCGAATTATTGATGTTACCGAATCGGCAAAACGAGCGGAATGGACAGTCAATAAGTATATTTTTCCCTTTGGTCAATTAAAGAAAAAGGACGCGGAAATGCCAAATGTTTGCATGGGCGATCACTGCGAAAATCCCTATCGGTGCTGGTATTACGAATATTGTCAAAAAAATAATTAACAAAAAAAAGCCTTACGGCTTTTTTTTATTTATCTTTTTCTGTTAAAACCTTTTTTTGCCAAGACGATTTTTGACAATTTGGGCATTTCATATATCTCGTTCTGCCCATGTGCATTGCTAACTTAACTGTATTGTACTTCGGCACGTATCTATGATGGCAATGTTTGCACTCATAATACCCGGCGATTTGCTCAATTTTTACCGCAAAACAGAAACCGATGATTCCAGGAATAAACCCAGAGAATACAACAAACAATCTTGCCTCTTCTTCCATCGGTGCAAACGCCCCAACAAACACAGGAATCATCAATACAAGCAAAGCTAAAATGCCGATTACCCATTCCAGCTTCAACAAGGCTTTATCGTGTTCTTCTTTTTGTTTTACCATTTCGATAAGCTTGCCTTCTACTTCTTTATTATAATTTTCCATATTTCCAACCTCCCCGTTTAATAAATCGTTTACTGTAATTTTAAGAATTTCGCAAAGCTCAAGCATGATAGACGAATCGGGCATAGCTCTGCCTGTTTCCCATTTGGATATCGCTCTGTCGGTAATCCCAAGCTTTTCTGCTAACTGCATTTGCGTTAAATTTTCTTTTTTTCTGCGTTCCGCGATAAATTTTCCTATTTTTATTTGGTCCATACTTCACCTCCTTCTAATTATATTATATATCCTCGCCTCTCAAAAGGCAACATACCAGTGGTTGAGTGGGGAGCAATCAACCGTTGATAGAATAAAACTAAGCGTAAATTATCCGTTTTTATTTAAAAATCGACAAAGAAAAGAACTCGGCTTTAATTTTTAAAACCGAGTTCTTATAACACAATTAAGCACTTTTATACACAAGCTTAGGCTGTGCATTTTGCGTTAAACACTCTTTGGTAATAATCACTTCTTCCACGTTTTCTTCGGAAGGGATTTTATACATAACTTCCGTCATAACTCCTTCGATAATCGTACGAAGCCCGCGCGCACCCGTCTTTAAACGGATTGCCGTTTGCGCAATTTCACGCACCGCGTCATCTTCTACGGTCAGTTTTACGCCGTCGTAACCAACAAGCTTTTGGAATTGCTTAATAATCGCGTTTTTGGGTTCGGTTAAAATTTTCACAAGTGCCGTTTCGTCTAACGGTTGCAAATTCACAACGATGGGAAGACGTCCGACAAATTCAGGAATTAAACCGAATTTCGTCAAATCCTGCGGTTTTACTTCGTCTAAAACGGAATAATCCGCTTCTTCTGCATGCGTCTTTACTTTTCCGCCAAAACCAAGCGTGCTATCGTCTTTACGCGAAGATACAATCTTATCCAAACCAACAAACGCGCCGCCGCAAATAAAAAGAATATTCGTCGTATCTAAACGCAAGCATTCTTGGTTGGGGTGTTTTCTTCCGCCCTGCGGGGGAACGTTTGCCACCGTGCTTTCGATAATTTTTAAAAGCGCTTGTTGTACTCCTTCGCCCGAAACGTCGCGCGTGATAGAAACGTTTTCCGTTTTACGTGCAATTTTATCAATTTCGTCGATATAGATAATCCCACGTTGCGCGCGTTCAATTTCGTAATCAGCATTTTGAATAAGCTTTAATAAAATATTTTCCACGTCTTCGCCCACGTAACCAGCTTCTGTAAGCGTGGTGGCATCCGTCGTCGCAAAGGGCACGTTTAAAATTTTCGCAAGCGTTCTTGCAAGCAATGTTTTACCGCTTCCCGTCGGGCCAAGCAAAAGCACGTTGCTCTTTTCAATCTCTACGCCGTCGTCATCTTTTTTGCTTTTATTTAACGCGTTAATCCGCTTGTAATGGTTATACACAGCTACCGATAACACGCGCTTTGCTTTGTCTTGGCCGACAATGTATTTATCCAACTCTGCCTTGATTTCGGCAGGCTTTTTCAAAGCCACGTCTCCAACGATTTCCTTATCAGGATTTTCATCTAACGTCGCTTTTAAAATTTCGATACATTCGTCGCAAATGAGCGCGCCCGTCGGGCTGGCAATCAGCGAATTTGCTTCATCTTGCGGTTTCCCGCAAAAAGAACAGTGTCTATCGTTTCTTGACATTTTTACTCCTTTTTTTTCTAGACAATTCCCGCCGTTTTATTTTTAAACGAAAGGGGCAGGGATGCGTTGAACACCATTTTGTCTATTTTTCCGCCAGCGTTTATGCACCGCGGACTTAATTTCCTTTTAGATAAATACCGCACAAAACCCCGCGGAGTTTTGTGCGATTTTTCCTTTCTTTTGATTTTAGCGAAAGAGTTATCTCTTTACAAATACTCTATCAATTAACCCATACATGCGGGCTTCTTCTGCCGACATATAATTATCTCTATCCGTATCTCTTTCAATCGTAGCGATATCTCTGCCAGTGTTTTCCGCTAAAATTCTATTCAGCTTTGCCTTCGTTCGCAAAATGTGTTCGGCTTGAATTTTAATATCGCTTGCCTGACCTTGCGCGCCGCCCAAAGGCTGATGAATCATAATCTCCGAATTCGGCAACGCGAAACGCTTACCGCGCGCACCGATGGAAAGCAAGAATGCCCCCATAGACGCCGCAAGCCCTAAACAAATAGTGGATACGTCGCACTTGATATAATTCATAGTATCGTAAATCGCCATCCCTGCGGAAACAGAGCCGCCGGGGGAGTTGATGTACAAACAAATATCTTTATTCGGGTCTTTCCCTTCGAGATAGATAAGCTGCGCAACAACGGTGTTTGCCAACGCGTCGTTAATCTCACCGCTTAAAAAGATAATTCTATCTTCTAATAATCTCGAATATAAGTCGTACGAACGTTCACCCGAAGAGGTACGTTCAACGACGTAAGGAACGACAAAGTTTTTTTCCATTATTTGGATTCCTCCACGTACATTTCGTTGTTTTCTTTCAACAAGTTAAACAACTTCGTGATGATGATATCGCTGCGGATATAATCGAATTGACGGGGATCCATATTCTTCTTATATTCTTCCGTCGTCTTATCAACCGATTTTGCCTGGTCAGCGATTTTTGCGTCAACTTCTTCTTCGCTTGCTTCGATTTTTTCTTCAGCGATAATTTGCGAAATGATAAGTTGGTTCTTAACGTTCTTTTCAGCTTGTGCTTGATAGTTCTTTCTGAAATCAGCTTCGCTAACCTTCAAGAAATCAAGGTAATCAGCAAGCTTCAAGCCTTGGTACATCAATTGATATTCAAACTTTTGAACAAGCGAATCGATTTCTCTTTCGATCATTGCTTGAGGAATTTCAACTTCCGTGTTTGCAGCGATTGCATTCAAGATGCTGTTTTCCGTATCGTCGTTTGCTCTTCTGGTTGCTTGTGCTTGCAATCTTTCTTGCGTTTTTGCTTTATATGCTTCTACGCTTTCGTTACCCGTTGCATCTTTTACGAATTCGTCGGTAAGTTCGGGCAATTCTTTGCCTTGAATTTTGTTAAGCGTAACTGCGAATACAGCAGGCTTACCCTTCAAAGCTTCTGCTTGATAGTTTTCAGGGAAGGTAACGTTTACGTCTTTCTTATCGCCTACGTTCATACCAACAACTTGATCTTCGAAACCAGGGATAAATTGACCGCTGCCAAGCGTAAGGTCGAAGCCTTCAGCTTCGCCGCCGTCAAACTTAACGCCGTCAACCGTACCAACGAAATCGATATTTACGATATCGCCAAGTTGAGCAGCTCTGTCCGTAACTTCTACTTTACGAGCATTTCTGTCTAAAAGGCGGTTGATTTCTGCTTGAATTTCTTCTTCCTTTACAGTATACGCATATTCCTTAATTTTCATACCCTTGTAGGAAGAAATTTTTACTTCGGGTTTTACAGGAACGATAGCGATTAAAGACAAGCCGTCTTCTTCGGGGTTTTCAAATTTGCCGATAGAAACTTCAGGCGCGCCAACAAAGGTGTGCTTCTTTTCTTCTTTATCTAAAATTTTGCCATAGTTTTCGTCAAACAAAATGTTGAGCGCGTCTTCAAAGAATACGCCTTTACCATACGTTGCTTCGATAACGTGCTTGGGCGCCTTGCCTTTACGGAAACCGTTTACAGCAATTTTGCCTCTCATTTTTAAATACGCTTTGTTGATAGCGTCTTTCCATTCTTGCGCGTCGAAATTCATGGTAATTTTTAACGTGCTTTTTTCATTCGCTTTGGTGGTGTACTTCATAGTTTTTCTCCTAAAATCTATATTCCTTTCAATTTTTTTATCATTTTGTTTCTTTACTTATACCACAATTTTGGCCGTTTGAAACATCAGCTTATATTTTATCATATTTATTTAAGAAAATAAAGCGTTTTTGTTTACAATTTTCTAATTTTACGCTATAATTTATGAAAAGCAAGTCGAAAAAAAGGAGTTATCTTATGCCGCAGGACGCTTTCCATATCCGTCGTTTAACAAAAGAGCTTGCACAGCAGCTCGTCGGCGGGAAAATCAACCGCATTTCGCAGGTAGATAAAGACGAACTCACCTTTATCGTTTACGCAAAAAAACAAACGGTGAAGCTAATCGTCAGTACAAACGCGTCTAACGCCCGTGTGTGTTTGTCCGCAACTGAAAAAACACCCGCGCCTGTCGCGCCCAATTTTTGTATGCTTTTGCGCAAGCATTTACAAGGTGCCGAAATTTTAAGCGTTGAACAGTGGGAATGCGAGCGGATTATTCAAATTACGTTACATTGCACCACCGACTTTTCCGAGTGTAACCGCGTATTGCACTGTGAATTGATGGGAAAATACTCCAACGTAATTTTAACGGAAAAAGGGAATATTTTAGGCGCGTTGAAAATGACGACGTTAGAAGAAAATTTAGCCCGTCCGCTTTTCCCTGGTGTTAAATACATCTACCCAAAACCCCAAGAAAAATGTTCGCCTGTGGATAAACCGGGTTTACAAACACTGTTCGACGCTTTTTTCTCTTCCCACGGAGAACATTATTCGCAAGATGATTTATCTCGTTTTTTATTTGAAAACGTTGCCGGTTTTGCACCCAGCACCGCACGCGAACTGACAAAATTATGGTTTTTAAACAATCAACATATCCCGTTTGGAGCTTTTATTGCCGACGCTTTTGATAACCTTTCATGCACCCCTTATTTATTGCCCGATTATAAGGGCGGTTATACCGACTTTTTCGCATTTGAAACAGAAAAGGGCATAAAAACCCAAACGCTGTGCGAAGCGGAAGACCTTTTTTACTCAACAAAAGAAAACAAAAAAAGCTTTGAAGATAAAAAGCGCAAACTCGAATCCGCCATTCGTACACTCAAGAAAAAACTCGCCAAAAAAGCGCAAGATACTTTCGACCGACTGCAAGAGGCAGAGGGCGCGGAAGAAAATAAAATAAAAGGCGAATTGCTGACGGCAAATTTATACCGCCTTGAAAAAGGTATACGGTTTATCGAGTTGGAAAACTGGTACGACGAGACTTGTCCAACGATAAAAATTGCATTAGACTCAACCCTGCCCCCCGCAAAAAACGCGCAACGGTATTTTAAAGCATACAATAAACAAAAGCGCACGAAAGAAATTTTAACCCCTATTTATCAAGACGAACTGCGAGAAATGGACTACGCCGACAGCGTATTAACCAGCATCACACTAGCCGATTGCGCCGAGGATTTAAAGGGGATTGAAGAAGAATTGATTGCTTTAGGCTTGTTAAAAGCACCCCAAGAGCGCGTAGGACAAAAGAAAAAAGAAGAACCTGCGTTATTTAGAGAATTTGAAAAGGACGGATTTAAAATTTTAGCCGGCAGAAATAACGTTCAAAACGATAAATTATTGCGCATGGCTTCGCAAAACGATATTTGGCTGCATACACAAAAATACCACTCTTCGCACGTAATTATTATCACAGAGGGTAGACAGGTACGAGATGAAGTACTTTTATACGCCGCACAAATTTGCGCGTATTACTCAGATGGACGAGGCGGAGAGAAGGTTCCCGTTGATTATTGCCAACGGAAATTTGTAAAAAAGCCCAACAAAGCAAAGGCGGGGTTTGTTATTTATACCGATTATAAAACCATTCTCGTCAACGCCACCAAACCAAACTAAGTTTGGATTTAGCTTTTTTCTATTCTTCTTAGTGGGGATAAGTTACTGTTCGTTACCGAACGGTGTTCCTTCGAAGCAACCGACTAGCGTTAAAATGTGGAGATACAAGTTAAAGCAGGAAAGCGAGCATTTTCGATGGGAGTTTACTGTGCGTAAACGAGCAAGAAAAGCGCAAGTTTGACGAACTTTAACGTGGTATATACACATTTAGCCTACCAAGGCAATTCCCCCACCGTTAAAATGTGGAGATACAAGCAAGACAAGGCGCAGGAGTATTCCCGACGGGAGTGTACATAGACGTACACGAGCGAGGGAACCACGCACTGCAACGAAGTATTGCGCCGTATATACTCATTTAACTTTTTCGCAAGCACAAAACCAAAAAAAAGAGAGATGCTTACACATCTCTCTTAATTTTTTGTTTTCATTAAGCTACGGGATAAACGCTTGCTTTCTTCTTATCTTTGCCCATTCTTTCATAACGAACAACGCCGTCAACCAAAGCGAACAAGGTGTCGTCTTTGCCGATACCGACGTTAGTGCCGGGATGAATTTTGGTACCTCTTTGGCGAACGAGAATGTTGCCAGCAAGAACTGCTTGTCCGTCGCTACGCTTACAGCCAAGACGTTTTGCCTCGCTGTCTCTGCGGTTGTGCGAAGAACCGGTACCTTTCTTATGAGCGAATAAACTGATGAACATCATTTTTATTTTCTCCTTTTCTTCTAGATTTTTACACGGCGAATAAGCCGCGCGGTGCAATTAAAGTTCGATCTTTTCGATTTTAACTGCAGTGAAGGGCTGTCTGTGACCTTGCTTTTTACGTTCGTTTTTCTTAGCTTTATACTTGAAGACGATAATTTTCTTCGCCTTGTCTTGCTTAACGACCGTAGCGGTTACTTTAGCAGAAGCTACTTCTGCGCCCGTTTTGATACCGTTTTCGTCAGCGACCATAAGCACTGCAAAAGAAACGCTGTCGCCTTCGTTTGCTGCAAGTTTTTCAAGTCTTACAACGTCGCCTTCAGCTACTTTGTATTGCTTATTTCCGTTATCGATAATAGCGTACATTAAGATTTACCTCCTCTTTCCAGTCTCGAAGAATTTCCAAGGCGTGTTCTAAAAAAGAACAGCTTAAAATAGCCCGTTTCTATCGGCTCGACTTATACTATACCATATTTTAAAAACTTTCGTCAAGCATTTTTCTATAATTTTTAAGATTTTTATAAATATTCTTCCTTTTTTGCTTCATACTAGTTAAAAAAGGAGAACATGTATGGAACGCGATAAAAAGAAAAGCGAAGAGCTTCTTGCCGAGCTTTTTAGAAACTGTCAACTTGCTTTGCAATCTATTAAAGACATTTTACCCGAAACTGCTGAAGGAAAAATCCGCGAAGAAATCCTTTCCGAGCACGACGAATACGAACAATTTTCGGGCAGAATCGCTATTCTCGCAAAGGATAAAAATATTCAAGTAAAAGAGCCAAATATGATGAAAAAAGCAATGATGTGGGGCTCGATTAAGATGAGTACCCTCACCGACAATTCCCATCAACACATCACCGAAATGATGATACAGGGCACGGTAATGGGCATCACCGCCTTAAAAACGTCATTAGGGGATATGCGCGACGGCGCAGACGAAGATATTGTCCGCCTCGCCGAAGAATTATTAAACGCGGAAGAAAAATATGAAGAACGCTTAAAGGCGTTGTTATAACAAAAAGAGTTGGCAAAGAGCCAACTCTTTTTGTTTTTATTCTTCATCTATCTCGTCGTCTTTTTCCATTTGCGCGCTTCTTTTAAATTTAACGTCTGCAACAGGGAAATCGGTAAAGGTTAACCCGCCGTTATTGTCTTCAATTTTTACCTTTACTTGCATTTTTAACATATTTACCGATGCTACAATTCCTCGCCCGTTAGGCGTACCGACTTCAGAGCCAACCTTAGGCATTTTTTTGTATACGTCCGAATAATATTCGTTTTCATAACTCAAACAACACATCAATCTACCGCAAAGCCCGCTGATTTTACCAGGGTTTAACGACAGCCCTTGCGTCTTTGCCATCTTGATGCTTACCTTTTTAAACTCGGGCATATTTCCCGCACAACAGCATACTCGCCCGCAAGATGCAAGCCCGCCAAGGTACTTCGTCTCATCCCTGGTGCCCACTTGACGCAATTCAATACGTGTTTTAAAGGTCGCTGCAAGGTCTTTTACAAGCTCTCTGAAATCTACTCTTCCAGCCGAGGTAAAATAAAACACTATCTTAGTGCCATCAAAAGAATACTCGCAATCGATAAGCTTCATATCCAATTCGTGCTTAACGATTTTTTCACGGCAAAGCTTCATTGCCTGCGGTTTTTTTTCTTGACACGCTTGATAGAATTCTTTATCTTTTTCCGTTGCAATACGGATAATCGGCTTTAAAGGGGGCACGATTTCGTCGTCGGGGACACTGCGTTCGGGATATGCAACCCAAGCATACTCCAACCCGCGCGACGTCTCTACGACAACGGGCATATTCCGCTCGTAAACCTCATCCGCCTTAGGCGCAAAATAATACAGTTTTCCGCCGTTTTTAAATTTAATTACTACTACTTTAACCATAACTATTCCTTATACTTCGTTACGGACATGGGTGGTCCGTTTATCTGTTTTTTTGTAAAATCGACGCGACACAAACCTCGATACACTGATTAAAATTCGCATTGAATTTTACTTGTCTTTCCGCTTCTGACAACGCTGTTTGCGCAAACGTTAACGTCGAAAGTTTATACCTTTCGCTTATCTTTTTTAAGCGAACTTTTTCCGTTTTTAACGAGAGGTATTGTTCGTTTCCCGATTTCATCAAAAGCGCGTCTTTATAAATTACGCGAAGTAGGGCAAGCAGTTCGCTTTTATGCTTACCGTCGCCCGCCTTTTTAGCCAGCACAGGCAAGGTGGACGCGTTACATTCGCAAAGCGAAAACGCCAAATTACTCAATTCAGGATAATATCCGCCCTCTAAAATATCTTGCGCTCCGCCTACGCTCCCGCAAGCCGTCGCGGCGCAAACCTCGTACTCATCCTTCGTGTATTTGTCGCCGTAAAGCCTTTGCAGACAAGAAGAAATTTGTTTTTCGGAAAACGGGGGGATTTCTAATTTTTCCGTTCTAGATCGCACCGTTTCTAACACGGGAAACACCACGCTGGCGCCGAGCAAAAACACAACGTTTTTCGGCGGTTCTTCCAAAAGTTTTAACAGTTTGTTTTGCGCTTGCGCCGTCGCGTCCGCAAAGTCGGAAATTATAAACAGCTTTTTCTCTGTTTCTACGGGCATTAACAAGCTTTCTTCCATTACCTTTTCAGCATCTTCTACCGAAAACCGCTTATTCTCCGTAGGGAAAAACAAGCAATCGGAAAACGTTTCGCCGTCAATAAGCGAAGCAATACGCTTTTTCTCCGCAATACCGTTTTCCCCGCTTAAAGACGAGTCTTCGTCGTCATACTCGTCAATATCGCAGTCAAAAATAGCCTTTGCAAACTTTTTTAACGCCGTACGCAAATTTCGTTTATCGTCCAATAAAAGCAAATACGCGTGCGAAAGTCTGCCTTCCTCCGCCTCTGCTTTTACCAACGCATATGCAGTTGTGTTTTGAATTAACGTCTGCATAAAACACTCTCCATATTTTATTATAGCATATTTTTTACAGTTTGGCAAGTATCCGCAAATAGAAAACCCTCCCTTTTTTGAGGGAGGGGGGTACTGTTATTCGTCTTTATCTTCAGGGTTAGTCGAACCATAGGACGTATACGCGTATCTATAATAATAGTAATTCTTGTATCCGTACATTTTCCCTTTGGGAGCTTTAAAGTCGTTTACAACACATCCAAGCACGTTTGCTTTCGCAAATTTCAAGGTGTTAAGCGTCTTTGCGATATCGCTAATGTAAGACGCTTGATGACGGCAAACAAGCACCGTTCCGTCTAATTGAGGAGCAAGCGCCAAGGCGTCGGGAACCACCAAAACAGGCGGTGTATCGAAAATGATATAATCGAAATTATCTTTCAGTTTTTCAAGGAATTCCGCCATTGCTTCACTTTCTAACAATTCGTAAGGCTTAGGAGAATGCGTACCGCAAGTAATTACGTAGAAATTTTCGTTGTCTTTAAAGCGGAGCAAAATCTGCTCGAACGTGGCTTGCCCAGACAAATAATCGGAAAGACCCGGCGAAGATTGACGGTGGAAGAATTTCGCCAATCTGCCTTTACGGATATCCGCGTCGATTAAAAGCACTTTCGCATTTGAAAGAGCAAACATCAAAGCCAAGTTTGCCGTAACCATGGTTTTCCCTTCTTCAGGATAGGAAGAGGTTGCCATGATGGTAACACCGCGCTTATTCTTTTTAGGCACAGAAACGGAAATGGACGCCTTTAAATTACGAAACGCTTCCGTTACGTCAAAGGGGGTTTTATCGTTAAGCAAATATTCCTTTCGCTTAGAAACGTGATGTTCAGCCGCCTGCTTTTCTCTGCGCTTATTGCGCGCTTTTTCTGCAATTTTTGTAAGAATATTCATTATTTCTTCGCCTCCTTCGTGTTTACTTCCCCTGTGATTGCTTCAATCGTAGGAATAATACCCAAAATAGGCAAATCAAATTTTTTAGTTAATACGTCGCATTCTTTTAATCTCTTATCCGAACGATCAACGATAATTACGATAACCGACGCAATAAGCCCTACAATAATAGCCGAAAGAATGGTCCATTTAATCGCTTCATCACGGGTATAACCAGGGTTTGTCAAAGCGATATCATCCGTACGGGTAATACGTTGGCATTTCGTTCCCACGTATCCTGCAGGCACCGTCATGTTTTCTCTTACGTATTGGGGAACAACTGCTTTTACACGTTTCAATACTTCGTTTGCAAAATCAGTATCGTTCAACACGGAAATTTGTACGTAAATGAAGCTGCGCGCCAAGTTGTTTGCGTCTTCTAAATCTTCTTGTTCTTGAAGATACGAATAGGAAACCGCACCGCTGTATTGGCTTAATTGCGCTTTATATTTCGCCGTTTTACGCCAAGCCTCTAAAGCAATTTCCGTAATCTCTTGGGAAAGACTTTCCTTTTCCTTTAAGAGTACAATCGCTGCTTCATAGTTTTCTTTCGCTTTCATTTTAGCAGCTTCTTTACCGCTAATCGAGTCATAAACCGCATTGTAAGCAGCTTCCATGTCCGTATAATTATTGCCGTAGATATGTAAAATGTACTCTTCTTTATTGAATTTTGCGCTAAGTCCTAACGACTTTAAAGGCAATTTAGACCATTCTGTTTCAATTTGCTTGTAGGCAGTTTCATATTCGTCTATAGCCAATTCATACGCGTTTTTTTCTAACACTACCGTAGCACGTTGTGCGTCTTCCTCTGCAATAACCGTAGCGGCAGCGTCAATTTTCGCGTCTAATTCAAGTGCTACTTCATCTGCATTAGAAGTATCCACCCAAACGCTTTTTTCAGGCAACGGCTTATTGTTTAAAATGAGTTTTTCTGCAAAACTTTCGGAAGAGAGCAGCTTGACCATATTATCCATAACGTGTCTGCCATACGCGCCGTAAACGCCGTATTGACTGCTGTTTTCACCAGATTCCGTTTCCGAGCTTTCCGGATTGACGTAAAATTCTACCGTCGCGCCCCAATAATTCACGTTGATGGTAGAAGCAACCGCAATAGAGCCGCCAATTACACCGCCTACCAATACGATAATAATCAACAGCTTTATTCTTTCGAAGAGCGTTCGAATGATATCTAATAAACTAATCTCGTCTTCGGTTTGAAATTCTTCTTTCATTACCTACTCCTTGTCTTTTTTAGTAATTTATACTTTCACGCGTATCATTATATCATAAAGACAAAAGCTTGTAAAGTGTTTTTTATCCTTTCCGCTTTTTTGTCTTTTGTATAATTTTTTCCTTTTTTTGTTTTCAACGCGTACATGGGTGGGGGCTTTTATATTTTAAAGCACTTGCAAAACGAAAAATTTTAAATAAAGCGTTTCTTCTTCGTTTAAAAGCGCCGGATGATCGGGTGCCTGCGCGCGCATTTCCACGTAACGCACCCGTCTGCCGCTTTCTTTCGCCGCCTCGCCAAGCATCTTCATAAAGAGGGGGAGGGTCATATAATGCGAACAAGAACACGTCGCTAAATACCCGCCTTTTTTAACTAACTTCAAACCTTGAATGTTGATATCTTTATATCCTCTGTATGCGCCCTGCACCTCCGCTGCGCTTTTACAAAACGCAGGGGGATCAAGCACAACCAAATCGTATTTCTTTCCCGCAGAGCGTTCTTTCCGAAGAAAATCAAACACGTCTGCGCATTGCGTTTGAATGTTTTCTATGCCGTTTAACGCCGCATTTTCGCAAACGTTTTCCAACGCAAATTCCGATACGTCGACAGCCGTTACCTTTTTTGCCGTTTGCGCCGCATTTAGCGAAAAACCGCCGCTGTTGCAAAAACAATCCAATACTTCGCCGTCTTTTGCATATCTACGAAGAGCAAATCTATTTTCTTTTTGGTCTAAAAAATAACCCGTTTTTTGTCCGTTTTTCACGTCAACAGACATTTTTAAACCATTCTCTTCGATTATCACTTTTTCAGGAATTTCGCCGTATAAAACACCTTTTTCTAAAGGCAGTCCTTCCTTTTCACGCACAGCAACGTCGCTGCGTTCGTAAATACCTTTCGGCGCAAAGATACGCACCAGGGCTTCGACGATTTGCTTTTTACGTTGATGTATCCCAAGCGAAAGACATTGTATTACCAACACGTCGTCGTACTTATCTACAATAAGCGCAGGCAAGTTGTCCGCTTCAGCAAACACAACCCGACAACAATTTTGATAGCCAAGCTTTAAGCGTTGTTGCCAAGCCTCTAAAATTCGGTTGTAATAAAAATCGCCCTCGTCCGTTTCGTCGCTTCTGATAAAAATACGCACCAAAATTTTAGACGCGTGGTTGATATATCCCTTCCCAATAAACCGTCCGTCAAACGCACAAACGGTAGCAAGAGAACCATTTTTATCTTTCCCTTCAATTTTTGCAACTTCGTTGGCATACACCCAGCTATGCCCCGCAAGTAATCTTTTTTCTTCGTTTTTCTTTAAGTAAATTGTGTACATACTTTCTCGCTTAATATAAAATTTGCGCTTTATCCGACAGCGTTAAAACACTCGAATTATCCCCGCGCACGCTAAACGAATCCTCTCGATACGTCTTATGCGGAATAAAATACACCCGCTTGTCCTTCCAAATTCCCTTTACTTCGTCTGAGAATAACCGCTCGTTTAAAATCTTTTTCATCATTTTTTCGTTGAGCTCAACCACCGCCGAATAATACCCGCTAGCAAAGCAATCAAGTAAATCGCTGCGTAGTTTCGAGATCGTGAAAATCTCGTCTAATACATATCCGCTACCCGTACAGCGATCGCAAGTTTTAACTAGGTACGAACTGACTTCGCTTCCTACGCGTTTTCTGGTAAACTGCGTGAGGCATAATTCACTCATTTCTAAGACGTTACACTTGGCTTTATCTTTCGCAAGCTCTGTCCTTAAAACTTCTGTTACGGCTTGTTTGTGTTCTTCTTTTGTCATATCGATAAAGTCGACAACCACAATCCCGCCGATATTTCTCAAACGCACTTGCCGTGCAATTTCTTTTGCTGCGGCAATATTGACAGTAAACACCGTATCCTCTAAGTTTTTATCTCCGACGTAAGCACCTGTATTAACGTCTACCACCGTCATAGCCTCGGTAATATCAATCACCAAATACCCGCCGTTTTCTAATTGCACCGTGGGTTGCACAGCCTCGTGTATCAAGGGGGTAATACCGTATTCGGTAAACAGAGCGCGCTTGCCTGTGTATAACACAAGTTTTTTCTCGGGAATATCCCCGCGCAATTTTACCAATTTCAACAATCGCTCGTACAAGCCTTTATCACCAACGTGCATTGCGACGATTTCGTCGCCAAAGCTGTTTCTCATTACGCGTACGGGTAGATCGCCTTCCGCGTACAGCATATCCCCGATATTTGCCGTTTCTGCAGTTTTTATCATTTCACGGTATAATCTTTTTAAATATTCCGCTTCCGTTTTTAACTGTTTTTGCGTAGCAAAGGGGGCTTGCGTGCGCATAATAAAGCCTTCCGCCGCAGCTTTCGCCCTTAATTTATTTGCAATAGATAATAATTCTTCACGCGTTGCTTCATCTTCGATTTTTCTCGATACACCCAAAAAGTCTGTATTCGGCAAAAAGATAATACGCTTACCGACAAAGGAAAGATGTGTCGTTACCTTCGCGCCTTTATTCCCGCGCGGAGGCTTGGTTACTTGCACAATAATCTCATCACCTTCCTTTAATTCGGATAAAACAGGATTCATTGCGCCCATGGTGCCGTCGTATTTACTATAATCGGTATACGTTTCTTCCATTGAAAGATAACAATTTTTGCTTAATCCGCAATGAATAAACGCTGCGTTCATCCCCGTAAGTACGTTGACTACTTTCCCTTTGTAAATATTTCCGACTATTTCACCGCCCGTCTCTTTTTCAGCGGCATATTCCGTCAGCTTTCCTTCCTCAATCAGCGCGGCAAATTGTTGACCGCAATAGCGGTCAAAAAACCATTCTTTTTTCATTATACTCGCTTATTCTTCCAGTTGTATATTTGCATTTTAAACAGCGCCGATCTTCTTTTTAAAACACATACTAAAGTCCTTAACAAGTATATCATCTTTTCGTGTGTTTTGCAAGAACTTTTACCTTTTATCACCGTTTATTTTTTGTATTTTCTTTATTTTAATAAAGTATTTTATATCCAGTTTCCAAGCGGAGTGTAAAGATCTTGTTCCATCAATAATTCCGCCAGCCGATTTTGCGTAATTTCACCCAAAAACCGTTCGTTTTCGTCATAAATTACAAAAACGACGTACTCGCCTTCGCTCAAGAAAGAAAGGGCGCGTTTCAAAGTTACCGTCGATAAAACAGCCACCCGTTTTACAACCATTCCGCGTTCAAGCGCTTTTTTTTGAGAAAATTCGATTTTGACGTATTGACTATCATTTGTTTTTTTTAAAGCGCTAACTAATAAAAAGAATGCAAAGAAGAGCAGGGTGAAGTTTGTCTTTTTTTGAAAACAAAACACCGTGAAAATCGCTAAGCAAACCAACGAAAAACATACCGTAATTTTTTTGCAAATTTTATCCGATTTTTCTCTTGCCTTTTGCGTTTCTCCCGCTTTTAAAAAATGGGTAAACAATAGATTTTTCAACACCCTTCCACCATCTAAAGGGTAGGCAGGTATGAGATTAACAAAAAAAATTGTCAACGATGCATAAAAAGCTGTGTCCGTAAAAGGATAAGCGGAGGGGTACAGCCACCATATCGCCAAAAAGAAAATTGCCGTACATAAATTACAAAACGGCCCCGCTAAAGCAACTTTAAGTTCGTCTTTGTTTGTCAAACCTTCTAAATCCCCGTCTATCAGCGCGCCAAAGGGCATCAATACCACCCTATCCAGCCGATAACCAAGTTTCGACGCTTCTATCGCGTGCGCTAACTCATGCTGTAAAGCAACCAAAGTGGATAATAAAAATATCATAAGCTCGCCTTTAAAAGCGTAGTAAATCCCTACCAATAAAAAGAGCGGATGTATCGTCAACCCGCTCTTGTTTTTTATATTTTTCTTTTTCATTTTTAAATTACAAGGCACCATGTATGCGTTGAATTTTATTATTCAACGTTTTCTATCCACGTCAAACAATTACTTTCATCCATTTCAAAACAGTTTAAAAGTTCTCCTTGCGAATACATTGTTACCTGAACTTGTGATTCTCCTTTAGAAAACCCGATAGGCACGTTGGCTTTTACATTTTCGCCTTGCACATAATAAACATAATCTAATCCGCCCAATACACCTTGGAAAGAATCGGAATACGCCACCGTCACGGTGTACAATCCATTTTCATCTTGTGTTACGCTAGCTACTTCGCCGTTTGCTACAGGGTATACACACCCTTCGCCAGTAAAGGAAAGCACGCCCGTTTCCGAAAGTTCAAGCTGAATATCCGAATACGCACCAATCACGCTTCCCAATTCAAAATCCGCATACGTGCGCGTGTCCGTTTGTTCTTGTTTCGGCTCGGAAAGGGAAGTAAAAAACGTATTGATGGCGCTGTTGGGCATAAACACGTTTGTTAAAAAGATAGCCCCGCACAACGCGCAAGCCACTGCAAATTCCGCGGTTAAAATTTTACTTGCTTTTATTTCCTTTTGTAATTGAGCGTATTCAACCCCATCCGTTTCGTTTGTAATTTCACTGTTTTCATTTGTCAACGAGTAAAATTCTTCCTGTTCTTTTCCCACGCGCACCGTACTAATTTCGTCGGGGTTTGGCGTTTCTTCCAGCTCGCTTTTTGCTTGATTTTCCTCGTCATTGACTTTCGCGATAAGCTTTTCTTTTAAATCAAAGGCTGGAAATTTAAGTTTTTTGTTTTTGTGTAACACGTTAATTGTGGAAACGGGGATTTCTAACATTTTCGCGTATTCAATTTCTTCGTTCATATCATTTCTCCTTGTGCTGTTGCTACAATTTACTATATGAACGCACTTTTTTAAATATGCAAATGTAAATTTATTCTTAAAAATATCAAAAGATTTATTATAAATACATACTCCCCTGCAATGAATAGTTATTGTAGGGGAGTATTTCTTTTTAATCTATATAAAACTCGTAAGAAAGAGAATTACAAATATAGGATAAATCAGTAGTTACTGTTTCAGATTTTCTATCGCTCTTCATTTTATAGAGAGCATCAACCTTAATAACATCATTTTCGTTGTCAAATTTCGCGGTAAAACTTTGCGATTCTTTGACTGTTGCCCATTCGCCTTTGCGAGGGAACGTTCCTAATACATTAAATTCGTTATATCCGCCACCTATTACAGAAATCTCACTTACCAACTTTTGTTCTCCGTCAACAATTAAGTATGTGCTCGCTGTAGCAGTAGCATTACCTGCAGAACGCACTTGTGTTGTAAAATTTGCTGTAATTTTTACATGTAAAATTCCTTTCTTTGCATACTCTATAAGTCTTTCAGGAACTTTTATTTGATATGCATCACCTACTTTACTTATACTAGAATCTTTATATTTCGTATCTTCTATTCCCGCAGACCAAAGAGAATTTACTGTATGAATGGTATCATAATACTTTGCATAAATAGTAATATTTCCATAATCAGTTGACGAGATAGAAGTTATAGGCGTTTCAACACCATTTACTATGCGGTACCAATAAAGAAATATTTTATTTGTATTTTCTGGAGTCGGAAAATCTCGACTTGCTACACCTACTAAATATGTATATGCTGTTGGCGCATTATTAAGCGTAGCGCCTTTCGTTTCCCAATAAATAGAATAGGTCGCTGGAGTCCATGTTGCTTTTAAAGAAATATCCCCGCTTGTACCTACTGGTATAAAAGATTGAATTTTATTTCCATCTGAAGTTTCCCAACCAGCAAAAGTATATCCTGGCTTTGTTGGATTAAACAAATTCGCTCCTAATTCACTGCAATATGCATTAGGGTTATTAACATCATTTATACCATTGTTAAGATTATAGTATATACTAAACTTAGGGTAATATTTAGCGTAAAGAATTAAATTCGACTTAACATTTGAAAGAGTATGCACCCTATTCATACCACTTACATCTGTATACCATCCAGCAAAAAATTCACCCGCTTTCACAACATCTGATAAAATTATTGTTTCACTTTCTGAAATTTCTGTAGGGTTACTATGTTCACCGCCTTGAGAAATATATGTAATCGTATAAACGAGTTCATATTTAGCATAAAATGTTGTATTTTTTTCTGGATTATAGACGGTAATTGGATTTCCGGAAAAATCAGGAGATAAATACCATCCTACAAATCTATAGCCACTTTTTACAGGAGTAGGAAGATAAAATATCTTATTTTCTTCTGCTTCTTGTACAATTTCTTCACTCATTGACCCGCCGTTCAATTCAAAAATAATATCATATTTTTTATTAAAAAACGAACAAGAAGTAAGAGATGCACTACTTAATAACACTACAAGTAGCAATGACAGTAATTTTTTCATAATTTCTCCTTTTTTATTTTTAGATAATGTTATTTTATCTTAACACAAAAACTCTCACTTGTCAATATCTTAATTTTTAAATATGCAAACAAAAAAGACGAGGGTTACTCGTCTTCTTGTTGTTCTTGTGTTTTTTCTTTTTCTAAATCGATAATATCTTTAATCTTTTGCAACACGTCATCTTTACCAAAACCCGTTTGCGAGCTAGTGGCAATCAAGTTATCGGGCGCCATATATAAATCCGCCGCAATCGCCTTTTTATGCTCTTTAATTTTCATTTTCGAGAGTTTATCCGCCTTGGTTAAAACAACGGTAAAGGGGAGAATATGATAATGCAAAAATTCTATCATCTGCATATCGTCTGCCGTAGGGTCGTGTCGGGAATCCGCCAACATAAATACGTGCGCAATCTTTTCCTTATTTTTAAAGAACGCCGACAGTGTTTTTGCCCATTTTTCCTTTTCGCCTTTGGATACGCGCGCAAAGCCATAGCCTGGCAAATCCGCAAGAATAAATTCGCCGAAATCAAAATAATTAACCAGCCTTGTTCTGCCGGGTTCGCTGCTCGTTTTCGCAAGTTTTTTCTGGTTTGCCAGCATATTGATAAACGAGCTTTTCCCTACGTTCGATTTTCCGCAGACGGCAATCATAGGTTTATCAGGCGTAATAAATTGATCCGCACGTGCCGCCGACGTGATAAACTTCGCGTTTTTAATTGTAAATTTTTCTTTGGTTTGTTCGTTCATCTCGTACCTGCTACCCACTAATTGATTTTAAGAGGTGTATCCGACCCCTGTATTTTCGCTATTTTTCGGGAAATTGATTACCGTTTTTTTGGTAAGCTTTTTCACGTTTTGTTTGGGTTGATTATCTAAATCTTCTATCATCAGCGCAAACACTTCGTCCACGTTTTCCACTTCGATAAAACGGATATCTTTTTTCACAATTTCAGGAATTTCGCTTTCATCACGTTTGTTATCTTTAGGAATAATAATCGTCTTAATACCAACCCGTCTAGCCGCCAACGCTTTTTCTTTTAATCCGCCGATAGCAAGCACTTTTCCGCGCAGCGTAATTTCACCCGTCATAGCAATATCCGCGCGCGCTTTTTTACCTGTTAACGCCGACAAAATAGCCGTTGCAATGGTAATCCCTGCGCTAGGACCGTCCTTTGGCGTTGCGCCTTCGGGAACGTGCACGTGTAAATCGGTTGTTTTAAAAATCTCTTCATTCAACCCGTATTTTTCCGCATTCCCGCGTAAATACCCGATTGCCGTCAATGCCGATTCTTTCATCACGTCGCCGAGTTTCCCCGTCAACTTAATTTCGCCTTTCCCGTGCATTTTCATCACTTCGACGGTAAGCGTCGTACCGCCGACAGCCGTCCACGCCAAACCGGTTACCGCGCCGACTTCAGATTTTTTACGAATTTCATCACCTGTAAAACGGGGCGCACCGAGTAATTCTTCCGCTTTCTTTTTGGTTACGGTAATTTTTTCCGCGTCTTTATTATCCGCCGTTGCGACAGCGATTTTTCTGCAAAGCGTACCCACTGTGCGTTCTAACGTTCTTACGCCCGCTTCCCTTGTATATCCTTCGATAACAAACTTCAAACCTTCTTTTGTAAAGTTTGCTTTTTCGTTTGAAATCCCATTCGCTACAAGCTGTTTGGGTACAAGGTATCTGCGCGCAATTTCAATCTTTTCTTCCTGTGTATAACCGGACACTTCGATAATCTCCATACGGTCTCTCAAGGGACCAGGTATGGTTTCAAGCGAGTTTGCCGTCGTTAAAAAGAGCACTTTGCTTAAATCGTACTCTACCTCCAAATATCTATCGCGGAAGGTGGAATTTTGTTCGGGATCTAACACTTCCAGTAAAGCAGACGCAGGGTCTCCGCGCATATCCGACGAAATTTTATCAATTTCATCCAGCAAGAAAACGGGGTTAATCGTTCCCGCGTTTTTCATTGCGTATAAAATCCGGCCGGGCATTGCGCCGATATACGTACGGCGGTGTCCGCGGATTTCCGCTTCATCCTTTACGCCACCAAGGCTCATTCTTACAAATTTTCTACCAAGAGCGTTGGCTATCGATTTTGCGATACTCGTTTTACCAACGCCGGGCGGGCCTACGAAACACAAGATAGGGGCTTTCATGTTGCCCGTCAATTTTAATACCGCTAAATATTCGGTAATGCGTTCTTTTATTTTTTCCAAACCATAATGGTCTGCTTCCAACACTTTCACGCATTCGGAAAGTTGTTCGGTATCCTTACTTTCTTCCGTCCAAGGCAGTTCGAGTACTTGATCTAAATAACCGGCAATTACCGTGTATTCAGGAGAAGAGGAATTCATTCTCCCCATGCGGTCAAGCTCTTTCAAACATTTTTCTTCCACCGCTTGCGGTAACCCTTTGGCTAAAATTTTCGCGCGGTATTTATCTTCTTCCTCGCCATCGTCGCCAAGCTCGGCATGGATAGCCTTTAATTGTTCTCTTAAGAAAAATTCCTTTTGTGATTTGTCGATATTTTTACGAACCGCCGTTGAAATTTTACGTTCGATTTTTGAAATTTCCAGCTCGTCGTTTAAACAACGCTCTAAAATTTTCAATCTTTCTACAACTTTCGCTTCTCCAAGCAACTCTTGCTTAATTTCCGGGCGAACGCGCATAGAATACACAACTACGTCCACAAATTCATCTGCGTCTAAACAAAACTCTGCTTTGTTCAACATAGCTTTATCAAATTTCCCATCCGTCGCAGCTACGTCTTTTAATAATGCTTTAGCAGCGCGCATATACGCTTCTTCTAAAACTTCATCACTGTGGATAGGGCTAATTTCGTCCGTAACCGCATAATAATAACCCGACTCAAACCCCATTGTGCGCGCTTTCGCTCTATAAACACCTTCACAAATGACTTTCATCACGTTACCGGGAAGCTGAGCGACTTGTTTAATGCGTGCGACGCAACCAACGGCATAGATATCGTCGGTGGTAATTTCTTCTTTTTCGACTTGTTTTTGCGCACAGATAAAGCAAAGTTTATCCGTTGAATCCATTGCGCGTTGGATTGCCGTCATGGTAACGGCTCTGCCCACCTCAAACGTGATGCTGTTGTTTGGAAATGCAACTCTGCCACGTAAAGGAATAATGGGGAGGATGTTCGTTCTTACTTCTTTCATAATGTTACTGTACTCTTTTTTGTTGTTTTTATATCTTTATATAACCAAAATTTTTATTTTTCAACCAAACTAAGTTTGGATTTAGTTTTATCTACCAAGTTAAACTTGGAGATAGTTTTTTCTATCCTTCTTAGTGGGGATAAGTTACTGTTCGTTGCCGAACTGTGTTCCTTCGAAACAACCGACTTTTATCTAACTGTGGAGATATAAGCAAGACAAGGCACAGGAGTATTCCCGACGGGAGTGTACATAGACGTACACGAGTGAGGGAACACGCACTGCAACAAAGTATTGCGCCGTATATACACATTTAGCTTATTCGCAAGCGACCAACCCACCGTAAAAATGGGTAGATACAAGCAAGACAAGAAGAGCGAGGAAAACCCGAGGGAGTTTACTTGGCGTAAATGACCGAGGGTTGCCACAGCTCGACGAAGTATTGCGCCGTATATACACATTTAGCCCGTTCGTAAGCAACCAAACTTATAAAGGATTTTTACGTTCCTTCCCCTGCCCCCGAGGGTATTTAGGAGGGGTAGGTTTTATTTTTTCTACCACCGCCAGCGTGCGCGAACCATATCCTTCAGGCAGTTCGTATAAATATGCAGCTTTTAATTTACCACCAAGCGTTTTATACGCCGATTGCGCTTCTTGTATTTCTTCCTGTTCTCCGCTTTTGTACGCGATAAAGGATCCGCCCACTTTCACAAAAGGTAAGCAGTATTCGCAAAGTGTATTCATTCTCGCAACTGCGCGTGCCGTTACATGATCGAATTTTTCACGCAAATTTACGTCTCTTGCGGCGTCTTCCGCGCGTAAATTATAAATATGCACGTCTTTAAAAGCTAACTTATCCACAACGACTTTTAAAAATTCGCATTTTTTTCCCACGCTTTCAAATAAAGACATCTTTAAATCAGGACGGAGAATTTTTAATACAATGGAGGGAAAACCTGCACCCGAGCCAATCTCAGCCACCGTCGCACCTTGTTTAAATAAATCTACACCGGCAGAACTATCTAAAAAATGCTTGTAAAAAATATCTTTATCCTGTATAATAGTAGTAAGGTTATAACGCTGGTTGTATTCTAACAATAAACTCTTAAACAATTCAAATTGTTCGCGTTTTTCGTTTTCAATCAAGCCTTGCGTTTTTGTAAGCGTTTGTATAATATCCATAGTGCTGTTATTATACTATATTTTTCTTTTCCCGTCAACCAAGTTAAACTTGGATTTAGTTTTTTTCTTCTAAGTTAAACTTGGAGATACCGACAAAACAAGAAAAGCGAGGATTTCCCGAGAAATTTAACTAAACGTACACAAGCAAAAAAAACGCAAAACAAAGTATTTCGCAGTATAAACCATTTAATTATTTTAAAATAAGTATTGCGGATAAAGTTATCCACATTGTTTATAACTTATTGTGGATATGTGTATAACTTTTATAATTATTCATTTTTATTTATAATTAAAACTGATGCTGGTTTGACACGGATTTTTGTTATCCACTTATCTACATTTTCTCCACAAACTTATCAACCGAAAAAAATTGCTTGTCCACAGGAAAATAACATTAGGACAAGCCTTATAAATAAAGGAATTGTAAGCTGTTAAAACCTACTTGTCCACATTTCCACACGACTCTACTAATACTAATAATAAAAGATATATAAAATAAACTAACAATCGCAGGGAGCGGCGCATGCTTGCGCCTGAAAAGGAGTATTTATGCTACCGAAAACGGCTTGTGTGTTCACCGGGCACAGACAATTAAAAAACAATTTTAATACATCCAAATTGGATGAATATATCGAGCAGTGCATTCTTAGCGGCGTCAGCCGTTTTTACTGCGGTATGGCGCTTGGATTTGATTTATTGGCTGCCGAGCGTGTAATTGCGATTAAAGAAAAATATCCGCACGTGCAGTTAATCGCGTGTATTCCCTGTGCTACGCAGAGTGAAAAATATTCCCTTTTAGATAAAAAAAGATACGCAGAAATTTTAAAAAATTGCGACGAAAAACATTGTTTATCCGAAGCCTATTTTAAAGGATGTATGCACGCGCGTAATCGTTATATGGTAGATCGTGCAGATTGTATGATTGCGTATATTCAAAAGGAAGAAGGCGGAACCGCGTTTACTGTAAATCTATTCAAACAGAAACGTTCGCAAGGAGATATTTACTTTTTATAAAAAGAGACGCGAAACTTGCTTTTTAGCGGTATTTTCGCTTGCTAAATCTTTTATTATATGTTATAATAAAAGGGTACAAAACTAAGGAGAATAAAAATATGAAATTCGTATGTGAAGGGTTACTTTTATCGGATGCAGCGGTAGTCGTAAGCAAGGCTTGTTCGGCGAAAACGCTTAACCCTATTTTAGAATGTATCCGTATTTCCGCAGTAAACGACACGTTGACAATGACGGCGTATGACGGAGAAATTTCGATAGAAAAGAAGATTAAGGCAGAAGTTTTAGACGAAGGCGAAATTTGCGTAAACGGTAAATTTTTCGCTGATTTCATTTGCAAAATTTCCGACGAAAATATCGTTATCGGGGAATGTGAAAAAGGTATCAAAATCGAATACGGCGACAACGAAACGTGTATGCAGGTATTAAACGCGGACGAATTCCCCCGTATCGGCGGTGATAAAGGACAAGATTATTTTACCATTCAGCAAAAAGAATTGAAAAATTTAATTTCTAAATCTGTTTTTTGCTGTGCAACGGACGAAAGCAGACCTATTTTAAAGGGCTGTCTTTTAGAATGCTACGATAATCGTTTACATGCAACGGCGCTTGACGGATTCCGTATGGCTGTTACCAGTGCGGAACTTTGTGGCGGTTCGGGAAATATGAAAATTGTTTGCCCTGCAAGAACGCTTAGCGAAATTTCCCGTATGTTAGACGGCGACGAAAAGGAAGTAACGTTGTACGTTAGCAAAAATATGCTTTCTTTGGAAATTGAAGAAACGGTACTCACCTCTAAATTATACGTAGGCGAGTTTGTTCGCAAGGAAAATATCTTCCCGGCTGAATTTGCTACGCAAGTATTAGTATCCAGAAAAGAAATGATTGAGAGTGTGGAGCGTGCCTCTGTCGTTATCCGCGGTGATAAAAACAATCTTGTTTTGTTGGATATCAAAAATGGCAGTATCGTAATTACGGCAAACTCTGATATGGGTAACGTAGCGGAAAGCGTAGATGCGGAGCTTGAAGGCAGAGAATTAAAAATTGCAATGAACGGCAAGTATTTAATGGACGCATTAAAGGCGTTAGAAGAAGATAAAATTTACATTTCTTTCAATTCTTCCGTATCCCCGTTTGTTGCTGAAAATGAAGAAGATAAGACGGCTTCTTATCTTATTCTTCCCGTTCGTACTAGTAATACTGTTAATTAAAAAAAACGAAACGTGTATATACGGCGCAATACTGCGTCGAGCTGCGGCAACCCTCGGTTATTTACGCTAAGTAAACTCCCTGCAAAAATGCTCGCTTTCCTGCTTTAACTTGTATCTCCACATTTTGACGTAAGTCTATTACTTCAAAGGAACACAGTTCGGCAACGAATAGCAACTAATCCCCACTAAGAAGGATAGAAAAAACTAAATCCAAGTTTAACTTGGGAAAATGCTGTAAAATTGCTTGACGGAATAAAATATTTTCGTTATAATAAGTAAAGATTATCGTGGGCGAAACCGCGAATGAATTAAAAAAAGAATAAAAAAAGGTCAATATAAACCTATTAGGAGAAAGAAAAATGAAAAGAACGTATCAACCCAAAAAGAGACAAAGAAGTAAAGTACACGGTTTCCGTAAGAGAATGGCAACGACTGCTGGCAGAAACGTTTTGAAAAGACGTAGAAACAAGGGTAGAAAGAGATTGACCCACTAATTGATTTTAAAAACGTAAAACCGCCTTTTTGGCGGTTTTCAATCGTTTTTTAGAAAAATATAAAAACGTAAATCAATTCACTAAAAAGAGTTAAAACTCTAACTTAAAAGCAATTTATCCGACAAAAATTGATAAAAAAAGGCTGTTTTTCGCTTCAAGCATAGCTTGATTGCATTAGGTTAAAGTTTAACTTAAAAAAGTAAAAATGAAATATTACAGATTAAAAAAGCAAGCGGATTTTCAAAAAATATTCACAAAAGGGAAACGCGCGTTTTCACCTTCTATGACCGTATTATACCGTAAAAGCGATAAATTAACGTTTGGTATTTCAGTGGGAAAACGGCACGGAAAAGCGGTGCAACGCAACAGAATTAAGCGTTTGCTTAGGGAAGCTTTTCGAAAAAATGCAAACCGTGTTAACGGTACGTATTCGTTTGTAATTGTTCCCAAAGTCTTAGACGAATATTCTTTAAAAACGTTTGAAAAACATCTTCAATGGATTATCGAGAAAGAGAAAATGTAAGCGTTGACTTTAACGCGCTTATTCAAGACAACGTTAAATATTTACGTAAGTACGTCTTTAAGCCTTACGTAAAAATGCTTTGTATGCGCATGATAATTTTTTATCAAAAACATTATTCAAAGCATACCTGCCTATACCGTCCCACTTGTTCGCAATACACGTTAGAATGTATCAATAACCGTGGCGTAGTACAAGGAATACTATTAGGTATGTGGCGTATTTTGCGTTGTAATCCTTTCTCAAAAGGCGGGTTAGACCCTGCAGTTGAGCGGAAAGAAAAAAAGTGGTTATTGTAACCCTTTTCCGCTTTAAAAAATAAAAATACGGAAATAATAACATTATGCAAGCATTAAATTTATTAGCAAAAACGATTACTGTTTGGGGCGACACGTATAACGTTTCGTTAAACGGTATCGGGCAATTGATTCGTTTGCTTATCGGTGCGATTGGTATTGTCGGCTTGGGTATTATTGTATTCTCAATGATTTTAAAACTCGTTGTGTTACCCTTCGACGTATATCAACGTATTTCGATGCGCAAACAAAACATCAAAATGAAAGAAAACCAAGAAAGAATGGCAAAACTGCAAAAGCAGTACGCGAACAATAAAGAACTGTATAACCAAAAGGTTATGGAACTTTATAAAGAAAGCGGAATCAACATTTTCTCTTCGTGTTTACCCATGATTTTGACGATGGTCATATTCTTTGTGGCTATCGGTGCATTTAACTCGTATTCGCAATACGCTAACGCGGAAAACTATAATATTATGGTAAACGCGTATAACGCGAAGCTGTTAGAATACACCCCCGAAACGTTAAATACGCAAACGGTTACTGTTGACGGCGGTAAAATTACCGTTGATTCGGAAGATTGCTATATTTATTACACGCTCGATTACGCTGAAAATTATGACGCGGATAACTATGCGTACGTAAAAAATACAAGCAACATGAAAAAGGAATATTTCGTACACACAGACCGCGTGTACGCGGCTTTCACTGCGGAAGTAAACGCAATTATTGAAAACAGCAAGGACGAAAACGGCACTGCTACCAAATCTCAGGAAGACGCTTGCGTAGACTATTTAGAAAATCTTGCAAAAGCAAACGTTGTCGTTGCATATCAAACGGACGTTACCAAAAATATGGGTTTCCTTTGGATTAAAAATATTTGGGCAACGGACGCAGCGTATAAGCATCCTATCTTGACGTATGACGAATTCTCTTCTTCGTTTACAAGAGATAAATTCGACGTGAACGGCGAACAAAAAACGTTTGACGACGTAAACTCGATTACCGACGCTTATAAACCTACGACGTACGAAATTGTTACCGAAAATTTAAGCGAACAAAAAGCGGAAGCAAACGGCTACTTTATCTTAATTTTGCTTTCTATCGGTACGATTTTGTTACAACAATGGGTATCCATGCGCGGACAAAAAGAACAAATGCAATTCTCGTCGGTAGACGGCCAAGGCGCATCTCAGCAAAAAGTAACCATGATCACCATGACGGTTATGTTTGCAATCTTCTCGTTTATGTACAGCGCGGCATTCTCTATCTACATGATTACAAGCAACTTACTCTCTCTTGTTTCCACCATCGTTATCAATAAAATCGTTGATAAAAAGATGGAAAAGCTTGAGCAAGAACAAGAACAAGCGAAGTACAACAAGCGTTTCCCCGGCAGAAAAATGGAAAGCGCAACAAAGAAAGAAGACAAAAAAGAAGTAAAAAAAGCAGAAAAAACTAAAAAACCCGAAAAGAAAGCTGAAGCTGACGAAAAAGCAGAAGAAAAATCGGAAGTAGCGGAAGAAACGGAAATTAAAGAAGAAAACGGGGATGAGTGAGAGCCCTGATTATAGGAGTTAATAAAATGAATTACACAGAATTTACTGGAAAGACGGTAGATGAAGCTATTGAGAAAGGCTTAAAAGAATTAGGGCTTACCAAAGAAACCGCTTCTATCAACGTTTTAGAAGAAGGCAAAAGAAAATTGTTCGGCTCTATTAAAGCGCGCGTTGAAATTGCGCCTTTAGCGGAAGAAAATGCGGTAGTTGAAGCACAAACCGAAACGAAAAAAGTAAGCAAAAATAAACCCCAAAGAACAGCTGTAAACGAAGGTAACGACGGCGCGAGAGCGGTAGCTTTCTTGGAAGGGTTGCTTGAAATTTTAAATATTCAAGCGGAAGTAGAACTTGTAGGCGAAAGCGAAAAAGTTGAAATCAATATCAAGTCGGAAAACACGACGGCAGTTATCGGTAAGCGCGGCGTAATGCTCGACGCGTTGCAAACGCTTGCAGGCGCAGTAGCAAACACGGGCAGAGACGAATACAGACGCGTTGTGGTTGATTGCGAAAACTATCGTGATAACAGAGAAGCTACGCTTAACAAATTAGCTGGCAACTTGGCTCAAAAAGCTATTCGTTTAGGAAGAAAAATCAAATTAGAACCCATGAACCCGTACGAAAGACGTATTATTCATGCGGCGCTTAGCGAATGCGAAGGCGTAAAGACGATTTCCGAAGGAAAAGAGCCTAACCGTTATATCGTAGTAATCCCGGATAATCTTGAAGATGAAAACGCGCCTGCTATCCCCGCAAGAAACGACCGCGGCGGCAGAGATAACTACCGTGGCAACCGAGGGGGCAACCGCGGCGGTTACAGAAACGGCAATCGCGGCGGTAAGGATTTTAAAAAGCCTTACAACACGGGTAAAAAGCCTTACGCAAAGAAGAGCGGTTCTTCTTCCGACGGTACGACCTTAAAGAATATCGATTTCTTTGGGACTTTCTTAGGGAACAGTAACAAAGACTAAGCTTGGTCGCTTGCGAATAAGTTAAATGTGTATATACTACGCAATACTTCGTTGCAGTGCGTGTTCCCTCGCTCGTGTACGTCTATGTACACTCCCGTCGGGAATACTCCTGCACCTTGTCTTGCTTATATCTACCCGTTTTAACGGTGGGTGGATTGCCTTGGTAGGCGAAACGTGTATATACTACGCAATACTTCGTCGAGCTGTGGCAACCCTCGGTCATTTACGCCAAGTAAACTCCCTTGGGTTTTCCTCGCTCTTCTTGTCTTGCTTGTATCTACCCATTTTAACGGTAGGTGGGTTGCTTTAAAGGTACACACTTCGGCAACGAACAGTAACTTATCCTTACCAAGAAGGATGGATAAAGATAAATCCAAACTTAGTTTAGTTCGGCAACGAACGTAAAATTAAATTAAAAATCGGTTATTGAAAAATAGCCGATTTATTTTGCAAAAAAGACATTCAACGCGTACATGGTAGCGTGTAACACTAAAAAAGGAGGTAAAACAATGCAAATTAAATTATCCGAGCATTTCGATTATAAAAAATTATTAAAATTTACTTTTCCGTCTATTATAATGATGGTTTTTACTTCCATTTACGGTGTTGTAGACGGATTATTTGTATCTAATATCGTCGGTAAAACCCCTTTCGCCGCGGTGAATTTTATTATGCCCGTCCTGATGATTGTGGGCGCTATCGGTTTTATGTTTGGTATGGGCGGTAGCGCGCTTGTAGGAAAAACACTTGGCGAACAAGATACAAAAAAAGCCAACGAGCTCTTTTCTCTATTCGTTTACGTAACCGCGGCTTGCGGTGTAATACTCGGCGTATTGACAATTATCTTTTTAAAGGATATTGCCGTTTTGCTTGGCGCGGAAGGGCAAATGCTGGAAGATTGCGTGTTGTATGGCAGAGTTGTTTTAATCGCCTTGCCTTTTTATATGCTTCAGTATCTTTTCCAAAGCTTTTTCATTACCGCGGAAAAGCCGAATTTGGGGCTTGCGGTTACCGTTATTTCGGGCGTAACGAATATGATTTTCGACGCGCTGTTTATAGCGGTTTTTCAATGGGGGTTAGTCGGAGCGGCGCTGGCAACGGCGTTTAGTCAATTAGTCGGCGGAATTATTCCTATCTTTTATTTCACGCTCTCTAAAACGAGCGTTTTAAAGCTGACAAAATGCCGTTTTGACGGAAAAGCGTTGATAAAAGCAACGGTAAACGGCTCGTCTGAGCTGATGAACAACATTTCTATGTCCATTGTCAGCATGATTTACAACGTACAATTATACAATTACGCAAAAGAAAATGGAATTGCCGCATACGGCGTATTGATGTACGTTAATTTTATTTTCCTTGCGGTGTTTATCGGGTATGCAACAGGTATCGCACCGGCGGTAAGTTATCAATTCGGCGCAAAAAATACAACGGAATTAAAAAATTTAAAAGAAAAAAGCTTTGTTGTAATCGGCGTGCTTTCCGCGGTTATGTTTGCACTTGCAGAGCTGTTAGGCTCTCCTCTTTCGAGTATTTTTGTCGGCTACGACGCCGAACTTTTTGAAATGACTAAGCGTGCGTTTTTTATTTATTCCTTTTCCTTTTTAGTGGTAGGATTTTCTATTTTCGGCTCGTGTTTTTTCACAGCGCTTAACAACGGGGTAATTTCTGCATTGATTACTTTTATACGAACGCTTGTGTTGCAAGTAGGGTCAGTTTTGCTTTTCCCTTTAATTTGGGAGTTGGACGGAATTTGGCTTTCTATCGTATTTGCCGAGGCGGTTTCTGTGATAATTACCTTTCTCTTTCTTATCGCAAACAAGAAAAAGTATCATTATTAAGCAAAAAAAGACAAAGAAAAACAGGCTTGCAAGAGCCTGTTTTATTTTATATTAAACTCAATATCCGTCTGTAATTCCCAGCCAAAAATCAGAAGAAACACCAAAAGAGGTCGAAATTGTTTTTAATAAATCGTATCCCGGTTTTGCTTTTCCGTGTAACCATTCGCTTACTTGGCTTTGCTTTATCCCAACGATTTCCGCAAATTTCGTTTGCGTAAGTTCGTTTTCTTTTAAAAAATTTTTTAAAATCTCATGAAATTCCATAGCATTTTCCTATATATACCTATATTATATAGAAAATTGTATTTATCAGGTAAAAATATAGAAAATTCTATTATTCAGTACTTGACATAGAATATTCTATACTATATAATAAAAATACAATACAAAAGGAGAAAAGACATGAGATACAAATGTAAAAATTGTGGAAACGTGTTGAGGGAATTTGACGTTGGCTTTGATAAAAATTTAAAAAGAAAAACCAAAGAAGACCCTAAAAATTGTATGTGTGAAGACTGTAACTTAGGAAAAGTACCTAAAAAATTGGTTCAATTTAATCCATTTAATAGGATTGTGTTGTTGTTTTTCCAAATGATGTACCCTGCGTTAATTTTGGCTATTTTCATTTTAGAGGGATTAACGATGGGTATTTTAATGGATACCTCTAAACTGGAAAAAGTTATCGAGTCTTCCTTTGTTTTATATTTTGCAATCAAATGTGTATTACAAATAATCGCTTACATTTCCGCCGATTATATAGACGGTGAGACGAGAAATAAAAAAAGAACAGTAAAAGTAGCTATTGCTTATACGCTTACTACGTTTGCGGATATGGTTATTTTAGCGCTTATAATCGCAAGTACAAGCAATCCTGAAGCGTTTGAAATATTTGAAGATATTAGATATTTAAAAATGCCAGGAGCATTTATTCATGTTGTTATGGCGATTGGGTTATATATAGACGCTACAAAAAATATCCTTGTTAGCATATTAAATATAGATTTTGAATATTACGAAATAGGTTCGCATTACGAAGCAACTACGTCTGACGGTGTAACGAGCGTAAAAGAAGTAACTGATTACGACGGAAATGACGGGTTAGGTTTTTTCTTAGGATTAACGGTTGGCGTATGGGGAATATTTTATTGGATAATCAAAAGCATTAAGATAGCAGTTCGTTACGCCAGTGAAAGCAAATATCTTGATAAACATCTTATAAAGGCGTATCGCAAGACAGTGAATGAATATCCGAAGATGTACTTTTACGGATATGCCAAAGCTGAAAAGGAAAGAAAGAAATATAATGGCAAAATATATGAAATAAACAAAAAATACAGTTATTGCGAACCGGAATTTCTCGAAAGCCTTAAAAAGAAAGTAAAAGTACCTTCGCACAAAGAAAAGTTGAATTTTGTAGAGTATTATGATATTGTCAAAAATGAAAATGTCGTTACGGCAAAGTATAAAAAAGACGGAAAACAATACTCTATTGAAATAATCGACGGACAAAAAATTTATGACAAGTAATAAAAAACAGGCTCTTACGAGCCTGTTTTATTTTAAAATTTGTTTGATGATAAAGTTTTGCAAGCGCAAGGGTAAAATATTTAATAAAATCAACAGCGGATTTCGGTTGATTTGATAGACGGGCTTGGCTTTTTTCTCTTTTAAAATTTTCATAGCCAAAGAAGCGATTTTTTCCGTAGGGATATGCCTTGCTTCTACGCTGTCTACAATCTTTTTAAACCGTTCGGCGTTGCAAGAATACAGCTTTGTGTTTTCGCAAAATTTATCCAAAGCCGTTGTGGAAACGCCTAACATATCCGTCTTCACTGCGCCGGGGCGCAAAACACTGACGGAAATATCTAAAAGCTGTAATTCCATTCGCAAGGAAAGGGCGTACTTATCCAAAGCGCTTTTCGTAATCGAATAGACGCTGGTAAACGGCAACGGGTCGAGAGGCGCAAGCTCGCTGGAAGTAATGATAATTTTCGAGCCCTTTTTCAACAAAGGAAAAAACGTTTTGTTAATTTGGAATGCGCCGAATACGTTAATTTCAAACGCGCGCGCGAAAGCTTCGCTAGGCATTTCAACAAGGGAATCTAACGCATAAATCCCTGCAAAATGTAAGATAGCAAAAAGCTCTTGCGTGATACCATGTACGAGATGAAAGGCGTTTTGAACGCTTACCTCGTCGGTTAAATCCACTTGAATAGGTAAAACGTTTTCCTCGGCTTGCTCTACCTTTTTATCAAGCGCGAAAACGAAATACCCGCTGTTTTTTAAGGCTTGCACGGTGGCTTTACCCATTCCGCCGTACGCGCCGGTAACTAAAACGTACTGCATAAAAGCTCCTAAAAGTATATTATGAAAGAATTTTTAGCGTTTTTCTGCGTTTATCAATAAACAAATACAACGGCGTGCCTAATGCGTACACCCATACGGTTTGGGTTAACAGCAAAGACGCGAAATACGAAAAATAAGCGATAGTCTGCGTTTCATAACCCACTCCGCCGTCGCATAAAAAGACGATAATCAGCGGAATTAAAAAGGCGTTAAAGAGTACGGGCGCAAGTCCGCCAATGGTAATTCTAACCCAAGTTTTTTTAACAAGTCTGCCCACCAGGTATGTAACGAGCGCGGCTAGCAACGTCGCAAGCGAGCCGATAAACACGTCGTAAATGAAAAAGGGCGAAGCTAAATTAGAGAGCATACACCCGATATATAAAGCGGGGACGGCTTCGGGGAAAAACAAGGGTAAAAGACAACGCGCCTCTGCGGGACGGAACTGAAACGGACCGAAAGCAAAGGGCATAAAAGTGTACGTGAGCGCAACGTACAGCGCCGAAATGACGCCTGCGCGGCAAAGCCGCTGCGCGATAGAAATTTTTTTCATAAAGTTACCTCGGTTTTTTTAGTGGGAAGTGTTTGCCGAAAACCTTCCAAAGTAAGCGTCGAAAAATCGAACTTACTAAACTAGTATAACAAAAAAAGCGTCCCTTGTCAACCTTGAAAGACGAAAAAAGAAAATTTATAAAATTTTTCTTTTGCCTGCTTGGGTTTCCTGTAAATTGTACAAAACGTTCGCAAGCGCACTTGCAATAATTTCCGACATAGAGTACACTAAGTTCAGCCGAGTGGTATTAAGCAACGCGTAATTAGCGATAGATTTTTCCGCAACGATACCCATAACCGACAAATCCCCGATAGAGCCGAGTTTTTTGTTTGCCCCCGCACCCGGAAACAAAGGCGAATCGGAAATTTTAATCGTACCGATATCACCTTGATTTCCAACCGCCGCATCCACGACGATAATCGGCTGGTATTTATGCGTATGTTTTAAATGCGAACGAAGATATTTTATCTCCTTTGCCGTTACGGGAGAAGAGAGCGTTCCGTAAATAAAGGAATGCAACCCTTGCGTTTTATAGCGCAGCATCGAGCCGACAATCGGCCCTAAACTATCCCCGATAGCAAGGTCGCTGCCTACGCAAACCACGATAGGAAAAATGGGGGAAGTTTCGTTGTTTTTGGGTATTCGTTGCATACCTGCCCCGTTGCTTTTGTCTTTTTTCTCCATAGTATTCCTTTGTAAAATTGTGTGTAATGCCATACTGATTCCATCAACCGCTAGCTTGTTATAAAGGTGAAACGAATATTCCATAAACTCTGCTTATACAATCCTTTATCAATACTAATAGATAAATTATTGCCGTCTGTATAAAAAATATACGCGTGGGCGGATAGAAAAAATTTTTGTTAATTTTTTTAATAATACTTGAAATTTGTAAGTATATATGATATAATAAAAGAACTATTTAGTATAAACAAATAGAGAACGGATAAAAAATAGTTTGGAGGTTATATAAAATGGGTGAAGCAGAAACTGTTATTAACAGCGTCAGCAGCGCAGCGGGCGGCAGTATCGGTCTTGGCGTAATTTTTGACGTTATCGTTGTTGTGGTTTTGCTTATTTGCGCAATTACGGCGGCGAAAAAAGGCTTTATCGAAAGCGTTTTTGGATTACTTACAACCATTGTTGCTTTGGTAGCGGCGGTATTTTTAGCAAAGATTCTTGTAGATGCAACGGGCGGATTGTTCGGGTTGTCGAATACGATTCGCGGTGGTGTAGTCGACTTTTTATCGGGAATAGAAGGATTAAACACAGACGTTTCTAAACAAGGTTTGGCGGCGAGCTTGGAAGGAAAATTGCCTGCGTTCGTTATCGATCTTATCGTTGATGCGTACGGCGTGGACGTTCCTGCAAACACGACGATTGCAATGCAATTAGCAACCCCTGTAACCGATTTCGTTATGTTTATCGTTGCAGGTATCATTATCTTTATCGCTGCGAAGCTTGCGCTTGGTATCGTAAAAAATATCATTATCAGCATCATTGGCGTAATCGGTATTTTAAATGCGGTAGATAAATTACTTGGCTTTGTATTAGGTGTTGTTCAAGGCGCGTTGATTGTCGGCGCATTGTTTATGTTAATTTCCTTCTTGCCTATCGAAGGGTTGACGTCTATGATTGACTCGTCTATCTTCGCACATATGATTTACCATAACAATCCTTTGCAGATTGTTGCGGGTTTAATAATCGGCTAATAAAAAACTTACTTAACAAAAAACGCCCCTTTTTCATGCGGAAAAGGGGTATTTTTTGTATAAAAAAGTTATCAACAGCAATGTGGACAACTAAGCGGGTTTCCACAGGCAAAATTGAAGAATGTGGATAAAAATACGCAATTTTTTATAAAAATATCCAAAAAATCAAAAAAACGGTACAAAATACGGCTATTTTGTGGATAAGTTATACACTTTCATAAAAATGCAAACAATTCAAAAAATGTGGACAATGTGGATAACTTTATTGTATTGTGAACAATAAGCATGCTTGATTCAATGAAAATAGGTGTCTGTTTTGTGATGATTTGTCAAATGTTTTATAAAGGTTAAAAAGAATAAAATCAAACGCTTGTAAAAAACTAGAAAATATGGTAAAATAGTATTGTTTCACGGGAAATTTTTTCACGAAACCGTTTATAAACGGGATGAAGCGTTTATAAATAGTATATAATAATGTAAAACAAAAAGGAGTTATCATTTTGAACAAGAAATCAAAGGCGCTTTTTTGGATATTGCTTGGTATTGCAGGGATTGCATTGATTGCTTTCTTGCTTTCCGACGTTATCACTGCCGCGCAAACAAAAGATTTTAAAGAATTTTTACAAATGCTCGGCAAAGGCGATTTTAAAGAATTGTATATCGACGCATATAACTGGTCTGCCGTAACAACGAGCGGTGAAAAAATCAATGCGGTTGGGCCGAGTATTTATAACTACGAAGCATATTCTGCGTTTATGAAAGATTATTTTATGGATTCAGATGGAAATGTTTTGGAAACGGTTAAAAATCTTTCGATTGAATTCGCTGATCCGAATGCAGGCAGTATTTGGTCGAATATTTTCCCTTTGTTTGGGGTATTGTTAGTTGGCGTAGTATTCTATTTTATTATGCGTAGTGCAGCTGGCGGTGGCGGCAAGGCAATGAGCATTGGCAAAACCAAAGCGCATGTACAAAGCAATTTGAAGGTACGTTTCTCCGACGTTGCAGGCGCAGAAGAAGAGAAGGAAGAATTGCAAGAAGTGGTAGACTTCTTAAAAGCTCCTAAAAAATTCTCTGACCTTGGCGCAAGAATTCCTTCGGGGGTCTTACTTGTAGGCCCTCCGGGAACGGGTAAAACGTTATTTGCAAAAGCTGTTGCAGGGGAAGCGGGTGTTCCTTTCTTCTCGGTATCTGGTTCGGATTTCGTAGAAATGTATGTCGGCGTGGGTGCGTCCCGTGTGCGCGATTTGTTTGAAATGGCGAAAAAGAGCCAGCCTTGTATTATTTTCATTGACGAAATTGACGCTGTGGGCAGACGCCGCGGCGCAGGTCTTGGCGGCGGACACGACGAACGCGAACAAACGCTTAACCAAATTCTCGTGCAGATGGATGGCTTTGAAACGAACGAAGGGATTATCGTAATGGCGGCAACGAACCGTGAAGATATCCTCGACCCCGCGCTTCTTCGTCCGGGCAGATTTGACAGACGTATTAACGTGAATCTTCCCGATGTAAAAGGCAGAGAACAAATTTTAAAAGTTCACGCAAGAAACAAACCTATGTCCCCCGACGTCAACTTTAAAACGGTTGCGCGTATTACAGCGGGGTTCTCGGGTGCAGAACTTGCAAACTTGTTAAACGAAGCGGCGATTTTGGCTGCTCGCGCAGGCAAAAAGCTGATTGGAAACTTGGAATTGTACGACGGCATCAATAAAGTATTGATGGGGCCTCAGAAAAAGAGCCGTGTTGTTACCGAATCGGATAAACGCTGCACGGCGTATCATGAAGCTGGGCATGCTGTTTTAGCTTGTCTTTGCAAGCACTGCGATCCTGTTCACGAAGTATCCATTATTCCTCGCGGCAGAGCGGCAGGATATACTATGACCAGACCGGAAACGGACGATAACGACGTTTCGTATAACAAATTGATTGACAATATTTGTATGAGTCTTGGCGGACGCGTTGCGGAAGAATTGGTAATTCACGACGTTACGACGGGTGCAAGTGCCGACTTACAACACGTTTCTGCGATTGCGCGCAGAATGGTTACGCAATGGGGTATGAGTGAAAAACTTGGGCTTGTGGCGTACGATTCCGATCAGCCTGTATTTATGGGCATGGAATATGGCAACCAAAGCCGTGGCGGATATTCGCAAGAAACAGCGGCGACCATTGATAACGAAATTCGTCGTTTAATTGCTTCTGCGCACGAACGTGCGGTTAAGCTCTTAACGGAAAACCGTTCTATTTTGGATAATATGTCGAGGGTGTTGGTAGAAAAAGAAACTATCTACACGGAAGAAGTGGCTATGTTAATGAAGGGCGCGTCTTACAATGAGGTGATTGCTTATATGGAAAACAATGAGTTTGCGCATAGCGGGAACCCATTTGCGAGATCGACTGAACCGCAAGCAGACCATATTGTAAAAACGGAAACGGAAGAAATGCCTGAGGCTAATGAGGCGGATAAAAACGAATAATTTAACGGCGAAGTCCTTGAATTTTCTCAAGGGCTTCGTTTGCTAACAAGAGAGGGAGTAGGTGCGCGTTGAAGAATATACGTGCCTACCATGTATCAAACGAAAAGGGATAAAAATGCGAGTAAAAAGAATAAAAGCGTTTAATTTAGAGAGTAAAGATATGGCAATTCCGGTTACGTTAATCGACACGGAAGCGACAAGAGCGGATTACGACGAAAAGGATTTGCGCGCTCGCGCGGCGTATATCATGTTGAATGGCGCGCCGAGCTTTGCGGTTAATGCGCTCAACAATGGACGGTATAAATTGCTTTCGTCCGAACGTGATTTTTGTGCTTGTGTAGAGTTGGGTGTTGGCGAAGTAACGGCAAAAATTTATAAATTTACCGAAAAGAATGCAGAGGTATTTTCTTTAACGGAAAAATTAAAAGATAAATCTTTGGGGGCAATGGACGCGGCGTATATTATGAGTAAGCTGACGGATCTTGGGTTAACGCAAGAAGATATTTCTTCATTGATAGGCGTTTCTCGTCCGGCGGTTGCAAACACTATGCGTCTTTTAACACTTTCGCCTGAAGTGGTTGGGCTTGTAGAAAGCGGGAAGATTTCCGCGGGGCATGCTCGCACGCTAGTAAAAGTAGAGAAGGAAAAGCAATATGCGTTTGCTTGCGAATGTATTGCGCGCGGGTATTCCGTTCGAGAAATGGAGCGTGCGGTAAAGGCATATTTAACGCCTCCGGAAATTTTACAACAAGAAAAAGAAGCGAAACAGGCGGCGAAAAGTGCAGAATTAAAAGCTTTGGTTGAACGTATGCGCGGTGTCTTCCGCACCAAAGTTTCGCTGATAGGGAACGACAAAAAAGGGCGTATTTATATCGATTATTACACGCCGGAGGATTTATACCGTATAGAAGAATTTTTAGATATTGTCGAAAGCTTTGACGGGAGGATGTAAGATGATTTTAAAAATACAAATAGCCTTAACAATTTTAGCGTGCTTATTTGTAGTGGCGGTTTTCCCGGTTGCAGCGTGGGTGTCGTTTGGCTGGGGTGTCGTGGTTGCTTTGTGTGCTTTTCTTTGTTACGGCGGGGTGTTGCTCTGTAAGCAAAAGACGGCTCCTAAGGAAGATTTTGATGAGAAAAGTCTAGAAGAATCTGTAGAAGAACCTTCTGATGAAATAGAAAAGGAAACAGACGAAAAAGAAAATTTGGGGATTGACAAAAGCGAAAACTTGTAATATAATAAAGATAGAATAAAATTGGAGGTATAAAAAATGGCTGCTTTTAGAAAATGGATGAACTCGCTTCCTTTAATTGTTAAGATTTTATTGGCGCTTCCTGCAATTGATGGTATCGCGTACGGTGTGTATCGTATTTGCAGAGGAGATTTACCTAACTTGATTCTCGGTATCCTTTGGATTCCTATTGGTGCTACAATCGGTTGGATTTTAGATATCATCTACTTGCTTTGGAAAGGAAAAGTATTTGAATTAAAAAAATAAAACAAGTAAAACTGTCCGCGGTGTTTTGCCGACGGGCAGTTTTTATTTCCCTTATATAATATATATAGGTGCGCGCACGCGCGTAAAGAGAAAAACGTGTTTTATAAAAAAATATAAAAAAGTTGAAAATTTTTCAAAAAATGTCAAAAAAACGTTTGACAATATTAAAACAAAGTGATATTATATACAAGCTGTCCGCGAGAGAGCGACAAAAATAAAAGATTTTCAAAAAATTTAAAAATTTTTTAAAAAATCTATAAAAAACGCTTGACAAAAGTAAGTCTATTTGATATTATAGATAGGCTAACGTCAAAACGGCGGTGGCGCTAAGCTGTAGCTTAGCAAAAAGCAGATTAAAAATGGAATAAGAAAGAAATGAGATTTTATTTGACAAACAAGCAAATGAAAGGTAATTTCCGTTAATTTTTCAAAGTACTTGAACAAAGTAACCTTGAAAGCAAGT